>JBGTSY010000003.1:293-31078 GCA_041940025.1 Thiotrichaceae bacterium | reverse complement strand
CCAGAGGATTCCATCTGGTGACGGCGGAAATTGAGCAAAACCTACCCGATCTAAAAGACATTCGTCTCGGGCTCGTTCATCTTTTATTGCAACACACCTCTGCATCTCTGTCTTTGAACGAAAATGCAGATCCCGACGTACGCGCAGATTTGTTGCAGTTTATCAATCGTCTAGCTCCAGAAAATTCAGATTATTTTAAACACACGCTCGAGGGAAGCGACGATATGCCTGCTCACATTAAAACAGTGTTATTGGGCAACGAGTTGACTCTACCCATCTGCGAAGGTCGTTTTAATTTGGGTGTTTGGCAAGGTATCTATTTAGGAGAGCATCGCGAAAACGCGGGTACACGCACGCTGATTGCGACAATTCAGGGGGAAAGATACTCATAGATCTGTTGAAATTTTTTACAATTAAAGCGAATAAATCGATATTTAAGCGATTAACTGTCAAGTTATTTTCCAATTGTCTCTGATCTGCGAATCAAAATTGCCCAAATAGTCACAAAGAGTGTTTTAAGCGACTAATTTGGTTGCACCAATAATTTATCAAAAACAATTGCTTAACTCATTGGTCTGCTCGACTACACAATTGAGTTGAGTGATTTGGCTACCTTTGGCAGAACTTTTGCAAATAGCAAACCGGGGTAAACAACAACCCTATTTATAAAATAATATATAAAACAATAAGTTGTATTGCGTCTTTTCAAGCTTCTTGCGGGTGTAGATTAGGCCTGGGAGCGCGGAGCCAACTTCTGAACAAGAGACGCTGAAAAGCGGGCGGTCAATCTGCATCTGAAAAATCACAGTCAGTCAGGTCAGTCGTCTGTTTTTAGCAGAGTGCGAATAATGATAATAACTTAGTGCTCGATTCATGCCGATGAGGGGCAACCCCATCGGCTTTTCTTTATTTGGCAACATACGTACTATACGAGGCGCGCGTGACATTCACGCGATCCGATAACAATGAGTCAGCCACAAAGGAGGAGTGCATGTCACCGCAAATGTTAACCGGTGGAAAAATAGCGACCTTGGGTTTATGGGTCATTCTTTTTCTCAATTTAGTATCGCCAATGGGTGGGCTGGCTGGTCCGTTGAAAATTGGTTTAGTGTTACTGATTTTGACCCACGCATTTGAGGCGATGCTCTTTTTTAATAAACATAAAGATGCGGGAGATCAGGCGAAAGCAGACGCAGGGCAAGTTTTTATATTTGGTATTTTTCATACCTTGTCTGTCAAAGACAAATATGCAGGAGCCTAGCCGTCGGAGAGATCAGCGATCATTATCGTCTGAGGCTGGGGTAGCCAGCTGTCCGCTCGTTGAATGCGGCTAATGGCTAAAGTGCATAGAGGTACGTGTCGAGTATGACCTTAGTGAATTGAGGTCTGAGATAGAAACCCCGGGGTAAGGTGAGACTGTTGTACCCACTGTGGCTGATACTCATGCGTCTGGAGCGGGAATGAGCCGCTTTTGGTCTGATCTGCAAATATTGCCCAAAGTGTCCATTGAGTTCTTCGATGTCACCTAGTGCAATGAGTTCGACTAGTTCTTCCCAATCGGCCTGAAGCGCAGAGGATTCCCATGAGTTTGGCCGCCAAAAAATCGGTTGGCCGACACGTCTTTCAGCTATTGACTGGTGGCGAAAAGCTTCAACAGGGATCCACAGAACCTGTTGTAATTTACGTGCTATCCAGCTTTCCGGCCAGGAGCAGCTAATTAGATCCGTGAGCGGCACCGTGCACACGTAGGTAGATTCTCGTGCATATCCGCTTTCGGCAATGGGAAGACTCTTCAATTCCACATTCAATGCCAAGAAATCATGAATGGCCTGACTGCCGCCGTCCGCTCCCAGCGCCGATTCCAATAATTGGCCTATCCAGCCCTTTGCTTGTTTCTGTGAGTGAGGAACAGGCGCATGGCAGTCTGCAGCGATGTCTGCGAGCGTGCGTCCGCTCAGGGCGTTTGCCCGGAGCAGCAAAGATTCGATAGATTCCGGTGGGGCTAATTTTTGCATTGAAGGATATCGAGACCTCCTGTAAGCAGTGGTATCATGCACTCCATTTTTTAATCATCTGGAAAATATAGTGACCTACGCTATCTCTACAGAGCCTTTAGTAGATATAGGTGTTAATTTAGCACACGATTCCTTCGATGCGGATAGAGATCAGGTGATTCATCGTGCGCTAGTGCATGGTGTGTCACAAATGGTGATCACCGGCAGTACGGAAGTCAGTAGCGAAAAAGCTGCCGAATTGGCGCGACAAAGTGAGCATTCACTCTACAGTACTGCGGGCGTCCACCCCCACCATGCGGCCGATTTTAATGTGCAAACGATTAGTGTACTGAAAGATCTACTCTCATATCCGCAGGTGGTGGCCGTGGGTGAAACTGGTTTGGATTATTTTCGTCACTATTCGACCCCTAAGGAGCAGGAGCGATCTTTTGAGGCCCATCTTGAGTTGGCCATCGAGTTACAGATGCCCCTATTCTTACACTGTCGGGAGGCACATCAACGCTTTATAGATATATTGAAAAGTGCTGTTGATATTATGCCACCGGCCGTACTTCACTGTTTTACCGGAAGCCAAGCAGAATTAAAGCAATGCCTGGAACTCGATCTGTACATTGGCATTACCGGATGGATCTGTGATGAGCGTAGAGGCACACATTTATTGGATTTTATTGGGGACATTCCGGAAGATAGATTAATGGTTGAGACCGACGCGCCCTATATATTACCGCGAGATTTGCATCCCAAACCAAAAGAACGACGAAACGAACCGATGTATTTGGCGCACGTGGTGGATCGCATTGCGCTGGCCACAGGAAAATCTGCTGATACGGTGGCCAAACAAACCACCGAGGTGGCGCGTCATTTTTTTAGGTTAACAGCAAGCTAATAGGAATATCGTGGTGAGTCAGAATCATAAGCCAATTGACGTCATTTCGGGTTATCTATTCACTCAATTAGATCAACTCGAACAGTGGCAAAAAACATTGCAACACATCTGCAACGACTTGGTGCTAAAGGGAACGGTTTTATTGGCTCCCGAAGGTATTAATGTCAATTTAGCCGGTGAGCAACAAAGCATTGATACCTTTTTGAAGACGCTTCATTCTTCAAAAGAATTCTCGGAAATTGAATTTAGACACGCCTCTGCGACGCAGATCCCCTATCGTCGATTATGGATAAAAGTCAAAGAAGAGATCATTGCGGTAGGAAAAAAATTTCAAGACTTGCCTCATAAACAAGCGCAACGAATTTCCCCCCAGGAGTTAAAACAGTGGTATGAGGAAAACCGAGATTTTATAGTTTTGGACACACGTAACCAGTTTGAGTTGGGTTTTGGCACTTTTGAAAATTCAGTTGATTTAGGATTAAGGACATTTGGTCAATTTCCAGAAAAAGTTGAAGCGGCTGGGTTGGACAAAGAGCTGCCGATAGTCACCTTCTGTACTGGCGGGATCCGTTGTGAAAAAGCGGCCCCCATTATGGTCGCACAAGGATTTAAACAGGTGTATCAATTAGATGGCGGCATATTAAATTACTTTAAGCAATGTGGTGACGATTTCTATCAGGGGGAGTGCTTTATCTTTGACCAACGAATCAGCGTAGATAAAAGCCTAATCGCAACTGGTACGAAGCAATGTGAAAAATGTGAAGCGCCGGTGCCTCGAGAGAGCTGGGAAAAAAGCGATCTTTGTCCCAATTGTGGCCACCGTTATTCTAATAAATAGTCAATTGTAACAATAAAACTCTTGATACCGATCACGCAGCGAAGAGCGATGATGAGTGGTGCCGATGGTCCCCACAGCACCACTGCATAAGATGTGTGCCACACTTCGACTGATTGCATTGACATGCCATGATCCATGTGGTCAGTGCAGTCTATATCAAAAATGAAATCAGCAATGAGTTGAGTGCTGTATTCATCAATATCGGGTGATGGTATTAAACCGAATCGAATAACAGTGCGATGTATGCGCGCTTTGATAGCATCGGGTTGATTCACCCAGTCTAGAATCGCAACCACAGAGTCCTGTCGTTGAAAAAATTCATTGAGATAACCTTTTTTCACCCACCCCTGATGGGGGGCGCTTTCTGATGGCGTCACTGGATGTGATGACGGCTTTGTGCGGGACTTCCCCATGACACCCTGCGCAGCTCGATTGATAAGCGGTAGGGCCAGTGCTAGTCTGTTCAATCGCCCATGCTGGGGAGGTACATGCATTCGAGTGGCTTAGAGGAGAAACAATCATTGCATGAGTGAACTATTCATTGGAGCGTTTTGAGTGTGTTTTTTATTATCTGGTGTGCAGTGAACAGTGAATCAATGCAAAAAAGTTAACTCACGATTGATGTGATATCACAGCTGCGATCTATAGAAACCTTCCCAAACAAAGGCAGAATTGTTTGGGATGATTGATTTAACTCATCATTGAGTAAAGTGAGTGATTATTGAGTGTCTATGAACAATCCATCTTTGATAATTTTTATCACTGTATATTTCGCCGTCTTCACGGTGTGTGCAATCGATCCCTACGATAGAGCGGTCTGGTGGGCAGAAAACATACCAATGTGGATCCTCTTTGGCTCCATATTGGCTGTGCACAGAATTCACCAATTCTCAGCGCTAAGCTATTTCTTTATGTCTTGTCTACTGGTGATGCACACAGTGGGCGGGCATTTCACTTTTTCCAGAGTACCGTTCGATATGGTGACTGATTTTTTCGGATTTGAACGTAATCATTATGATCGTATCGCCCACTTTACTGTAGGTTTCTATGCATACCCCATCGCCGAGTTACTGTTAAAAAAGAGATGGGTGAACCACTCAAGCATTTTATATCTGTTCTCAATATTTGCCATTTTCACCGTCGCTGGCGCCTATGAAATAGTTGAATGGGTGTTCGCTATCTTTGCACAACCGGATGCAGGTTTAGCGGTATTGGGATCGCAGGGGGATCAATGGGACGCTCAAAAAGATATGTTAGCAGATGTCCTGGGCGCAATGGCCGTGCTGCCACTTTTTACTCTGATCTACAGAGAGGAAATCAGCACATTAAATCAACACTAAAAGTACCAAGTGACCCGACCATATAAGTTGCTATTCTCTTCTAACTGAGCAAAAAAAGTGTGGTTATCTGATCCACCGAACAGATTCAGTCCTGAATCGAACTGAAGCTGATCACTAAAGCGATAGTTCAGGGAGGGAAGTAGATAATAATCCTTGTCACTGGGAGAATAGAAGCTAAACCAATGCAGATGTAGCTTTTCCTGCATGAGTCGGTAGCTTAATCTCAAAGTAACCACTTGACGCCACTCCTCTGGCTCAAACTGTGGTTGCAAGGCACCATTGATTAGCGAGCGATACTGACGCTGGTGTTCCAAGTAAATTTGTACACTGCTGGTGAGTTTAGGGAGTAGCTCCTGTTCGTAACCGAGAAGAAAGCGGTCCTGGCTATTGGGTATCAGTGGATCTTTGCCTGAGTTATCCTCCCTGGAGTGGTATCGTCCCACTTCAATCCAACCGATGCCCTGCGCCACGGCTCTACGTGCACTCGCGCCGATGACTGAAAGCTTTGGGAAAAAGGGGACTAGGATTAGGCTGGCATTCACGGACTGCGCTGCGACGCCTAAAGGTCGTTTAAAAAATCCACGATAGCCGTATAGCGCCCACTCAGTATTGCGCCACTCTTCACTGAGTCGCCATGCCCACTCATCCTGTTTCGGCGCATGAGCGTGTAGACGGGGCGGTGCCCCATAGAGGGCGCCGGTAAGTGGAGAAAAGAATGAAAAAACCTCCCCAGTGAGGTATCGATCGCTATCAAACCGTGGGCTCCAGACCAAGTCTAAATTTGCCCAGGATGTGAAATAACTGATTTTTATCGCATCCGAAGGCGCCTTCAAATATTTCAAATCACGTCCGCCAAAGAAAGAACGCCAATCCTTGGAGAAGAGATCATTGATAAAGAGTAAATCACCGGTTCCCCAAGTGAGAATTTGACGGCCCATGCGTATATTGAGGGCGTCACCCACAGGGAAAGAGACAGATAGTTCACGCACCCGACCGAAGAGATCGCCGCTCACTTCGTCTATGACACCATCCAGTTGTAGCCGGGTGGCGACACGTGCAAAGGTATCTTCTCGTTGCAATTGCACCCGAGATTCAGCCAGTGTGAGATCCGAAGAAAGTACAGGATTGTTTTTTAGGCGAGAGCCTGCCCCTACAGAGAGAGTGGTGCGCCAGTATGACCACCAAGAGGATGCATCCTCTTCCCAGGGATCCTCCCCCCAGTCTTCATCGCCTATTGCGACTGGACTAAGAGAGAATAATGCGAAAAGCAGCAGGATGTATTTTATTGACTTCATCTGCTTACTTCTTCGGCCGTGTTAGCCACTGACGAGGAGGGTGACGTAAGGAGCGCTCAGAAAATATCTCTTCTGGTAATCCAATATCATATTGAATAAAACGCATTTCGTTAATCGTGGAGCCGCCACTGCGTAAGTCGCTCACCTTCATTTTGGTAATAGTGGGATACCCCTGGATCTGTTCTATTTTTAAAGCTTCAATTTGGCGATAGACTTCTCCTTGTTTATCAAAATAGTCGGCCCGTTCAGGCAGATAATTTTCTTTATTTATCCAGAGTCGATAGGATTGGAACTCTACCGCATCCCTGTCTATGGGTTGACTGTCGATTATGAAATGGGTCTCTGTGGTCTCAATTAGCTGATGATGATCTTCGTCTGGAAGTCGCCCGGAAACATCTTCATAAAAAAAGTGAGAGCCAACAAAACTGGTTCGTTTATCCCCCGAGGCAATGCGTTTTACCAGATCGAGATTTGGTAAATACAACCACCGATCGTCTTCGGAATCCACTTTTTTAGATACCAAGAAAATCGTATTGCGCACATCTGCAGGACGACTGAAAATGACAAAGAAATCCTGATCGCCTCCATCCTTGCGATCTCGGCGGAGGATGACAAACTGCCGGATCTGTTTACGACCTTTATTATCGACGATAGTCATTCTCGTTTCCGCTCGACCGTCCTCACCCGCATACATACCCGCTAGGTTAGATTGGTGAATAATGGTATCCGCATCTAGATCGGTTTGCGCGTGGGAATGAGTGATCGTCAGCAACAACAATAAAAAATATAACCCTATCTGTTTTGGCATCATTAGGTTTCCTTTATTTAGAATGAGAGTTAACGTTATTTTCGTGTATGACTGTCTTTGTCGTTGGCTTAAATAGCCAATGTTTGAATCGCGCCATCAACGCAGGTAATAGGGTGAGCGTGGCGACACAGGAGATGGCCATGATCGCTGCTAGAAAGATGCCTACTGTATTATAGGGTATCAACGGTGCCGCCAAGAGAGGCAGAAATCCCAGTGCGATAATGATCGCATTGCGGCTAATCGCTCTTGCAGGCTCTTTGAACATATCTTTCATCACGAAGCCAAAATCTGCCTGCTCCTGATAGAGACTACGTGCTCGTTGCACAAAGTGGATGGCGAAGTCAATGGAGAGACCTAACGTAAGAGAGGAGAGGATCGCTAACGGCATGTCGTAATCCTTGCCAATCCAACCGATGATGCCATAGATGGTAGCGATTGTGAGCGTCAGCGGTAACATTGCCAGCAGCGCAAAGAGTGGAGAACGAAAAAGAATTATCATCATGATAAATACCACCCCAAAGGCGCTGAGCAGACTATTGACCATGCCAACTACCATTTCCTCCTGCCACACAACGTTAATGTAGGTGAGCCCAGCCCAATCCAGTTGCATCCCCTCAGGTAGCGGATGAGTAGAGGTGAAATCGTCCACTGCTTGCATCACTGCAATCATGTCTTGATTGTCGCCACTGTTTAGTTGCAGCCATATGTTGGCGCTTTGATAATCGGGCGTCACCATGCGCCACAGATCCTGCGGGCGATGAGAGGAAAGATAACTTAATAGTGTTTGCGCCACGCCATTTTGAGTCGGAGGTATGCGATAATATTCCGTCTCTCCGCCTTTCAGCTCGCGGTAGACGGTCCGAACCATGTCTACCACTGAATTACTTTTTCCGACAACAGGATGGGCGTCTAATGTTGTTTGCAATTGTTGCATGTACAGTAAAATTTCAGGGCTTTGGAAACGCTTGAGATCAGCTTGCGTTCTCTCAATTAAGTGCAGTAGGGTCTGCCAAAAAGCCAGATCTTCTTCATCGGCGGTATACAATTCGTCATCCACTGCCATTGCCCAAACTGAAAGTTGCTGATAAAAATCACTGGATCCTGCTGCGGCATCTATCTGCTGTAATTTCTCTGCAAGATTTGCTGCGGCTGGTCCGGTTTGTTCCAAAAGTTTGGCGACTTTAGTTGCAAATTGTTGCTGTGCGACGGGTGTGTTGTCGTCACTGAGCACGATGAATGCGTTGTAGGTTCCAGCAAAGTGTTGATTCAGTACTCGATCAGCCACACGAATATCATGATTGCTTTTAAACCAACGCACGGGGTTGTCATTTATTGAAATCTTATTAATGCCCATCGCGCTGATCACCACCAACACCACAGACAGAAACACAATCGTCTTTTGTCGTCCAATCGTAAAACGACCCAGCCATTCTAAGATGCGATCCATGGTTCCAGTAGTATGGTTTTGATGTGTGCGTTGGATTTGCTCGAAACGCCGAGGCGATAAAGTCACGACATAGGCGGGTATGAATAGGATGGTGAGAAGAAACGCGAGCATGATTCCAAACGCAACGAATAATCCAAACACCTGCACCGGTGGAATCGGAGTGATAGCCAAGGAAGCGAAACCAACACTGGATGTGAGTGAGGTAAATAACATGGGCCGGAAGAGATCCTGTATCACATCTTGGATGACGACTTTGCGATCTGAACCTTTTTTATAGAGATCGCTGAATTCAGATAGAATATGTACTGAATCCACCACCGCTATGGGCATTAGGAAAATAGGGATCATGGACGCCATTATGTGCAGGGTGAACCCTGATCCTATCAGTAACCCCATGGTGATCAGTACAGTCGCTATGGCAATTAACATCGGCGCTAAAATTAAATAAAAGCTGCGGAAGAAAAACCACATTAATAAGAAAATCACGGCTGCTGCCGCCGGTGCAGTGATAG
Organism: Thiotrichaceae bacterium; assembly: GCA_041940025.1. GTDB lineage: Bacteria > Pseudomonadota > Gammaproteobacteria > UBA5859 > UBA5859 > UBA5859. The sequence continues at coordinate 21,937 of JBGTSY010000003.1, read as the reverse complement.
CCATCTGAATAAACATCTCTACACCAAAGGTATCTTCTGCCACTGGTAAACCAGTAATGTGGTATGCCGACTGCGTATTCAATTCACTTATAAGAGACTTGATTTCCTGTACAATTCGATAGCTCTGATCTTTATGTTCTATAGGTACATAAATGGCTGCTGCTTTACCGTCACCAGAGACCAAACTGTCTTGGAACATAGGTAGTCGCTCGACTGCTTCTGCAATTCTCTGAGCGCCCTCTTCGTCTTCCGGTGCGTTGGCCATCATCCATTGGAATCGAATCGTACCTGATCCTTCCTGACTAATGTTGTCCACCGTGCTCAGGGATAAGATGTCTTGAGGGATGACACCTTCAATATAGGCAATCTCGTCCGTTAAGCTTTTCAGATTGGCCAATGTTAATGGATTGTAGATACCCTCTGGGTGAGGGTCGTTAATGATCCCCACTACAATCATGTCATGGAGCGTAAAACGTTCTTTGGCCTGTTGATGGAAAACTCTATCTTGTTGTGTGCTTGGCAGCATGTTCTCCGGATCCGTATCCACTTGAACCAGTGGAAAGGTTGTGGAGAGGGACAGTGTGATCACTGCAATGAACAGGAAGATCTTTTTTGGATGATTAAGGGAGATGTGTGTCAATTTGTGTTGCATGGTGCACCGGCTCCGGCTTGATGTAATTACTATATGACTATATAGTCATAAAAGGATTTATTCAAGAGGTAATTTGAGCTAAACTAGGTAAGTTCCTCGAAATGGCCGGTTGACGCCTGGGAGAAAATAACCAGAGGTATACTTAAGTGATTGATAATAATGAATTATCAGATGAGTTGCTCGAGCAGGTGGCACGCCAGTTTCAAGTGTTGAGCGATCCGATGCGGCTCAGGATCCTGCATGAGTTACAGCAAGGTGAACGCACTGTCAGTGAGTTAGTGGAAGCGACCGGCGGCACTCAATCCAATGTCTCAAAACACCTATCCTTACTCCGTGCCAGCGGATTAGTCAGGCGTCGACAACAAGGAAATAACGCATTCTTTTCCATTCAGGCACCCTTTATATTTGATGTATGTGATTTGGTCTGCAATGGCATCAAGTCTCAGTTTGATGAGCAGGCCGAAGTATTTAAGTAAAAGAACTTAATCAGGGGTTCCTTTACTGTAAAGTGCCTATCCAAACCTGTTTATGAATGGCCGTGTTGACCATATAGGCAAAAGTGAACATGGCGCCAATCCAAGCCATCGTGCGTCCAGCGTCTGTTTTTGCAAAGCGGAACGCCACCATACCTAAGATGATATAAACCACCAATGCTATCAATTTTGCCGCCAACCAAGCGTGGGTAAAGGGTGAGATGTTGAGTAAATAAGCCAATGTGACGGCGCTGAGCAGTAACAGAGTATCGTTGACATGAGGTGCGATCTTAACTATTGCATGATTTCTTAAAGGAGACTGATTAATCATCCACACTCCCCGTACAAAGAATCCCATCCCAGATAGGATCACTGTGGCGATATGAATGGCTTTCACTAGAGTGATAGACATGGGTTCAACGATGATCACTGTAATTGGCGGATTGGATCTTGCCCCTGAAGGGCACAAATGCAACGGATAAGGTCGGTTGGCAATGCATGTCACCATTGGTTTGTTTCAAAAAGAGACATAACTTTTGATCTAGCGATTGTTTACCTAGTGGGATCACTAAACGACCGCCCACCTTCAGCTGCTGTACTAATGGTTGCGCAATCTTTTCTGCCGCCGCAGTTACAATGATCCCATCAAAAAGTCCGCCTTCCGGCCAAGCGTCAGAACCATCCCCCTGTCTAACGGTGACATTCTTTATCCCCAGTTGCGCTAGTGTCTGCGTCGCGCGATCGGCCAGAACGGGATCCAATTCGATGCTATACAGATGATGGACCAAGGAGGCCAAAATGGCGGCTTGATAGCCGGAGCCGGTGCCTATCTCTAATATAGTGTCTGACGGTTTGGGATCCAGCATCTGTGTCATGATGGCGACGATGAAGGGTTGGGAGATTGTTTGGCCACCTCCTATTGGTAAAGGACGATTGTCGTAGGCGGCATACTGATAATCCTCAGGTACGAACGCCTCCCTGGGTACGGATTGCAATGCGTCTATAACGGAACGATTGAGGTGATCGAATCCAAGCTCTTTACGGCACCATGTCACCTGTGACTGAATGTCTTCAATAAGTTTCTGCTTTTGACTCTGATAACGAAGAGCCGATGAAAATTGCACAATTTGGCCTATCTCAAAGTATGAATCGTTTGATTGTGATAGTTTACTCCTATCAATATTTTTCAGCAGATATAGATCAAAAATAGTGACTGAATTCTTCAATACCGCGCCACTAGATTGAGAAATGAAACACTCAGTTTAATTGTAATTTAGGGTAATCAGAGTTAAATTTGATGCGTTCTCTTTATATTACTGACAGTTGATTCATGTAGGTGGCAACAGGCTAAATTTTGGCTACATTTATTTGGAATTTGATATGACCGATCCCTCATTAGAAAACAAATTTAAACAAAGAAAATCAGAGCTATTGAAAAAAGCGGAAGCCATCAGCAAAGATCTAAGTAAAGCAGTGGATGCTGATTTTGCCGAGCAGGTCACAGAACGGGAAAATGATGAAGTGCTTGAGGGATTGTTAATAGAGGCTAAAGCTGAGATTCAATCCATTGATCGTGCGCTTAAACGTTTGAAACAAGGAACTTATGGCTTGTGCACCATTTGTGGTGAAGCCATCAATCGCGAGCGTTTGAATATACTGCCTGATGCGGATCACTGCATCAAGTGCGCCAGTCAGTCAGAAGTGGCTAAGTGATCGCGGCCAGATCATTTTTTCAATTTTTTGTTGTGTGCTTGTGTAGCTTAAAAGCAATTCAATTGAACAGTCATTTGGATATTATGTCGTCGTAAGTGACATAGGATTCAAAAAGGCAGGCAGAGTTCAAATCTGCCTGCAAACTGGGTATTAGTTGTTGATGGAGATCTTTTTCACCTCGTTATCTGTGATATGAGAGCGAGGAATAACGAGAGTCAGAACACCATCGCTTAAGTGAGCCTGAATTTCATCAGCATTGGCATCATCCGGTAGGGCGAGCGTTCTCTGAAATTGGCCGTAGGCACGTTCCACACGGTAAAAATGACGATCTTTGATTTCTTTGTCTTCGTTTTTCTCCCCTTGTATGAACAAAGTGTCTGCTTTCACCTCAATAGAGATATCAGACTCTTTCATGCCAGGAACTTCTAATTCAATCTGATAGCCTTCTTGATCACTGGAAATGTTGAGATCCGGTGTAAAGGGCGTGCCGCTTGCCCAGCTCTTGTCTCGATTGAGTAGATTGGATAAGGAAGGAAACCCATATCGAGATAGTGAATTTTCAAACAAGCGATCCATTTCTCTCTGTAACTGCAGCAGCGGATGGCGCGACAGATTACTGGAGGTGTCAAGTGTACCGACATGTTCGCCGCGCTTGACCGGTATCGCCGTGTTGTCCTCACCTTGTTCGTGTTTAAACCAGTTCCATGGTTTGAGTTGACCCAGATCCATAGTTTACTCCTCCGTAATAGTGTCAGAATCAGTAGTGGGTGGCGCTGGGCGCCACCCATATAGGGAGACTCAATTAGTGCCTTTCCACTTTACCTTCAATGGATTTTGAAGATTGTTGAATCGGGATCTGTACCGGACGCATGGCTTCAGGTAATTCACGAAGCAAGCGAATAGTCAGCATACCGTTAGTGAGATCTGCTTCTGCCACTCTCACATATTCTGCCAAGTTAAATTTACGCTGGAAGGCGCGGTTTGCGATCCCATGATGCAGATAATGCCGCTCTTGCTCCTCCTCCGCTTTACGACCGCGAACGGTTAATACGCCTTCTTTTACCTCAATCTCTAAATCTTCAGCGGTAAAGCCAGCAACAGCCAGACTGATGGCGTAGCGATTTTCTTCTTCCACTTCAATGTTGTAGGGTGGATAACTGCTGCCATTTTGTTCTGTGTGGAAGGCAGTGTCTAACATTGAACCAAAGCGGTCAAAACCAACGCTGTTGCGGTATAAAGGTGTCAAATCTATTCTGTTCATCATCTATTCTCCTATTGAAGCAACAAAAATAATGGGCCATCTGGCCAGGTTGGCGATCTTATGGAAGACTCGCCGTTACCCTGTAAATAGGTTCAATGGTCTATTTTTCAAGGGCGGAAATTAATATTTTTTTATCTGTTGAGTTGGATAGGTGATCGCGATGATCTAGATCAAACGCATCTAACGGAGCAGACTGTTAGCGGAGCCACTATCTAATTGAACATGGGATCAAGCCACGGACATTTCAATGAATGACCGGTGTCGCAAAAAACAGATAAGGGTAGATGCTACTTGCTGTTCAAGTTGTGCCGACGATATATTGAATAGATAAGAATACCCCTGTCGTCGATGAAAAGGCTGCGATCTATTGAACTAAACTCGTGCCTACTTCTGTTGCGCTTGGTGCCATTCATGGTTAGCCTGCTCTGTCTTGATCGTGCCAAATAAACTCGCAGCAACCGCATTATCACAACAGTTTCCCTTGCGGCTCATGCTCTGACTAACGTCGCTGTCGAAGAAGAGAAAGAACTGCGTTTGCGAAGTTGCTGTCTTCGCAAAAAGCCGCAGAGCGGCAAAGCCCGGCGCGCATTCAAGTGTTTAAGAACCATCACAAGAATCCGATTGCGCGGGTTGCGAGGCACATTAGCAGAGGCCGTTTAGCGTAGAAAAAAGAAAACATTGCGCATGATGCACAAATGCTTTCTCAATCCACGCACGACACAGACAAGAACCGGTGACATGAATTCGACCTTTACTGTGTGGGTAAAGGCAAAGCACATAACGCCTACGAGTATGGCCTTATGGCGTCGGTGGTGAGCACGTTAGGCTCACAGAGTGGTGTAAGAGGCATCAGTCACCACCAATCTAGTCACGACTCCTTGAGATTGGAAACCATGACGTAAATGTATTTTGGAATCATTAACCGGAATTGCCTCTGCCTCGGCCGGGGCTTAACTGCCCGCGCTTTTGGGGCTTAAGAGGCTTCGCCTATGTCGCTCATACTTCGCGTATCTTGTCTCCTGATCCCGCCAAGGCTGAGCCCCAAAAGTTTAAATAATGCCGCATATCGGTACTGTCAGTACCAATAATGGCTATTTTATAAACCTTGTCGGTTTATTTGTTTGCGCTTTTACGGCGATATTCGCCGTAAAAATCATTATTGATAAACTATAGATACTTGTGTTAGTTTATATATATTGAAATTCACGGCGATATTCGCCGTAAAATAGGATTTTGGTAAACCCTTGGTGCGGGTGCAGTGCCTAAAAGCCAAAAATTGAAAGAAAGGCAGCGCACTTGGCTAATAACCCGATATCGAAAGATGAAGGCGTGAAAGGGGCGTATAAGGAGCCCCTTAAGGCGCTTCTACCTTATGGCATGTTGGCTACCAAAAAGTGGCTGGTAGATCAGGGCTTGAGTGCTCATGCCATAGATAATGCGGTGAAAACCGAAACCTTATTGCTACTAGCGACAGGGGTATATAGCCAGTATTCCCGCTCTGTGAGCTGGGAGGGTGTCGTGGCCTCAATGCAGCGTATGGAGCATGCTGAGGGCAGGGCAATAGTGGTTGGGGGCTTATCTGCCCTTTCTTTATCTGGCCTGTCGCAGTATCTGTCGTTAGGCAAAAAGCCGCGTATTCATTTATACGCGGCGGGTAAATTACCGACATGGTTAGCACGCTTGTCGCTACCTGTGGAATTTGAAGGTCATAGCGCAAGCAAGCTGTGGCCGGACTCAGTTCTGGATAATAAGTCTTTTATCAAAGAGCATGAGTGGGAGACCGAGTTACCGCCGGTGTATTTTTCATGCCCAGAGAAAGCAATATTAGAATTGTTGGTGGATTTGCCAGACGGTGTGACCTTTGAGCATGCCGATGAGTTAATGCAGGGCTTAGTGAACTTATCGCCCAGAAAACTCGATGCTCTTTTGAAGGCTTGTAAGAGTGTAAAAGCTAAGCGGCTATTCTTTTGGCTGGCAAAACGTCAAAACTATCCTTGGTTTGGCAAGCTGAACGTCGAAGATTACGATTTGGGATCAGGCAAGCGTGTCGTGGCTAAAGGCGGCAAGCTCGATACGGATTATCTGATCACGGTGCCATCACATATGGCAGAAGGTAGACACAAGGATGGATAGGAACAGTATTTACTACAAACAAGTGCAACTATTAATGCAGGTTATGCCTTTTGTTGCGAAACAAGAATGCTTTGCACTTAAAGGCGGAACAGCAATAAATCTCTTTGTAAGAGAGTTCCCGCGATTATCTGTTGATATTGATCTTGTTTATCTGCCCATGAAAGGCCGTGATGAGGCCTTGCAGGAAATCCGCGAAGCATTGGATTCTATTAGTGCTGATTTAAAAGCGGCGTTTAAAGACGCGGAGCTAACTGAAGCTCATAAATCGAAACGTGATTCGTTGAGACTTATCGTTGCACGTAATGGTGTGCAGATTAAGGTGGAACTGTCACCGGTATTGCGTGGCACAGTTTACGAGCCGCAGCTTATGGAAGTGTGCGCAGCGGTAGAAGATGAATTTGGCTACGTTGAAATGCCAGTGGTGGCTCTCGCCGATCTATATGCCGGAAAAATGTGTGCGGCACTGGATAGACAGCACCCACGAGATTTGTTCGATATTAAATGGCTGCTCGAAAACGAAGGTTTAACCGATGAAATTCGAAAAGCCTTTCTAGTGTATTTATCGAGCCATAATCGCCCAATGGCCGAATTGCTCAGGCCTCAGTACAAAGATATATCAGCTATCTATGCAGGTGAGTTTGCAAGCATGGCTGAGACGGACGTGTCGCTAGAAGAGCTGGAGGCTGTTAGAGAGCGCTTGGTTGAACTTATTCACCAAGGGCTAACGGATACTGAAAAAGGCTTTTTGCTGTCGTTTAAGAGCCGAGAACCGGATTGGGCGCTACTTGATTTAGAGGGTGTCAGCGAGCTTCCAGCGATTAAATGGAAGCAGATCAATCTGGCTAAGATGCCAGAGAAAAAACACAAACTAGCGTTAGAAAAACTGACAGATATTTTGGCGTAATAATTTATGGCGCAGTGCTTATTCGGTAGAATAGCGCGCTTTTCGGCCCCGCAAGGGTAATGTAACGAACAAGTACAAATTTAAGTACAAACTAGGGTATGAGCGGTATGGGTGATAGCAATTTTCTCAATGAAATCAACAAGAGACGCACGTTTGCTATCATCTCGCACCCCGACTTGGAGGCCTAAGACAGCCTGAGTCATCAAGCGACATAAATAATAATAAAAACAAAAAGATACATCGTGTCGCGGGTTGTCGTATTGACTCCTAAAGCCTTGCTTTGACATGCTGAGTCACGAGAAATAGGTACAAATTTAGGTACAAAATTCGCGTGATAAAGACCTGAAAATTAATTTGTACCCATTCATTCAATGCAATGAAATGGAGAACAAATTATGGCTCTCACAGAATCATGGTTAAAAGCCCAGCTTAAGAAAGAACGAGCAAAAGAACTGGTTAAAGCAGACCGAGATGGTTTGTATGTCCGGGTATCCCCTAAAGGCAAGCTTACTTATTCAGTTCGGTATTACTACAACGATTCCAGAAAGCGTATCGATATTGGCACTTACCCGCTGATGTCTCTCAAAGAGGCAAGAGCTGAAGTTACCCGCCTGCGTAAAGAGCTTGAAAAAGGCCACGATCCGAAGGTTGTTCGCCAGTTGGAACGGCAGGCTATCTTGGCGGCCAAGTCTCTCAAAAGCCTGTTCGATCTCTGGTACGACACCTACTGCGTCAAGAACAAGAAGGGCCACCACGAGATAAAGCGGAGCTTCGAAATCCACGTCTTTCCAAGGATCGGGGAATTGCCAGCCGATAAGATCACCCTGCATGAATGGCTGGATATTCTGGAAGGGCTGGCCGAGAAAAAACCCGCTATCGCTGAGCGGTTGCTGGTCAACGCGAAACAAATGCTGAAATTTGCAGTCAAGCGCAAGCTCATTCCGGCTAATCCCCTGTCTGACATCTACGCTAAGGAAGATTTGCAGATCACGAAGCGCTCAGTTGACCGCATCCTCTCGGAAGAGGAGATCAAGATGTTCTGGCTAGCGGTGGATCAGTCGCGTATCACGCCAAAAAATAAGCTTTTCGTAAAGCTCTGCCTGATCTATGGCTGTCGCAATGGCGAGCTGCGCGTCTCGGAAAAAGACCACTTTGACTTTGAGGCAGGCGTCTGGACGATCCCGCCTGAAAATCACAAGTTGGGCAAGAATACGGGAAAGCCGTTGCTCAGGCCTATAACACCGTCCATTGAGGGCTTTCTCAGGCAGGCTTTTGAGTTGAGTGGTGATAGTCCCTACGTTTTTACCAACGACGGCTCTGAAGAGGTAATGGGTATGCGGGCACCGCTCGCCATTCCTTACAACATCATGCAGTATTTGAGACGCCATGAAGATTACGAGCTGGCGCACTTTTCCACACATGATCTCAGGCGTACAGCACGCTCGAATTTTTCAACGCTGGCAGAGTTTCATGTTGCAGAAATCATGCTGGGGCATAGTATCGGGCGCATCGTGCAGACTTACGATAAATACGATTACTTGAAGGAGCAGGCCGAGGCCTACGAAAAATGGTGCGCGCGCCTGTTCAAAATTGTTGGGATCGATAATCCGGCACCAGCCAATGACAATGTGGTAGAGCTGGAGGCAATGCGCTATGCATAATTTAAATCTGGTGCTGGCGCTATCTGCTTTTACATTCTTTAGCACAGCTAGCGCAGAATGCAGTCTACAAACGGAAGTGAGAAATACCTATGACTATTACGAGCCGTTTCTGGGAGCTTTGCGCCTGAGAATGTATGGAGAAATTGACGGCTTGAAGTTGGCAGGTGTCAGTGTAAGAGCAATCAACTCTGATGGTGAGGAGCGGCAATACCCCGTTGAAATTCCCCATTGGATTGAACCATTGGAAGACCAAACGTTTGATGTGTCAGCGGGCGTTCAGCTTTTTGAGCTTGAAGCGCGGTATCAGGCGGAATGCAAGGGGATTGTCTATCGCCAGCAGTTTCAAGATGAACTTACTAGCGAGAAACTGGACAGGTTTGAAATCGAATGGGCAGGGAGAGGCTTTGGTGTCTTGTATAGCTGTTTTACGCCGTCCTCCGATAAAACGATCTTTATTAAGTAGGCATAGTCATGAGCGCAATAGAGAGACTACAAAAGCAGATTTTCGATAAAGTGGCAGAGATTGAGCCGGAGGATTATCTGGGGTCTGACTGGTGGCAATTGGCCAATCAGGAAAGCTATGTCTTTAATCTTCGTCTCGATGATATGCCCCTGCTTGTGGAATGCTACAAAGCCTATCAGGCGGTAAAGGGCAATCCTGATTTTGATTACTCACAGGATCAGCTCCTGTGTGAGGCTGTACGCAGGGAATATCCAAACATGAAGGAGGAGGGCGCGAATAAGCTTGAATTTATGCTCTTTGCTGAGAAACTGGAAATGAGCATGGATGGAGCCAACGCCCTATACACCAAGATAGAATGGTGGAACAAGCGAAACCACAAGACGATTACAGCTATCCCGATGGGTGCGGCTTTATAGCTGGTAGTAATTAGCCCTTCTGTATGTTCGCTAGACGGGTATCAAACTCTGACTCAGATATTTCCACTGAGTCAGAGTGATTAAATAAATCCTCAAGAATTGCGTTGTTGATAACGAAGGCATTCTCTTTTCGGTCAAACGTCTCGCAGTAGTTCGGATCGCAATTTTCGTCCAGCGACACCCTCGATAGATTGTCGTAAATCCTAAAATATTTGTATTTCATCTCACCGCTCAATGGATAATTTTCCGGATAAAAGTCTTCAAGTATAAACGGTACTTGTTCCCGCCCAACTGATTGCGAAACATGGCCTGCCTCTCATGTGGCATGAGAGAAATATACCGCAGTGTATCCTTCTGGCTGGCATGGCCCAAATCATCTTGGATTAAAGGTAGGGAAGTCCCGAAAGTACATACCTGATGCCTTGCATAGGTTCGCCTAAGCGTCCTGCTCCCGTAATTGCCGGATAGTCCAATCTCTTTGCACCAGTCTTTTACCATGGCGGTCACGACCCTTGGTAGCAAAGCTTGCTTAGTCTTAAATGAGTAAAACAGAGGAGTCTCAGGGCGCGGGTCTGGATGGACGACTAGCCATCTGTGGATAGCGCCAACCGTCACATTACCTATCAGGACACTACGGTACTTGCCTGTTTTCTTCTCCTTGATTTCCAAGATATCCCACGCTCTCAGGTGTGCAACATCTCCAACAGTCAGCCTGCAAAGGTCTACAGCGCGATAGCCTGTGTTGATGCCGAGCAGGAACAAGCAGGTATCACGCGGCTTATCAGAGAGCAGGTCAATGATCCGATATACATCATCGAGATCGTATATCGCATCGACAAGCGTAGACCTTCCCTTAACGGGATGATTGTCGTTCGGAGACCATGTTTTCTTGTCTGACATGAATCACACAATACTTCCTTTCTTTGTGCGATCAGGGAGAGGAGGGGGTGTTTCCTAACCAACTGAATAATATGAACTTTTCTATGAAAGTTCATATTCCGCACAGAGTAAGGTTTCCGTAAGCTCATTTTTTTCTTGCGTAAAGACTCTTTTAGATGTAATTTCCTGATAGTATTACTGTTATTTTATTATCTGAACTTTCATAGAAAAGTTCAAGTTCAGTAAAAACGGAAGGGGGCTTCCATGTTTGAAAGAGTATTTAATAAAAAAGCATTGGCCTACGTATTGACCGCCGCAATGTCTACGGCGGCGCTTCCTGCTATGGCTGAAGGTCTACAAGCAAGTAAGCTGCTTCATGTAAATCCTGCGACCGCCGACAAGTGGGTTAAAGAACTTTGCCCTGATAGTAATGGAAATCCTCAATGTGAGGACAGGGTAGTAATGACTACATACAGTGATGTGCAAAAAGATCAGTCATTTGCTAGAGCTGGCTATAGGGCTGCTTCACGTCTGCATAGCGAAGGCCTGCCTATCCTCTATGTCATGGCAAATGACAATGATGGTGATGTTCAAACCGCTACGATGCGTACATATGTCAACGGCAAGCTGCTTCAATATGGGGTGGAGCTGGAGACAAAAGTTGGCTTGATTTCAGCAGATACGATACGTCGTCAAAATACTGAACTTGCCATGTATGAAGAGGGAAAAGCGGCATTCCGTGCTGGCTTTCCACCAACACTGGCCTCAAGATAATCTAGCCTAGCCCGATTTCCAATTTCTTAGTAACAGGGGCGACTTGTTCCATCGGAGCGGGGGAGTCGCCAAATGCGTTGGGATTAAATTCGGCGGCGATTTCAGATTCCATACCGCCTAGGTCGTCAAAAAAGCTATCTTCGCTGTAAGTTTCTTGTGGGCCGCTCATTGAAAGCTGCTGTTCATTCTGGTTTTCGACCTCATTATCCAGAGCAAGTTTGCTGTCCAGCTCTCTTTTTAGACCTGTGGCCTGTTTTTCCTGCTCCTTCATAAATGCTTCTACGACTTCTGGATTGTCTTTAGCGAAGCGATCTAGAATGGCTTGTTGCTCTTCCGGTGTTTTACCGCGCATTTCCTTTTCAAGATCATCAAGCTTTTGCTTTTGATCATCGGATAGCCCGTATTCTTCTGCCATGCCATCAAGATCATTTCTAATGCGATCCAAAGTGGCTTCGATACCTGCTTTAGAAACTTGATACTGCTGACCGTTAATGTTCCAGTCATGGAGTTCGTAGTCTTCGGGGTTAAGAACGCCCTGCATAATGGCGATAAACTCAGCGAACGCATCCTGTTGCTGATTTTTCTCTTGTTCCTTTTCGTCAGCCTCTATCTCGATTTGTTCTTTTACAAATTTCGCACGGCCAATGTTTGCGGATTCAACAGTTAAACCCATTGCGTCGAAGTCCCAAAATGCCTGCGTAGTTGGATGAACAACTGCGGTGAGAAATTCAGAAGGATTTTCCTTCGTGGCAATATATGCACGAAAGGCTTCTTCGTTACTTGGTGCGTCCGGTGCGATAGTTTCCAGTACCATAATCCCCCTCCATGAGAATTTCTTTCAGTATACGGGGAAGAGGTTAAGAAACAGTTATTATGTAAATACAATTTGAGATAAATCTATTTCAAATTTTCGATAAATTATATTTTCCTCACAGATGTTTCCACCCCATTTTCTATAGATCGTTGACTCTGATTTGCAGCTCCTGCTATGGGTATTTGTTAGCTGCGTTAGAAAATGGAGAATTGCTGATGACAAGTGAAGAAGACAGAAAAAGCCTTAAACGCTGCTCAGGAAAGAAAAGGATCGTGTGGCTTTTCCTAGCTGGAGTGGTGTGCGTCTCTATGGGTTTTGGCGGAGGTGTAACGCATGGGAATCTCATCAAAAAAAATCACATAGAAAAACTTGAGGGACAAAGAGTCAGTGCGAACCGGCACCTTGAGAAGTGTCTTGAAGATAATAACAAAAAGGATGCTCGCCATGAATAAACCAAAAAACCTGAATTTGAAAAGCATGTCGAGTTGCGCGGTGTTTCTGCTCCTGCTAATGATTGGCTACGCTTCAGGGCGTGTATATAACGATGCCGGAACAAACAGATATTCAGATAGGGAAGAAGCAATATATGTAGACATTAGAGCGGTGAAGGAAAAAATTGGCCATTGTCAAAAATTCTAGTCATAACTGAATTAGGCCGGAGTAAATAACAAAAACCGAAGGAGAATTATAATGATAAATGTGGACTTTCTACGATCTGGGGATAAATGGAGCGCGTCAGAGATTATTGATCTCAAGTTCAATTTCGCGACATCAACTCCCTTGGCATGGTTTCTTGTACCTGAGTTCGATGAAAAATTTGTACTGTCTGATCTTGGGTCAGCATTTATAGACGACCAAGAAGATGTGGTTAGATTTCTGTTGTTATCTCCATCTGAAGTTCAAACATATTCTGGATCGAATAGTATTGACGCAAGCTTGAAAAATAGCGTGGATTACCGGGTTTCTTTTGCAGATGTAATTACTGCTGGTTTCTCAGAGGATGCTGGCGGGCAAATGCAATTTGTTAATCACGAGGGCGAGAGCACCGAATCAGCTTCTCTTGCTGGAAGTGCTGGTGGAATTGGAGTCTCTGGTGACATTGTAATAAACGAAATTGACCCAGAGTATGATGAACTTAGTCCGGGGCAAGAGGGATATTGGACTCTTTTACATGAAATGGGTCACGCTGTTGGCGGATTGAAAGACTTTGACGATCCGTTCGATCCCGTTTTCTATAACAATCAGAAATATACTGTCATGTCGTACCATCCGGTAAACGGCGTCTTTGCTTCTGGATTACAGCTACTAGACATTAAGGCGCTCCAAGACACCTATGGAACTGTAAATACATCTACGCGCTCTGGGAACACGACTTACTCTCTCGGCCAAGGCTTGGGATTCGACGGGTCATTAGCTACCGACCCCTTCCTTTACACCATCTGGGATGGTGGAGGAATAGATACTATAGATGTTTCTGGATTTAGTACGTTGAATCATGGCGCTGAGATTGATCTACGAGAAGGCCATTTCAGTTCAATTGGAGCAAAGACTACCTCTGGTGATCCATGGAATGTGGATTCAGGAGCTTCCGTAGGTGATCCTGACCCAGGAAATGTTGCTATTGCCTATGGCACAAAAATTGAAAATGCATTTGGTACTGATAAAGATGATCGATTTATCGGAAACGATGAGAACAACAAGATATGGGGTGGAGATGGTGCTGATACTTTTGAGTCCAGTAAGGGAATTGACACTCTTAGGGGAGAAGGCGGTACCGATCTACTAACTTACAAAAATGAAACAGATTATGTTGTCGTGTCCTACAGCGCCGCTGATAGGGGGCGGGTATATAAGGCTGGAGATAAAAGGGACAATTTCTACACGATGGAGCATATCGAAGGATCAACTCTTGACGATATGTTTTCTCTAAAAGGCTCGGCAACTCCGGCAAAATCATTTGGTTTGGATGGAGACGATTACTTTTACGTAAGCGAAGTTCAGAATCAGTCAGTTTATATTGATGGCGGCTCTGGAACCGATCAAGTATTTCTTGATGGGCTAGATATCTCCGACTTCACTGTTTCGGTGGGGGCGACTACTGTCTATACGAATATTGCAAACCCTTCAACTACGCTTGAATTCAAAGATGTCGAAGATATTAGATTTGGCGGGACTGATGCTGCGTATGCGGGTTCATGGATGGGACAAAATGGCGGCCTAATCTTAGGAAAATCGCTTTACGCCAATATTGCTGATTACCATGTGAAATCAAATATGGCTGATAGAGGGGATTATTCTTCATCGATCTCCAGAGAGTCCCTCTATGCTGAAGGGCTTTTCGAATCAAGTCTTTCTACAGCGTCTATTTACTGGGACTATGAAAAGCGTGACCCAGAAGGGAATCCCACTGGTTCCGGCTTTGATGCGCACATTGGAGGTGCAGCTTCATTTTCTGACAGAATTACAATTACCTCTCCCACACCGGGGGGGACAGGCTATACCGAGTTTTCGTTCTCGTTCGATATCCAGTCCAGCTCAAATGTTGATTACACAACGCACTACTTTGATGTTGTTAATGTCGCCGAAACAGGAGCGGCGGGTAATTTACAAGTTCAAATATTTGGCGGTTGGTATGACGTATCCCACTTGAAGACTTTTTCCAATGCCATGGCTTCCCCTGCCAATAGTCAGCTTAACGCAAGCAGGCTTGTTGAGAATTATCGGTTCGTTGGCGATGACATTACTTTTGACTTCTTTGTCGGCTCTAGCATTGGCTCTGGTTTACCACCACAGGGCTCGGGTGAAATTTATGCGGGCTATGGAAAGATTGAGGCGGATATCATTCTTGCCTCTGGCTCGACTATTCAGTCAGAGTCAGGCGTTTTCAATTCTCAAACCAGAAATGACGGTGTGCAGTTATGGGAAGGGACTGATAACGATGAGACATTTGTAGGTTCCGGCTTTGATGAAAACCTCTATGGCTATGTAGGTAACGACACGATATCTGGTGAGGCTGGAGTGGATCGCCTATACGGTGGTGACGGTCTTGATACCCTCAATGGAGGTGACGATAAGGACTACCTGTACGGCCAAAATGACAATGACATCCTCTATGGTGAGGGCGGCAACGACTACATGTACGGCCACGCCGGGTCGGATGAACTGGTTGGCGGAACCGGACAGGATTCCATATGGGGTGGAGCTGATGCTGATACGTTCCTGTATCAGCTTGGTGACCTTGATGGCAGTAGAGACTACATCCGTGACTTCGATGCCACGGAAGGAGATGTGATAGATATTTCCGATGTTATCGACTTCAGCTCGGTAGCCGGAGATGTCATTACAGATTTCGTCTTCTTTACAAACGGCTCCACCTATACACGGATTAATGTCGATCAGGATGGAACAGGCAGTACGCACGGCTTAACTGCTGTTGCCCAAGTACTTAATAATCCCAGTCTGGATATTGCCACAATGATTACCAATGGCTCGCTGGTAGTCGAATAGATATTGGGAGAATGGCAACTGCGTAGCACCACTCCCTTTTGTGTGTCTATTCTCGTGTTATTGAGAATATATGCAGGCTATCAGGAAATGGTTAATGAGAATCCATGAGTTTCGAAATCGAATTACGCCCTGCTTGGGGCGAAGCACATATGCACAATACTGACTCGAGCCACAGAGTAAATTGAGACTATATGAAATTTATGGATATTCAACGGGCGCTAATCTATATTAGTACTGATTGCGAACTTGAATCTTGTAGGGAAGCACCTTTTTCTGTGGAGGGACCCAAAGTATGTCACACCCCAACGGCTATAATTCCCGTATCAGTGAACTACCCCAGGCAAATGGCTCGAACGTAGAGAAAAATAGCTATCCAGTCTTGCTTAGGAAATTCATTTCCTATTTCTTGGCCATGGCTTTGACGCTAGGCCCAATATCTCAAATCAGTTTTGCTAATACAGAGCAGATCGACAACGAGACAGGCACGACCCTAGTCAGTGCCCTCAAGAATGCCGTGAGCCAAGGTTTTATGACGGACATGGAGCAATATGGGGACACTGTTTCTATTCTTTCCTCTTTTGAGGGGAGAGACTTTGAAACCGACCCATTAACAGAAGAGGAAATATCCCAACTGGAGCAGATAGTTCTCGAGCTCCGTCAAACAATGCCTAAATGGATGGATCGTTTAATCGCATCCGCGAAGAGCTTTGAGGAAAAGGGAGAAATTACTTTTGTAAACCCGAACTGGCAACGGCTCACCGAGGAATGTGTTCAGGTGGGTTCACCCAATGGATCTGACTCCCCCTTAGAGGATTTTATCGACGGCCTCGAAAAGACGAGAAGTGGAGTTGAATTTGATTGGTCTGAGTTTGAGCGAGACCTTGGTCGTGACTACCGTGATTGCCAGAAGCAGCTACAGGTAATTCTGGAGCAAGTTATCGAGGCTAGGAAAGCCGTCGAGTCGGAACTTGAGGCGCTAGCAGAGAAAATTCAAGACAAAGAAGAAGAATGCCGAAACTTGGAGGGTGATGAGGCCAAGTCTTGCAAAGATGAGCTAGATGATCTTTACGAGGATTTCGAGAACAAGACTGAAACCTATACTCGAATGAAAGAGTATGAGAATGACTCGAAGAAGACTATGGCGATATTGGGATTCTTGGCCATTCTCGCCGGCGTCGCGCTAGCAGTGTATTGCTGCCCCGAATGGGGAGCATCACTAGCTGCATGGGGCGGCCAGACTCTTGAAGATAACCAAGACTACAAAGAGTCAAAAGCTGTAACCGAAACTAGAGTTACCGGTCGGAAAAGAGTAATAGAAAATGAGGGAGATGCTTCTGACGAGGAGCGTGCTGAGCTCGATAAGGAGCTCGAAAAAGAAGGTTTTCGGCGTTTACAAGTAATTGACCGGACCGAGGGTGGGGTTGCGTATGAAGTTTTTCAGTCGGACAGCGAGATTCGGCTCTATCTTGTAAAAAGCAAGAAAATCCTCGCCATTATCTCTGATGCAAATACATCAATATCCGACAACTCTAGGCGGATTTACTCTCTTAGCTCAATTACCGATATAAGCATCGATGGTGATCCGTTTATAGAGGACAACAGGATAAAACTAAATGTACGTGGAATGGGCCCTGATACAGAGGCCATTAAGGTCACTATCTCTGAAAAATATGTGGGCGCACGCCAATATAGCTTGAATGTTGAGAACTAAGCGATTAAAGGCTATTCATGGGCAAAGCTGCTCTAACCTTCGCGGAAATATTTATAGTCCTTGGTCTAATATTTCTGATTCAGACTGTTGCCAATTTCAATATCTTCGAGGGGGACTCTCGGAGTCCACCTCCCGATTTCGAGGTGTTGAAGCTTAGACAAGTCCCTTCCGATAACAGTGATGCTGACCATATTCGCTATTTGAGTGTCTCAGGGCCTGATCCAAGTAAAGCCCTGCATTTACAGCTGAAGGATGGCGGTTCGGCAGTGTGGGAGCAAGATATTCAGTTCTCAATTAATGAGAATGGAGTGTGCTTAGGCAGGGATTCTTCGTCAGCACTGGGAAGAACACTTCGACTGTCGCAGTCTAATGACCTAGATACGTTTAAGGCATTACTTCTTCGGAATTTTGGAGTAAGCATGAGTATTGTGGAGGTGTCCAACTCACAGGATGAATACGTATTCTCGTGGGTTCCTGAAACGCTCCCTTCGAACACTACTCTAAAAGTTGCACTTGACCACTGTTTTCTGAGCGTTTCTGATAGCTCTCTTAGTATTGACCCTGCTTGGAAATTAGGGGACACAAGATTGCAATATCCACATCCACTAATTGTAGATCGCACTGAGTTTAGAGAAACCATTACACGTCATAGTCCTCAGTTGGCCAATGCACATAGAGATTCTCTTCCAGACCCCTTATCTAAGCTCTCCGGATCGCAGTACGCTGGATTGGCCTTCTCTAACCAGACCAAGAACTGTGACCTTTCAGGTTATTCAAGGAGAAGGGTTCGAAGTTTGGCAGTCCTCGAAGTAAGCATCCCACTAAAGGAGTGACATTTGAAAGCCAATCTAGCTCCATTCATTGATTTGTTCTCCATTCTCGCAATTGGGCTAATGGTGATCATGTCTGTTACTTCGGGAACTGAAAAACCAAGCAGGAAAAGCCCCAAATACTCTGTTGTGCTGCTTTACGTCGGTAAACCGGACTCAATCGAGAACGAATATCCTGGAATTCCGATCTCTAGTCTCCTCAGAATAGAGCCATACTTTCTCGTGGAGGGCAAAGAAACATCCGTAAGCGCTTTGGACGCAACCGTTGATGTAATAAGAGAACCGGGAAACATCACTGTGCTATTGATGGGAGAAGTCAACAAAATGGCAGTTGGATTCAGGATAGCTGAAATAGTCAACCAAAAAACTATATTTCAGGACTTTGATATAACCGTTTTATCGACGAGTAATAGCACTGAGGCAAAGAACCATGCAGGCAAGATTGAAACTATTAAGGTTGGCAGTTGGGTTGACCCTGTGGTTGAGTTGTAGTGCATCCTCCCAAGAAACTACTCCCTGCGGAGATGGTTTTGGATTCAGAGGTGACGCTCAGATTTGCCTTGATGACCACATATTTCTTAAAAGGGCGCTAAAAAATGCCGACGGAGGAGAGCTAATAGGTTCAGGATTGGTACAAAAAAAGTTTCATAACTTTGAAAAGTTGACGGCGGTTGCACTTATTAATGAAGGGCAGGCCTGCGCCATCAAGATACACCCAGAAGCCCGTTCCCGCTATGTGGAAAATGATTTGCTGAACAGTAGGTTTATCGAGCGGGGGTTGGATACGATCCGAGATGAGATACTGAATATTGCGCAGAATGATTGTGTCATGGAGTTAAATTACCACGCCTCGTCAAACTTGGGATATATGGTGGTGGATTTTGTAGAGCAACCACCATTTGATGGTATCCCGGACGGGCTGATAATAATTGATGACTTTAACAACAATAGCCATAAAGTGCGAAACGTCCTTTTCTTGAAGCATGCCATGAAGGAAAGATTCCCTGAATTTATTTGGGCGCATCCAGCCTTCGGAAGGCTCGCTGATGTTGCTAGAACTGAAGAAATAATCCAACTTGCACCAAACGGATACGTGACGAAAAGAAGAGACAGCTCTTTTTGGGCTACCTATATCTACGACGAAGCTGATTTTGGCACCTACCGAGTGTGTTCTAAAGATGAACTAGTTTCCAAGCACCGTAACCCTACGGGCACTATGGGAGAACTACTAAAGCTTTCAAGTTTGGAAATTGCAGAGCGAGCGATCCCCAATTCCTGGTATCAAGATTTGAAGATCGATCCTGCTGCCTACGTCTTATGCGGAGAATGATATGAGTAATATAAAACAACAAATTATAAGAACTAGTATCGTTGCCTCGATGATCATGGTTGCAGTGATAGTGGCTTGGGTAGTTACTAGATTGATTTTCTCCGCTTGGACTGACAGTGGTGAGGTATACGTGAACTCGATATCGCCATTAAACGGAAATTACTCTGAAAGGCTCGTTACTCTTTATGGTGAGGAGGAGTTCTACATGCGGCGCTGGGATGCTGATACAAGGGTATCAGAGTTCGATGTATACATAGGTGGTACTCTTGCACTTACTCTAGCAGTTGGGGATTTGGAGGACATCTCAAGTTATGCTTTTAGGGAGCATTCCGCAAAATGTAGTTTTGATGAGAAGATCGGGTATGGAGTTTTCTGGCAATTCAGTGGCACAGCTACTCGTAATTTGCGAGAGGTGTATGGAGTGAGTAGCATCAACGGATGTAGATTAGTGGCGGCCTTTACAAATTCCTTATCTTTACTTCCGTACGCTCGTGACGTTCATCTCGAAATTCCACGAGGCGCAATGAATCCACTCATTTCTTTGCTGATTGACAGAGGCATGAAGGGCCTGAATACGACTGCTGACAGTAAGGCGGTGGAAGCGCTGACTAGTAGGCTTGTTGATGAGGTGACGGATAGACTTCAGCTCGAAAAACTAGCTGAAGACATAAAGAAGATTGCTTTTCTGTATGGCCCAGTTCAGTGGATCACCTTGTTCTTTCTCAATTTTTGTATTGCTTTGTTGATTTTGAGTATTCCTTTGGAGTGGGCAAGGCCCGTTACTGAGGGGGTGCTGGACCTCATTCCTTACGTTGGCTTTTTTGGGACATTGTTAGGAATGGGGGCTGCTTTGAGTATTTTGGGCGAGGCAAATCTGAGTGACCCTATAAGCAAAGCAATCAACTTAGGCCCCATCGGTTCCAAGCTATCGTTGGCGATTGAGACAACCAAGTTCGCTTTAGTTTGCTTCGGGGTTGGCACTCTTCTTGTGCTTTTGAGAGACGTAGTAAAGGTAAAAGAGAAGGCTAGGGCGAACCCCCTGATTTCAGCTATTCCGGAGAGCTAACCCACTCTAGGAGGTGGGCCGTGAGTTCGTATATGCAAGCCGATAGAATGTGTAAGGAATTACTATGGCAGTAGCGCCGTTCGTTGATTGCTCCGTAAATAAAGGGAGTGGCAACTGCGTAGCACCACTCCCTTTTGCGTGTCTATTCTCGTGTTATAGAGAATATATTCAGGCTATCAGGAAATGGTTAATGGAAGGTAAAGAGTATTGGCAGCGGTCTATGGAGCAGGATTAAATGGGACAACCTTGTTTTGTTCTGATTGATACTCTTTGTACCATTCTTCATTCCATCGCTCGGCTATCTTTTCGCATAGAGCTTCGTTTCCGCTATATATTCCAATTTTTATCGAATCTCTTCCCAAGGCATCTTTGTGAAGTGCGGAAATTTTAGTTTCTTCTAGCAGGAAAAAAGCCATATCATGATGAAATTCGCAAAGCGAAACCTGAAGCGCGTTCAGGTTGTAGTCATCAGTTTCGAAAATGCAGTTTGGGTTACGCGCAAGAGCCTCCTTGGCAGCATTTATGTCACCTTTTTCTGCGGCGTTTATCAGGCTAGGTTCCATCCTATTAAATCCATCATCTGTTAAATCAACTGCTAAATTGCTTGCCATAATAAATACCTTTTTGTCAAGAAAATAATATTCTAGATTTCAATCCCAGCGATAAATGAATTGGCCTGTTGTACCAGTAAAGCACGTCTGTGTATGTCTGAAACTGGGTTCATCCGTATCTGATAGGGATTTACGCCCCATATGGTCTCTTTCGCGCTTAAGTCATTACAAATATGATCAGGCATGATACTGGCTGTAGATCGGATGGTTTTGTGTCCTTTCTCAGGATTGTTTAGATACAGACACATTGGCTGCTCATGCCTGAACGACCTGAAAATAAAATAGCTCTTCTTCTTGAGGTACATACCGAAATAGAGCATTGGAATTTCGGATTCGCGGAAAAATATCGCAAGATCACAATTGCTCTCACCGAAAGATTTCAACGCTATGTAGTACTTCGCCGAATCGTTGGATTCATAAAAACTCGCTTCGACTCTTTCATCCTG
>JBGTSY010000003.1:0-283 GCA_041940025.1 Thiotrichaceae bacterium | reverse complement strand
AACTCATATACAGTCTCAGATTCAAGATATTTTAGGTTAGGGACTCCCTTTACGGGTTGACCGAAAGATCGCTGTAGTCTACCTCCCCAGAACTCATCGAGCATATTTCCGAGTGAATATAGCTGCTGCCTTAAATCTATTTGGGAAATCTGTTCAGGCACATGCTCCAGCAAAAATTTTTCGATCAGAAGAAAGTGCTCAGCATCGTCATATTTTGCCCCCTGAGTTCTTCCACTGATTATATTTTCCAGTTTTTTGCTAAAACTTCCCTTGAGGTCATCTG
>JBGTSY010000002.1:194246-383823 GCA_041940025.1 Thiotrichaceae bacterium | reverse complement strand
TACCGCTTCTCCAGGCAGGGCGACTGGACCGCCACCGACGAGGCCTGGGCCGCGGACCGCGGCACCTTCGAGTTCAACCGGCTGGACGCCAGCGGCGTCTACTACTTCGACGCCGTCTCCACCGACACCAGCGGCAACCCGTCGCCGGATCCCCAAGGCACCCACGGTATCCCAGACACCCATAAATTCAATTGGCGTGATGTCGGCGACTGCAAAGCGCTGACGAAAACTGATGGCTTGGGCAGCATTGGGCCCACTGGCACGATTACGCTTTCGATACAGTTTAAATGCCGCATCAATTTTGTCGGCATGTTCCCGCTTCAACAGGCCGGAGTTACGAATAAAACCCGCCAGGGAGCGCACGGTATAGGCACCCCGACTAAACCCAAAGAAAAAGAGCTGATCACCGGGGTGATAGTTGTGAATCAAAAATCGATAACAATCCACAATATTTTTATCGATTCCTGCCCCCGACAACCCTCCACTCATCTTTTTGCGATCTGTGCCTACCCCCCAATCATAAAATGCGATCTGCTCGGTCTTCCCAACCTGCGGTTTGATGGCACGGGAAAATCTCAATACATTAGTGGGATCGTCCTGCTCCGGAGAGTTCCATGTGCCATCCGCAAATATCGCAATACGTTTCATCGTCCCTGTGATCTCCTACAACTGAAGTACTCGAAAATTTATAAAACTAATTCGGCTGATCTATTCTGTATACCGAGATGGATAGTATAGGATAGATATGCTGGCCAAACGTAATGTTTAAAGTTAAGTGTTCCTGGGCAGAGAATTTCTGCGACAATCCTATCGCGTGTTTGGTGTCCCCATTTGCGAATTGTGCGCTGATCTGATTGCTTTTTAAGATTCTCTGTCCATTTGCGGTATTGTATAACGTGACTACGGCACGACGCTCTCCTATGCCATTACTCAGTAATAGGTACTCTTTAATTTCAAAATCACTTGGCTCGGCTGCATCGTCATCGGTTTCGGGGAAATTTAACGGCGACAAGGTTGGCGTGCCAGGTTCGATAGAAAATGTGGTCAGGGAATCTTGCGCCTGAACCGACCCAATCATTAGTGGAAACAGTACAATTGCTAAAGCAAACTTGATTCCTCGAAGCATATCGTTCCTATTTTTCTCCACCAATGGGAAGACGCAGCTGAGAGCCCCGTTTTAACCTAAGAGCTACAAGACAACATGGAACAACCTGCTTGATGCCGCGCCCAGTCTGGACGTTTACCGGCCAATTCAACAAATGAATCTGTTTCATCATAGGGTTGACGCATTGCCGACATGAGCTGCTCCAGGATTGAAAGATTTCCCTGCTCGACTTGTTCAATAGCCTGGTGAACCAGATAATTGCGCATGATATAAATAGGATTGACCGAGTTCATTTTGGATAGGCGCGTTGATGCGGATTGTGCTTCTTTTAAAACTCGATCCGCATAACCTGTTAACCAAAGCAACCAGCGTTGTTTGACTTCACCTCTGAATTTTTCCGCTAGATAAAAGGTCTCTACGATGCTTTCCAGTTTGTCTTCTTTGGCCTGGGTATGGGGATCCCACTGAGACAGAGCACGAAAGAAAAGCGTCCAATCGGCCTCAACCGCACTCATTAGTGAGAACAACTCTAATATCAATGCCTCATCCGTTGATTGATTGTGTGGCACTAATCCCAGTTTGCCACACATCATGTGACGCCAGGAACTCTGATAATGCTTGGCGTACTCTGTTAACGCTTCTTCCAACGGTTGGCTCTCACCAATCAGTGGATAGATCCCATTGGCCAGAGCCATTAAATTCCATTGAGCGATTTCCGGTTGTTTGCCATAACAGTATCGACGACCTTGGGCATCTGTGGTGTTCGGCGTCCATTGGGGATCATAGGCTTCCAACCAGCCATAGGGTCCATAGTCGAGTGTCAATCCTAAAATAGACATGTTGTCTGTGTTCATCACGCCATGCACAAAACCAACACGCATCCAGTGCACCATCAGATCCGCGGTGCGCAGACAGATCTCTCGAAACCAGTGCACCAAACCATCGCGATCACAGGCATATTTACCGTCATAGTCATATTTAAGACAGTATCTTACCAATTGCTCTAGCAGCTGATGATCTTGCCGTGCAGTAGGCAATTCAAAATGTCCAAATCGAATAAAACTGGGTGCCACTCGACATACCACGGCGCCTGGCTCCAGCTCAGGATGACCGTCATAGAACATATCACGTTCTATCTGCTCCCCGGTGGAGACTAAGCTTAATGCACGGGTGGTGGGGATCCCTAAATGATACATCGCTTCACTACATAAAAATTCACGTAAAGAAGAGCGTAAAACTGCTCGACCGTCCGCGCGACGGGAATAGGGGGTGGGCCCGGCTCCTTTTAGTTGCAAGGTAAGATGGCCTTCAGTGGCGGTATCGATTCCACCCAAGTTGATGGCGCGACCATCCCCCAACTGACCCGCCCAGTGACCAAATTGATGACCGCCATAACACATCGCATAGGGGCGCATACCCGAAAGTAATTGATTACCGGAGAAGACTTGTGCAAAGGTGTCGCTACTGGCCTCACTCTCCGGCCACCCCAACACCGTGAATAGCTCTTTGGAATAGGCGACTGTTTTAGGGGCACACACCGGCTCTGGCGATACCCACGAATAAGCCGCTTGAGAGACAGGGCGGGGGCGGTTCTCCGTGAGCGGATCCGCTGGCAAGCTGGCGCTGAAGTTATCTTTGAATTGGGTGTGCTGCAAATGACTCATGGGGCGTCTGCCTTAGGTAGGAAAATGTGTTCAGTTCGCGGTATCTCCCAAATAGTGAAATAATTTCTGTTGCCAGAGCAAACTCTCAATTGTGTCAAGCAGAGCACGATTGATCTCTTCGCCCATAGCGTGTTCTTGGGCAAAAGCTAACGCATACTGTTGTGATAGCAGTCTTTGCGGCAAGATGCGAATGGCTTTGTTGGGATTTTGTTTGAGTTCATATTTCATCAGCGGTAGATCATATACTACCGCAGCAACCTCTCCCTGAGTTAAGGCGTCAAATGCCTGGGAGATGACTGCATATTCCTGCGGCTGAATACTTTTGCCAAGCAAATAATCACCACTAGTGGATCCTTGAACAGTGGCCACCGGCACCGTGTGTAGATCTGAAGGTTGAGACACCGCCGTAGTCAGTTGATTGACAGCCACCGCAGAAGCAATGGCAGCGGTAAAACCAGAAATAGTGATCACACTGACAAACATCCACACGGTGGCCAAACTGCGACCTAAAAACGTAATCGGTGCTTTGTCACCATAACCCACAGTTGTCATGGTGACTGCTGACCACCAAAATCCATCGCCAATGCCTTTTAATGTGCCGCGTGCAAACTGCCTGTTGTTTGAGCCTCTCTCCAGCAGCCACATCACAATGCCGACTACCAGTAAGATCCCCGCCAGAATACCCACCGCAGACCACAGTTGTTTCGAAAACAAACTTTTAATGCTAGAGAGGATACCGCCGTCCACACTACGAGTCGCGATACCTAATCCGGTACTATAAAAGGCGTGACTAAAATCTATCGTCGTCTCCCGCTCCGCTGTCACCGTCATGGCGCCAATGGCCACGGAAAAGTCCCCAGCGCCTAAGCCATCAATCAACTCGCTGACAGTGCTCACTTCTACCCATTCAGTGGTGACACCTAGGTTTTCACTGATGTGTTGCCACAAGGCAACGCTGAGCCCTTCCCACTCACCATTGTCCGATCGCAGCGTGAAGGGGGGCGTCTCTTTAATGCCGACCCGTAGAACCTCAGTTGCCAACGCAGAATAGGACAAGCAACAGAGCAAAGTAGCGATTCCTATCCAATGACCGATTCTAAACGCCGGTGTGAAGCACAACGGTCTTACTGATAAAGTCAATAATGTCATTCAGCGACTCCTTAAGCGGTTGCCAAGTGGGGATACAATCGCGTCCATTCACTGAGGCCAAATGACAAATATCATCGCCATCAGGGATAGACGAAACAAATGAAACCCGGCATCTATCGCCCAGTGCATGGATTGGTTTTGCACAAAAAGGTAATTCACCGCCATCGAAGGTGCCACTATGCCTCCTCCCAACAACAAGGCCGTGCCCAATGCATCTCGCCAATGTGGATTGGGGCCCAACAGAATATCCAATGCAAGTGCACTGAACAAGGTGAGCAGTGCGGTCATTGAATAGACTAATAGAGGATTATCTAACTCCATTTCATTGTCTATTTTCGCCGCCTGCAACCAATATTTTTGAAAGAGCACAGGAGAATACCAGAGCGCACCTAGCACAAAACTCACTAGTGTGGCGATCAAGACGCCAAGAAAGTTTATATGAGCCAATTCATTTTCTCGCAAGTCATCGCTATGGGTTGGAGTCAGTAATAATCTGTAGCGCCTGAGCCGCAGTGAATCCCTCAGCCAACAATGCGTTATAGTAGTGACGTTTGTATTTCGCCATTAACTTGGCAATCGAGGGATCCGCCAACGCAGTATATCGATTCTGGATTCGAGTAAACTCAGCATTGCCAATATTGGACGCAGCAGTGCGTGCTTTGCGTTTAATCTCTTCCTGTCTTTTTAAACGCTCTTGAATCTCTTTTTGACGGCTGCTGAGCGCATCGGCTGATCCACTCACACATGCCATAGATCCAGATTCACATTTTTCACTCCAAGCCAACTGGGGTAGCAAACAAAACACACCAATGAGCGCAATTTTTTTCATGGGAGACCTCAGCAGTTCATTTTTATCTGGCGTTCAGTCTGGCTAAATTGCTTGGTTATGTCCAGTCAATGGGTGACAAAATAGCGAGGCAAGTACCTGCACACATCTGGAGAAGTCGGTCATTTGACAAAAAAAGCCCACGTAAAACGTGGGCTCGTAGGGTTGAGGGTGTCGCATGACTGCCAATCGGCGTGCAGTCCTTGTGTACTATTAAGTTCATTCGTTCGTCATACAAAGAATCCAAAATATACTAAATTTATACTGCCTGAACCACCGATTTTCCGTGTCGTCACCCCTGTTTCATACCAATTAGAATTGTGACTTGAACCTAATCTGAGGCGCATCTCGTGGACTCTGTTGATGGTTACGCGTCCCGGCGAGTTCGCCGTTTTCCCAGTGATATAACATGCTGTCTGTGCCTCCTTCTGTTTACGATGAATCATGTCACTATTATGGGCAGAGTCAGATAATTGTTGAAATGGATTATTATTATTTTTATTATTCATTTTATGAATCTTAATTCGGTTGACCTGAATTTACTGGTGGTATTCGAGGCACTGCTGGACGAACGCAATGTCACCCGCGCTGCCGAGCGCGTGGCGCGGGCGCAACCCTCAGTGAGCAACGCGCTCAATCGTTTGAGATATCTATTTAAGGACGAGCTATTTATCCGCACACCTAATGGCATGATACCCACATCCAAAGCCTTGGAATTAGAACAACCTATCCGCGAAGCGCTAAATGGAGTACGCATAGCACTCGCGACTCATGATGAATTTGATCCTCAGCAATGTGAAGGTACGATTCATCTCGCCACCAGCGACACGGTGGAGCTGGTCTTGGTTCCCACACTACTAAAACGCCTGCAAGAAAGTGCGCCCAGAGTGAACCTCCGCTTTCATCCTCTCGATAAAGATCATATCCACGGCCAAATTGATGCCGGTGACATAGATGTGGCACTGGGTGTATTTGATCCCATTCCCAAGCGTTTCGAGTCCGCGCATCTTTATGATGATCATTTCGTTTGCATTGCCCGCAAACAACATCCAGATATAGATGAACGCTTAACTCTCAATACCTTTTGCAACACACCCCATATTTTCACCTCTCTACGAGACGACACCCAACGCCTGGTCAAAGCTGAATTAAAAAAACGTCATAAACCTGCACCGCGTACAGCCGTCACCGTGGCCCATTTTTTAGTAGTACCCCATTTGATTGCCCAGTCAGACTTCATCGCCATTGTGAGTCAGCGACTGGCATCACAAATTGCCAATCAAGCCAACTGTCGTATTTACACGCCTCCGATTAAATTTGCCCCTTGGTCCATCCACTCACTGAGATCGAAAACTTTAAAGCAGACGCCTGTTCAACAGTGGTTTCATCAGTTTTTATTGCAGACCGCATACAGTATCTAATCCAGTGCAACACGCTAGTATTTGCATCCCTTCGGGATAAGGGGAGTTGCCACAGACGGATAAAAAAATAGCGAGTGCCCCAAGGAGGGTGACACTCGCTGAATTATCCCATGAAGAGAGTTACAGGATGGAAGTACAGTTGGAGAGTCTAAAAAATATCAATAAAAAACCTGTCATGACTAGAGCACGTAGCCGGTGTACATCATGGGGCCGCTCACTAGCACCACACTGGTCAGGGTAATGATGCTCATCAATAACGTGCCGCTAAAAATGGCGCTATTTTGTAACCAAGCAGGAATTTTTTTTAAATACATGTGCATGTCCTTTCTTAAGTCTGTTCCAGTGTTTAGATCTGCTATCAGAGCTGTTGTGAACTTTCGCTGATTCAGACTGCCCTGATTTGAGAGCTATTGTGCACTGCTGCTATTAATTATTGAAATGGATAATTAATATAGCCGTTATTCATTCCATAAATAATTAAGGCGCCCTAGGGCGCCTGCATCAACTTAGAGTGACCATTTCTTAATTTAAAGCACTTCTTCAGCAATCAACTCCAATGCCTCCGGTTGGCCAGCGCCGACCAGCATGCTACCTACATGGCCCTTCTTGCCCGCTTCTATCCAGGCTTGTAAGCGATCTTTAATGCGCTCTTTCGGACCCAGCAACGCAATTTCGTCCACCAATGCGTCAGGTACCGCCGCCATTGCCTCAGCTTTCTTGCCATCGAGATAGAGATCCTGGATCTTCTTGGCATCGGCTTCATAACCCATCGCCGAGGCGAAATCGTTATAAAAGTTTTTCTCTCGAGCCCCCATGCCACCTATATAGAGCGCTAACATCCCTTTCACCGGCATACGGCAACCATCGAGACTGTCCCCTACCACCACTGTCACGAACGGCGCGACCGTGAAATCATCCAAGGTACGTCCCGACTTTTTCAATCCCGCATTGATTGACTCCTCAAAAATGTCATAACGCTCCGGATCCATCCATACCGGGAAAAATCCATCGGCAACTTCGGCGGAAAGCTCGATCCCTTTCGGCGTAATGGAGGCGGTATAAATAGGAATTGTGGTATCTGCCTTTAATATAGACTTAAGCGGCTTACCCAGACCCGTTCCATCTTCGCCTTTGTATGGCATTTGATAGTGAAAACCTTCATGGGTGACTTTGTCTTCGCGGGCCATGATTTTGCGCATGATAGAAATATATTCACGAGTCCGGGTAAGTGGCCTGCCATACGCCACGCCATGCCACCCTTCAACCACCTGTGGTCCTGAGGCACCTAGTCCAGCAATGAACCGGCCACCAGAGAGTTGGTTCAATGTCATGGCGGTCATTGCCGCGTTTGCCGGTGTACGTGCCACCATCTGCATGATAGCCGTACCCACTTTTATTTTTTCTGTTTGCGCCAATATCCAGGCTGCAGGTGAAATCGCATCTGCGCCCCAAGCTTCCGCAGTCCAGGTGGAGTCATACCCTAAATTTTCTGCATGTTTAATCAGCGGCAAATTGACATTCACCTCTTTACCGCCATACCCACCAACCATTCCTAATTTCATTTTCTGCTCTCCCATCTATTGACTCATATTTGTTTCTTAAAATTCATGGGGCCCGGAATGGGATCTCACACGATCTCCTGACCTGTCATGATTTGGTGCGGATATTCCACTCGCAATAAAGTTTGCTTCTTGTTCGTGCGTTGAAACTGACCCGCCAATTGATACTGAGGCTCCTCAAGTGGTGACGCCGAATAAGATAACTTTTGTTGATTGATTGGCGCCTCTGCATACAGAGTGGTGCGCTGTTTGGGTATCCGCTTGATGGATCGGATCCACTCCTCCATCTGACGAGGTGCATTCTCCTGCCCATGACTGGCACCCGCTGCTCGGGTAATGGTTTCATTCATCAGTGTGCCGCCCAGATCGTTGGCACCCGCGTTTAAACAATGTAACGCCCCTTCTCTGCCTAATTTGGTCCAGGAGGTCTGAATATTCTTAAAATGAGGATGCAACACCAAACGCGCCACCGCATGCATCAACACTGTCTCGCGATAAGTAGGGCCACGGCGTGCACGACCTTTTAAAAACACAGGGGCGTGCATGTGCACAAATGGCAACATCGCTAACTCAGTAAAACCACCCGTTTTCGCCTGTAGGTTTTTTAAATGCAATAGATGGCGCGCCCAATGGTGATAACCATCCAGATGGCCAAACATAATGGTTGCAGTTGTGGGAAGCTCTAGACGATGCGCAGTTTCTATAATTTGTAACCATTGAGCTGTGTTGATCTTGTCCGGACATAAACGAGCACGCACCTCATCGTCAAGAATTTCAGCGGCGGTGCCTGGCAGACTACCCAGGCCGGCGGCTTTTAACTCCTGTAAATACGCTTGCATAGGCACTTTTAAAGTGTTTGCGCCCTGCCAAATCTCCAATGCTGAAAAAGCATGAATATGAATATCTGGCACCGTTTCCTTGATGGTGCGACAAATATCGAGATAGGTCTGTCCACTGTATTGGGGATGAATGCCTCCTTGCAAGCACACTTCTGTGGCACCCCGCTGCCAGGCTTCCAGTGTACGGCGTGAGATCTCCTCATGACTCAATAGGTAGGGTTTACCACGCAAGTTTTCACTCGTCTTGCCTTTTGAAAAGGCGCAAAACTGACAACGAAAGTAACAGACATTGGTGTAATTGATGTTGCGATTGACCACATAGGTCACCGCGTCACCCACTACCTGCTGCCTGAATTCATTGGCCGTCTCGCATATCAATTCAAATGTCTCGCCACGGGACTGAAATAGAGTCACAATCTCCGCTTCAGTCAAGCTCTCTTGCTGCGTCGCTTTTTGCAACACGTCCGTGATCTGATGGTGACTGACTTTAGTCTTCGAATTTCGATTGTTGCCATTGAGTGGCGGAGGATTCAACGCACCTGCTGCCCAATTGTCTGTTCGTGCCAAACCTTGAGCGTCACTCTTTGCCATCACTTTGCGCTGTATGTCAGAGTCAAACCAACGATTGGGTTCACGCACATAGGTAGGATAAGCAGTCAATCTTTGCACTAACAGCTTACCGGCTTGGGCAGTCTGCTGTTCTAATTTGACCAAGTGTGGCCAAGGGGCCTCAGGATTCACATAGTCTGGTGTCACTGGCGACACACCACCCCAGTCATTAATGCCAGCAGCAATGAGCTGCGGCAAGACACCAGGGCTCAAATTAGGTGGCGCTTGAATATTCATCTCGGAACCCAATATCAGACGCGCCATGGCAATTGTCCACAGCAGCTCTTCTAATCCAGGCTCATCTGCATTGGCCAATTTTGTTTTTTGTTTGGCACGAAAATTTTGAATGATCACTTCCTGAACATGACCATAGTGATCATGTAACGCCTTGAGCGCCAGTAATGATTGAATTCGCTCAGTCTTAGTTTCCCCGATACCGATTAAAATTCCACTGGTAAAGGGGATCGCTGCTTGCCCTGCTGCTTCAATACAAGCCACTCTCTTTTCAGGGGCTTTGTCTGGTGAGCCGTAATGCACTTGTCCTTTTTCTAACAAACGCTCTGAAGTAGATTCCAGCATAATGCCCATGGAGGCAGACACCTGCCGTAGCTGCTGTAACTCTTTGAGATCCATCAATCCGGGATTCAGGTGCGGGAGCAAGTCGGTCTCTTCTGATACCCTTTTGGCGGCATGACGTAAATAGTCCAGGGTAGAAGTAAACCCTTCTGCCGCTAGCCACTCCCGTGCGGTGCGATAGCGTGCTTCTGGATTATCCCCCAAGGTAAACAGTGCCTCCTGACAACCGGCCTGCTGCCCCGCTGTGGCAATCTCCAACACCTTTTCAATAGGCAAATAGGCTGAGGCTAATTCCTTGGGCGAGCGAGCGAAAGTACAGTAATGGCATACGTCACGACAGAGTTGGGTTAAAGGAATAAATACCTTCTTAGAATAGCTAACCAGATCGCCATGCCCATGATCACGCATTGCGGCTGCCCATTCCATTAACTCACCCAGGGAATACTGACTACCAATGGCAATCCAGTGTTCCAGTGAGTCCGCTTGCTCAACTGCTTGCACTAACTGGCTTGTCGCTTGCTGTTGTGAATCTGTCATTATCACCTCTTAAGGGTAAACCTGTTTCAGCCGTGTGGGTGGGTTTTTTACCCAAACAGACAACATCTCTTGCCACACTGGCAACAGTAACAATCTTTGCGTAAAGCCTGAAGCAAAAGCAAAGGGCCGATTCTGTAATTGCGCATCATCACACGCATCAAACACAGGGTGATTTAACACTTTGGCCAACTGCATCAGATCCTCTGGTGTATCCACATCCAATGCCATATTCGGTAACAGTGCTGTTTGGCATGCTAATGCCAATGCCGCAGCGCTTTGTTGATGGTGCATAAAACTGTTGTCACCATAACTAAAAGGCAAACAGTTCGGGGCTGTGCACAGCAAAGCGTTCGTACCAGTATGGTCTCTGTTGGGTACAATTACCACAGAGCCAGCTTGTGGCCGTGTAGACAGCAATGCCTGTAGATCGCTCAATTGCAACAGCGGAATATCCCCCGGTACTATCAGCGCAGATTGAGCACCTCTATCCATTAACTTGTCCACAGCAAAGTGCAATGCGCCGTTTAAACCTAGAGGTTCGGGCTCAAACAGAGGCGTCACTTTCTCTTCTAAGCAGAAGTCTGCGTCCTGTTCGTTACTCAATAATAAAAAGGTGTGATCAATGGCACTAAAGTTGGTCACCGTCGCAAGTACATCCCTTAACATGGCCAACATCAGCGCACGACGCTGATCGGCAGTTAACCATGGAGACAATCGCGATTTAGCCTGTGATAGATCTTTGACAGGTATCAATGCATACAGACTGTTCATGCACTTTTCTTCCTGTGACTCAATTTATCTGCGAAATTTAAACAGCTCTTGGCTAAAGACACTTTATCTTCAAATGTGTGCATTAGGGTCGGTGCCAATTGCACCTGTATACCTAATGATTCAATGGACGGAGCCAACTGTTCGTCCTTCTCATCTAGAATAAAGCCATCAATGAATGCCGCATAATACCGGGCTACAGAGAGCGCATCTGTGGGCATAGATAACTCAGCCATGATTTTTGCAGTTGGGCCTTTAATCGCCTGACCACTGATAATAGGCGTCACCGCAATGACCGGCGCGGCCTGTTGCATTAAACGACGGCGCATGTCGCCCACAGACAAAATAGGATCCACACTGACGAAAGGGTTAGATGGGCATATAAAAATACCAGCCAACTCTCGTTGCAATGATTTCTGTAAGCCCGGACTCACCTCGGCGCTTTCCACACCCATAAATCGAAAACCTGTCACCACAGGTTCACATCTCTGGGCGACAAAGTAATGTTGAAAATCGAGCCACTCACCGCTTTGAGTGTTAACTTGTGTTTGCACTGGTTGATCGCTCATGGGATAAATGGGCGCTTTAATTTCAATTGCGCGACACAAGTGCGCCGTCACCTCTGATAAAGTCTGCCCGGATCTCAGTTTAGCGGTACGCAATATATGTGTAGCCAGATCTTTGTCCCCCAACTGAAACCATGCCTCTTCACCAAACTCTTGCAAACTGTTCATCAAGCTCCAGGTTTCCTCTGCTCGGCCCCATCCTTGTTGTGCATGACAGATACCGGCCAAGGTATACATCAAGGTATCTATGTCCGGACTAATATGCAGACCATATAGCTCAAAATCATCACCCGTATTCACTGCAAAACTCACTGAATCCTGCAACAAATGGTATAACCCCACTGCAAGCTTAGCGCCCCCTACGCCACCTGTAAGGGCTAAATAAGAGGTGTGATTTTTGTATGGAGTCTCCATCTATATTAACTGTCTTGATAGTATTTTCTAGTTAACGAAAAAGATCACCTTCTGGATCGCGTATCAACATCCTGGTACAGGCTTGCTCCATTCGCTTGGCTTCAAACCCGCGCACCAATACGACCGGCATTTTAGCAGTGGTTTGCCCCATCACCAGCGACGCAGCCGCCGCCAATTCATCGGCTACGGCAACTTCTGTGACCTCCAGGACATGGCCATAAATATCTTTCTCACCGATGTGACTGATCAATGGTGTCAAGCCTGACACACCAATGGCTAAACCTAAAGTGCCGTTACGCCACGCTCGGCCCATACTGTCATTAATGATAATGGGCATCTCTATGCCGGTGAGGTGGTGTATCTCGGCTCTCAACTTTTGTGCGCTGCTATCAGGATCTTGCGGCAACAACAGGATCTGGGAGTCGCCCTCTTCTATGTTGGAACGATCAATGCCTGCATTGGCATGTATGAATCCGAGTTTATGTTCAACGATTAACACTCCGGGGCGTTTACGAACCACTCGTACCGATTCTTGTAACACCAATTCCACAAATCGTGGATCCTTTTCTACCTCTTCAGCTAACTCTATTGCTTCAGGCGAAGGCGTCACGTCTGATAAACGCACATAGCGACCTTCCGCCTTAGAGACAATCTTCTGCGCAATCACCAGTAGATCTCCCTCATGGCAATGCTCCACAGTTGTGGCCATGGCATCCACAATCATCCGCGCTAGATTGTCACCCGGTTGAATCATGGGCAATGGAGAAATGGGCGTAAAGCTAAGTGTCATTTTTTAATGTGGCCCCTTCATCAGTGTGGTTCAGTCTTTGGTTTCGCCTGAAATCACAATACCGGCGCCGGCTATTTTATGGTGTTTATTGATCGCAATTAACACCGAAGTTAAGGCTTCCGATGCCGCAGAGTTTGCCAAGGGACCCGCATGCCAACCTTTCAATCCGGCAGCCGCGACCAGTTGGATCACCAAATCTCTAGCTGCCCGTTTATCCCCGGCCACCAACACATCACAACTAATCGCATGATCTTGTCTTAAGTGTTCGGCACTCACGTTTTGAAACGCAGAGACGACAGACACCTCTGGGCCTAACAACTCCTGCGCATCCACCACCGCAGAGCCAGAAGGCGGCAACTGCACTCTTGCCACTTTGGGAGGTTTAAGCGGTACGGTCACATCAATTAAAATTTTGCCAGTCAATGCCGAGTGAACCTGCTCTAAGGTACGCAACTGATGGGCATGGGGCACGGTCAACACCACCAGATCCGCCGCTTTAGCGGCGGCCAGATTCTCCATGCCCACCACATTGAGATCGGGAAACTCATCCAATAACGCTTGTGCCGCCTGCTCACCCTTGTCTTGATTGCGCGATCCAATGATTATTTTGTATCCCGCCCGCGACCATCGGCGAGCCAAGCCCCCGCCCAAAGCACCCGTACCACCAAGAATCGCAATGGTGTTCGGTTGTTTAAATGATAAGTCACTTTCTTTTACTGACATGGAGATCCCTCAATGTATTGTTTGTCACGATAAGCGAGTGTTAAAACTTCGCACTGCTGACCACTCCATTAAATTCAAGACAGTCCCGTACTCGCTGTTGCTGTACCGATGACATCTCTTGCACGGGCTGATAGCAATATTCTGTATGTTCTTCGCTCAATTCTATCTGGGTGTT
Source organism: Thiotrichaceae bacterium (assembly GCA_041940025.1). Classification (GTDB taxonomy): domain Bacteria; phylum Pseudomonadota; class Gammaproteobacteria; order UBA5859; family UBA5859; genus UBA5859. The sequence goes on along the minus strand of JBGTSY010000002.1, from coordinate 370,102 downwards.
ACTTGGCAAATAGCACCGAAAAATAAATGCGTGAGACTGATAAGCTTTGTGATAATAGACGCCGCTCAAATACTTCACGTCCACCAAACAACCTAACTCCTCCCGGCACTCTCTTAGTAATGCCTCGTGCATGGTCTCACCAGGATCTAATGCGCCACCGGGCAAGCCCCAATTGCGATCACCATAGTTTGCTTTCAGCAATAACACTTCATCTGTGTCATTTGTAATCACTGCATGACTACTTAAACGAAACTGATCTGTAAAAGCCATTCGATTGCCAATTCTTTAAATGGTGAGCGCAAACAGCCACTCATGGATGAGTCGTCCAGGCGCTAATGTGCCTAGAGCTGCGCCCACCGTCCCTACATATGCGCCTATGATAAATGTACGATGAAGCCTGATCTGTTGTTGGCGAACGGCCAGGACGCTTATCGCCAAACAGAACAATGTCCAGATAGATAAGAGATGAAAAACACTCAAACCAAACATTAGAGGTGGAAAGCCATGTAAAAAGAACGCACTGGTACACAAGGCTACCATAATCATCACCCACAGCCTGCCCAATAGTCGATGACGCTTCGACCCTTTAGCGGCAAGTAGTTGTACTAGCCCTAAAATCAAGGCGGACAAACCGGCAAGCAGATGAACTACCAACATGCACTATCCCAACTATTATTATTCAGTACCTGATTCCATTTTCAGCTTCAAACTTAACAGCGTTAAGATTAGCCAATGTATCTTGACGCTGTCAAGTTTTATCTTTATTGTGCAAGACTCATTCGGCGTATCTTAAATGAAAACAAAATCTTACCATCACGGCAATCTGAAACAGGCACTCATTGATGCCGGTTTAGCTATCTTGGAACGGGATGGGCTCACGGCGCTCACCTTGCGCGCTGTGGCCAGAGAAGCCAGCGTCTCGCAAACTGCCCCCTATAGTCACTTTACCGATAAAAGGGCCCTGCTTGCAGCAATTGCGGAAGAAGGATTTCAACGCCTGATCCAATACATGAGTGAGGCGGCCAAAAACCAAGCCACTGAAAGCGGCAGGCTGCTGGCCATGTCCAAGGGATATGTGCGATTCGCCACCGATCAACCGGCACTGTTTCGATTAATGTTTGGACCGGAATTTAGCGATCCGGCCGAGTTTGTGGATCTGTCAACCACATCCGCCAATAGCTATAAGATGATTCTCGATAGTGTGCGTCGAAACATTGAAATCAAAGACGGCGATCAAAATCAAACCGGTCTTTTCACTCTCGCTGCCTGGTCCACCGTACACGGCCTCGCCTGTCTGTTAGTGGACGAACGTACAAAACCGGAAGTTTTTCATCTACATGATATAGATAGTTTAGTGGATAAGGTGGTGAGGTTTTTGAAGTTAGAGTGAATCATGCCAAGAAATATTGACTCTCATCATATTCTTTATTACTTTTAATCAATCTCAATTGATGATCACGCGATCAGATTACTGTGATATAGCATGAAAGAGATTAAAGTTTATTTAGCCGTTTAACCGCTGTCGGTTGCGACAGTACCATAGAAATTGCGCCATGCCTGACAAACCCAATTCTCTTAGAAGACCGCGCCACCCAATGCCTACGTTTATGAAAAAAGCCCTGCAAGAGCGGGATCTGTTACAAGCCTATCACGTGCGGCCCGCGTATCAACAAAATGATTATATTGGTTGGATTAACCAGGCAAAACAAGAGCAGACCAAGCAGAAACGATTACAACAAATGCTAGAAGAGCTGGCGCAAGGTGGCGTCTACATGAAAATGGCGCATCCACCTTCTAAAAAGAAACAGGCTTAGATTTGACCAATTTTCGACCACTCCCCTCTTGACCACTGTACGGACTTCCCCGACTTAAATCACAGAGACAATGGTTATACTCTCTAAAAGTATCGGCACGCCAATATGCAGGATCCCTAGCCTAATCATTTGCCAGTGATCACTATAAGGTCATGCCGTCCACCGCATCATCTCATTTTAATACTGATGATTTTGGCTATTGATTCAGTCTAGTTTAGAATCTGAAGGAAATGATTCTCACCTAAAGGCAATCCATTATGTCTGATCTTATACTCATAGGTACGCGCAAAGGGTCCATCGTATTCCGTCGCACAGATAAGGGCTGGAAGCCCGGTCCCATTGCTCATGATGGCATTCCTGTCTGTTTCGCCGCGCGCGATCCTCGTAGCGGTACCCTTTGGGCATCTTTAGATCATGGTCATTGGGGACCAAAACTGTCACGCTCTAATGATGAGGGCATCACTTGGGAAGACGCGCCTTCCATTAAGTATCCCCAAGGTGCACGCTATATCGTGAAATACCTGCCTACCCCGGACTTTGATCCGGAGGCCCCCACTGGTGATCCCGAGTACAAAGATGCAACCGTCTATAAGATTTGGAATATCAGTTTTGGCTTAGCGGATCAGCCGCAACGCCTGTATGCGGGGACTATCCCCGGTGGTTTGTTTGTCAGCGATGATGGCGGTGAGACCTGGGCGCTGAATAAGCCCTTATGGAATCATGAGACCAGGGGTGGCGATCTATTCAATGGCGATGCCACCAGTGAAAATCAATGGGGCGGCACGCCTGCCAGTATCGACTATGGTGTGTTCGAACCCGGCATTCATTCTGTGGTGGTGAATCCAAATGATGCAAACCATATTTATGTGGCGGCCTCCTCCGTGGGGGTGCTAGAAACCAAGGATGGCGGCAAAACATGGGAAGGGCGCAATCAAGGTATGTTAATGGATTATTTACCGAATCCCGAAGCAGACTGGGGACACGATCCTCACTATGTCACCGCGTGTGCACAACAACCAAATCACCTCTGGCAACAAAATCATTGTGGTGTCTTTTACAGTTCAGACGCTGCACAGACTTGGAAAAAAGTGAGCCAACCCGAGCAAGGGGTACATTTTGGGTTTCCAATTGCGGTAGATGAAACTGATGGGCGCACTGCGTGGGTGGTGCCTGCACGGGCAGATTCAGAACGAATGGCCATAGATGAGGGAATCTTTGTGGCGCGTACCGAGGATGGTGGCGAATCCTGGCAATCCTTGCGCTCGGGCCTGCCACAACGGGATGCATACGACATCGTACTCAGACATGGGCTGGATGCCTCTGGGGAAAAGGTCTGTTTTGGCAGCAGTACCGGCAATCTGTATGTATCGGAAGATGGCGGCGAAAGCTGGCAATGTTTGGGCAACCACTTTCCCCCTATCTATTCGGTGCGATTCGGATAACGCCGATGCCTAAGGTAGCCATGACCTCTCATCTGTATCGGTTTTTTCCAGCACTACAGAATCGAGAAATAGAAGTACCTGCCGGATCAGTGGCAGAGATCCTCGCGGCCGTTGATCAGATCGCCCATGGTTTTACCGATTACGTGCTGGATGAACGGGGCGCATTGAGACGCCATGTCAATATCTGCATCGACGAGACATTAGTGATAGATAGAAAAACGCTGAGTGAGAAGGTTCCTGAAACAAGTACACTCTATATTTTTCAGGCGCTCAGTGGCGGTTGAGTGTTGAGTCTGTCAACGCGGTGTTTTCGACGAGCTGTTTGCAATAGATGAACTTATCCTATCAAACTTAATTTGTTTGTTCGTTCTTCATTGAAATGAACAAATCTATGCGCTTAATATAATTTGCCTGCACAGATAACTAGTTAGTATTTAAGATTATGAAGTTTCTGGCAAAATACAACTCAAAGCAGCAAACTCTTAGATCCTAGATATTTCACTGATTTGATACGGAAACATCGATACTCATAAATTTTATGAGTGGGATTGAGACTGTATCTATTGTATGTACATTGAATACCCTCCATTAATATTTATATACAGAACTCTAATTTTACTTATAAGCCTAAGAAATTGAACGGACTTATACAAACTAGGGTAACAAAGTTCTATTTACGGTCGAATAAATTATTCGAGTGGCATGTGGATTGCCATATAGAGTAGTGTTTATCACTCATTTGATTTGGATTTTTGTAGTAGCAAATGAATCTTCCCGTCACGAAACAGGAGCCACCAATGTCTACAATAATCGATTCGAAAGATAAAAATGTGCTATCGCAACCTTTACCCGATGAGAGTAAAAATGGTCTATTTTTACTGTTTGATGAACAGGGCATGCCTCGAGTACCCTGGAAGGGAATAGTGACGGTAGTGGCCGCAGCCTTGGTCTTTCTCACTCTGTATCGACTCTACTTGCTGGAATACGCATTTACCTACGGCACCGACTATTTTGATCCCGTGTTTGATGTGTATTGGATGAGGCTATTCTATATTCAAATGATTGGCATTCCTCTCATTGCTGTGATCACCTTGCCTTACCTATGGTTTACACGGCCTCAAGATCCTCATGCTGCCATGACCCCTAAAAGAGAGCTCGGGATCTACTATATGATTTTTGGCTCTTTGTTAATTGGTTCAGTATTATTAATTGTCGGCTTTGGGCTAATTGTTGAAGGTGATGCAGCTTGGCATCAAACCACTATTCGAGACACCGATTTTACCCCGACACACATACAACTTTTCTACCTGATGATCCCAATTATTATTACAGCCATCCCAATTTTGATGATGTGGCTACACACTCGTATGCCCGATTTTATTGGTAGATTATCCGTACCGCTCTGTATTGTGCTTGCGGGCTTCATATTGATTATGCCCAATGTGGGATTCAACGAATGGGGACATACCTTCTTCTACGCCGAAGAGCTGTTTGGCGCACCCATACATTGGGGATTTGTCGTCTTGGGATGGGGCTTCTTTGGCATCATGGGATTCATGTTACAGTGCCTGAGGAGAATTTTGGTTCTGACTTCCCTGGAGTCCAGCACAAAAAGCAAGAGCCTGGAGGCCTAAATGGCTCTCGCGTCCTGGCTATCAATTTAAATATTTGTGGTACAGTAAGCCGCCTGTCTCCACAGGCGGTTTTTTTTAAAAAAAACCAGCGGTCGTTCCAATCTACCACCGGTTACTGATTCGCTGCCTGTGGCTGAATGGCCTCAGATGTCGCTTGAAAGCGAAACACCTCTTTGCCACTCCTCACCACCTTGCCTTCAACTTCCAATGCTTCCATCACAGCCATGGCCTGACCCAATGTGAGGCCCAGTTGAAAATAGGGTGTCTTTTTGCCCAATACCACCTCAATACACTCAAATGCCGTTCGAGGCACTTGTTGACAAAATTCTAAGGTAGCTGCCATACGCTGTTCATGGAAGTGGCAAATCTCATCGATGCGTCCGTGCACATTGGTAAAGGTCCAATCATGAGAGGGCATTGCCAAACTATATGCATACTGTTTCAACCACTGGGTAGACTCGAGGTAGTTTCCTAGCGGGTTGGCAGGTGTACCCCACCAAACACTGATGTTGGGAAAAATACGGGGTAGCACTTGATCACCCGTGAATACGAGTCCGTCCTGCTCACAGTAGAGGGTGGCATGACAGGGGGTATGGCCATAACCATATAACACCTGGAACTCTCGATGACCGATGGTTAACTTTTGCTTGTCGTGCAAAAAGGTGACGTCAAAGTCTATTTCAGGGCACATATTGCGAAACCCATCCTGCATCCCATAGATCCCGTTGATCAGATCTTCGGGTAATCCCCATCGCATGAAAAACTGCAACACCTCTTCTTTGTGATTGCTCGCACCCCGCCAGGAGTTGTTGACTATGTCTCGTTCCCCTTCGGTGATTAACATGGGCGCACCCGTTTTATCCATTAACCATTTTCCTAATCCAATATGGTCCGGGTGCCCATGGGTCAGGTATATCTGTTTTACCCCATTACGACAGAGATCGCTGCACAGCACATTGTCCCAAACGTCCTGGTTATCTTTGCTATTCATTCCCGTATCCACTAATGTCACACCTTCGACATCTTCGATGAGATAGCAATTGATGTGTTTGGGGGAAAAGGGCAAGGGCTGACGAATAATATGAATTCCGTCTGCTAGTTGAGTGGGTACGCCGTTAGGAAATTCTTTTTTGTCATTAATGGTGCTTTCACAGGTTAAATTCATGACTGCTCTCGAGGGTTGTGATTAGGATTGTGATATTTATTTTGCGCCACACTTTACAGTTTTTGGCGCGAGACAACCAGAAAAGGTTTTTTTATTCTCTTTAATATCATTTACTTATATTTTTAATATGCTAGAGGGTATTGCGCCGCTCGCCTAACTTAAAACTACGAATATTCTGTGCAATTTCGTCTATTAATCTTTGTCTCGCTTCATAGCTGGCCCACGCGATATGTGGCGTGACTATTAGATTTTCCAAGGAAGGATCAATTAGCACACTGCCATTCACCGGCGGCTCCTCAGCCAAGACATCAATTCCCGCTCCGGCAATTTGATGGGTTCTTAATGCCTGTGCGAGCGCCACCTCATCCACAATGGCCCCTCGCGCCGTATTGATTAATAATGCATTTGGTTTCATTGATGCAAGCTGCTCTGCACCAATTAAGTGTCTGGTCTGCTCCACCAACGGACAATGTAAACTGAGCACATCCACTTCAGATAACATCTGTGCCAAGGGCATACGTCCTGGCAGTACATCACTGCTACCTGCACGTTGGGCGATCAATACCTCCATATCAAACGCTCTCGCTATCTTGGCCACTGCCCGGCCCAGTTCCCCATAGCCGACAATGCCAATGGTTTTGCCTGCCAATTCAGTGATCGGATAATCTAACAAACAGAAAAAGGGATGTTTTTGCCACGCGCCCTGCAACACCGATTTCTGATAATCCACCAAGCGGGTGGATAATGCTAAGATTAACGCAAATACATGTTGTGCCACGGCGGGTGTGGCGTAGCGGGTGACATTGGTGACGGTAATATTTAACGACTTCGCCGCATCGAGATCGACATTATTGATGCCAGTGGCGGCCAAACATATCAATTTGAGATCGCCTGCCTGTTGCAGCACTTCCTTGCCTAAAAACACCTTATTGCTCACCACCACTTCCACAGCCCGAATGCGCTCAACCACCTCATCCGGAGCAGTGAGATCAAAATAGTGGCACTCATCCAACTCTTGCTCTAATCGCTGGAATGAGAGATCTCCGTTATCTATCGTAGATTTATCTAAAAAACTGGCCCGCACATCTCTCTCCACTGTTAAAATAGAGTGTTGATAATATTAAATCGAATAATTAGTTTGACAACCAACAGTCAGTAGCAGGAAATTGAATGGCAGTCTCCCAAAGTTTCGATACCCCACTCTCCCCTTTTGAATCCTTTCTTAAAATACGCATTGAGCGCTTTGCACCGGAGGGGGTGACTCTTATTCTACCGGCACAGCAATCCATTCTTAACATTGGTGGCACTCTCCATGGCGGCGCGTCTGTCTCATTGGCATTGATTGCTGCCCGTCGCGCGCTTGAAGCTCAATTGGATCCCAAAGCGAATCTCAAAATTCAGGCACTCGATCAACAGGTACAATTCACGGGTACCACAAAGCTGGAGCCGGTGGTGATCAACGCTACCATACTCAAGCGCGGCCGAGAGCTGGCCTTTGCCGACGTCACCCTACGAACAGAAGATAAATCACTGGTCTGCAAATCTCTAGTCACTCTGCGTTACGGACCCCATAAATCCAGTTCAGAGCGACAAAAAATGCCGAAGACTATTGATGCCAACAACTATGTATCCGGCGAGTGGCAGCCGGGCCCCTTTTCCGCCCCGCTCGCCGCCAAAGGTTTTGGTAGCACATTAGGTCAGCGCGTCTTACACATGGCAGACAGTCACTCAATAGTGGAATTACCGATGCAGCCCTTTCTACTCAATGACAAGGGTAACATTGACAACGCTGCTTTGGGTGCCTTAGCGGACAGTTCGGGTGCCATGGCCTGTTGGTCTTTGCTGCCACCAGAGCCGAGTCGAGCGGCTACCACTGCGATGCATCTCAACTATTACGCTGAACCTCAACCGGAAAAGTTATACGGATTGGGTGAAGGTCGGTGGCAATCTGAAGAGAGTTTGGCCAGCCGCTTTCAAGTGGTGGGCGAAGGATCTGGTACCCTGTTGGCTGAAGGTCACTTGTTGTTTCGAGTGGTGAACATCGCATCTAAGGCCCAATCATAATGATTGATACTTGACTCAAAGCGGAATCAGTACCAGGGATTTAAAATTCGCAAGACTGCAATGACGCCTATTCTGGCTATCAAGACCTCACTTTAACGCTGCGAAAACTCGCTCTTTGATTTCTTCCACGCCGCCGATCCCGTTCACCACGGAATATTTCGGAGAATTGGCGGCTGCCTCCTTGGACCAAGCTTTAAAATACGCGATAAGTGGACTGGTTTGCTCGTGATACACGTTTAAACGTTTTCGCACCGTCTCTTCATTGTCGTCTTCTCGCTGAATCAGTGGTTCACCGGTGACATCATCCAAGCCCTCATTTTTTGGCGGATTAAACTCAATATGATAAGTGCGTCCAGAAGCTAAATGCACGCGACGACCACTCATGCGTCTAATTATCTCGTTGTCGTCGACTGCTATCTCTATGACGCGATTGATATCGATACCAGCTTCACGCATGCCTTCCGCTTGGGGCACAGTCCGAGGGAAGCCATCAAATAAAAATCCATGCTGACAATCATCCTGGGCAATACGTTCTTTGACCAGATTGAGGATCAGTTCATCAGACACCAAATCCCCTCTATCCATCACTGCTTTTGCCTCTTGTCCCAGAGCAGTACCCGCCTTCACAGCGGCACGCAGCATGTCCCCTGTTGAGATCTGTGGAATATGACACTTTTCTTTGATGAACCCCGCCTGGGTACCTTTACCGGCACCTGGGCCGCCTAACAAAACAATTCGCATAATCTCATACTTTATATTTTGCGTAAAAAAGCAGCATTATGCCGACTTTAACTCTTGAATGCATCTATAGAACTTTTATTATTCTGATCCCCACATCCTTTGCAAATTATTGTTAAACTTTAGCAAATAAGTTTTAGAGAACAATAGACTATGGTCTTATATAACAGGAAGTTACCAAATTTAATTATTGCATTTTCTGCTTTAGCATACTGTATCCTGCCCGGATCATTGAGAGCCGCGTGCGAAGATCTTCCGGCACCGCAAGTGGTCTGGTCTAATTGTGTACTGGAACAGGTGGACTATAGTGGGCAATCTCTGAATGCGGCAGCATTGCAACGTGCGCAAATAAAATCGGCTGATTTCACTGGCGCGGTGATGAACGATGTAGATTTTTCACATAGTACCATCAGCGACACCAAGTTCTCCAAAAGCCGCCTTCGTCGATCTGCTTTTAGTAATGCCCAGTTTGATCGGGTGGAGTTTGTTGAAAGTCTGATGTCGAAGAGCAGATTTAATCGGGCGATAATTAATAACACTTCGTTCCAGCACGCGTCGTTAAACGCGGCTGTTTTCTACAACGTCACCATTAAAGGCGCAGACTTCAGTCATGCCATTTTAGATAACAGCCAGTTCGAGCGTACGCAGATCAGCAATTCAGCGTTTATTTCTGCCAGTGCAACACAACTAAACTTTGACGACAGCGTGCTGGAAAATGTTAACTTCACCGGTGCTGATCTCTCTGGCGCCAGTTTTAAAAACAGCGAGCTAGTGAACGTGCAATTTCAAAACGCGGATTTAAGCAAAGCCAACTTTAGCGATGCCAATTTTGTCAACGTTGAAGTGAATGGTGCCGATCTCAGCAGCACCATCTGGACAGATTATAAACGTTGCAGACTGGGATCCATGGGCGTCTGCCGTTAAGACGTTGGGTTCAGGCGGTACAACCCTGTTCGCCTGCCACTGATTTTTCCACTACTGATTTCAAATGAGTGGATCGCACATATCCCTAATACGCCCGATGGTGGCTGGCAAATTAACTCACCATCTGAAATAGTAAGCTATTTAGCCGGTGAACAAAGGTCGCTGGATCTTCTAACTGCCCACCTTCACTGAGCAACGCCTGTTCAAATAGCACCAAGCTCCAATCGTGGAAACGTTCTTCACTCTGTTCGTCCGCTAACTGTTTAACCATCGGGTGAGTGGGATTGACCTCTAATACCGGTTTCACATGAGGCACATCGTGACCGGCCGCTTTCAACATACGCTCCAGATTCATGCTCATATCGCGCTCTCCCACCACCAGACAGGCAGGAGACTGAGTGAGCCGGCTGGTAAAACGAACCTCTTCGACCTTTTCCTGTAACTGATCTTTAATGCGTGTGAGCACATCCTTTAGCTCTTCTTCTGCCTTCTCTTTCTGCTCTTTTTCGCTGTCGGATTCCAAGTTCTCCAGCCCCAGCTCACCACGAGCCACGGAACTAATTGAGTGGCCGTCAAACTCAGTCAAATGACTCGTCATCCACTCATCAACAGAGTCCGACAAAATCAGAACCTCTATGCCTTTCTTACGAAACACCTCTAGGTGGGGACTATTTTTGCCGGCGATGAAACTATCCGAAGTAATATAGTAGATCGCTTCCTGTCCTTCCTGCATTCGGGAGAGATAATCCTTTAGCGACACCGTCTGTGCGGGACCATCGTTATGGGTGGAAGCAAATCGTAACAGGTTGGCAATCTGTTCTTTATTAGAAAAATCTTCCGACGGTCCTTCTTTAATCACCTTACCAAACTGATCCCAAAATTTTTGATAGGTGTCTGCATCATTTTCTGCCATGCGTTCCAATACTGAAAGTATCTTTTTCACCGCACCGGCGCGCATCGTATCGACGGCTTTATTTTGTTGTAATATCTCTCGAGACACGTTTAGAGGGAGATCACTTGAATCAAATACGCCGCGAACAAACCGTAAATACCGGGGCATTAAATGTTCTTTATCTTCTAAGATAAATACCCGATTCACGTATAGCTTGACGCCTTGTTGACGTTCTACTTCATAGAGATCAAAGGGTGCGCGGCTGGGAATATACAATAGATAAGTGTACTCCAACTTGCCCTCAACGCGATTGTGGGTCCACGCCAGAGGGGCTTCAAAGTCATGAGCCATCATCTTATAGAAATTTTGATACTCTTCGTCGCTGATGTCACTCTTAGGCAACGTCCAAAGTGCGTTAGCCTGATTAACTGTTTCCAACTCTCCTTCGGTTGTCTCTTCCTCTTCAGAAAGCGATTCTTTGGGTAACCTAATGGGCAGATTAATATGGTCTGAATATTTTTTGATGATGTGGCGCAGTGTCAAGCCATCTAGAAATTCTTCCTCCCCTTCCTTCAAGGACACAGTCACACAGGTCCCTCTTACCGGCTTATCGATGGCCTCTAAGGTGTATTCACCTTCTCCCTTTGACACCCAACGTACCCCCTCAGAGGCTGGCAATCCTGCACGCCTGGTTTCTAATGTCACTTCATCGGCGACGATAAAGGTGGAGTAAAATCCGACGCCGAATTGGCCTATCAATTGAGAATCTTTTGCCGCATCACCCGTTAACTGTTCGAGAAAAGATTTGGTTCCCGATTTCGCAATGGTGCCAATATTGTCTATCACCTCTTGGCGACTCATGCCAATCCCATTATCAGAAATTCTGAGAATTCGATTCTCCTTATCGTAGTCTATGAGTATTTCCAGTCCTTCCTCACCTTCATATAAGTCATGGTTGTTCAATGCTTCAAATCGTAGTTTTTCAGCGGCATCAGAGGCATTTGAAATCAGCTCACGCAAAAAGATCTCTTTATTGCTATACAATGAGTGGATCATCAAGTGCAGAATTTGTTTCACTTCTGACTGAAAACCAAGTGTCTCTTTGTTGGTTGTCGGACTCATATTCAATACCCCATAATTGATAGCAAGATTATATTCGGAACCAGAATTTGGGTGTGAATTGTACAAATTCAATCATAAATGGCAAGGTATCCTCTCCATTTTGCCTCTCACCATGAGCATCGAACAGTGGGTGACGCAGTCTTTGAATGTCCCATCTGAGTCAGACGCCGAGTTCTCAGCCGTGTGACTACAGACACCATTGACTGAGAGAGTGGGAGAAATCAGGCAAACCGGCAGAATAGACAGAGCTAACGGGCCCGGACGCACGCCTGCCCCCTTTCGGCTGCCATGTACTGCTGTCACACTTAAACTGATGACACACCAAAATTGGCTCGACTCTAGATCGATGCACTCAAGGTGGGCTCTGGAACACCGCTGGCAGACAGCGGCGTTCCTGCTCGGGAAACCGGCCGCGAGCTAGGGCAAGTACCTGGCAATGAACAACCTGTCAATGGACTTTCAAAAAAGTCGCCATTTTCTCTCTCGCGTAGCACTCAAGTAGGCAACCTTACGGCGAATACGTTCAACTGAGTTGGATCCGATAAGCGGACTGAGAAGATGCTGCCCACATCGGCGAATGGACTCATACACTCTCAATAATTATATTTATAATCATAGTGTTATCACATACCCTGAGTGAAGCATCTGCCCTTTTTACTGAAAAAATGCTAAGTTTATTTACTGGTCACCCTCAATGATGACTTTGAACCCAATGGGTTGCTCTGTTTTCTCATCAAGAAAATTGAGGGTGATAACGCACTAAAATTCAAATTCCCACGTCAGGTTTCATAACGACCAATAGGATCGCAACCCACACATCCAAGAGGGAGACAAATTGCAGGTGATCCGACACTCATACCGTTTGTGGTTCTCACTGGCCTGTATTTGGCTGTTGACGGAATACAGTTTTGCCGCGGATAAAATCACCAAGCAAGCCAATCCCGACATCCTTCGTGCGGCGTACATTATCAATTTTGCGCGTTTCACCACTTGGCCTGACGAGGTGAACCTCCTACCTGGTGAACACATCCATTTTTGCTTTTTCAACGCACATCAGATTCATCACCTCATCGACAATTCTAAGAATAAAATAGTCAACGGTCATCACATTTTATCTCAGTCGATTTCAATCCATTCGACATTAAGTGATTGCCATCTACTTTATATTAGCGCTGCCACACCGCAACGACAAATGGTTAACCTCATTGAAGCAACGCGGAATTGGCCAATATTAACCGTCAGCAGTCAATCTGGTTTTGCTGCTTCAGGTGGGATGATTGAACTGTCCCAAGTGGGCAACAACTTTCAGTTTGATATCAATCTCCAGTCGGCAAAAAAGAGTCGTTTGGTGCTTAGTTCACAACTATTGAAGTCTGCACAATCCATTCATGAGGGCATGCCATGAAATTGACCGATTGGATAAAACGCACCTCTCTTCCATTTAAACTCACTACTATTATTGTACTTGTCAGCGCCTCTACTTTATTTTTGAGTGGCGTTCTGTTGTTAAGTTCCAATTATATTACTGCTCGTGATCACCTGATTACGGATGTCGAAACGCTAGCCGCTGTGACCGCACATAATAGTACATCCGCAGTTCTGTTCGAAGACATCAGCGCGATAAAGGACGTGCTTGAGGCGCTTTCTAGAGACAAAAACATTGTAGCGGCGAAGATGTTTACGATAGAACACACACTATTAGGCGCTTATCAGTCTGACACAAGTACTACAACCCATATTTCAAATAATAAATCTGATCTATTAGTCGATTCCTATAAGTTCACACCAGACAAACACACCTTTATCTCTGACAATTCACTTATAGTCAATTACCCTGTCATACTTAACGATGAGCGAATCGGCACACTTTTAATTCAAGCCAGCCTGGATATTCTGCGTGATCAGCAATGGCGTCATGTCTCTCTTTTAATAATCGTATTTCTCATCTCAATATTAATTGCGTTTGCTTTGTCCCTTTTTTTTCAGCGCATTATTACGAATCCCGTGCGAAATTTAATGTCACTCATGGATACTATCTCCGACAACAACGATTTTAGTTTACGTGCGGATAAAGTCAGAGAGGATGAATTTGGACATCTTGCAGATGGACTGAATGAAATGTTAGAACAAATCAGTGCTCGAGATCAAAGATTATCGACACAACAGATCTATTTACAGCAGGAAGTTGACAGACAAACAGAGGAATTAATCGATGTCAATCGTGCCTTAGAGCAAACTATTCTCCGATTAGAAAAAGCGATGATTGATGCGGATACTGCCAACCAAACCAAATCACAGTTCTTGGCTAATATGAGTCATGAAATACGTACACCAATGCATGGTGTACTAGGCATGGCTGAACTTCTTTTAACCACAGAGTTATCTGAAAAACAGCGACAGTATGTTGAAACCGTTCAGCGCTCCGGTCAAAACCTACTGGCTATCCTCAACGATATACTGGATATTTCTAAAATAGAAGCTGGAAAATTAGAACTAGAACAGATTGAATTTGACCTACTCTCTGAGTTAGCCAAAACAATCGATCTTATTCAACCGCATGCCGATAAAAAAATGCTGGAATTAAGTTATCTTGTTGACGCAGATGTGCCCCCAATTCTCATTGGGGATCCGACACGGCTATGCCAAGTGATCGTGAATCTACTCAGCAATGCTGTTAAGTTCACCAATGACGGTCATGTTGTGTTGACAGTTCGTCATCAACAAGCTGTCGACTCGCAAGTTAAACTCATTTGTACTGTTGCAGATTCCGGCATTGGCATTTCGACAGAACAGCATCAACGTATTTTTGAACTTTTTTCACAAGCCGACAGTTCTATCAGCAGACAATATGGAGGCACGGGACTGGGATTGGCAATTTGTCGAAAACTTGTCGAACTCATGGGCGGTAAAATTACTGCACGACAAAAACAACCCACGGGTTCTATTTTTGAATTTTCATGTATTCTAGAAAAATCTAATAAAAATACAGATATCCGTCAAATCACGCCAGTTAGAAAAGATCAAATTTTATTTATCGGACAGAGTCAAAGAACTCTAAATGTTCTACAACAGTGGTGCATACGGCAAAATAGACATTTTGCATCTGTACTTCATCCCAACACATCCACGATTGAACGACTACACAGACACTCAGAGAGAAATCCAACGATCATTTACGAAATAGGCATAAACGATCGCGATATTTTACTATCGCAGTTGCGCCAACCGCCTCTTCCTGATCTAGAACACAACCCGATCACTTATGTAGGTACAAAGGTGGCTATTAAGCAGCTACTGAAAAAATGGCCTCATTTATTAACCCTGCCAATGCCGATTCACTACGCAACTTTAGGTGAACACCTAGAGAAACTATCCACTAATAGTGACACTAGACGGCACTCTGCTAATGCCTTATTAAATCTCGATAGTATGAACGCCCATATATTGGTCGCAGAGGACAACCCAGTCAATCAATCTTTGGTGGCAGAACTACTCGCTACGATTGGCTGCACCTGCACCGTGGTTGAAAACGGTAGAGATGCCATCGAAGAATACAAAACAAACCGATATGATCTATTGCTAATGGATTGCCAAATGCCGATGGTAGACGGATATACCGCCACTCAAAGGATCCGGCAATGGGAAGCACAACATAATGATTCCGCTTCCAAGTCCATTCCTATCATTGCGCTGACTGCAAACGTATTAGAAGAAGGGCGTCAAGCGTGTCTATCCGCTGGCATGAATGACCATATTGGCAAACCCTTTAGTATCATTGAGCTAGCAAACAAAATAAAATATTGGTTAGGAATAAATCGATTAGAAAGTGGAAAAGCCATACCTACCCTGGATTGGACGATTGTTGAGTCCTTAAAACATTTGCACAGTTCACCCAATATAGATACCTTTTACAGGCTAAAAGAACTTTATATCCCACACAGCGAAGAGATGGTCAACTCAATTGTTCGCCAGGCTGAATCCAAACAGCTCGATGAATTATCTCAAAGTGCACATTCGTTAAAATCCAGCAGCGCCCACTTAGGCGCACTAAAGTTAGCCCATATCTGTGACCAACTGGAATTGAATGTGCATCAATTAGAGGAATCGGAGATCATACGATTAGTCAATCAACTTAAACTGGAGCATACGCTCGTCGTGCAGACACTCGCTAACACTCATACCCACCGGAACCCACCATGAACGAGGATGTCGCCAAACCCATCACCATATTGATAGTCGATGATGATCCCATCGTACGTTTCATGTTGACACAATTTTTATTGTCCAAATCATTTATAGTGAATGAGGCATCCTCCGGTGATCACGCTTTAGAAAAGCTCCAATCTATTCGACCAGACTTGATTTTATTGGATGTAAACATGCCTGGTATAGATGGTATGGAAACCTGTCAGCACATTCGCACCGATCCCAATTTTCAGTTAATTCCAATCATTATGATTACCGGCGTTGAGGATATAGAGTCGATCACTCGTGCCTTTGCCTCCGGCGCAACAGACTTCATCACCAAGCCGATTAATCTAACCATGCTGGATCACAGAATTCGCTATACCTTGCGCAGCACCGATACCCTGCAACAGTTACACTCCAGTGAAGCAAGATTAAATAGTGCGCAAAGACTAGGGAAACTAGGTTATTGGGAATTTGACTTTACTCAGAGTGCCATACACATCTCCTCTGAAACCTATCGCATATTTGATCGGACTCCAGAAGGGTTGGAAGTGCCTCTAAGCGAGGTCGCAAACGTATTACAAGCCGTTCCGGCCGAAGATATGGAAAGAATCAACCGCGCCATTATGAAAACCATTCGTACTGGCGTCGGTTTCGTCATTGATTTTCGTTATCAGACCCATGATGATGAAACGAGAATCCTACGCACACACAGTGAAATAGTCTATTCCGAGCCGCACGCGCCCATCCTTTTGAGGGGCGCCATACAGGACATCACAGAACGCAAACGTATTGAGGAGCAGATCCGTACTCTTACCTTGTATGATGAGTTAACAGGCCTGCCCAATCGCAACCAATTTAAATCAGACATAGAAAAACGCACCCTTCTCTCTGAAGCCTCGGGTGAACCATTTGCGCTCTTATTGTTGGATTTAGATCGATTCAAAAATATTAATGATTCTTTAGGCCACAGCTCAGGCGATCTCCTCCTACGAGAAGTTGCCCAAAAATTACAGTGGCAAATAGATACTCATCAACGACAACTCAAGTGGCCAACCCACACTTTTCTTCCCATGTTAGCCCGAATTAGTGGAGATGAGTTTGCTATCGTCCTGAGTGGATTTCACCATCTCGAACAACTAGTTGAGTTCATAGAATTTATCCTCTCTACTTTTACCAAACCTTACTACCTGATGAGACATGAGTTATTTATCACCACTAGCGTAGGCATCGCTGTCTATCCACAGGATGCCGCCTCTGAGGAAGAGTTGATTCGCAACGCAGGTGCCGCACTTTTCCACGCGAAAAAGAAAGGACGCAATACCTATCAGTTTTTTTCTCCTGTTCAACAACAAGAAGCGATGGAGCAACTGAAACTTGAAAATGGTCTCAGGCGTGCGTTGAAGGAAGGAGAGTTAGAACTCTTTTATCAACCTCAGTATGATCTGCTGACAGGCACTATTAGCGGCGTTGAGGCACTGCTCAGATGTCAACATTCGGATATTCGTATTTTACCCGCCTCCAAATATATTGCGATTGCAGAAGAGAGTGAACTGATTTCAGACATCGGACGATGGGTGATTCAGAGTGCCTGTAAACAGATGGGAGAGTGGCTACAAAAAGGCATTGCACCTCGCTATATCTCGGTCAATCTATCTAACCGTCAATTTTCAAACCAAGATCTACTGCACACTATTCTGGATTCATTAGAAAAATATAATGTGCCGCCAAATTATCTTGAACTCGAACTCACCGAACGCACACTGATGGACTATGTGGGATACACGCTCGAAACTTTAAATATCTTAAAAAATTTAGGTGTGCGCCTATCTGTTGATGATTTTGGAACAGGGTATTGCTCTTTGAGCTACTTGCGGCAATTTCCCTTGAACGCCATAAAAATAGATCGTTCTTTTGTCAAAGATGTGATTCATGACAAAGATGATGCAGCCATTACCCAAGCGATTATCCACATGGGACATAGTTTAAACTTAAGTGTGATCGCTGAAGGCGTGGAAAATGCCGCACAAAAGGAATTTTTAATCCTTCACCATTGCGATTTAGCGCAAGGGTACTATTTTTCTAAACCCCTACCCTCTGATGTGTTTGAAAACTTATTGTACCGCTGAATAGACGGCCGGGTGCCCAGCTTATCAATCAGAGCGGGTGTCACACCCGCCCTGTTGATTCATGAGCTGAGTTATATTTCTGTAATCTCCCTAATTTTTTCCTGAAGCTGCTGCTGGGCTTCGCTGGGCTCCTGATTCTGCATCGATTGCAGTGACATTAACTTAGACATATCACCATCGATTTTAATTTCGCCACTCATGAACGCCTGCATAGCCACCGATCGATCTTGTTCTATAAATAGTTTTTGACAGATTTCGTATGGCACGGTAATGGTTGCAGGTGCATCTGGTGCTTTTTGCCGTTCAAACGCACCACCCACGATCGACAATTCCTGATCTCCGGCAGGTGCGCCTGTCACCACTAAGTTCATTTGAAGATCTGCCAACTCTTCAGGTACTTCCAGATCTCCGGCATCTTCTCGTATTTTATCAACAGCATCAAACCACTCATCTGTTAGAAATTTAGGCATTTTTTTGCTCCAGTTAAAGTTACTATTTTTATAGATTGATAACTCGTGGGATCGAGCATGAGCGCCCTAGCGCAAGCAACATCGCCCCACTGATTAGAGATATACCTCAAGCAGTTTGAAATGACAATTAACGAATGATTAGTTACTTGGCTAATAGTGGCGGCGAATCAGCCTAACATAGCCAGTATGACTCCGGCGGCAACAGCAGAACCCAACACACCGGCCACGTTAGGTCCCATGGCATGCATCAGCAGAAAATTATGAGGATTAGACTCGAGTCCTACCTTGTTCACCACTCTCGCTGCCATGGGTACAGCAGACACCCCCGCTGCGCCCACCAATGGATTGACTTTGCCACCAGTCAACTTCGACAAGACTTTAGCCATCAGAACACCAGACGCCGTGCCAATTGCAAATGCCACTGCACCAAGCAACAAGATCCCCAAGGTTTCTGCTGTCAAAAATTTATCCGCACTCAATTTGGAGCCAACACCTAAGCCAAGAAAAATGGTCACTATATTGATGATCTCGTTTTGAGTCGCATGGTTTAATCTTTCCACCACCCTACTTTCACGCATTAGGTTACCAAAGGTAAACATGCCAATCAGCGGTGCCGCAGAAGGTAGGAATAAAACACAGAGTCCTAATACAATCAGCGGAAACAACACTTTTTCCAATTTTGACACCGGCCTCAACTGTGTCATGACAATCTTTCTTTCCTCTTCGTTAGTTAAGGCTTTCATAATCGGTGGTTGTATAATAGGCACCAACGCCATATAAGAATAAGCCGCCACTGCAATGGCGCCCAATAGATCTGGTGCTAATTTTGTGGCCAGGAAGATAGCAGTGGGTCCATCTGCACCACCAATTATGGCAATAGCGCCTGCATCCTGTAAGCTATATTCAATCCCTGGTACCAGATTGAGCGCGACCGCGCCAATCAGAGTAAGAAAAATACCAAACTGCGCAGCGGCCCCTAACACCAACATAGTGGGCTGTGCGATCAAAGGACCAAAATCCGTTAACGCGCCCACACCCATGAAAATCAACAAAGGAAAGACACCTGTTTCAATTCCCGCATGATAAACCATGCCCAATAATCCATCTTCACCTGCAATACCCGCCACCGGTATATTGCTCAACACCGCACCAAACCCAATCGGCAATAGCAACAGTGGTTCGAATTCCTTATTGATGGCCAGATAAATTAATATCAGGCCCACAGCCATCATTAATCCTTGTCCCGGGCTGAGATTGGCCACACCAGTGGACGTCCAAATTTGTTCTAACTTATCCATATTGAAGCTCTATCCCACGGCTATCAGCTCTGAATCCACTGCCACGGCGTCTCCTGCGGCCACCAATATCTCTTTTACTGTACCAGAGAAAGAACTACGTACTTCAGTTTCCATTTTCATAGCTTCCAATATAATTACCAGATCCCCTTCAGCCACCGACTGTCCCGGCTTGACTACAACCTTGGTAATGCTGCCAGCCATAGGAGAACGAATCAGTTTTGTCGAGCCTGCGGTGAAAGAAGCGGGTGTACGACTCTTTGGCAGAACCTCTGTGACCACTCCTTCCGGAGCCACCACGACATCATAGGGTTGTCCATTCACGGTGACCGTGTACCGCTCTGCTGTGTCCTCTGACGCTGGATGGGTGATTTGACCTGAAGAAGTCTGGCCTGTATCACTGGCCGTTGGCACCGCTTCAAAAAAGTCTGGATTATCTCGGTTTTCGAGAAATTTCGTGCCCACTTGAGCAAAAAGCGCATAGGTCAGCACATCATCAATTTTATGCTCACCAACTCTTATATTTTGTTCTTGTACTAAAGTGTCAAACTCCTGCATCAGTTGTGGCAGTTCATCCTCTAGCAAATCTGCAGGCCGACACTCTACAGTTGGTTCACCCTGTAGTGCCTGTTTGCGTAAATTCTCATCGACAGGCGCCGGCGTGGCACCATACTCACCTTTGAGCACGCCCAAGGTCTCCTTAGAGATACTTTTATATCTCTGTCCTGTCACCACATTTAAGACCGCTTGAGTACCAACAATTTGCGAGGTGGGTGTCACTAGGGGGATATATCCAAGATCTTGTCGCACCCGAGGAATTTCCTCTAACACTTCATCAAACTTATCAATCGCCCCTTGTTCCCGAAGTTGATTTTCCATATTGGTCAACATGCCGCCCGGTACTTGCGCGACCAAAATACGTGCATCGGTGCCTTTTAAAGAACCTTCAAAGCGACTATATTTTTTTCGTACCTCGCGAAAGTAAGCGGATATCTCTTCCAATAATTTCAGATCCAAACCCGTACTTCTCTCCGTGTCGTCAAAAATAGCCACGACGGCTTCGGTAGAAGAGTGGCCGTAAGTCATGCTCATGGATGAAATTGACGTGTCCACCATGTCTATGCCCGCCTCTGCGGCCTTTAAGATGGCAGCGGTACTCAAACCGGTAGTGGCATGACACTGCATGGCGATGGGAATATCGCAACACTGTTTCAGCTTGGTGACCAACTCTTCTGCCACATAAGGTTTTAACAACCCGGCCATATCCTTAATCGCTATGGAGTGACATCCCATTTCTTGCAAGCGTTTGCCCATTTCGACAAACAGATCCACACTATGTACTGGACTAACCGTATAAGAGATTGTGCCTTGAGCATGTTTGCCCACATCTAAAGTAGCTTGAATAGCAGTCTTTAAATTACGCACATCATTCATGGCATCAAAGATACGGAACACATCGACTCCCGCCTCCGCAGCACGCTCTACAAATTTAGTAACAACGTCATCTGCGTAATGTCGGTAGCCCAATAAATTTTGGCCACGTAGTAACATCTGTTGTGGCGTATTGGGCATCGCCTTTTTAAAGGCACGCATTCGCTCCCAAGGATCTTCGCCCAGGTATCTAATACAGGAATCAAAGGTCGCCCCACCCCAAACTTCTAAAGACCAAAATCCAACTTGATCCAGCTTTGCTGCGATTGGCAACATATCCTCAAGGCGCATGCGTGTGGCGATCAAGGATTGATTCCCATCTCTTAGTACAACGTCGGTAATCTTGAGAGGCTGTGGCATAGCAAATAAATCTTTCTTAATGGCGGTTAGAGGCAAGACCTATTACAGCAGTGCTTCAACAGTCGCGTGAATTTAGATATCTAAGACTTAGATTTAAATTGTTTAATCGCAACGGCAATGGCAGACACCACCTCAGGTGAAATGGAATCAGAGACAGTGACATGACTGGCACCTCTACCCGATTCAAGTTCGACCCGGTTGACCATTTTAGACATCAATATAATCGCCAGAATCAATATACCCAAAAATAGAAACACGATGCCCATTCCCAATAGCATTATCACACCTGTTTCGATAAACAATTCGGGTGACGACATCATTGATTATTAGTTCCTACGTTAGCTAGTGTTTAGGGATGATCCAGCAAACAGATCTGTGCTTCATCTGTATTTCCTTAAAATATTGCTTTTCGAAAACAGACAGGTTTGATTATAACTAGATTGTAAAAAGAAGTAGATGCTTTTTAAAACTTGACTCGTTCAGCATCCCTATATGCTGCTCGTATCAAGTGGATAGATGGTTGTTTCTAGTCTAAATTTATTTTATTTTTGGACGCCTAATCTGTTTTAATTAAATGATTCCGAGCGCATTATCGTGACGCCGGAAAGCACTGTGCAAATCCTTAGACCACATCATCTGGAAACTACAATACTTCGTATCAAGAAGCATGACTTAAGAATAGTTAGATCGGATTGGTCGGGACGAGAGGATTTGAACCTCCGACCACCAGCGCCCCATGCTGGTGCGCTACCAGACTGCGCTACGCCCCGAAAAGAGTTCAATTATACTGCCGAGTGAAAAATCTTAAAACTACTAGAAAAATTTATCTGCGCTTCAAAATATCTCTTAAATCTTCCAATTCACTTATCATTTGCTTGATAACCTGATTGGAAACTTTTAGGTCTTCTTTCGCATCATCTCCAGACAATCTTTGTCTGGCCCCACCAATGGTAAAACCTTGTTCATACAATAAGGAACGGATTTGGCGAATCGTAATCACATCGTGTCGCTGATAATATCTTCTATTGCCACGACGCTTGACTGGTTTTAACTGCGGAAACTCTTGTTCCCAATAACGTAAAACATGTGGCTTAACCTGGCAAAGATCGCTTACTTCTCCAATGGTGAAGTAGCGTTTGCCTGGGATTGGCGGTAGTTCATCGTTGTTCGTTGCTTCCAGCATATGCTTCTACTCTCGCTTTCAATTTTTGACCAGGACGAAAAGTCACGACTCGCCGTGCAGAGATAGGGATTTCCTCGCCGGTTTTTGGATTGCGGCCTGGCCTTTCATTTTTGCTTCTGAGTTGAAAATTTCCAAATCCAGATAATTTTACCGACTCGCCACTTTCCAATGCTTGACGAATCTCTTCAAAAAATTGCTCTACAAGCTCTTTTGCTTCCCGCTTATTGAGTCCTAACTCCTCAAAAAGACGTTCCGCGAGATCTGCTTTGGTCAGAGCCATAACGTCACTCCCTTAAAATGGCACCTAAATGCATGTTTAATTGGGTTGTGATTTGATTCACCGCTTGTTCCACCTCGTCATCTGTAAGGGTGCGCGAAGTTGCTCTGAAGGTCAAGCCCAATGCAACACTTTTCTTTCCAAAATCAATACCTTTGCCGCGATAAACGTCAAAAATTCGAACTTCTCCCAATAACTCGGGCCGTTGAGCGTCGATTACTTGCAGAAGGTCGAAGGAGGATACCCCATCATCCACAATAACCGCAATATCCCTTCGAATCTCAGGAAACCGTGAAATCGCTTTAAATCGAGTCTGGGGCAATTCAGGAAGGTGGTCCAGTTCTATCTCGAACAACCAAACGGACTCTGTCAGCCCAAGTTCCTCAGCTATTTTCGGATGCAACGCACCGAGTAAACCAACTTCTTGTTCTGCTAATAGTAGTCTGCCGCTTTGTCCGGGATGCAGATAAGGTACCTCAGCGGGTAAACAGTTGAGAGCATGCCCATATCCGGCAAGCAATAGCTCTAAATCACCCTTTAAATCGAAAAAATCTAGGGCGCGTGTATCCTGCCCCCACTGTTCCGGCACAACCGACCCGTAAAGCAATCCGGCCAGCATGCGCCGCTGTTGCAAGTCTGGCCCCCGAGGTAAAAATTTAAGCCCTGTTTCAAACAGCTTCATACGATTGGTCTGGCGTGCCAGATTGTGGGTTAAGGTGGCCACAAGGCCGGGGAGTAGTGACGGACGCATCACCGACATATCCACTGATATGGGATTCTCAAGTTTTAATAATTCTAGTCCTGGGAAAAATTGGTTTGCCAAGGTGGGCGAGATAAAACTGTAGGTGATAACTTCTAAGTACCCGTTCTGAATCAGCTTAGTCTTCAGCAGTGTCAGCTCGTCTTGTATTCGTGCTTGGGGCTTGATTTGTGCGCTAAGAGTCGGCATCCGCGTGGGCACCTGATCATACCCTTTGACTCGTGCTAACTCCTCAATCAGATCCTCTTCTAGTGTGATGTCAAACCGCGCGCTTGGCGGCGTGACCTGCCAACCTGCTTTATTGTCATCCACCGTCATGCCTAAACCGGACAATATTTCCACTACTTCATTGTCCGTGAGTCCCATTCCCAGCACTCTTTCTATTCGCGCCCGTCTTAGCTGGATGGAGTCTTGTCGATCGAGGGCCTGCGGATCTATTGCTTCTATGACAGATCCAACTTCACCACCTGCGATCTCTACAATTAACTGGGTTAATCGATCCATCGCTTGCTGCGGCAATTTGGGATCCACCCCACGCTCAAAACGGTGAGACGAATCTGTGTGTAACCCATAACGACGCGCACGACCGGCAATGGCCACCGGATCAAAGTGAGCACACTCGAGAAATAAATCAGTGGTTCTGTCCTCCACTGAAGTCGCTAATCCACCCATTATGCCGGCCAGCGCCACTGGGCCACTTTCGTCGGCAATCACTAACGACTCTTCAGTTAGAGCCACTTCATCACCATTCAACAGTTCTAAGCGCTCTTTATTTTTCGCTTGCCGGACGCATATCCCTCCCTGAAGTTTGTTGAGATCAAACGCATGAGTGGGTTGTCCCAGCTCCAGAAGCACATAGTTGGTCGCATCCACCACGGCACTGACGCTTCTGATGCCTGAACGTCTGAGTCTCTCCTGCAACCAAAGTGGAGACTGTGCGCTGGAGTCCACTCCCTTCAACACTCTGCCAAGGTAGACTGGGCAAGCTTGAACATTCTCCACCCGCACACTAATTGTCTCTTTGTGTGTCTCCTGTACCTCCGGTGGTGGCTGACCCTTTACTGCTTTGCCCGTTAGCACTCCGACTTCGCGAGCGATGCCCGCTATGCCTAAACAATCTCCTCGATTCGGTGTCAGATCAATATCAATACTGCAATCATCCAGTTCTAAAAGATCTCTTAAGTTTTGCCCAACCTCAAATTCCTGTGGTAACACCATTAAGCCAGAATTGTCTTCACTTAAGCCCAACTCTTCTGCCGAGCACAACATGCCATAAGATTCCACACCGCGAAGTTTGCTCTTTTTTATTTTAAAGTCTTCACCAATCAAAGCACCCACTGGGGCAAAGGGCACTTTAATTCCAGGTTGCACATTGGGCGCGCCGCACACAACTTGAATCGCATCGGCGCTTCCATCGTTCACCTGACATACACGTAATCTGTCTGCATTAGGATGAGGCTCCACTGACAACACCTGGGCGACGATAACTGCATCGAAATCTTTGGCGACAGGCGATACTTCATCCACCTCCAAGCCCGCCATAGTCAAGCGTTGCACCAACTCTTCGGTGGTTAAATCAATCTCCACCCAACTCTTTAACCAGGCTTCACTTACGCGCATGGATCCACTCTTTATTGTTTAAATTGTGATAAAAATCGAATATCGTTTTCAAAAAACATGCGTAAATCGGGCACCTCATATCGCAACATGGCGAGCCTTTCTACGCCTAATCCGAAGGCAAACCCCGTGTACTTCTCAGAATCGATATTCACATGTCGAAACACATTCGGATGCACCATGCCACAACCGAGCACCTCTAACCATCCTGTATGACTACAGATACGGCAGCCTTTTCCCTGACATTTCACGCAGGCAATATCCACCTCTGCAGAAGGCTCTGTGAACGGAAAATAAGACGGTCGAAAACGAACTGCTAAGTGTTGCCCGAAAAATTGTGATAAAAATTCGATTATCACTCCTTTTAAATCCGCAAAGGTCACGGACTCATCCACCAGCAATCCTTCCACCTGATGAAACATAGGTGTGTGAGTGAGATCGGAATCGCATCGATAGACTCTTCCAGGCGCCAACACTTTAATGGGCGGCGCTTGCTGCTCCATGGTACGAATTTGTACTGGCGAAGTATGGGTCCGCAATACATGCCCATCGGCGATGTAAAATGTGTCCTGCATCGCTCGTGCGGGATGATGTTTGGGAATATTCAGCGCTTCAAAATTATGGTAGTCGTCTTCCACCTCTGGGCCGGCGGCCACGTCAAATCCCATGGCAGAAAACAGATCTAAAATGGCCGTCATGGTTTGCGTGATCGGGTGTAGATTACCGCTAGACTGGCGCCGCCCTGGAAGGGTGACATCAATTTTCTCCTGTTGCAGCTTTTCTAACAATTGGGCGGCTTGCAACTCTTCACGTCGTTGCTCAATTGAAGTTTGTACTTTCTTTTTAGCTAGATTGATTTGCTGGCCGGCGCTACGGCGAATGCCGACGTCCAATTGTCCTAACTGTTTTAACAGTTGTGTCAGCACCCCTTTTTTACCCAGATACTGAACCCGTATGGCTTCCAACTCATCTAGGCTAGTACTGTTATTGACTGCTGTGACAGCGTCAGATTCAATCTGCTCAGTCTGTTGCATCATGGATCCCTCAACAAAAAAGGGAAAGGCTAGCCGCCTTCCCCTCTTCAGTTAGAAACGAATTGATTTCCCGCCTATCACAGCAGGAAAAATATTAAGCGTTCAATCGTGCTTTAGCTTTTTCTGCTAACGCAGAGAACGTTGTTTTATCATAAACCGCTAAGTCTGCTAACACCTTGCGATCTAATTCAATCGAATCCAACTTTAGCCCGTGCATAAATCGGCTATAGGAGAGTCCGCATTGCCGAGCCGCCGCGTTAATTCTGGTGATCCAAAGACGACGAAATTGTCTTTTTCGTTGACGTCTATCGCGGTAGGCGTACTGTCCCGCTTTGATGACCGCTTGGTTGGCCACTCGATAGACTCGACTTCGAGCACCTTGATATCCTTTGGCCTGTTTCAACACATTTTTGTGTCTGCGTCGGGCGACCACACCCCTTTTTACTCGTGCCATTGTCGATTTCCTAAAGTTGGATCATTTTTCTAATAGCAGGTGCATCTGCATCCGCTACCATGGTTCCATGCCGCAATTGTCTTTTACGTTTCGTGGATTTTTTAGTGAGAATGTGATTGACATACGCCCGACTTCTTTTAAATCCACCAGAAGCAGATTTTTTAAATCTCTTCGCTGCACCACGATTACTTTTTAATTTCGGCACTGATACTTACCTCTGTTACTTACAATTATTTAATCTATCAATCTGTCGTTACTTCTTCGGTGCCAACACCATCACTAGTTGACGTCCCTCTTTCTTTGGCTGCTGTTCGACCACACTGATTTCAGCCAAATCCTCTTCGATTCGCTCCAGCACTTTGATACCCAAATCCTGATGAGCAATCTCTCTACCACGAAATCGCATGGTCACTTTAGCTCGGTCACCATCATTTAAGAATCGTTTCAAGTTTCTTAATTTTACCTGGTAATCGCCTTCCTCGGTAGCAGGACGAAACTTCATCTCTTTAACTTGAACTTGCTTCTGTTTCTTTCGCGACTGTTGGCGCTTCTTACTTTTTTCAAACAGGTATTTCCCGTGGTCCATGATTTTACAGACCGGGGGCTCAGAGTTGGGTGCAATTTCCACTAAATCCATACTGACAGACTTGGCTAACTCTAAACCTTTGCTGGTACTCACTACACCTACCTGTTCACCCTCATGATCAATGAGCCTTATCTGAGGGCTGGTTATCTCTTCATTAATAAGCGCGCGATTTTTCGAATTAATACGTTCTTCCTCCTAATTACTCTATGGTCTTGGTATGTACCAAATGAACTAACTGCTCGATAACATCATCAACGGAGAGCGTGCCCAAATCTTTGCCGTCGCGTTTTCTCACCGCAACCGACTGATTTGCCATCTCTCGATCCCCAATGACCAATAGATATGGAACCTTTGCTAAGGTGTGCTCGCGGATCTTAAAGCCGATCTTCTCGTTTCTCAAGTCCAAAACACCTCGAAGCCCCTGATTTCTCAAGCGCGCGTCGACCTCTGTGGCGAAAGAATTCTGTCGATCGGTAATAGTCAAGAGCGCAAACTGTGTGGGTGCCAACCATATCGGCAATTCTCCGGCATAGTGTTCAATTAATACGCCGATGAATCTTTCTAATGAACCTAAAATTGCCCGATGCAACATCACCGGCACTTGGCGGGAACTGTCCTCCGCCACATAGTGGGCACCCAATCTGCCTGGCATGGAAAAATCCACCTGGATGGTGCCACATTGCCAGACTCTGTCGAGACAATCTCTAAGGGAAAATTCAATTTTTGGCCCGTAAAACGCCCCTTCTCCAGGTTGCAATTCCCACTCTAAGCCTTTGGTATTTAAGGCTTCTTCTAGAGCAGACTCTGCACGATCCCAACTTTCGTCGGAACCGACCCTAAGCTCAGGACGGGTGGAGAGTTTGACCAAAATGTCAGTAAAACCGAAATCTTCGTATACCTCATAGAGCAGATCGATAAAGGCAATGACCTCAGACTGGATCTGTGCTTCAGTACAGAATATGTGGGCGTCATCCTGCACAAAATGGCGTACACGCATCAATCCGTGCAGAGTGCCGGAAGGTTCATTGCGATGACAGGAGCCGAACTCCGCCATTCTGAGCGGCAAGTCCCGGTGGCTTTTTAACCCCTGATTGAAAATCTGCACATGGCAGGGACAATTCATCGGCTTCACCGCATAATCCCGATTTTCTGAGTGCGTCGTAAACATCGCATCACCGAATTTGTCCCAATGACCGGACTTTTCCCACAAACTGCGATCCACTATTTGCGGCGTTTTTACCTCCTGGTAGCCATGTTGGCGCAATTTATCGCGAATATAGTGCTCCACCGTGGTGTAGAGCCGCCAACCTCGGTCATGCCAGAACACCATGCCTGGTGCCTCTTCTTGCGTATGGAACAAATCCATCGCCTTGGCTAACTTACGGTGATCTCGTTTTTCCGCCTCTTCAATGCGCGCCAAATACTGCTTGAGCGCTTTTTTATCCGCCCAGGCAGTACCATACACTCGTTGCAGCATTTCATTGCTACTGTCCCCGCGCCAATAGGCACCCGCCAATTTAGTTAGTTTAAACGCCTTTAAATGGCCAGTATGGGGAACATGAGGTCCACGACAAAGATCGATGAAGTCCTCCTGTTGATAAAGACCTATCTCCTCCCCTGGAGGGATAGCGGCAATGATCTCTGCCTTGTACTCCTCACCCTGCTGTCGAAAAAAATTCACTGCCTCGTCGCGCGCCATGGTTTGTCGCACCACCGGGATTTTGGCTTTGGCTAACTCTTGCATGCGTTTTTCAATGGCCTTGAGATCGTCAGGCGTGAAACTGCGTTCAAAAGCAAAATCGTAATAAAAACCATCTTCAATCACGGGCCCGATGGTCACTTGTGCAGTAGGAAAAAGCTGTTTCACCGCATGGGCTAAAAGATGCGCGGTGGAATGACGGATAATTTCTAGTCCCGCCGCATCACGACCGGTGAGGAGCGAGAGAGAAGCATCCCTATCGATGACATGCGAGAGATCCACACTTTGACCATTCAAAACTCCAGCCAGAGCAGCCTGCGCTAATCCAGGGCCAATGGCTTCAGCCACTTGCAGCACAGTCACGGGATGATCGAATTGTTTTTCGCTGCCATCTGGCAATCGAATTGTGAGCATGGGATCCTCTAACGCGGGTTGGATCTGGAAATAGTATCCGTTGAAATCTTGAAACGCCTGGCCTGCTCAAGCAAGCTTCATTCCTTTAATTAGCTATCCCAACTGGGATCCTCTAATCTGCGCACAATCACTCGCATGAGATGATACCAATGGCTTGGGGCGCAGCACTAAATGGTAGGCGCGAGTGGGATCGAACCACCGACCACTACCATGTCAAGGTAGTGCTCTACCACTGAGCTACGCGCCTATAGATGCCTGCACAAGATAGCATACTGTACAAAAGCACCGCAATAAAACAATGACTTGTCGCCCTTAATTATGCGGTAGTCATCAACCTTTCCCGCAGGTTTTGGATCTCATCCCGGAGCTTCGCCGCTTGTTCAAATTCCAAATCTTGGGCATGTTTCAACATTCTCTGCTCTTTCTGTTGAATGTCTTTCAGCAGCGCCTCGGATGTCATCAACTGATAGGAAGCCTTATCTTCAGCAACCCGATTCTTCGCCGTGTCCCAAGCGGTGACTCTTTGCCCGGTATCGATAATCTGTTGTACCGCTTTCTTGACACCTATGGGCGTAATGTTGTTTTTGAGATTATGCGCCTGTTGTTTGTCCCGCCGACGATCGGTTTCGTCTATCGCGCGCTGCATTGAATCGGTTATTTTGTCAGCATACAGTATCGCCTTACCATGTAAATTCCTCGCCGCCCGACCGATGGTTTGAATCAAAGATCGCTCAGATCGCAGGAACCCTTCCTTATCCGCGTCCAGGATAGCAACTAAGGAGACCTCTGGCATATCCAGACCTTCCCGTAACAAATTGATTCCAACCAACACGTCAAATTCACCTAGACGCAAATCCCGAATGATTTCCACCCGCTCTACGGTGTCGATATCAGAATGCAGGTAGCGCACAGCCAGACCATGTTCCGCCAGATAGTCGGTCAAGTCTTCAGCCATGCGTTTGGTCAATGTGGTCACCAACACTCTCTCTCCACGGGCAATGCACGATTGAGCCTGTTCGAACAGATCGTCCACCTGAGTGATTGCTGGTCGTACCTCTACCATGGGATCCAGTAATCCCGTTGGTCGTACAACCTGCTCCACGACCGAACTACCCTGCTCCCGTTCATAGGGACCTGGCGTCGCAGAGACAAAAATGGATTGCGGTGCGATCTGCTCTAACTCTTCAAATTTGAGTGGCCGATTATCCAAAGCAGAAGGCAATCGAAAACCGAACTGCACCAAATTCTCTTTGCGCGCCCTGTCCCCTTTATACATAGCGCCAAGTTGCGGCACGGTGACATGAGATTCGTCAATAACCAACAAGGCATCATCGGGCAAATAATCAAACAGCGTGGGGGGGGGCTGTCCCGGCGCCCGACCGGATAGATAACGAGAATAGTTTTCGATACCGGTGCAATAACCGAGCTCCTGTATCATCTCCAAATCGTACTGAGTTCTTTGCGCTAAGCGCTGATGCTCAACGAGACGGTTTTCTTCCTCAAGTTGCTGCAGACGGGCTTTTAACTCCACGCGGATCTCATCCAATGCATCCAACAAAGTTTGCCGCGGCGTGACGTAGTGAGATTTTGGAAAAATAGTGAGACGCGGTACCTCACGCGCAACTTTGCCCGTTAAGGGATCAAATATCTTGATGGATTCAATTTCATTGTCAAACAGCTCGATTCTCACTGCATCGCGCTCGGCTTCCGCAGGAAAAACATCTATAATCTCGCCGCGAACGCGGTAACTGCCTCGACGAAGCTCTAATTCGTTTCTGGTATATTGTAGCTCTGCCAATCGGCGCAATAGATCGCGCTGATTTAATGTATGGCCCCGGGTCAAATGAACCACCATTTTCAAATAGGACTTGGGATCCCCTAGACCATAGATGGATGAGACGCTGGCAACAATGATGGTATCCCTGCGTTCCAACATGGCTTTGGTTGCCGATAACCGCATCTGTTCGATGTATTCATTGATAGAGGCGTCTTTTTCGATATAGGTATCCGTTGAGGGCACATAAGCTTCAGGCTGGTAGTAATCATAGTAGGAGACGAAATATTCCACCGCATTGTGGGGGAAAAATTCTCGCATCTCCGAGTAGAGCTGTGCAGCTAACGTTTTATTGGGTGCCAACACCAAGGTGGGGCGTTGCGTCTGTTGGATGACATTGGCGATAGTAAATGTTTTACCTGAGCCGGTGACACCGAGTAAAATTTGATAGGCTTCGCCGCTCTCAAGGCCGGCAACCAAAGATTTTATCGCCTCTGGCTGATCGCCGGAGGGCTGAAAGGTCGTGACGAGCTGAAATGGTTTAGTCATAGTAATTTAATTCTGTTGCCATTATGGCATAAATAGTAACGGACACTCTATCCAAGGTGAGCACATTGAGCATCAAAATTTCCCAGCGCGTTGAAAAAATCAAGCCTTCCCCAACTCTGGCCATGAGCGCCAAGTCCGCTCAATTAAAAGCTCAGGGCGTGGACATTGTCAGCCTCGCCGCAGGTGAACCAGACTTCGACACACCACAATTTATTAAAGACGCTGGAATTAAAGCGCTGCAAGACGGATATACACGCTACACAGATGTAGCGGGTTTGCCCCAGTTGCGCGAAACCATTTGTGATAAATTGCAAAGAGAAAATAATTTAACCTATTCCCACGAAAACATTCTAGTCTCTTGCGGCGGCAAACATTCATTTTACAATCTCGCCCAAGCATTGCTCGATAAGGGAGATGAGGTCATTATTGCTTCTCCCTACTGGGTTTCCTACCCAGATATTTGCTTACTGGCAGATGCGAACCCGGTGATATTAAATACCGGCATCTCCAACGGCTTCAAAATCACACCAGAACAGCTAGAGGCCGCAATTACAGCAAAAACCAAGCTGCTGGTGCTCAATAGCCCTAGCAATCCTACTGGCGTGGTTTACTCAGAATCAGATCTTAAAGATTTGGGAGAGGTGCTGGCCAAACATCCTCAGGTACTCATTGCCACAGATGATATTTACGAGAAGATCATCTGGAGTGAGGCACCCTTTAAGAATATAGCCAATGCTTGCCCTCACCTGATAGACAGGATCATCGTACTCAATGGCGTCAGTAAATCCTATGCCATGACAGGATGGCGTATCGGATATGCTGCCGCGCCTGCCCCCCTAATCAAGGCAATGAAGAAGGTGCAATCCCAATGCACCTCTAACCCTGCTGCAGTTTCCCAAATGGCGGCAATGGCCGCGCTAAGTGGTGATCAAAGTTTTCTCACTGAATGGTGCGCCGCGTTCAAGCAGCGTCACGATTATTTAGTAGAGGCCCTCAACGCTTTGCCGGGCGTACACTGCTATCCTGGATCCGGCGCCTTTTATCTATTTCCTGATTTTTCAGCGGCCATCGCCTCCTTGCCCGGGGTAAACGATGATCTGGCGCTTGCCGATTACCTTTTGGATAAATGCCAAGTCGCTTTGGTGCCAGGTTCTGCATTTGGCACTGACAACCATATGCGTGTCTCCTTCGCCACCAGTCTTGAACTGTTACAAGAAGCGATAGCAAGATTGACCACTATATTTAAAACATAATCAAAAATCTGATAGTAGATCGGCCACTTAGGACACCTTGAGGACGTTGACTTTAATTCTACCCACCTCTATGATCGTGCCCCTCTACACTATTCCCCGGTAGCTCAGTTGGTAGAGCAGGTGGCTGTTAACCACCCTGTCGCTGGTTCGAGTCCGGCCCGGGGAGCCATTGTTACCCCGAGAGGGAACCGCCATTGTTTCACTGATCAGGTTTTCTGGAGAGAAATGGACTATGGCCCGTTAACCCATGATGATTCGATTCTCTTGATAACAGATGCCCCAGGGAAACAGCACTCTCTCGCGACAGTCGCACTATGGCTCGTTCCCACGCTCCTGGGTGGGCACGCATCAGCCTAGGTACGGATCCGCTTCATTTAATCGCTATCCCACAGCACTTAAGGGTTGTAACTTTTCAGCTACCTGCTGCAAATTGCACAGAACCTGGTTACTTTTCAATAAACGGCCGAAACGTTTTTTGCCAAATGATTTGACATATTTTTTTCCGCTCCATACCACTTCCCCTGCTATCACTACCTTATCAACTACGCCATCAGAGCGATTGACCATCTGATCATGATCGAATAGATCTCGATAGTGCATTTTAGTATGTGCCAATGAGTCATATCGCAACAGAGCGTCAGGATCGATCAGCACCACATCCGCCTGCGCACCAATGGCGATAGAGCCTACGTCAATATCAAATAATCGAGCAGGATCACGGGTCAAACGTTTTACCGCTTGACTCACCCAGTCTATAGACTCTTCCGCCGCCATTTTTAGGGTCAACAGATTGCCATCATAATAAGCCATGTTGGTCAAATGGGCACCGCTATCATTAAACCCGGGCAAGGTCTGTTCGTGGAACAGCAGTTTTTTTAGTATCTCTGGCCGCGTGTTTGCGGTAATGGTGTACCATCGGAATTTACGATCAAACTCTCTCAGTAAATGCAAAACGAAATCTGCATCGTCTTGAATCGGACTAGGAAACTTAGCAAACTCCTCGGCCTCTTTTTCTGATAGTGCGCCCCGGGTGCCGTTGGTTGCTTGATAGTTTAACAGGCGCCTATATACTTCACCGGCGTTGTGTCCATCCCAAATCTCATTCGGACAACTGACAATCTCTATGTGGTTTAGATCCCGACTAAAGGTCGTGGGTTCAATACTTAACAATCGCTGCAAGCGAGCCAAATTAAAACCTTTTTTACCCCGCATCCAATCCTCTCGAAATCGCTCGATAAAGGCGGGATCATTGAGTAGTTTTTTCCGACCCGCCACATTCTCAATTTCGATAGCATTGAGTTCTCTGAAGGCGGGTTTTTCTTCCAATAAAGGGGTGGTGACGCCATCCGCATAAACCCTAAAGGGACAGGAAAGTGCCTGAAAGGTAAAATTCCCTTTGAGCAGATTTGAGTTCAGTAGCTTACTCAAACGCAACAGACCCTCTGCCGCCCGTTTATTGGAATTTAGATCCATTGCCGCTGTGGCGGTCATCTTCAATGTCTTCTTAAACAAGCGGCCGCTGGTCATAAAAAACATCACTGCCGTACGCAACATATTGTCCGGATCGGGCGTGCATTGCCAAATTCGATCATTCTTTCGAGTCACTTCTCCTAATGCACGTATCTCCCTTATAGTGGCATGTTGCGCCGGAATTTTCTCATTGCAATGCGGATCATTTGCCAAATAATGCAGTGGTAATCCATCTGATGAAAAACCGACAAATCCCTGATCAAATGCCTTCTGGGTGAACTGACACATGCGTTGAATTTCGTCGTCCGTAGGCTCGCGAGAGATACTCTCTTCTAGTCCCATCACCTCGATGCGTAACATCGTATGAGGTACCATCACGGCAACATTTGGTCCCAGGTTAAGATGATCGAAATGTTTGATATAGTCGCCCGTGTTATCCCAAGTCACTGCAGTATCAATACATTTAGACAACACACTTTTTGGAATATTTTCCACTCGCGCAAAACAATCCAATATGGGATTCTCTTCTGGTCTATCTTTGTTTGTCTGTTTGCCAAAGGCCACACCCAGACTACAATTACTGTTAATCACCGTTGTCGTGCCATGGCGTACCGCCTCTGGTAACTCGGGGGCCACCTCCACCTCTAAATCGAAATGAGAGTGAATATCCAATAATCCTGGCATTAACCACTTGTGCGAACCATCAATGAGCTGCTTTGCACCGCCTCCTTTGAGATCTTCTCCAATGGCGGCTATCTTGCCACCTTTGATGGCCACATCGAGCGCTTGGGGCACTTCTCCAGAACCATCAAACACTAAAGCATCATGTATCAAAATGTCCCACAAGGGCGTGGACTCCGATTTTGCCATGGATCACTCCTGACCGTTACTGAACCGATAAATAGAGAGAGATTAATTGAAACATGCTCCGATCATTTGCCTGACCGAGAATTGATCTAGATCAACAGGCACCCAGCAAAGGCTATTTCTTTAAGCCCCAACACTCAAAGAGAAAACCTGTGAAGAAAATCGAGTGCCTACCAAATAGTACATACAGATTTAAGATGTCGCATTAATGCACCAGTTAACAATTGCATGCTATAACTTATAGCTCGCCCCTTAAAATTTCCACCAGAGCGTTCAGGGCATCGGTGGAGGTGAATATTCCATATATATTGTCTTCTTCATCCAAGACAATAGCGCTGTTAATTCTTTTCTTAGACATCTCTAACGCCACTTGATAGATAGGATCGGTGGCACGAACCGTAAAAACTTCTCGGGTCATGTAATTTTGCACCGCATCTTGGCCATTCCCTGATTCACACAGTGCTTTATAAATATCTCGATCACTCACGATGCCCTCAATCTTACCCTCAGTCACACAAGGAACATGGTGAATTTGATGTTGCTGCATCAATGCTAAGATTGAGTCTAAGGATCCCTCAGGAGAAGCGAACTCAGGACCGGGAGTAGTGAACTCCTCTACACAGATATCTTCTTCCTGATTTAATTTCATTTTAGAGAGCGGATCAGCCAAAGCGTTATGACTCCTTAGTGTTTACTTTCTACCGGTTGAGTGAATACATCCGTTTTCCAGCATATCGCTTTATTCGTCAACATTGTTTGTTTATGATCAATATTACCGTACCGTTCCACACATCCTAGCCAGGGACGTGCGAATCGAATAGAGTAGACTCCCTAGACATCTCCGTTTCAGGCCGGTATATATTATTCCTCATAACACTCATCACATTAGTGGATAGGAGAACCGAGTGATTCAGTTCTACCAACTCGCACGCAGTTGGGGTATCCCCAATCTGTGTCACTTTTGCTGTAAAACAGAAACCTACATGCGCATGGTGGATCTGGACTATGCACTCCACACCACCATTCCACCCACTGCACCGAAAGGCAAGCTGCCCTACATCATCGATGGCGATGAAAAATTAGGCGATTCCCGCTTTATCATTCGACATTTTAAAGAGAAATATGGTGATAGTCTGGATGCGGCGTATCGACCCATTGAACGAGCAGAAGGTCGAGCCATGCAGAGACTGATTGAGGAACATCTATACTGGATCACTATGTACACGAGATGGAATTGGTCAGAAGAAAATTGGCAAACTAATAAAACCGCCATTTTTGGTACCATGCCTGTAGGCATTAGAGATCTGGCGGCTCTCTATTTTAGACGTGGCATTCGCAAACAGATTTGGGGGCATGGGACGGGTCGCCACCATGCAGAGGAAATATTTGAATTGGGTTATGAAGACATCGAGACACTATCGGACTTTTTATCTGATAAGCCCTACCTGTTGGGGGAACAACCCAGTAGTTTTGACGCCACTGGCTACGGCTTTTTAGTGAACACCCTCGGTTGCCCCATAGAATCACCAGTGAAGCAATATGCATTAAGCAAACCCAATTTGAAACAATACGTGGATCGCATGCAACAGAGATATTTCCCTGATCTCTCTTCTGCTCTTTAAGACACCAACAAAGAGCGCCTGTCAGTCGAGCGCTAATCGGAACGCCACGGTTCGATCGGTCTCTTCAAATCCTAACTGTTTATAGAACCGTTGGGCGTGAACATTGTCTAATTCTGTATCAGTAGCTAATTCTTTAAATCCCTTTGCGACGCACCATCTGGTGATCAGATGCATGACCTCTTTGCCAATACCCTGATTTCTATGGCTCGGTTGTAGGTATAAACCTTCTAAATAGGCCACCGGAGTACTCAGGCAACTGTCAACGATATTTCGACTTGAAAGCTCCACCATGCCCACGATCTGAGTGTCATTTTGCATAATGAAATAACAAAACCATTCCGGCTTATTGATGATTTCTCGCATCTCTTGCTTGTTATAGGAAGAATCAAGTATCGGATAGAGTGCATGACGCATTTCTTCCCATACATCAAACTGTTCAATGCGGATAGCTTGAAGTGAAATAGAAACAGACATATTCAATCACCTTCGAAAAAACACTTACTAGGTCGCATCAGATCCAGGACCATATTTTGCGAATATTTCTGCGCCAGTCATCTTTTCGGTTTGATTGGCAAAATCATAGTAGGCAGGTTTTTCATCAATAAACACCTGAAGATTGATTCTGATATTGGAATCATCTTCTAAGAGTCCTGCCGGGATATGGTATTCTTCTCTCTCCTTCAGGCGATAAAACAGATGACTGCCGCATTGACTGCAGAACCCTCTCTCAGCCCAAGGGGAAGAATCGAATACTGTAATCGCTTGCTCACCAGTAAAAGTCACCTTTTCGGCAACCAGGGCCATCAATGGACCGCCGCCCCATTTTCGACACATGTGACAATGACACACACCTAATTCTTGATCGGACCCTGAGCACCGCAGAGACACCGTTCCGCAGAGACAACTCCCTGATATTTTTTCTTCCATTGAATTGAATCCCCTATTTGATTACATGGATCTGTGTACTCACTCGCTGGCATGCTATAAAATTTTTGCTGTATATTTTAACAGTCTTTGATATAGACCTGTACTGATCACAATTATTACAGATCCTCTGTTAAACAAACGATTCGCATCCAGTATTGCTTTCCGCTAAGCTAGACGCATGTCCTGGCGTCACTTCCACCCTGCCGTCAAAAGCTGGTTTGAACAGCGTTTTGACCTCCCCACTGAGATCCAATTAGGCGCTTGGCATGCCGTGGATAAAGGGCAGCATACACTGATTGCCGCGCCCACAGGATCGGGGAAAACTTTGGCGGCTTTTTTAAATGCTATCAATCAATTAGTAGAAGATGGATTGCGCGCACCCCTGGCTGACAAGGTGCAGGTAGTGTATATATCACCGCTCAAAGCGCTCTCCAACGATATTGAAAAAAATCTGCACCAGCCCCTTTGTGGGATCCGGGACCGACTATTCGAACTCAGTCAGCCAGATGTGCCCATTCGCACCGCCGTGCGTACCGGAGATACCTCCCAAAGTGAACGCCAGGCCATGCGACGCCTGCCTCCCCATATTCTGGTGACCACACCTGAATCCTTTTACCTACTGCTCACCAGCACCAGTGGACGGGACATGCTGTCGGATGTGAAAACCGTGATCGTGGATGAAATTCACTCCCTGGCAGGGGACAAGCGTGGCGCCCACCTGACACTGTCACTGGAAAGGTTGTGCGCACTGACGCCGCACCCACCACTGCGGGTCGGTATCTCCGCAACGCAAAAACCAATTGAACAGATCGCGAATTTTCTTATTGGTGGATCAAGTACATCCTGTGAAATAGTCGACACCGGCTATACCCGTCAGCGAGATATTCAGATGGTGGTGCCGGGCTCACCCTTAGAAGCGGTGATGTCCGCCGAAGTATGGGGCGAGATATATGACAGTCTGGCACAACAGATTGACGCCCACCGCACCACGCTAATCTTTGTCAACACCCGCCGCTTGGCAGAGCGTTTAGCCCGCCATCTGGCAGAGCGCATTGGCGATGAGCAGATCACCACACACCACGGATCTCTTTCAAAAGAACACCGACTGCGGGCAGAGACGCTATTGAAACAGGGCGAACTGCGCGCATTGGTTGCCACGGCGTCACTAGAACTGGGCATCGACATAGGTGATATTGATCTGGTCTGCCAGTTAGGTTCTCCTAATAGTATTGCCACATTCCTGCAACGTGTTGGGCGCGCCAGCCACACTGTGGATGGCATTCCTAAGGGCCGCCTCTATCCGTTGAGTCGGGACGAACTAGTAGAGTGTACCGCCCTGTTACAGGCAATTCAGTTGGGTGAGCTAGATGCGATCCAGATCCCGCTTGCCCCTTTGGATGTGTTGGCACAACAAATCGTGGCAGAAGTAGGCAGTGCGGGTGAATGGCCGCAACACGCGCTCTATGCTTTGATTTGCAACGCCTGGCCTTACCGCGAACTCACTTTTGAAACCTATCAACAAGTACTGCATACCCTCGCGGAGGGGTACACAACCAAGCGGGGGCGTCGAAGTGCTTACCTTCATTGGGATCGTGTCAACGGCATGGTGCGCGCACGCAAAGGCGCGCAGTTGACCGCGCTGACAAATGGCGGCGTGATCCCAGACCAATTTGATTCAGACGTGATGCTGCTGCCGGAAGGCTTAAAAATAGGTACCCTAAACGAAGACTTTACGTTTGAGAGTTTACCTGGCGACATTTTCCAGCTGGGCAACCTCTCCTATCGAATCAGAAAAGTGGAAGGGGGTCGCGTGTGGGTGGAGGACGCAAAAGGATTGCCCTCAACGATTCCTTTTTGGTTTGGTGAAGCCGCAGGTCGCACAGATGAACTCTCCCATGCAGTCTCACGTCTGCGTGAAGAAATGAACCAACGTGTGTCTTTGGGAATCGAACCAGCGCAGCTTTGGTTACAGCAGACAGTGGGTATTCCTGGATCCGCCGCCTCACAATTAACTCAATACATGGCGGCTGTGAAAGCAGCCTTGACGCAGATCCCCGATCAACAACATATCGTCTTTGAACGTTTTTTTGATGAAACGGGCGACATGCATTTTGTCATCCACTCGCCATTTGGCTCCCGTATCAATCGCGCCTGGGGGCTGGCATTAAGAAAACGCTTTTGCCAACAGTTCAACTTCGAACTGCAAGCTGCTGCGTTGGAAGACAGCATCGTTTTGTCCCTTGGCGTGACCCATAGTTTTCCGATTAGTGAACCTGCACACTATCTAAAATCCGTATCAGTCAAAGAAGTTTTGATCCAGGCGTTACTGGATGCCCCCATGTTTCCTATCCGTTGGCGTTGGGTCGTCACCACCGCCTTGGCTGTGCATCGCAGGCGCGGTGGTAAACGGCATCCACCTCAGTTTCAGCGTAATGACGCTGAAGATCTCATGGCGTTGGTCTTTCCCGATCAAATCGCCTGTCTGGAAAATGTCGTGGGTCGACGTGACGTGCCCGATCATCCCTTAGTCAATCAAGCGATCTCTGATTGCTGTCAAGAGCTCATGGATCTCGCTGGTTTAATCAACGTGCTAGAAAAGATTGAAGCGAACGAAATTAAAATTATTGGGCGAGATCTGAATATGCCCTCCCCATTGTCTCAAGAGATCTTAAATGCCAAACCTTACGCATTCCTCGATGACGGTGATGCAGAGGCGAGGCGTACTCTGGCCATTCAGGACAATCGGGATCTGAACATTCTTCAGGCTGCGGCTTCTGGTGCGCTGCAACCGGAAGCGACTATACAAGTACAACAGGAAGCTTGGCCGCAACCCCGCTGTGCAGAAGAGCTACATGATGCCCTAATGATTTACGGTTTTTTTATTGCTTCAGAATTGTCCTCGCGACTGCATGAGGAAAGTTGGCAACATTGGCAATCGTGGCAACAGGCGCTAGTGGCAGCACGGCGCATGACCTCATTCAAACTGAATTCGGAAATTTATTGGGTAGCCACTGAGCGCTGTGAGGAATTTCAATTGGTGTTTAGTGAGGCAGAGCTGGCGTACAACGTCCCCCCTATAGCGACGCAACACACCGACGTAACTGAAGCCACGCGCGCTCTTTTACGCAGTCGTTTGGAGTGTACTGGCCCCATCACCGTGCAACAACTTACCCATGATTTCCCGTTACCATTGAGTACCCTGAAGCAGACTTTGCTGCACTTAGAGCAAGAAGGCTTTGTCATACGCGGACAATTTTCCATGCCCACGGAACAGTGGTGCGAACGCCGTCTGGCCGCAAGGATCCACCGCTATGCACGCCAAAGAACACGACAACACACCCAATTGGTCTCTCCTCAAACCTATATGAAATTTCTATTCCGCTGGCACGGGATCGATACTGCGGAACATCAAGGGCGCGAGGCATTACTCTCTATTGTGGAAAAGCTAGAGGGGTTCCCGATTGCGGCAGGTGCCTGGGAGCAAGAGATCCTCTCTCCCAGAATGAAGTATTATGACAGCCATTGGCTAGATAGTTTATGTAACTCCGGTGAAATTGTGTGGCATCGCGGCCCCCGCACAACCAAGCGGCAAACTGGTACGGCAGCGCCACCTGTACGCACCACTCCTTTAATCCTACTGTTACGAAGTCATCGCGGCGCCTGGCTTGCCTCACGCAATGAGATGCAACAGGGGAGCAGTTTAAGTTCATCTGCACAACGTGTATATGAATCCTTGCAGCGGCAAGGCGCTTCCTTTTTTATGGATCTACTAGAGCAAACAGGTTTACTGCGAACACAATTAGAGGAGGCTCTTGGCGAATTAGTAGCACTCGGCTTGATCACCGCAGACGGTTTCAGTGGCATACGAGCATTGGTGGGTAGTGCAAAACAGAAACGGATGATGCAAAGAAATCGACGTCGGCAAAAAGTTTCCTCCTTAGAGGCAGCCGGTCGTTGGAGCTTGGTACCGGAATATGCGACTGCCAGCACAGAAGAGACCGAACAAGCCATAGA
This sequence comes from Thiotrichaceae bacterium, assembly GCA_041940025.1. Lineage (GTDB taxonomy): Bacteria > Pseudomonadota > Gammaproteobacteria > UBA5859 > UBA5859 > UBA5859. The sequence goes on along the minus strand of JBGTSY010000002.1, from coordinate 327,934 downwards.
ACAAAAAATATGGACGCTGTTGCAGCGGTATGGTGTGTTATGTCGCGCCTTACTGCGACGAGAAAAAACGCTACCCAGTTGGCGAGATATGCTTTATGTATGCCATCGATTAGAAGCTCGAGGAGAAATCGTAGGCGGGCGCTTCATTGATGGACTGGGAGGTGAGCAGTTTGCGCTTGCTGAAGCCGCAGAAGCGTTAACACATCTCAATAAACAGACAATCACAGAAAAATTAGTGATTATCTCTGCGGCAGATCCTCTAAATTTAACTCAAAGTTTCTCTTCCGATCCCATCTCACCGAAAGCCTTCAGCCATCGTATCGCTTATCTGGATGGCGTGCCCGTCGCAGTGTGGAAAGAGGGAGAGATTCGATATCTAAGAGATTTGGAGCAAGATAAAAATAGTTTAGTGAGAGAGGCATTCCAAGCATTTACGAAACAGATCGGAAATAGGCCGACTAGAGTCTACAACACCACTGTCGATAGGGATCCAATGAGCCTGTAAATAGTTGTGAGTTATGATTGAGCGAGTTTCTCCAGTGATGCGACCGCATCAGACAAACTCTCAACAACATACTCTTTCTGCATCACTGGTCCTTCACTTATATCACCCTCCTTCATCACTTCATGAAGCCATTGGTGACAACTTTCAGCCACCGCAAAAGCTTGAGCCAAGTCGACCGGATGATCGATTTGATGATAGGGCGTTAAATGTAAAATCAACTCGTTTTTTAATTCGTGCATGGCATGACGATATTGATTCCATTCTTGGTAGTCAAACCCAGCGTTTTTATATATCAATTCACGAAACTCTTTTTGCTCCAATGTGGCTTGTTTCCAAAATCTATCATCGCTATCAATACCGAACAACTTACACCAATTAATCACAAACAGACTCGTGAGTGATGTTAATACTTCGCGCCAAAATGGATGGGTCCTATCCACCTCACCCACCTTAATCTGTATTGCCTGCATCGCTTGATACGCGTCGATTATGGCATAAAGATTGTCCAATTCACTTTCCACTTTGTGCAATATTTTTCTATCTAGATGAACTGATATTTCTGCCATTTTTTACTCTTTTCAGATGCGGTGAAACAAGTCACTCTTACTGGTTGAACCAATTTCCGAGATTGATGTGACCGATAATAAAACGAAATCGACTACGCCATTACGACGACTCAGCGTCACTATCAAGTTTGTGCGCCAGCGGCTATTCTAAATGTAGAAAGAGCTGGAGGGAATGTCTAATTTTGCACACTCAATGACTATCCGGACTAATTCTGTTTACACCCTGCATGCGTCACATGAATCATGCCACCGCGGGTATGATTTAGCCCATGGAACGCGAAATGACAGACTGGTTGCGGGAGGATTTCTTTAAACAGCGCAAGCGGGCGACGGAACGCGATAGACGGTGTGCGACACGAAATATAAATCACCGTTCACCTGAAGATCAGTTTATGGATCAATCGTACTCGGCCTCAGATGCAAGTGTAAAGAATGCCCAATTTCAACTAAGCGATGACCAGTCCTAAGACGATACCCCAAAACACAATAGGCGGTCCCGATAAAGCCGCTTGCCTGCTACATTGATAAGTATGATCCTAATAATAGAATGGCTCCCATAGAGATCTTAAATAGAAATCCGATAAGCGGCACCGCAGCGCTGAAAAGAGAATCGAACATCATTTAGAACATGATGGTGGTAGCAAGACGACGACGATAAAAAGCAAAAACAGACGATAGAAACGCCGCTAAAGCATACTGATAAGATTGATGAGGGTTTAAACACGCATGATAAACGTATCAACAGTGTTAGAGGCTCGTACACAGCTATATCAGTGACAACGAGAGTTTTAAGTCGACCATCTCAAGATGGCACGATACAAAGTTATCATTGCCAGATGGCTTTAGATAAAAAGTATCAAATAGTGCTGGATACAGACACTTGGTTAAAGATAGTTGAGAGACAATGAGAGATCATTTTTTGTATGATAAAGTCATGCCTACCCCCTGGTGCCAAGACACACCAACGAGCGGCTTGCAGTTGATACAGAAAACATTCGAGACGATCGGGCCGGAAACGTTCATCCACTCTTCGGTGAACTTCAAACATTTTCTGTTCATCAGTATTAAACTTGAATAGCAATCGCTGGCACGCTGGGCGTGTTTCCGCTACTTTTCAACAAGCTCAACACGCCTATTCTGGTCCCGACCTGAGTCGCTTTCGTTCGAAAACACCGGTGAAAGCGGTCCGACTCCCTGGGGCTCCAGCCGATGGGACACGACGCTGTATTCCTGGGTCAAAGCGTCAGCGACTGCTTGCGCTCGATCAGCGGATAACTTGCGATTATATGCGAAAGTTCCTGTCGAATCGGTGTGACCAACGACGTAAAAGCGCTTATCTGGATTGGCACCCAGATATTCGGCAATCGCATCAAGCGCTGCTTTAGATTCGGGTTTCAACCGGGCTGTGTCAAAGTCGAATACGATCCCATCAAGCACAACGCGCCCATACTCATCGATATCGGATCCCATTGCTTCGGCATCAACCACAACCAGTCCCGTCTCAGCGGCCTCTACCTCGACGATATCAATCAACGCGCCGACATAGTTTTTCGAATGCTGTTCGACGTAAATCACAACGTACGCTGTACCGGCAGCGCGTTCTTTTGTGGCGACTATCGCGCCCGCACCACCGGAGGAGGACGTACCTGAAAACATCGTACCCACCGCACCCGGCTTGGTTGCAGGATTGGCACGAAAAGTGACGTCCATCCACTGTCGTGAGCCTACCGCAGCGCCTCGACGATCGGCTGAAAAACCTTCGCCCAATATCTCGAAGCCTTCTTGCTTCAGGGCATCCAGATAATTTTTATAAACTTCTGAATAGGAACGCTCCTCACCTTCGAGCTTATAAAATGTGCGCGTGACCCGACCTTCAGTTTCGATCCAATCAGCAATTTTTCTGTAGCCAGTAACCGGACCTGTAGCAACCTTGTACGGTTGGTAATTCTCGATGTGCTGCCACGCAATCACTTGCCCTGGATAGCGCTTGACCATCGGGTGCTCTATCACCCCGTCGATGTCCTGCGCCAAAATGACGGTTGATACGCAAGCAAGTATCATCGCTGTGACTGCAGCGGGCAGAAACCTAGTCATGGTGAGTCCTCCAACATAGTGAGACTTGGATTATGCCTGGAATCGAAGGGAAAAGAAAAAAATCCGGCTATTGACTCCGTGGGCTAGATATAGCAGATATCAATCCTTGTTTTAACTGAAGGCGACCTTTATTGATGACTACCGCTACGTGGAACCGTGTACCACCATAAAAAAATGATGCCGGCTTATTTGAAGCAGACGGTAATCTATATCTGCCTTGATGTCGATGATACGCAGTGCCCAGGTTCGGCTCTGAATACAGACATCGGCGAGGTGATGAGTGTCAAATGCCGACCCATGTTGAAGGGATTGCTAAAACAGCCCGACAAACTCAGGAAGTACCGTTCTGACAGAGACTTTTGACTGTGTTAGGCGTTCGCTTATGTCCTGATGTCCACTCTCCGCTGCCAGAAAATATCACTGACAAAGGCTATCACGGCAATGTGGTCGTGCCTACCCGCATCTTTAGCGCCAGAAGACGACAGGTTAAAATAGATTACATTGATATAGTACAGCTGATGCAATTCTACACTAATGGCCTATTCACTTTGATCTCAATACCCGACTTTGCACAGGAAACAGATCGGATCTAGTGCGTTCGCAACACACACTGTGCGCGCAGCACGCTACAGGAAGTCTTAAAGTCAAACTGTCCTTGCTGGTGCGCCTATAAAAGGACTCAATGATGTGCTGACCGACTACGACGAGATTAAAGTGCTCTCAAGAACTCTGCACTATGACAAGCCGATACACGCCTTTTCTGTTACATAGGCATCAAGACTCTCTTTACCCTGACCATGACCACCGCAATCTGCAACATGAAGCATTTTGCCCATCTACGACAACTGGCTTCTTGCGAACGGCCTCAGTCGAGCGCAATCAGCGCGCATAACTCGGCTGGCAGGGATCCCTTACAGGTTAAGGGCCAGAGGAAACAAGACGGATACGGATTGGGTGAGTCCTGCCGCTCGGTGTTTGAGGCGCTTGAATAAAATAGGTACCGGGTGTTGGTGGCAGGCATGCCAACGAAACAAAAGTGGTCTGCACTTAGGGCTGGAACGGCCTTGTGTTGGCGTCACCACAGAAGGTGGTTAGGTAGAATAGCGCTACCCGGAACAGGCGTCATAGAAGCAGATTGTCACTTGTCTCAATCAACCGATTGCTCCAGGGATAAGTGAGCGCTTGGGAGTCCAGGTAACCACCTTTAGAGACCGGTAACAAAAGCGCCAGTGATCGGTTGTGGTGACAAACGGACAGTCCGGAATGCATTAATCAGCACGCGAATTCGAAAACGATAATGTTCAGGATAGGCGAAGTGAAACAATCAGAATTCAGTTTCTGCTAGTCACACTAAATGGGAAAAGTACGATGGCTAATTGAGCCCCTCAGTGTTTCCACCATCTTGGGAACTCAGCAACTGTGTGATCAGATCTTGCATTTGAGGCGCATCCCAATCATAGGCACCAATCACTCGACCTATGATGCGGCCTTGCTGATCGATGAAATAACTAAATGGGAAACCTGTCACCTCATACAGCGTTCTAGAATGATCAGTAGGATCGTGCACGATTGGGAAATCGATGTGATAGGTATCTATAAATTGTTCAACAACGGCCTGCTCCTCACGATCTACCGCGACGCCTAACACCGTTAAACCCTTATTTTTATGTCGCTGCCACAATCTTTCTAAGGCAGGCATCTCCTCTCGACAGGGTGCGCAAAAGGTACCCCAAAAATTAAGTATGATCAATTGACCACGAAAATCTGACAGTGAAAGCATCCCGCCCTTTAAAGATCTCAATTGAAATTCCGGTGCCATCAGATTTTCTTTAGGACGTGTGATCCCCGCACGTTTAAATTCTTCGTTGGCTTCGAACGCTTGGGACTGCTCGACTGCCAAAAGAAAAATCAACATGCTAGAGAAGATTAGATGGTTCATTTTATCGACTAGTGTTGTCACTCTAATCTCGAGCTCTAGGTTGTAAATAGTCTAATATTCGTTGCTTCTCTTGTAAGGTTAAGGTGGGTAAGTTCCGTTCCGCGCTATGAGATTGCATCAGATCGACAATAAATGGCCAATCTTGCGCATAATGGCGCTTAGGATGAGGTAACGCATGACAGAGGGCACATTTCGACTGGTAAAATTTGTGCTCTTTAGAGACATCTTCGCTCACCGACACCGCCCCAGGCTGCACGACACATCCGGCCAGTAAACATAAAAACTGCAAGGAAAACACTTCTTTTAGGTTTTTAATGCCTAACCGTTTCATAGGACAATCAGAGGATCACTTAAAACCCGAGTGTGCTGTCTTTTTTACCCGCCGTCTTATATCTGCGACTCTTTTTCGTGGGAATTTCCAAATACCAAGTTAAGTTGACACTGTACTTATCTTTCAATTGAACACCATTGAGATTCTGATAAAGGGGCACACCCACCTGAAAGTTCACAATATGCAATGGAATGGGTTGCCACTGTAGACCCATCGTCAATGCCATCTTTTCACCTCCACTGTTTGCTGTATCCCACAGGGGCGTCGTAAAGGGAGAAGCTGCATTACCTTGAGTCACATGACCGGACTCGCCTGTTGTCGACTCGTCCATCTCACCTCTAATACGACCCTGATACCAGCCATTCAGCTGTAGTTCACTCACTAGGTTATAACTCAATTGATACATGGTATAGAGATCCAATCGCACCTCGTCACCTAAGCGATACTCTCTATCGTTCTCGTAAAGCCGACCCGTGTAGCGCGCATTGACCCCCCACCAAAGGGGCGATTTAGAGCCTTGATATAGCACACCAATTGTAGGATCGGCGGTACCCGATCCCAACTGCATGCCATAGGGCAACAACTCTCGCTGACGCATCGCTATTGGGTGTGTGCTATTTTTCTCATCAATCGAGCCAGTGGGGACGCTCAACCCGACAAACAGTGAGACTTGAGATTTAGGAATGAGCGGATCATCATAATAGAGACGATACTTTGTCATAATCATCGTATCAGCTATGCCATCCGATTCCATGGTAAATCCGGTGCGACCCGTATTCATTTGCATCATAGAATTAAATTGCATCTCCATAGATTTCTGTTGATACATCAACATCACACCAGCAAAGAAATCATCGGTAAAACTGTAGCCTAAGGAGAGGTTGAACATCTCCATTTCCATCTCCGTTGGCACAGCCATAAATTGTCCGGTGGGCATGCCCATCATCATGGGCATGCCTAATAAATCTTGCTCATTAATTGTGCTATCGCCATCGATCATGCCGTCCATCTGCATCCACATGGGAGTAGACTTAATGCGAAACTCATAGGTCTCTGGAGTGCCTCCTCCAGGAGTATTCATTGGCATGTTGCCACCGCACTTGCCGCAACACAGGCCCACATAACCCTGAGCCGAAAAGGAGAATGTTAACAATAGGGATGAAAGAAAGACTAATAGGGATATATTTTGCCGCATGGTACAACCTAACTACTCTATTCAAGTCGGATAATCTCTAGTAGTTAGTCTATACAATCGCACAATATTTAGAATGCGACATATTGTCGCAGTGTCACAACCGATTGACTTAACTTTGATTTTCTCTGAACAAAGAATATTATCACTATGGCTCAACGATTCCTATATCGGTCACTGAACGCACACAACGCCCAAGCAATACTCTGGCCACACAACCAATTCTAATAATGCTATCGATGGGCAACCTCGTTACCTATCTCCCTTCCCACTAAAGTAACTAAGTCATCTAATGCCTCATGAATGAGCGACAACGCATCATCTACTGTCATTATACCCACCAAACCGCCCTGCTGATTGACTACCGGCATACGACGCACTCCCAATCGTCGCATCTCTTTGAGTACATCCAGGGTATGTTGCTCTGCGGTAACAGTGGCTGGATTGCTTGTCATCACATCCCTAATCGCCACTCCATTCGCATCTACCTCTTGAGCTATAACTTCCACAACCAAGTCTCGATCGGTCACAATTCCCACTGGGTGATGCTCGCCATTGATCTCCTTCACCACAATGAGATCGCCCACATGCGTCTCCCGCATCAGTCGGGCCGCTTCAAACACACTCGAATCTTCGTCAGTCACGACTACTTCTCGATTACACACCTCTCCTATAGACATCACACTCTCCTTATTCGATAAAATAGAGTATATTGAATCTTCCATAGTAGCGGCATTGACTCACTCACCCGCTGAGCTATATCAAGTAATCATTATGAAACCTAGCTTTCTTTCTTACTGAGTCAATGATCCTTTTCATGATCCTGTATTGCTAGTCGATTGTCGATTTAGACCGCAGACATTACAACTTGACGCAGCCGATTTACGACCTCTTCCAACTCGCCTTCTGCTGTGTGTCACCGAACTCTTTCTCTCCCACGCTATATGGACCATTTTGCCGATTTTGCTCGCCTCATCCGACTCAATCTCAGAGGTAATAAACGCCTGAAAATATCTGCTCCCCAAGGCACCATTGCAGCTGTTGCCGCTAAGCAAAGCGCCTACAGTTGAGCTGGGTTTCACACTATATCGAAACACTAGAGATTGAGATCACTGAAGTGATATCTGAGAAGTGGGTAAAAAAGGCGCGATGGCAACACTTGCTAATATAAAGAGATTTACCCTTTGCTATTTTTCATCTCGCTATGCAGAAAATGCATGGCGACTGCAAAAGGAAACCGAAGAGGCTTTCGAATCGACAAATCATTAAGAATGAAGTCACTGGCTCTCTTATAGGAGGCTATGATCTTCTTCCAAGACGAAATAAAATAGACAATCCCCTAAAGCTATTGCGGCTTGGCTGGTAGCCATAAATAATTTGATAGGGCGTTTGACATAGAGTTTCTGTTTCTTGATATGGAACACCTCTTCGATGCGATTATGTCGCTGCGAATCCACGGCACGCAACTTGGAAAGATCTGAATCAGGCAACCAAGCCAATGGCTGAGCGGGCGTCACCATGCCGAAATTAAATCGCTCAATGTCACTGATGATTGTCAGATCTCGCCCACTAACCGCCTCCTCCCCATAACTAATACGGGTACCTGGCGTGATTTCTAATCGTAGCGGATGTCGATATATATCCAGCGCTTGCGGTGTTGGCGGTTGAAAGGGATCCTCACTTCGAGCAAAGGAATCAAGTCCTTGCACGGCCACCTCATGGGCGCTCTTTTCATGCGCGCCTCCACACTCAATGGTGACGACCGGCATCTTGGAATGAGTAATTTCCATAAATGCCCCCAACAGAAGCTCAGTTAAAACCAATCGATGAGTAAAGTGCTGCGCCAACTGCTGATGCTCGTGATCCAGCTTGATAGACACGGCAAAGGCTGGTCCAGAGCCGGAAGTATTGTGAATATCAATGGCACACTCTGGATTCAATGACTCTATACGCTGCAATACGCTTTTTGCCAGCTGACCTTGTTCCCCTTCAAACGGCGGCCTAAAACAACGATTCAAATCGCGCTGATCTGGCAGGTGACGGTGTGTCAAGAGCGGTGCCGTTTGCGCGGCAGTGACCGCGCCGATAAAACAGTGGAGGGTGACAGCAGGTTTCTGCCCCGCACAGATCCACTGATGTAATGCATAGAGACCTGAGGGTTCATTGCCATGTAATAAAGTGGTAATCACCCGACATCTACTGGGATCCGATCCCTCAATAGAGATCCATAGTGGTCCTGTTAACCGTTGTATCAGAGTATCTGCGGATGGGGTCATTTGTTGTGGGGTCGGGTTTTCCCAGATGTCAATCGCTGGGTATCGATCCCTCATATCGTCTCACTCCACTCACTAACCGGCAACCCGTTCTCATACTGTTTTATATAGTGTTCCAATAAAGCGGTCTCCGCTTCCACGACTGTCATCTCTTGAATGAGCCGCTTCCACATTCGTTTTTGCCATCGCGCACCACTGGCAGTCGCTTTTATTCTATTTTCAATAATAGAGAGCCACTGCTTTATCTCTTTATCCGCGACACCTAACTCATTCAGCCCTTCGCCGGCCAAGGGAAATAGCTGTTGTAACAACTCGACCACTGTTCGCTCTGCAGGGAGACCTTGCTTGACATCGGGCCACACTAATTGCGCATCCAGACCAAACTGAGCGGCACGATAAAAATTATATTCCGCATACTTGTAAGGCATAGATGGTATCAGTTGATCCATCTGCTTACTCAAACCTTGAGCCAACCCCACAAAAAAGGCCCCATTGGCCACCATGTCCTGTGGCGTCGGCCCTGCTGGCAGGGCTCTTAACTCGATACGTAAGTGACCGCCTTCTGCTGGATCAAAGATGGCTCGATTCCATGGCCAGACTGTCCCATGATGTAAACGCAGCTCCTCCAACTTAGGCATCACACCCTGACACCAGATCTCCTGACAATTCTCATCACCGATCACCGGAAGTAGGGGTGGAAAAAGCGCCGCCGCTTCGGCAAATAATTCAAACGCGCTGCGCCGTAACCAACCAAACCCGAAGGGCACACGAGAGGGTAAACGCCACTGTTGCGCCGCATCACTACGGTAATCAATAGACTGCTTAAACAGTGCGATACGGGTTTCATCCCAGAGCACTCGCCCCATCAATAAAGGAGAATTAGCGGCCAGCGCCACCACCAAGGGCATCACCATTTGTGCTGCATTATAAGTATCAACGAAATTCTGTGGTGTCACCAACCAATGAAATTGAAACGAGGTATTGGCACCTTCCAAAGTGACATCTTCACAACTGAGAGATAAGTCTTCTTCGCCGTGGATCTCTACTGTGAACTCTTGCTGGCGCAAATGGATCAAAGAGTTTGAGAGCGCTTTATATCTCGCACTGTCGCTAATGGCCTCACTGGTGAGATCTTGCTCGCGCAGAGTGGGCAAAATGCCAATGGGTACAATCCGGCTCTGCCACTGATCAGCCAACGCCTGCACTCTGTTCAGTGCCTGCTGAATTTCCAAAAAGATTTGCGAAAACGGTTCCCCCTTTGCATCCACCGGATTGAGGTTATATTCCAAATTATAACGATTGAGTTCCATTTGCAGCTGTGGGTGCGCTGCCGCCTCTAGTATCTTGTCGTTAAGTGATGCAGCATGTCCCTTGTTGTCCACAAGATACATTTCCAATTCAGCACCAAAACTGGGGGGCAGTTGTCCAAAATTGGGATCTCTCAATATGTGCTCCAGCGTGCATAAGTTCTCATTTAGCTTACGCCGAAATTGTTGATGCTCTTGACGAGTAAAATGAGTCTGATTAATTGCCAAGCCCATAAACGCTTTCTCCGCTGTTTGGTTGATCAACCCAATTTGAATTAAATTCAAACAAAAAGCCACCTCGCCATTCATCCCGGTTCTCGCGGAGCCATGAGGCATGGCATGACTATTTATCACCAAATTCCTGAACTTGATAACGAAAACATTGCATGTGTGCAGACCAATAATTAGGCGCTAACCCTGCTTTAATTTTTAGTTGCCTAATAAAATCTTCTTTATCAGGTAATGTTTCCCACATGGCGGGTAAAAAAGTGGCTCGGTGCGATCCCTCCTGCAACACTAAACCATCTGTGTCAGCACGCAACAACTGTATTAGTTCATTCTCCGAGGCGCAGGGGATGGCCTCAGGTACGGATAGGACAGAAATGTGGATCTCTAAGAAGACAACTTCTTGGTCTGTCACAGGGGAAAATCTTGTATCTCTAAAGGCGGCACTATAGGCGTGATAGGAGACATCTTCAATCAGTGGTTGATAGCGCTCTAATGTGCCGACACAGCCGCGCAACTCACCAGACTTCTTGAGTGTCACAAAGGAAGCCCCCAGCGCTGTGAGTGTTTCTGCATAGTCCCCAAGCTGGACCGGTGCAGGGCAATCATAACTCAATCCATACTCAATGGAGCGCCCAGCGATTTCCAGCAAACATTGTCTATGTTCAGCTTTTAACATGGACTCACGACAAAGGCGCCATAACCCACCACTCGTTCGTGATCACCGGCAGTATCGCCGGAACTGCGTAAATCAATCACTTTGATGGATAAATTGAGTCGCTTGAGCACGAGTAGCAGGCCACGGATAGGATGGCAGCCACAGGCACTGGAATAAGACAGTGCCTGCCAATCTAGGCCCTCAATTCGCTTACAGGTTTCTCTATCAATAATCTTGGCTGCCTCATAGGTTTCATAATGACTGAGATCTGAACTCACCACGATTAAAGTTTCCTCCCCGCCCCAACAGCTTTCAATTACCTCTGCCACCTCTTCTGCACTCGCCTCACCGACTACTAGTGGCACCAGTGTAAAGCGGTCCAAGACCGTATTAAGAAAAGGTAATTGAACTTCTAGACTATGCTCCAGATGATGGGCTTCATCCATCACCGTTACCTGAGGCAGGGGAAGCAGTTTCTCTATCGTCTGTTGATCGACTAAGATCTGCCCAAGGACCGTGTCAAAACTCGCCACGCTGGGGACCGCCAAACCACGAAGCGCCACCCGGTGTGCGGGACCTAACAGTATCACTCGATTAATTGTTTCCCGCATCGGGCGCACTTGTGCATAAGCGGTAGCCGCGATGGGACCAGAGTAGAGGTAACCAGCATGGGGCACGATCAATGCTTTCGGTGGCGATTCAGGGAATATCCTGACTTGACGCAAAAATCCATTAATCATTTGCTTCAGCTCTTGAGGGTTCGCAGGATAAAAGGAACCTGCCACCGCCGGAGCTCGAACTGAATTCATCAATAATAACTGCCTATATTTGATATGCCCTTGATTGATAAAAATAGGTCCCTTTATCACTAGATGCAACCACTAATTATGGGCTTTATATCGTACTCTCTTGATCGCTATCAAACAGCAACCATGATAGTCAGTCCTAGAATTCACAAATGACTATTCTTAGAGAGACACATGCAGCCTATACAGGATAATGCCTCTGTCATCGACGTAGGCTATTGGCACCGGTTGAAAGATGGCCGATTACAATGCGATCTCTGCCCGCGCTATTGTAAATTGCGCGAGGGTCAGCGCGGCCTTTGTTTCGTACGCGGTCGCCGCAAAGAGACCATGGTGTTAACCACTTATGGACGCTCCAGCGGATTTTGTCTCGATCCCATCGAGAAAAAACCTCTCAATCATTTCTATCCGGGCAGCAAAGTTTTTTCTTTTGGCACAGCCGGTTGCAACCTGGCCTGCAAGTATTGTCAAAATTGGGACATCAGTAAGTCTCAGGAAATCGATACGCTAGCAGAGAGCGCCTCTCCCGAACGCATTGCACAAGCAGCGAAAGCCCATGACTGTCGCAGTGTTGCTTTTACTTATAACGATCCGGTGATCTTTCATGAGTATGCAATAGACGTGGCTCACGCATGTCACCAGTTAGGTATCTCCACCGTAGCGGTGACAGCGGGCTATGTCTGCGCAGAACCACGAGCTGAGTTTTATCAGCACATAGATGCCGTGAATGTAGATCTTAAAGCCTTTACAGAACGCTTTTACCATAAAATCACCGGCAGCCACATAAAACCGGTGCTAGAAACTCTTGAATATATCAAACATGAAACCAATTGCTGGTTGGAGATCACCACTCTTATTATTCCTGGTGAAAACGATTCTGACGAAGAGATTCATAGTCTCACTGAATGGGTTGTGAAGACGTTAGGTCCAGAAGTACCCTTGCACTTTTCGGCGTTCCATCCTGACTGGAAAATGTTGAATATTAATCCCACACCTCCTAGTAGTTTAATTCGGGCACGAGAAATAGCGATCCGCAACGGTGCATATTACGCTTACACAGGAAATGTACATGACCACAACGGCAGCAGTACCTATTGTCACCAATGTGGCAATATCTTAATAGGTCGTGACTGGTACACTTTAAAAGAATGGGATCTGACAGAAAAGGGAAGGTGTGGCCAGTGTGGTACTATTTGCGCGGGTTATTATAACGACCAGGCAGAAAACTGGGGCAATAGAACACAGGTCGTGCGCATGACTCACCCACCTTTAACTTAAGATCTACTGTCAACATATAAATCATTGGTCAGCATATGAGTCAGATACAAAAATTTCCCAAACTAGCCGAAGTCATGAGTCCTTTTCCATTTTCAGTAGATGCAGATTGCTCTATTGAGGAGGCAAGACAGATGATGAAAGTACACGGGGTACATCATCTACCCGTTAAGATAGATGGCATAATAGATAGTGTGATTTCCGATCGGGACATCCAATTTGCTCTCGCACCGGGTGTGAAACAAGCCGATTCGGAATTAAAAGTGGGTGACTTTTGCGCGGTACGTGCCTATTGTGTCGACTTACATGATCCGCTGGATCGCGTCATTGATGCTATGTTGGAAACACACATTGGGGCGGCGCTGGTTTTTAGAGAAGGCGAGTTTGCCGGTATTCTAACCGAACACGATCTGTTGCAATCTTTTAGTGAGTTGATAAAACAGGGGCGAACAAAACCGATAGAACCCACACCTGCCTAAGCACCCTGCACAGAACATTTTTCTTTCATAGGCTAAAGCCTCACCCAGACAGATTGGATGAGAGCAGTCGATGCAGTTAGTCGAGTGTCTATTTTTGCATTTGACATAAAGGTACGGCCTAGAGTAAAAAACGAACCTCTCTGGAGGATCCTACCTCGCGTCTACTGGTCAATGCCTGATTAGTGATGGCATGTATTTTGAATAATCACTTAAGTCAAACTGACTTCAACTTACAAGGACTGTCATTTGAGAATTCTAAGCGCGATTCAACTACTGTGTGTGCTCACGCCGCTCATGCTCACTTACTCCAATTCGGGACATGCCAGCCGTGCAATCACGACTAACGGCTTTCTGACTGCGGCATTCAGTCAAGTGGATTCTGAAGTGCCCTTTATGGGGGGACTCAATGACGAAATTAATTTTAGTCAGGGTTCCTTAATTGGGCTACAAACGACGTTTAGACCGTCTACGGATCCTTTCGAGTTTGTTGTACAGCTTTTGGCGTTAGGGGAACAGAGCTGGGAAGTAAACGCGGAATGGGCTTACGTAGCCTATCGGCCAACAGACCAATGGGAATTTAAGTTCGGAAAATCCAGGTACCCACTCTATGAATTATCGCAGTCCATACATGTGGGTATTACCTATCCCTGGGTACGCCCGCCTGAAGAAATCTATTTTTTACCCTATTTGGCGTTAAACGGAGTCAATATCACCAGAAAGATCAATGTGTCAGACTATCAATTTATGATGCAGATATACCATGGTGAACTCAATGAAATTGAATCGAACTTAGCGGGCCTAGTGTTTGATATCGACCGCATGATTGCTACCGGTGCCGTGTTGCGGGTACAGTCCGATTACACCAGCCTGCGCACCAGTTATCATGCTCTCAGATCACTTCGAGTGGATACCGCTGCGATATTAGCCAACAATAATTTGAATTTAGCCGATCTGGGTACGGCGATAGCAACACTCAATATACCTGTTCCCGGAGAATATCAATCTGCCGATACTTACACCTTCAGCGTCACCCATCGGATTGGTAATCTTGAGTTTCGTGGCGAGTGGGTACACCAGGATCTCAATGAAGAGTCGCCACTGCCAGACGCGTACCTCTACTACACCAACTTCAGTTACCAGATAGGTCATTTTATTCCTCATATCACTTATAGTGTGTACGACACAAAAAATCGTGCCCTGGTCAATCTCAGCCAGGAGAGCGTTATCTTAGGGTTACGAGTCAATATCAACCCCTCTGTAGCGCTTAAAATTGAAACGGGTCAATTTAATATTGATGATGACGCCAGTGCCGTCGGGCTCTATGACACCTTACCCAACCCAATCGGAAGCGCGCTCATCGATAAGGAAGTCATCTTATTCAACGCTGCACTGAGCATGGTGTTCTAGAGTATCCATTTGTTGATCACGACCGATGCCGTCACCTCATTAGAACCCGCCGGACAATGCTAAACAGAGCCTCCTGAACCTGTGCAGCTTGCATGATATATCACTTAAGTGCTCGCATTGAGAGAATCAAAATATTCAAGCAACTATCTTGGCGCAATGCTTATCTAAGATGTGCCATGATGTCATTCACATCCATACGCACCAAATCTTTATTTAAGTCTCTGTGGATGCACGCAGACAATTGTGGTGTCAGATGTTGACGTAACTGTCCGAGAAATTTGGGCGCAGCGATCAGCACCAGCTGTGTAAAAGCTTTCGCCTGTTGTGCTTGGCTCAAGCGCGCCACAACCGACTGTGCAAATTGATCGACTTCGTGCTGTCGGGTTTCCTCATCACCACCGTATTGATGCCGCCCTTCTCCCCCACTGAGTGATCCTCGCCCCGGCTTGGAGGAGACTAAATCCTGTTGTTTTTGTCGGGCGGTAGGATTCATCAACACTTCTCGTTCAATAGGTTTAGCCTGTATCGATTCACATTCCAAAATACGCGCAAAAGCACTGTCCGCCACCAGTATCCAAATTGTGTCCATATCCACCTCCCCTATAACAGTCCAGAGCAAGTTTATTACCTATTCAAACTCATCGTCTTGATTCGAGTCAAACCTCCTTCAGATCCCCGTGTCACAGCGGTTAATACGATTTTGATAGGACGTCGACGAGGCTATTCAATGCCGCAAACTTAATATGGGCGAAACGCGAGGGTAACACCAGACAGTTGTTGCCGATGGGAATCGAACACCATATTGGTCTCTGCCTGATAATATGCGGTTAACGTGACTGCCTGTTTTCCAAAATGACCCAAATAGCGACTGAGGCTGATTTTAGCCTGCCTCAATTTTTCGGTTTTGCGCTCCCCCCAACGCAGTGTCTCTAAAGCACTGGCTCTGAGTTGCCAATGACGCGCCTTGTCGAAGGTCCAAGCTGCCTCCAGTCCTAAAGGCAAAGAGAGACGAGTGTGGTTATCCTCAACTGTCGCCTCGTTTTCACCCGACCCACGCCAATCACTCTCTAAGGCCAGCCCGAAGGAGGTAAAGAGGAAACGGTCGGTGCCCCGATTTGACCAGAGATTGGCTAACAACTCGCCGGCTATCCATTTAATCTGAACACCCTCAAATAGTTCTATTCTTTTACTTTCTAAAACCGTTAATCCAAGCCCTAGTTGATAACCTGGATCGGCAAGATTCGCAACGCGGCTAAGACGATCCTTGAATTTTCTGATTTCCAATCCAGTAAAAGACCAATCACTTAACTCCTCTGCCTTTTGATTCCACTCAAAATCCACACGAGCAAAAGTTACCGCTGTACCTTGTCCCATCGCAAACAGTCCCGGATCCCCCATCTGTTGCTGATACAGTTGAGCAGCAAAAGTGATCACCGGATATTGGGCACTTTCTGCATCGGTTTTTTGTCCGCTACCCATCTCATAACTCTGTAACCCTGTGTGTGCCGCTTGCAGTGGATTGACTACCTGTGACAACAAAACCGAGCTTGGTAATGGCGTCTCTGATGATAGGGACACACGATCAGAAATCACGGCACCATTCTCAAGAAACTGACGTTGTACTTGGATTAAGAGTTCAGTCGGTCGGCTGCTCATTTGTCGACATAGGCGTTCATGATTCGCATGCGCCGCTTCAGCAGCTAAGGCTAAATTCAACAGATGATAGCCGCGCGTTTCCCCCATAAAATGGATCTGTAATAACTGGGTAAGCTTCTGATACGCTGGATAGCGCTTCTTTTCCCGTGCAGAAAAAATATGACGATGACTTGGCCAAGGTAAGGTCGGCGCCTCTGCTCGAACCAATGCATAGGCTTGAAGAAATGCCTCTTGCGCTAAGTGCGCACGACGACGATAGCTCATAAAACTGGGTTGCACAGGCGTCACTAAATTCGCCTGCAACAGTCGATTGATAAAGGCATTCGGAGGGGTCACCAAAGGATTAAAATTACTCATCAAGGCGCTATCGATTCCCTCTCCAATGACGCGAAACAACACCGAACCACAGTTTTCTTTAAAAAAATAATATCTTCCATTGTAGTTTTTCTTCGCCTCGTATAAACGATTTAGTAGTGACTCTTGTTGCTTGTCTGTTAAATTCAGTCTAAAACGCAATAAGTTGCGATCCTGAAACACCGTGTAATGCTGCACTGCTTGAGCCAAAGTTTGCCTATCCATCACGGTTAAAAACCCACCGGTTAAGCCTTTGACTGCTTGACCGACCGAAGCAAAGGCATCCCAATCTGGCTCAGTATTGAGATCCAATCCAAACCAAGATTTGTCACAGGATTCACTCATCATCACCGCTTTATCGCTCTTTGGCGTTGACTTTGTCTGTTTCGTATCCGCTAAAAAAGAAATCACGAGATCGTTTGGGTTTTCAATACCAAAAATCTCTGCTTGTGGATTATTATCTAGCAATACGCGCAGTACGAGATGGCCAGCGATTTCTGCGGGATCACCCACTCCGGGGGTAGCATAGAGTAGTTCGAAGCCGCGCACCGTAGACGTATTGATAGGCCCCAGATCGATGGGCTGCGCGCTGATCGGATCGAGAAACCGCAAATCCTGCAAGAAACCTTCATCAATGGTGTCACATTGAATAGCCGGATGTCGCCAATAGTCTGGATAGTCGGGAAATCGCTGTTGAAAATAGCGGTACTTTCCGGGCAACCGACACTTGACAGAATTCTCCACTAAACTATTGCGAGGAAGAAAAAAATGCCGTCCCATAGAGATAAAATCCGCCTTTGGGGAACGTAGACCCGATTCATCTGCATAACCTCGCACATCTTGATTGTGAGCACGCCAAGGATTACCAAGCAAGACGTTGGCGAGGTTTGCTCGATGCCAACCACTTAAGTTCTGCCACGCTTTATCCTGCGCTAAATTTTGCTGGTCGTAATAGCGGGATAGCAAATGCTTAATGAGCGAGGATTGCCATTCTTTAAATGAGTGGTGAGGACGTAACTTGAGTGGTGAGCCGGTTTCATGAATGACCAGATACGTTTTCAAGGAGTCGGGCAGACTATACAGCCAATCAATGACTTGTGTTTTTTGATTGTCATTCCAAGGTGGAGTGTGCTCTAAACTGTTTATCCACTGAGATAACGTATGCGGAGTCACACTCCTTGCCAACAATTGGCGACTATGTGTCAGCAAGCATAGAAACAGGCTCAATACAATTGCAGATGAAAAAAGAGAACAACTCAAGACCCTACTCAGTGGACTAAATCCCTGACGGCATAACTTACGAAATGACATGACAAGTAGGATAACTCGACATAAAGACCAATAGTTGTTTTAACTCAGAACGTGTGGGTTTATCAGGTGCATGTTGAATAATCAGATTCGCCAAGTCGTCAGGATGACAGCGAAAATAGTGCGCCATGCGCATGAGGGTACTGCCTTGAAATGCAAATGCTTCTCGCAATAACATTTTCCCAACCAAGGGATCCAACACAGGAATCGGTATCATTTGTTGGCTTTGCGCGGTAGTCGGCAACAAACTCGCATCTAAAGTTTCACTGCTTTGGCGTCCCACTCCACCCACATTTCGCGCCGCCACGGTGCTCTTGTCTGCAGTTTGATTGCCGCTTTTTTGAATCGACTGTGCTGTTTTTGCGGTCGTGTCTGCACTATTCCTGGACGTTTGCGTGCTCTCTTTGGCAAGCGGATAAGTAGAGTGTTGGTAAACTTGCTCGGCGATCTGTTCACTTTGATAACTGGTTTCCTGGCTCACCTCGGAAGCGGTATGCACGGCTTGCGCCGTCGCTTCTATGGCGGGATGGGTGGATTGCTGATAACTCTGTTGCACCAACTGCTCACTCTTATTAGACGCTTCGGTGGACGCCTCACTACTCATCTGTACACCCTTATCCGTGGCTTGGATCGCCGGCACAGTACTGTGTTCATAGGCAGTATGGGTATACAAAGTGGTATGTTCAGTGGCGACTGTCGTAGCCGCCACACCGGCGCCAGTCGCCGCTACAGCGGGCCTGACGGATTGTTCATAAGTTGCTGCGGTTGCCGCGGCGGTGTGTTGTGTCACTTGGTCACTGGCACGACTACTGGCCTGAGCCCCGCGCACTGTGGCTTGCCAAGCAGGTCGGGTGGAATGATGATAAGTCGTCTCGGTCACTTCCACAGTGGTTTGTGTAGACTGCTTGCTGACCTGTGTTGTCTGTTGTGAGGTAAGCTTTCCATACTCCACAGTTGTTTCAACGGTGGCATTAGAAACATCGGTAGAGTGTTGCGCAGCTTCTTGGCTGACGCGACTACTGGCGTCTGCCATCTGCTCTGTGGCTTGCCATGTGGGCAGTGTGGACTCTTGATACATCACTTCTGTGGCGCGAATGCTTCTATCCGTGGAGTATGCGGCTATCTCTTGTGTCTGCTGAGAGGGTATCTTTGCATAAGCGACTGTAGTAGCCGTAGTCAATTCTGATACTTCCGTCGAGTGCTTGGCAGAATCCTTGGTGAGCAAAGCGGTAGCGTGTAGGCTTTTATCTGTAGCCTGAAGAGTGGGCCGCGTACTTTGATTGTAAACTGCTTGAGAGACTTCGTTAGTCTGATGAAAGGTCTGATCGGTCGCTTCTGTGGAGTGTTCTGCCGCTCTCGAAGATGCTTTGGCAGCAGGCTGAGTGGAGTGTTGATAACTGTTCCGAGCAACAGATTCAGTGGCGTCACTGCTTTGAATCATCGCATCAGTTGTGTGATCACGACTGGGTGCCACCACCATACGATACATATCATCGCTTGAATTTGCTGTGACGTTACCGCTTAATGTGAATGGGCCTTGCGCCATCAAAGTTTGTTGCGCGAGCAAACCAAATAAGACGGCTAAGCTAATAGAGTTTAAGTAGCAACGAATCAAGTGAGTCATACCCTACCTCACTCCACAGAGTTTATTTTTGAACTATTTATAGATTGATTAGGAAACGAAACAATGCCACAGGAGGTTCCAAACTTGTTATGCACCTTTTGTAAGTTCATGCCATTGATGGCTTAACACTAACCAAAACTTTATGGGGGCTGGAAATGAAAGCGCTATCTGATTAACACTCAAAGCTCACGGAGTTTCTCATTATGCTTTGATTCACCGTGTGATCAAATAAGATTCTTAGAGTTATAAAAAAAGGCGGCTAAAAAGCCGCCTTCTCAATCTAATGATTAGATGTCACTATAACTAGCTAAGTTTACGTCGTAAACCAAGTAGAGAAGCCAAACCTAAACCAAATAGAACACCTGTAGCAGGCTCAGGAATACCTGTTGGTGGAGTGGTGATTTCCTTCACTTTAATGTCTACAAATGCGCTACTGAAAGAATCAGCGATCAATCCTCCGGCTCGGAGCTTGTTTAAGTCCCAAGACGCACCACCGCTGGCCCACGCCATATCGACATAATCAGCCTTGGTGCTACCAGCACAACCGCCTGATTGGCTACCGCCACCAACGGTAGTGAAGCCACCTGAACCGTCTGCTTTATAAGCATCACCGGAAGAGTCCACACCTAAAACGTCACCACCAGGGCCGAAGTTACAGTTCACTACTGCATTCAGTAGTGCGCCTGCACCTGTCAATTGCGCCAGTACATTGGCATAAGTTAAAGCACCATTTTGGTTATCACGATCTTCGTCTGTGACCAAAATAACGTTGAGTGCAATGTTTCCACCTCGAGCGGTGTAGTTATCGAAGAAGTAATCGATGCCGTTCCAACCATCTTCAAAACCACCAGAAGTAACCAACGTACCAGCTGCTGCGCCAAATTGAGCAGATGATCCCCAATCGCCGCCACCCACTAAGTGCTTATGGGGAACATCACCTGCATTATGGCCACCATAACCTACCAAGGCATATTGATTGGCGTCGGCACCGGTGCCTACACCTGCGGCTAACAGACCTGTTTCCAAATCGGCAATCATGCCCGGCAACCAAGCGTGCTCACCACCCATGGATCCAGACTCATCTACAATCACGACCACATCAGCAGCATCCACTACAGCAGCTTGCACACTGGCAGCTCCCATAGCCAATACGGTGGTGGTGGCAATAGCGGTCAGTTTAAAACCAGACTTCAAACTATTCATTTAGTCATACCCCCAAAATGTTAAATTAAAACTAATACAAAAATAAATCTAAACTATAAAACCTTGGAATTGAGGTCTTGGAAAGACAAAATGCAATCGGCGGGCCAAGTTATTTTTTCATTATTAGTCAATTAGTTACAAGATAATCTCCGACAGGAACGATACATATTGTAAAAATTTTCAACAGTAAGATAGAAAGAACACAATACTCAGCAGAACCCGCCAATCTTGACCTCCCGATCCTGAATTATGAATGACACCTCTATCATCAGGATAGATGCCCATTCAGAGCCAAGTCCCTAGAAATCAAGCAGTTGTATTAGTGGTATCTGACAATAATAGAGAAAGAGTCTCTGTATAATTTCCGGACACCACTGAAAGAAAACTGCCACCGAGGAAAAAATCCAGGGTGGCAGCCGTTGATTCGGTTTTTCGGTTCCACATCCTTAGAAGGAGGCACCCACCCACAACCAGAGCTTATCGGTGTCTACCTTCACATCGCCTGCGGAATAAGCCGCATATTTAATTCCCGCATTGTAGTGATCACAAAACTTGCGTGCGTAAAGCAGATCCACCTCGCTGCCCAGATCGTCCACGCCCGCAGTTGAGTCGTCCGACTCAAAATCATGGTAAACCAAACTTGCCCGACCTCCTGCCACAGGCGCGGCAAAGGTAATACTCAGGTTTTTAAGTCCTTCTAAAGGGGTAGATAAAAATTGATCCGCCCAACCATTGAATTTATGTAAGGTGGCCAAGGGTGTTTGGAATCCAAATTGACCGTCATCAGAGCCCAACAGCTCGTAACCAAGTTTGGTGGTTAACTTGCCGAACTTCGCACCCGCCTCTAAGAAGAGGTAATCTGCGTCAAATTCTGTTGTTCCAGACTCAAAAGTTTGGCTAGCAAACTCAAGAGAATAGATCAGCTTGAGATCCTCACCATTGGTGCTGCCGCCAAAACGGACACCATAGGTATCTAAGGTGTCGTTACTGCCCTCATCCACTTCTAACAAGTACCCATAAGCACCCAAGGTACCAAATGGCGTTTGATAGCTGCCATTTACTAAATGATCTTTGGCGGGCAAATCCCTAGACTCAGCAAAAATGCGATTACGCTGCTCTAAATAAGCATAGTTCAGTTTAAGTCCTTCGATCGGTTGGGAGTGGAGGGTGAACCCATCAAAGGTTTGTCTATCCTGACGCCAACCCACATGACCCACAAATCGATGATTGTCATAGGTCATCACCTGGCGACCGAACTTGAACGTGGTACTGCCGAACTGATACTGGAGATAGCCTTGATCCAGCTCCGTGGTTTCTGGATCGGCAATCACCGAATAGTCTGTATTCATACCAAGAGCATTGTTGTAATCGGTGACGCCTAACAGGGTTCGAGAATCCTCAAATTCGATTACCCCAGAGAATCCTTCATAGGCACCGGTTTGATAGCCCAGCCGGGAACGTAAGGTGAGACCATCTGCATCTTTTAATGCATTGTCCTGCTCCACAGATTCATAGCGCACGCGAAAATCGCTATAGGGTGTACCGGCCGTCATCATTTGAGACATGCCTTTCCCATGCACACTAGTCACAGGCGTTACTGCCAGGCAGACAGCAGAAATACCCAACAGAGTTGAGGTCACGTTATTCATCAAGTTTTCTCCAGTAGAATAGTTAATTGATTAATCTTTTATGCGGCATGATTCGCATCCTGGTCCTTGGATTGCTTGCTCACAGATGCCGAGAGATTTTCCACCTTCCGTTGTTTCTCATACAAGAATCGCAAAACCTCAGAACGCAGCCGATTATATTCCGCGTCTCGCGACAGGGCTAACCGATCCCGAGGACGTGCCAGCGGCACATCCAGGATGGAACCAATCGTGGCCGCAGGTCCGTTGGTCATCATCACGATGCGATCAGACAATAGAACCGCTTCATCCACGTCGTGGGTGATCATGATGACAGTGTTATTGAGCTCTTGTTGGATCTCCATCAAAGAATCCTGCATATGCGCTCTCGTGAGGGCATCCAATGCACCGAAAGGTTCATCCATCAATAGAATATCCGGTTGCATCGACAACGCCCGCGCAATCCCCACTCGTTGCTTCATGCCGCCGGAAATTTCACTTGGTCTTTTATGCATGGCATGATCCATGTGCACCAATTTGAGATTGTGCTCAATCCATTCTTTTATCTCAGCTTTGCTTTTGCTGCGTTCGCCTGCTTTGGAAAATACCTGTTTCACAGCCAATTCCACATTTTCATAGGCAGTCAACCAGGGCAATAGTGAGTGATTCTGGAACACCACTGCGCGATCCGGTCCGGGCTCCTTGACCTCTTTACCATTTAAAATCACACCGCCACTTGTGGCTTGATAGAGTCCCGCCACCACATTCAACACCGTCGACTTACCACAACCGGAGTGGCCAATAAGAGAGACAAATTCTCCCCGCTGAATGTTTAGATTCACATGCTCCAAGGCCACAAACGCACCTTTAGGCGTCGGAAATACCATTCCCATATCACTGATCTGTAGAAGTGCATCCATCTCTATCTCCTCTCTCTGATATTGATGCTAACGCTCTGCACTGCTCTTATCCCAAGAGAGCCAGCGTTGCAGTTGCAACATTCCTCTGTCCAGCAGGAAGCCTATCAATCCAATGGTGAAAATGGCCGCCATGATTCTACCTAATGAATCAGAACTTCCATTTTGAAATTCGTCCCAGACAAATTTACCCAGGCCCGGATTTTGCGCGAGCATTTCCGCAGCGATTAACACCATCCAAGCCACTCCTAGCGATAAACGCATACCGGTAAAAATCATTGGTATAGATGCGGGAAGCACTATCTTTTGCACATGTTTTAAGGCCGGAAGACGCAACACCTTACTCACATTCACCAGATCTTCGTCGATGGATGCAACGCCTACGGCAGTATTCACCACCATTGGCCACAAGCAACATAGGGTGACAGTAAACATCGACACCAAATAGGATTTAGGTACTAATGGCTCGGGCGTGACATACAGGGCACTCACCACCATGGTGACAATAGGCAGCCACGCCAATGGGGACACCGGCTTAAATACTTGAATAATAGGATTCACTGAACGATATAAACCCTGACTCAAACCAATAGCGATGCCCAACGGAATGGCAATCAGAGCGGCAACAAGAAAACCACTCATCACTGTTTTTAAGCTGGTGACAATTTGATCCAAAAACGTCTCTTTACCCGTATAGGCACGGACTTTGGGAACGTAATCTGGATCGACTGCAAGTCGCGCTTGATTTCTTTCTTCCTGTCTTTGGTAAAAAGCTTCGGCTTTTTGCCGCGCGGCCATATGTTCCGTGCGAAGATTGTCAACCTGTGTCCATACATCCCCTGGACCTGGAAACTGCCCCAAAGAGGTTTGGATGTTTTGTGCGGCCACAGACCAAAGTAATAAAAACACCATGACACCAATCACCGGACCAATGACATTGGAGAGCATGCGCACATTCCAACGTTTCATTGCATCCACCCATTTTGGTACTCTTTCATCGTTCTGCATCAGTGCGATTGAAACCTGTCTGTTCATTTGTCTGCCTTTCTCTTACCACCACTGATTAAAGCGAGTCTTCGGCTTTTAAACCAATAGGAAATTTATCGATATAAGCATTTGGTTTGGTGCCATCAAACACAATACCGTCAATAAACTCTGATTGGGGTGACTTAAACCCATCTTCAGTGGCGAAATCCGGAAAATCTTTTTTCATTGCCAAGCCCTCATCAATCAACGATTGAGCTGCTTTGCTATAGATGTCTGGACGATAGACCTTCTTGGCGATCTGGTGATACCAAGCATCACTTTTGTGCGCTGCAATTTGACCCCATCGACGCATTTGCGTCAGATACCATACTGCATCGGAGTAGAAGGGATAGGTCGCGTGATAACGAAAGAAGACATTGAAATCAGGCACCGCTCTTTTGTCACCTTTTTCATACTCAAAGGTGCCCGTCATACTGTTTGCAATCACTTCATAGTCCGCCCCAACATAGTTGGATTGGGATAATATTTTTACTGCCTCCGGTCGATTGGCATTGTTGTTTTCGTCCAACCAGATAGCCGCACGAATCAAAGCGCGCACGACACGGATGGTGGTATTGGGATACTTTTCGGCAAACTCTGCGGTGATACCAAACACCTTCTCCGGATTGTCTTTCCAGATTTCATAGTCAGTAATCACCGGCACACCAATGCCCTTAAACACTGCTTGTTGATTCCAGGGCTCGCCCACGCAGTAGCCATAGATGGTACCCGCCTCTAGGGTAGCTGGCATTTGTGGTGGGGGTGTCACAGAGAGCAACACATCGGCATCAATTTGGCCGGAGATATCCCCTTTATTTGGTGCATAGTAGCCTGGATGTAAACCGCCAGCAGCCAACCAATAACGCAGTTCATAGTTATGGGTAGAGACCGGGAACACCATGCCCATATTGAACGGCTTGCCTTCATTTTTATATTTTTCCACCACCGGTTTTAACGCATCCGCGTGAATCGGGTGCACCGGCTTGCCATCTTTTTGCTTGGGGATATTAGGTTTCATCTGCTTCCAAATATCATTCGAAACAGTGATGCCGTTGCCGTTTAAATCCATGGAAAATGGCGTGATGATGTGCGCTTCAGTTCCAAAGCCAATGGTAGCCGCCAATGGTTGACCCGCTAACATATGTGCACCATCCAGGCGACCATCGATAACGCCATCGAGAAGGACTTTCCAATTCGCTTGCGCCTCTACTGTGACATACAGACCTTCATCCTCGAAATAGCCTTTCTCATATGCGATGGCAATAGGTGCCATATCTGTGAGCTTAATGAAACCAAAGGTGAGTTCCTCTTTTTCCGGGAATCCTAACTTCTGTGCACTCCAGGCCAGTTGCCAAGGTAAGCTCAACGCTAAAATAAACAATCCAAGCCGTTTTACCACGCTACCAATTTTCATTGAATACTCCCCACCGGTTACTTTTTCCAAAAAAAAAACCCGCAACATAGATCCAATCTGTCTCTATGTTGCGGGCTTCGTTGCCCATACACTCGCTGACACACTTGTGCCGATTCGAGCTGAGTCCGACGCCGTTGCCGAGCCTCATTGTGATTCATCTGGGGGCGCTTAGGCAGTTATCGCGCCAATTTACTTAACTCCTTGATACACATCACGCTTTAACAATATCACCCTAAAGGTTCTTATCGTATACAGCTGCATTAGCCCCGAATTAGTTCGTCCCTAATCATAAATGGAACATTTGAGTGCACCCCTTAACTACCGGTCTCAGAAAGCAAACTCAACACGTCGACAATGTTTTCCGCCACTGTGATCATCGGTTTGCCTTTATCCATAGATAAGTGTCGTAAACACTGATAAGCCTCATTTTCAGTCATGTTTTTATGTTGCATGAGCAACCCCTTCGCCACTTCAACCACTTTCCGTTCTGCTAATTTCTCTTTGGTTTGTGCTAATTCTTGGCGTAACTTCTGTTGCGCTGCAAAACGTGCAAGGGCAATCTCTAGAATGGTTCCCACACGGATCGGCTGAAGATCATCCACCACATAGGCACTGACTCCAGCATGGATCACCTGCTGTATCATTTCAGGGGCATTGTTTTCAGCAAAGATGACCACGGGTAATGGCGCAGTCTGGTTAATTTGAATTAACTCTTCCAATATTTCGGCTGCCAAGTGATCGACGCTCACTACAAGCAGATCGGGTTTTGCTTCTATCACCCGGCTGTAGAGCGTGGCTAGAGTAGAATCGTCCGCCACTGGACTAAAGCCGAACTCTTTCACAGAGCGTCTTAATAAGCTCGCGCGGGAGCGGCTGTCGTCAGCTATCAATACATGGATAGGGGCTCGATACATGATACAAATAAAACACTTCGTCTGTTCAATTAGATAGAAACATGCCGTGATCGGTGAATAGCACACCGCAGCACTGCACATCTCACAGCGCCTAAGCAGCATCTGTACCAATAGAAGAATATTCCTGAATTACAAAGTGTTAACACAAAATAGCGCTTGACATAAAGGGTGTCGCCTGGAGGTGTATGCCTTAATATGACGCACGCCTTGCATCAAAATAACGCCTGGCATACAAGTGATCTGAAGCGCACAATACTGAGCCAGACTGCTTTAACTGCTGATAAGAGCGTGCATCACGGCATGAACGACACCTATCTTTTACAAACAGAATTAGCGTTTTATATTCACCACCTGCAGTTCAGTCGCGCCTTCATAGCCCCAACGACCATTGATATAACCAATACCGGACCATTTAGACCCACCAAAGGGGGCGATTGGAGACAAAGCTAAGTGTTGGTTGACCCAAGCGGTGCCGCATTGCATCTGTCTAGCCACTTCGGTCGCTCGATCTAAATCCGCTGACCAGACAGATCCACCCAAACCGAAATGGGTACGATTGGCACGCTCGATGGCATCGTCAATATCGGTATAGGGCAAAATTGGTAAAACGGGCCCAAACTGCTCTTCGGCCACGATCGGCATCTCATCCCCTGCCTCTGTGATTATAGTACTGTGATAACCGTACCCTTGTCCCGTAGGCGCGCCACCCGTCTCAATTCTTGCCCCGTGCTGTTTCGCATCGTCCACTAGTGAACTGACTCGTTCAAATTGCGCCAGATTATTAATCGGCCCCAATGCGGTCTTGTCATCCATGCCATCTCCGACAGCATATTTCTCTGCTAACTGGGACAACTCTGATACCAATTGAGCATAGATAGCTTCATGAACATAGGCTCGTTTAATCGCAATACAGACTTGACCTGAATTGGTGAAGGCACCCCAAAAAAGTTTATTCGCAATCTCTTTGGGCTGAACGTCATCCAATACAATAGCTGCATCATTCCCACCTAACTCCAAGGTGACTCTCTTGAGATCGTCACTCGCTGCACGCGCAACCCGTTTCCCCGTATTGACCGAACCTGTAAAGTCTATCTTGCGCACCAATGGATGTGCCGTCAGAGTGGCGCCCAATGGATCGGCACCACTAATAATATTGAGCACCCCAGGCGGCAAAACCGACTGTATCGCCTCTCCCACCAATAGTGTGGATAAAGGTGTATAAGGCGAAGGTTTTAACACCACAGTGTTACCCGCTATCAGCGCTGTCGCCACTTTACCCATCGCGATACTCACCGGAAAGTTCCATGGAGTAATGGCAGCTACGACGCCATAAGGTTTATGGTGCAACTCAATACGCCCATCATCGGTATCCTGTAACACTTCCACGGGAAGTTCGATATTAGCGGCAAATTGAATTTGTAGGGCAGATGCCATCACTTCCCTAGTGGCATGTTTTAGTGGTTTACCCTGCTCTAATGTCAACACTTCAGCAATCTTTTCGCTGTTCTGTTGAATGGCGTTCGCCATCTCAAGGAGCGCGGATTTTCTTCGATCGTGCGCTTGTCGCCACTGCGGGAACGCATGTTGTGCCGCCTCCACAGCCTCATTCAGCTGTTGTTCACGACACTCGGGCGCATGAGCGAAGATGTCGCCTGAAGCAGGATTAACTACAGAAAAGCTTTCTGTGGACGCAGAGAGCTGACCATTTATTAAAAGTTGATAGCGATTCATGCGGATTCCCTTACGCAGCTATGAGGCTATGGATACAGATGCTCCAGAGGTGAAACAATCTGCGTATCTATCTTGCTAAGTGCCTTGCTTAATGCTGGTACACGAAATATTAGTCTAAAAGAATCAGCTAGACTGTTCTACACCTGTTTCACGATTTGCACAGAGAGGTATTGAAGGCCATGACCTTATTGGCTCAACTAACGTTCACCTGCCCCTACTGCTGGGCTATTTTGTTAGCCGAATCAATCCTTCCTGTGCGGTAGAGGCGACCAGTTCGCCCTCACGGTTGAATATATTGCCACGATTGAATCCGCGCGCGCCAGAAGAGCTGGGACTATCCATACTATAGAGCAACCATTCGTCCGCACGGAACGATCGATGGAACCACATAGCATGATCCAGACTCGCCCCCTGTAACTTGCCTTGCATAAAACTCACGCCATGTGGCCTGAGAGAGGTTCCCATAAATCCCAGATCGGAAGCAAATGCCAACGCAGTTTTATGCGCATTAATGCCATCAGGCAAGGGATCGGTAAAGCGCATCCACACATGTTGTTCAGGTGGTAATTTTTGTGGATCGATTTCATTTAACGACCCAGTATTTTTTGTTTCCATGGGCCATTTCATCATCAACATAAACTTTAGGGCAGGAAAATCTTCAACGTGTTGTTGACGCACTTCATTGTCAGAAGGCAACTCATCGGGATCCGGTACATTGGGCATCTCTATTTGATGGCTTAATCCTTCTTCTTCTTTCTGAAATGAAACGGACATGCTAAAAATCGCTTCGCCTTTTTGAATGGCAACGACTCGACGCGTTGTGAAAGATCGTCCATCACGAATTCGATCCACTTCAAACAGAATAGGTAAAGTGGTTACACCGCCACGTAAAAAATAAGAATGGAATGAATGGACGTGGCGCTCGGGTGACACTGTATTGATGGCTGCTTGCAGGCTCTGCGCCAACACTTGACCCCCAAATACACGCGGCATTGGCACTGCGGCATTCACACCCCTGTAGTGATCTTCTTCTATTTTTTCTAAGGTTAGTAGTTCTTGAAAATTATCTGTTGTACTCATCAATCGACACCGCCGCCGTTAACTGCTAAAGGGCGGCGATGATAAAACGACCTACAGAAGATAGCAACCATGCACCTATGACTAGACAGGCTATGCTCTGTGCATCACAGAAAAGATCTCTTTTAAAACATTCGCTTAATATAGGATTTGCCGAGTCAATCCTACTGCCGACCGAAGCGATTTGGGATAATTCACCGATAAGCTTTTGAACAGTGCTGTTGAATATTAATCAAATATCGACTTTATTTTTTGCGCCGCGCCTTTTAAATCTTCCCAGACCGCTTCAGCATCATTTTTCAAAGTATCTGAAATATCGCTACCCACGTCCTGTACCTCGTCCAATTTGTTTTTTGCTAGATCAAGTTTCGATTTGGCCTCTAACATGCGGCTATCGTATTTCTGCTTAACCTGATCGCTCAATTGAGCCGCCTTTGCTTCCCATGCATCCATTTGAGTGTTGAGTTCATCAATTTCGGCCTTGAGCTTCATCACTATTTCGTCTCTTTTACTCATAGATTGTATGTCCTCTGTTTTGCAATTGACCACTGCAAATCATATTTGAAGATGCCCCCCAACATCATGATCTGGCGCAAATGCAGGGTGAAACGCTGGCAAATAAATCTCCTTAAACAGCAGGTTTTTGCTCAAGTGTCTTAGGTTACAGTGCGGGACTCACTTCATGAGTACCAGTTACGGACTGCTCCTTCGAGTCTGATCGCGGGATGTCTTTGCCTTTTGCCCGATAATATTCTTCTGCGGCTTTCATCAGCACAGGCTGACCACTCAACGCGTTCGCTTGTGCCGCCAATTCACGCTCAGCATCGGTAGCAAACTTTTCATCCCACTCTAATAACTTCGGGTTCATTAATGCATGCCAAATGGGCGGAATGGTGCAAATCGCCCAAGTCGCCAGATAGCCAAATGGCGTTTCCGGTGCCTGATTCAACACAGGCTTTAAATTCCAAAATTCCACATCTGCATCCGCATGATGATGAGCATGACGGCCTATTGCCCAGGTCAACCAATAGGTCAGACGGGTATTGTCATTCCAAGCATGTCTAATTTGTTGAGGTTCATTCGGCACTCGATGCAAACCATAGTGCTCAATGTAGTTGGCCAATTCTAAAATGGTCTGTGCGATCACCCCCACTGCAAGATAACCAATTAAGCCCACAATCCCGGCCGCCCAGAAAAACAACAGGGCAACCAGCAACTCCATACCCCATCCACGTAGTGCCTTATTCTCCAGGGACCAAGGCCCGGAACCCTTTTTAGCGAGACGATCGCGCTCCAGTTGCCACGTCATCTTATACTGTCCAACGGTTGAACGTACCGCAAATGGCCAAAAGTTCTCACCGCGCTTTGCCGTGGCTGGATCTGCTGGTGTACACACCAAATTATGATGGCCGTAAGGATGGCGAATAGAAAAATGAGTAAACATCGCAAAGGCCTGACCTAACCTGCCAAAAAATACCGCTGTCGGGTTATCGATTCGATGAGTCAATTCATGACCCACCGCGACGGAAGCCAAGGCGCCCGCGCCGCCAGCGAACCCTAGAGCGGCTATATAGGTTCCAATAGTATTGTTCGCTTGCGCGGCTGCCAACATATCGTAACCTGTTAGGCCCTCTACTGCAGCGGATATCCACAGTAGATCGGTCGGCTCTCTCAATAAACCCCATGCACCCAACATCCACGCGAACATCACAATAGTGGCAATAGCAATCAACTGAGAGGCATACTGAATGGGATAGAAGATCTGCGCATTTTGATACTCAAAAATTCTTTCTTCTTTGCCTAAATAGATATCTCCAAGTAAAAATATAATTAACAGAGTTAACCCATAACTCCCTAAAGATTCCCCACCAACGGCCATAAAATAGAGAGCGATTAACAAGGTAACCGGCCCAATAGTAAACCGTCCATACTTCCATATTGATTTTACTGAGTTCATACACAACCTCTTCGTCATTCTGTGCTAATTCTTAGGGAAATATACCTTTAAACAATCGTAGTCCTACTGCTTTATTAATAAATCATTCACACGATTATAGCAATTTTTATTTAAGTGACTAAAACTTGAACTAACCGATGAGTTACCCTGAATAGCTTAGGTGTCAGACTGCTATTAGGCACCAATATTCAGCCACTTAGCTCTACTTTTTATGGCATGCTCAGGCGCGTTTGCATCTAGTAGTAGATAGACTGTATTGGGATTAGGGGGAACCAGTTCCAATTCTGTCTCATACAGATATCCATCTCTAAAATAATGTAAATTTACTTTTGTGCCAATTTCATAACGATTTAATAAAGCTGAAAAATTCGCCCTGGTAATACGATACCCCTCCAACGCCACTAACTGGTCGCCCGTTGCAATGCCAGAACGATGTGCAATTCCATCTTCATAGACCAACTGCACGTTAGCTGAGTGACCATCAGGGTGCAGTGTCACACCAAGAGAAATGTCGGCGGTGTGCGGTGCTACTTCGCTAAGATAACCCCCTTTTAGTTTAGCCGTTTGTGCTAAGGAATAGTGAAACTGAATACCCACCGACTCTAACAACCGTGCGACAGGGAGATCCTCTGTCGATCTGAGCGCGGTTTGGAAGAAATCCGCCAATGATAGACCACAGACTTCGCTCATTAGCGCTTCCACCTCATTTGGCACCACGCCAATATTTGGCACACCATGACGTTGCCACAAAGCACGCATCACGTCATCCAAACTCTTGGTACCCGCTGTTTCTTGTCTAATGGTGAGATCCAAAGCCAATGCGACAAGTGCACCTTTAGTGTAATAACTGACAATCGCATTGGGCGCATTTTCATCTTGTCGGTAAAATTTTGTCCAGGCATCTTTAGCCGAATCAGTCACGGTCTGTTTGAGTCTGCCCTGACCACTGTAAACCCTAGTTAAAGATTGAGCCAACAGATCCAGATATTGTTCTACGCTTATCACTCCAGAACGTACCAAGGTCAAATCATCATAGTAAGAAGTAAAACCTTCAAACAGCCACAATAATTGCGTATCGATTTCTTGACTGAGATCGTAAGTTAAAAAATTGACCGGTTTAATTCGTTTCACATTCCAGAGATGAAAATATTCATGGCTCATTAACCCTAAAAAGCGAATATACGATTCCTGCATTTTATTCTCAGAAAATGTGGGGAAATCATCACGACTACAGAGGATGGCCGAAGAATCACGATGTTCCAGTCCGCCATACCCCTTCTCGACTACTTGAGTTAAAAAATAATACTGGCTCATTGGTAGATCCGAGCCAAATAACGAAGCATGTTGTTGGCAAATTTTCTTTAAATCCCCACAGACACGTTCAAAATCCCCTTGGCAGGGTCCAGATAACACTAAATAATGCGGCACCTCACAGACAGTAAATTCGAATTGCTTCAGAGCACCCATTTCCACTGGGTGATCTATCAATTCATCAAAGTTACGACACTCATATAGTCCGAAACCGTGACCGTCCAACTGCACAGGTGTCATGGCGGTAGCCAATTTCCATCGCTGTGTAAAGGGTAATTGCGGACGAATAAATTCCACCGTGCAGGGCACCTCCTCCATGCCTGACACCTGTATAAAGAGTGCGGCACCATTGATAAAGCCGTGGGTGTGATCCAAATGACATCCCCGTACCGATCTGTCCCACGCATAGATTTCGTAAGTCAGCGTTAAGGCCTGATCGGTAACAGGCGCCTGCCAATGATTTTTTTTATCGTGGGCAAGCGCTAACTCTTTTCCCCCTGCCTGCAGACGAATTTGCACCATATGACGGGAATATTCACGAATTAGGTAGCTCCCCGGTGTCCAGGCGGGAAAGCGAAATTCCTGACCAGCCGCGTGCGGATTTGGGATCTCCACTACCACGCGAAACAGATGGGAATGGACATCAAAGATCTGCACACGATATCTTACACTTGCCGCCTCTGACATAATGTTACTCCAAGAATGTTAGATTTTTCATTCAGGCCGATATAATTAAAAATAACACCAGGGATGGCAAGTGGCAGAAGAATCAGATGATACTATAACGGAGATCCTTGAGCCTTACCGCGAGGCGATTCGCTATGCTTGGTTAAAGGAGACGCCACTACTACTCAATGAACTCAAACCCCTGGCCACCTTGCCAGCCGAAGAATCGGTACAAGTTCAGCTACTCGCCGAACAGCTGATTCTACAGGTGCGTGATTCAAAACATCTGCCTGGTGGTATTGAAGCCTTCATGCAAGAATACGGCCTGAACACTCAGGAAGGGATCACCTTGATGTGTTTGGCTGAGGCGTTGCTGCGGATCCCTGATACTAAAACACGAAATCGTTTTATACAGTCTCAGGTACACAGGGGTGATTGGGAAAAACATCTTGGTCATAGCCATTCGTTGTTCGTGAATGCTTCCACTTGGGGACTGGTACTCTCAGGGCAAATCTTAGATCCCCTCGACAGCTTCGCAGTCAAAGCGCTACCCGTGATGAAACGCTTGGTCCGTCGTAGCGGTCAACCTGTGATTCGAGGCGCGCTCTTTGCGGCCATTAAGTTGTTGGGCGAACATTTTGTGATGGGCAATACTATCGAGCAGGCGATCAGACGCACCCGGCAACAAAGCGACCAAAACTGGCGCTACAGCTATGACATGCTCGGCGAAGCGGCTCTAACTACTGCTGCCGCAGATCAGTATTTCACACGTTATCGGAACGCCATCGCCTATCTGGCTAAACAGTCCGATGACAAAGCACTGCACGCCAGGCCAAGTATTTCGATCAAACTGTCAGCACTACATCCGCGCCTGGAAAATTGTCAAAAAGCGTCGGTGATGCGGCAACTGCTGCCTGCATTAACCGATCTGATTCAATTTGCAGCGGCAAGTAATGTTCCGGTCACCATTGATGCGGAAGAAACACAACGACTCGAAATCACGTTGGATCTCTTTGCGGCACTCCACCAGCATCCAACCTTAAAAGAATGGAATGGTCTGGGTATTGCTGTGCAGGCATACCAAAAACGTGCCCTGACAGTCATTGATTGGTTAGGTGCCCTGGCCGAAGCCCACCAGAAAATCATTCCCATTCGACTGGTCAAAGGTGCGTACTGGGACACAGAAATAAAACATGCGCAAATCCTAGGCTTACCAGACTACCCGGTGTTCACCGCCAAGGCCGAGACTGATGTCTGTTATCTGGCTTGTGCACGAAAACTATTAGCCTATCCAAATCATTTTTATCCCATGTTCGCAACCCACAATGCACAAACGTTGGCCACTATTCTGGCGATGGCCCCAACGGATCGCGAAATTGAATTTCAACGCCTGCACGGCATGGGAGAACAGCTCTATCGCCTGTTATTGAGAGGCCAGAGTCGCCCGTTATATTGTCGAACGTATGCGCCGGTGGGCAACCACGACGAGCTTTTGCCCTATTTAGTTAGACGATTGCTGGAAAATGGCGCCAATACCTCATTCGTAAACCATATGCGCGATGAAGATATTCCAGTAGAACAGTTGATCGCCGATCCGGTGATGCAATTGTACCGATCCGATCCCCAATGCCTAGCACTTCCTCCAGAGCTCTACGGCGGCAAAAGACAAAATTCACTGGGCTACGACATTCAGGATCCACAAACACAAAGACGCTTAAGTGAAGCGGTGAATACCTCCAATCGTTTGGTGACACAGGCGACGCCCTTGGTTTCTGGGGTCGCCACCCAAGGGGACAAACATTCATTATGGAACCCGGCCCGCCTCGACGAAGCTATCGGCAGTTGCCTCCATACCCTTCCCAACGCCATCGAATCAGTGATGCAAGCGGCGGCAGCTGGATATAGGCAGTGGCATCTGACGCCAATTGACACCCGTGCAACTTGCTTACTCAACCTTGCAAACTTATTAGAGGAACAGTTCTTCTCGTTTGTCACACTATTGATCAAAGAAGCCGGAAAGACCTACATAGACAGCATTAACGAAGTGAGAGAAGCGATAGACTTCTGCCGTTATTATGCGCAGCAATCAAAAACGCTTTTCACTCATTGCAAGCTACCAGGACCCGTGGGAGAGCGAAATGAGCTGCGCCATCAAGCACGTGGGGTGTTTATCTGTATTAGTCCGTGGAACTTTCCGCTCGCCATCTTCGTGGGACAAATCGCCGCCGCTTTGGTCACTGGCAACAGTGTGGTGGCCAAGCCAGCGGAACAAACCCCCTTAATCGCCACGGCAACGGTACGCTTGTTTCATCGCGCCGGTATTCCAGTGGATGCGTTGCATCTTTTGCCAGGTCCCGGAGAGACCATCGGGACGCAATTGGTGGCGCACCCGCTCACCTCTGGCGTTGCCTTCACTGGATCGGTTGAGGTGGCGCATCAGATTAACCAGACTATGGCAACATCTAAAATAGCCATTCGGCCTTTGGTTGCAGAAACGGGGGGCATCAATGCGATGATTGTGGACCCTACGGCTTTAATCGATCAGGTTGTCAAAGACACGATTCAGTCCGCATTCCACAGCGCCGGACAACGCTGCTCTGCCTTACGGCTGCTGTGCGTGCATGAAAGCGTCGCCGATCAAACCATCGCCATGATCTCCGGGGCGATGGCAGAGCTACGGGTGGGAGATCCCGCCCTTCTCGAAACCGATATTGGACCAGTCATAGACGCCACGGCGCTAAATAAATTAGAACGGCATAAAATATATTTACAGCGGATCGGAAAAATTTGTGCCCAGACCCCTCTCGATGAAAAACTCAACGGCCACTATTTTGCTCCACTGTTGGCGGAAATCGATTCCCCTAATCAATTAAAAGAAGAGATATTCGGCCCCATCCTGCATTTAATACGCTATAGAGAAGAACACTTGGAAACATTACTGGACCAGATTAATCAGACCGGTTACGGTCTCACCCTCGGTATCCACAGCCGCCTGCAAGAGACGGTAGATTATATTGCGCAAAAAATGCGTATCGGCAATATTTATGTCAACCGCAACATGGTGGGTGCCGTGGTGGGGGTTCAGCCTTTTGGCGGGGTCGGACTCTCAGGCACCGGTCCAAAGGCAGGTGGACCCAACTATCTGAGCGCCTTCACTTACGAACAAACGATGAGCACCAACACCGCCGCCATCGGTGGGGATGTCTCGCTACTACAAAATAAAATCTAAAGCGCTTCTGCGCTACAATATTTCAGATATCTAACTACTTTTCTGATGACAGAACTGTAGTGCCATTGTCTCGACAACAGGAGACTAATTCGTTGTCACAGGGCTCAATGTTAAGAATAAACTTTAAGATAGAGTGAGGGATTATTTCTGGTGTAAAATGTAAGGCGTGAGCCCAGTGTACTCATAACTCCACAATGGCCATCTTGGATTTACCCACTGCGCTTAATCGATTCTTCATTTCAATGATTAACGGCTTGCCGTATAGCGCGACCAATGTCGGCACAAAAAAAGCTTTCCTCAGTGAGACACTTCCCACCTTTGACAGGGTCGCCAGGCGACCTAGTGAAGTGACCGATTGGTGCATTTTTGGCGCAACGCCAATACTGGCAGCCAATATCTTGGCAATCCAGAATTGAGAGAGATGTCCAAACTCTGTGAGGATGATAAGAGACGAAGCCTTACTTTTAACACTACCGAAGATCTCTCTATTCTCTTCACATCACAGCAACGTTAGGCAGATTCACGGCCGTATACTTTACTGCGGCCCTGACCTTGCACTGCCTGCTGATAAAACCAACGGTAAATTTTCCAACCAAATATCGCCTGATCGGGTAAGCCATGTATATGGTAACGATCCCCTAAAAAACAACTCAACCACTCACTTAGTTTAGATTTCTCTATATAAAATTCGCCGAAATTGGGATCAAAAATAGTGACATGATTACCGTGAGAACAATAGCAAGCGAGTGCATGATTACCCCGAAACTGTTCTGGCGCATTGGGCACATGCACAGGAATATGCAATTGGGCGGCGGCGCCTTTCACACTTTTTATTTCACGCACAAATTGGCTAAACGGAGGTGGCTTGGTTTCTGATTCTTGATAATACGCGGCAGGATAACTAATCAGGCTTTGCCTAAAATGTAAACTTCGCGACCAATATTGTGGCTGATCTTGAAAGTTGGAGCGGGCACGACCTTCATTTTTTGAGAACCACACATGAGCATCAATGGCTGCATTTAATGCGCCCCTATTTTTTAGTTTGTTTTTTCTAGCGGCCTGTCCACCGGACTCACCTACAATCGAGTCGGTTAACTTCCAAGCAATCCATTGTAGCGTTAACCCATCGCAGAGATTGCCCGTATTAATTTCCCTTTCCAACGCTGAACTAATAACACCATCAGCCCGTAATTGTGCTGTGGTGTCTTGGATAGTTTTATCATAGCGAAATAGACTTTGATTAAAGGTATAAATGCGGTAACTATCGAGCTGATCGGGATTCATCGTCAGAGCCTCTATTCAAAACGCCGCTTAATAAAGTTATGACTGTGCTGTTAAGTCGTTTCTGGTTTTACATCTGACGTTAACTGACGAATGATCCGTGCCTCAGTACTATTATGTAATTCCAAACGAGCCTGTAATAGATCATCATCCGCTAACCAAGGCTGCGGCTCATCCCAACTCAGATTAAGCACATAATTGCCTTGTTGATCAGCTGGGATATCCATAACTTTTTGACCGTCCACCATCAGAGCCCAATTACCGACCGCCAACGGCATTTTTAACCCCACACCTAAGGTATTGCGCTCCCGGTGGGGCATCACTCCAACGATCCAATTACCCCCATCACAATTCTCCCCTAACACCCGAGCAGCCAATGCTTCTCGATATGTGGCTTCCGCACGGGTTGCCTCCACTTCGGCTGACTTCATATTGATCATTTGCGCACGCATTTGCTCGGAGTATTGTTCAGTGCTTGGCACTGCCCCCACAGCCGCATCAATATATAAACCAGGCGCCGTTATTTGAATCACATCGTTGTGAATGCTACGACCATTTAAGGACAAACCAGCAAGAATTTCTGTCAATAATGCTTTCTTTTTTTCATAATTGCTTTTCGCAGTATTGAGCAGCTGTTGCTCCAAGGCCGCTGCGTCCGCCGCCGCTTGCGCTTTAGCCGCGACAAGTTGTTCCCGCAAGGCGCCCTCATCGTCTCCACCTGTCATCAACATTCGCGTGTTTGTATTTGACTCAGGCACACTAATCGATAGCACCTTTGCAGAAGCCTCACCCGGCGCCGTGCACTGTTCACTGTACTCACGGTGTAAAATATTACCCAGCTCAGTAACGACATTACGTAAATAGGCGTAGCGATCAGCTGCATCTAAATCAAAAGGCAGACGACTCTCGCTAAACTCCGCCAGCAATTCATCCAGCTCGTTAGTATCATAATTAATTGCTTGATGAATACCACTGCCCGCAATAATTTCTGTACTGGGAATGACTTGAAAACTGAGATCATCCAAATAAAGCCCGGCTTGATATTGATTGTTCAAACGGTAAAACAAAAGGTTCAGGGTGCGCCCCTCATTGATATTACTAATCGTTGAAGTGTGTTCATCGTAATTGCTAATCTTGGTGGTTCGCGTTGACGCCGTGTTGACCTCATCACGACGTTGACGATTTAAAGACTGAGCCGCTTTTTTTGCAACCTTATTGATATTCTGACTAAATTTATTTAAGTTCTTGTTGTAGTTAAACGTGCCTGTTGTGGAAGAACTCGCTGAACCAGTCATACCTTTAGCCAAACGTCCACCCACACTCGCAGATTTTGATTGGCTTAAATTTAAGCCCCAGCTAGTATTATCTTCGCGCCGCAGCTGGCTTTCCATCTCACTCGCAATATCGTTTGATTCTTGCTCCTGTAAATCAAAAATAGAAGTACGACTTTCACGGTAAATCGTTTCATGCTCAAACGATCGACGCACAGTAATCGAACGAGATTCACCCGGCGCCAAATTAATGGAATGAGCAAGCTCACCCAACTCCGCATGAGTCCAGGTCATTCGATAAGAGAGAGATTCCACAAACGAAAGACGCGGGAAGGCCACCGGAATCATGCCCGGTAGCGGTGCGATAAATACTTGATAACCGACGGTTGCTCTCAAACCACTGAGCGACTCTTCAATACTCGGCAAAAATACAGCACATTGACGACGGAAAGACTCATCAATTTCACAACGCGTCATCACCTCCGATACAGTCACTCCATCATCACTAACGTAACCTTTATCTGTCTCGTTGAATACAAATACTTGGTATTGCTCACCTAAGGAATCAATTTTGTCAATTAAAGGCTGATCATTCACCTCGACTTTACGGTAGTCAAAGACCTGTTTACTCTGTTTCTTTTTATAGGTTGTATCTTTCTTTTCGATACCAAAAAAACTGGTTACCTTGCGTACGCCTTGACGAAATTTAGATTCCGGACGAGTATGAGTGGTAGTCCAACGCACTTGACGTTTATATTTACTGTATAAATAACCTGGCTTAACGGATGCAGTAGAACCGTCGGGAAAGGTAATCTCCTCACTTTCAAGAAACAAGTGATAGCCCAAGTTTGCCGCCGCCTGCACCAGCCTTTCCATTCGCCGCTTAATATTATGCTTGCGAAAACGAATCGCCATAGTTGAACTTTGAATACCATTTATTTCTTCTAGATTGATTCCATTCGCCAGACTGGTTTTGATCATATCACTGTTACTAGCCGTCAATTCTGTTTGCAAAGTGTCATCGAAATCTTGCATCGCTTTTAATTCATCATAAGCCTGTAGGATCATTTGCTCACTCAGATCTACATACTCAGCACGGGTATGAAACTGTTTTGCTTCCTCGGGCGTTTTAAAAGCAAGTTCTATTGACTCTAGTTTCTCGTTCCAAAAATTTTGATACGCGTCTTGGCTACTAAAATCGTCTACCCCAATTACCTGCCCTTTCACGGCGGAACAAATATAAAGGCGACCATACCCATCACTCAAAGCCAAACCTGTATCAATCACCACTTCGGCAGCAACAATCGGTGTGAAATTGGCTACTGGATTGCCTTTGTCATCTTTAGGCTTATTAGGCGCATCGTTAAAAGTAACCGTATGCACACTTGGGTAAGCTTCAGAGCCAATACTAATAACATGTTTGCCAATCGTATCCCGCTCAAATTCACCATCGAGACTACTCACCCCCCAAGACTTTTCAAAATAGTCTCGGATAGCACTGACTGAACCGCTAGAAGCAGTGATATATTGAAAAATTGCATCCCAAGGCAACTCTATATCGCGACAACGTCGAAAAGAGAGGGTCGGCGCAGTGTTGTCGAGATCGGACGGCGCCTGTATGAACAAATGTTCTCGCAATCCCTGTTCGTTAGTATCAAAACTACTCAATTTGGCATCCGCGCTAGACAACGCATTCCCGGCAAAGCAAGGAGATTCTGTGGCCGTGGCCATGGCTTAGTCCTATCTTGTTCTAGTGAATCGAATAA
Organism: Thiotrichaceae bacterium; assembly: GCA_041940025.1. GTDB lineage: Bacteria > Pseudomonadota > Gammaproteobacteria > UBA5859 > UBA5859 > UBA5859. The sequence goes on along the minus strand of JBGTSY010000002.1, from coordinate 286,547 downwards.
AAACAGTGTGTTTAATGATTTAAGCTGAGGGTTTTTTCCCTAGGGACCCACCAAACCAAAAATTAAGAATTTGAGCGACGCCTGCCGTCAGTAAACCCATAAAGATTTGTAACTCATCCCAAAGAGATTCTTGACCCGAAGTTTTTCCATAGGTAGTGAAAGTCGCCACATAAAACATGGCAAACAACAAGAAAAAGTAACAAACTAAAAAAGAAAGGCTCATATAAATTTGTGGTCGCAAATTATGTTGTGCTAACTCGCGAGCACTTTTTCGATCTGCCACTTCCAAAGCAAAAACATCAACATCAAGCTGTTGCATTTCTTTCTTAAAATCATATTCCATCTGCTTAATTGCTTTCAGGCATTCTTTGTCATTCAGCATCCCTGTGATTTTTGCTTCCAACTCACTCACATCAAGATCTCTAGTCTCATTTTCGCCCAGTAATTTTTCCGCAATAAATTTAACGGCCATACCTGCATAGGGGCCGCTCAGGGCTGAAGCTAAAGTGGGCGCGATGTGGGAGATGGTGTCTTTTAGTTTTGACATGGGTAACCTCAAGGCAGGTATTCATTATCATTCAACAGGCATGGTGAGGCCGCTGCTTCGAAGAGCGCTCGGGTGTAATCATTACGCGCGCCAGAAATAGCTCGGCGGTGACATTCAACTGCACAGGTTTGCCAGTTTTCTTCTCTCACTGCGGCACAAAACTGGTGAAACTTATTTATCAAACCCTGAACACCTAGATTAAAAGCCATATCAAGAATGCCTTCTTGAGCCGACTTAGGAAAGGAAAGATAGTTAGGAAAAGCCTGGCTAAGCTGCTGCATAAATTCGTCAATACGAGCTAGCAATAAGTTTTCAATAGTGCTTTCAACTAAAATCAGCCGAGTCACACCCTGATAAGCAATCGCCTTTAATCCCACCTCAGCAGCGCTCACAGCTGCATAATCCTTAGCAATATCTTCTGCACTGGCAGGCACCAAGCTATCTCGAAAAACAAAAGGCAGCTGTTGCGCGCTGGCAACATTGGGTAGCATCTGACCCACCCCAACTGTCACCAAACCTGCTGTATCCAAATACATATGAGGGATAGTACCTTCATGAGCAATGATCTTTGGCAAAAGAGAGGTTTTGTCCAACATGGTGTACCCCGACATAATCCTTTATTAACACTGAGCGATGATCACATAGTGCGTGGGCTTCACGTTGTACACATTGCCCTCTTATGTGTCAATCATCGCTTTTATAAATGAACGGGAAATAATGAATAGGATTGATTGACAAGTCCCCCAGAAAACCGGACAAAGGCTTACGCTACTGTGTGTGCAAATTGCTCCGACGATATAGTTCCTAAATTGAGAATGACTGCGTCGCCAGTCACACCATCGCAATCATCTCCAAAGCGATGACAGAACGACGAGTGGGGGCTGCCGCCCATCTCGAAACCGATATTGGCGCAAATGAATCAGACCGGTTACGGTCCCACACTCGGTATCCACAGCCGCCTGCAAGAGACGGCAGACTATAATACGCAAAAAATGCGCGTCGGCATTATTCATGTCAACTGCAACAGGCCGGGTGCCGTGGTGGGGCTTCAGCCTTTTGGTGGGATCGGACGCTCAGGCATCGGGGCAAAGGCCGGTGGACCAAACTATCTGAGCACCTTCACCTACGAACAAACGGTGAGCACCGACACCGCCGCCATCGGTGGGGATATCTCGCTACTGCACAATAAAATCTAAATCGCTACTGCGTTACAATACTGACTACTTTTCTGATGACAGAATTTTGGTGCCATTGCCTCGACAATAGGAGACTGATTAATTGCCAAAAGATTCAATATTAAGAATTAACTTTAAATGGATTTTCATTGCAAGTTCAACTGCTTAATTCAATTCTAGAGGTTCCCTCTGAAGCATGGGACAGCTTGCTGCCAACGGGCAATATATTCCTGCGTCACAGTTTTTTAGCAGGCTTAGAGAAGACAGGTTGCGTGCGCGCCGAAATAGGATGGCAACCGTGTCATCTCACTGTGCGCGATGCACAGGGTACCTTAGTCGCCGCAATGCCCATGTACCTGAAATTCAACTCCTTCGGAGAATTTGTTTTTGATTGGTCATGGGCCGACGCATACGCGCAGCGTGGATTGAAATATTACCCGAAATTGGTCAGCGCTATCCCCTTCACTCCCGCCCAAGGTCCGCGCATTCTTTCTCTGCCAGAAACGGATGAAAACGAAATAGTGATAACAATCACCCAATTTCTTCAAGACTGGTGTGAGCATCACGGCGTAGAGAGTTGTCACCTGTTGTTTGTTTTAAAATCGCAATGTGAATTGTTAAACAATCGTGGATTCTTAACTAGGCTGGGCTGTCAATTTCATTGGTACAATTGCCAATACCGCGACTTTGAAGATTTTTTGGATCGATTCACTGCCGCTAAGCGCAAAAAGCTTAAACGAGAAAAGCGTCGAGTGGCTGAGGCGGGAGTGGAGCATCAATGGAAATTGGGCAGTCAAATCGACGATGAAGCATGGGAAACCATTCATCGATTATATCGGAGCACTTTTCATAATTATGGGAACTACCCCGCTCTAACGCTTGATTTTTTTAAGTATCTAGGCTCTGAGCTAGGTGAGCAGGTAGTCATCATTCAAGCCTTGCGCGGTGGCAGAATAGTGGCTGCCAGCCTCTGTTTCAAAACCGATACTCATTTGTATGGGCGCTACTGGGGCGCAGAAGAACAGATAGCCGACCTACACTTTGAAACCTGTTATTACCAGGGTATCGATTACTGTATTCAGCATGGTATAGAAATTTTCGAACCTGGCGCTCAGGGAGAACATAAAGTGAGTCGGGGTTTTGAACCTACTTTAACCTACTCAGCACATTATATTCTCAATCCGCAATTTCGATTTGCCCTAGCAGAGGTTCTCCAGAAAGAACAGCAACATGTTAGAATGTACAAAAAAAGTATCCGCTCTCACTTGCCATTTAAAGTTACCGGGGCTCCTTAAATAGGTAAAAACAGTTAGAGCAAGAAAGGACTAAGGTTGTAGTTGCTAGATTCCGCTAACTATTACAATAGCCTATAACATTATCGTGATGGATTACGAAAGTTTTGAAACACTATTTATTAACTGCGACACTCATATTTAGCGCCTTGCTTACCGGATGTGGTACCACATCTAATGTGGCGACAACTGAGAGCGCACAAAACAGCATCAATGATCGTTTTCTAGTGGCGTTAACGGCATACCAACGTAAGGAGTTCGAACTTGCATATGGCGTCTGGTTACCCCTGGCCAATGATGGTCACAAGGGGGCACAATATTGGATAGGTCATCTGTACGAACAAGGTCTTGGTATTAAACAAGATTATGGTGCCGCATTTAGATGGTACGCTCTTGCCGCCAAACATGGTGACACCAACGCCCAACTTAAGTTAGCTGAGTTTTACGCTAAAGGCACCGGTATCGGTAAAGATCCCCTTGAAGCCAACAGATGGTATTTGCAGGCGGCGCAAAATGGCAACTCCACAGCGCAATTGAAAGTAGGGGAGATGTTTGAACTGGGCAAGGGTGTGCGTCAACAACCCCACAAAGCCATCTACTGGTACAAAATCGCCGCAGAACGGGGAAATATTCAGGCGCAATCCAGATTAGGGGTGATGCTTGCACGCGGTATGGGCTCTCTCTCAGAGCAAAATGAGGCCGCCACCCTATTGCGCTATCCAGCAGAACAGAATCACGCGGAAGCACAATATTACCTGGCCACTATTCTGCTCGATCCCAAACGCACGCCAACCGATTTGAAAGAAGGTGTAAACTGGATGCAATCCGCAGCCAATGGCGGTTATGGCGCAGCGCAGTTAGCTATGGCGGACTTTTACAACGAAGGCATTCATTTGGAGTGGGATCCCAACAAGATGCGCACCTGGATGCAATTGGCAGCAAAAGGGGGGCTTGCTGAGGCGCAGTTTCGCCTCGGTCAGATGTATGAACTTGGAGAAGATTTTCCACAAGATTTTGCTCAGGCCGCGTCCTGGTATAAGCTCGCTGCCGAACAGGATCACCGCAAAGCGCAGAACGCTCTAGGCAGTCTATATGCCAAAGGACTGGGTGTTCCCAAAGATCTAGGGGAAGCCATGCTCTGGTTTCGCAAAGGATCCGGTCAAATTCGTTAAGCCGCTTCATGAGCCGCGAACCTGAACCTCCTTTCTGGAAACAAAAATCTTTAAGTGAGTTCAATCAGCAAGAGTGGGAGGCGCTCTGCGATGGCTGTGGCCGGTGTTGCGTGGTGAAACTCGAAGACATGGACACAGCAGAACTACACTATACCGATGTCGCTTGTCACCTATTAGATCTAGACACCACCCGATGCCGCGACTACGAAAATCGTTTGCAACGGGTACCCCTCTGCATCCAATTATCAGCCGATAATCTTAACCAGATCCCCTTTCTACCCTCTACCTGTAGCTATCGTTTAGTCTATGAAGGCAAGGAGTTACCGTCGTGGCATCCTCTGATTTCACAGCAAGCAGACAGCACTTTCCTAGCTGGAATGTCCGTTCGTTTTAAGGTAATCAGCGAAGATGAACTGTTAGACGATGAACTAGAGTGGCACATTGTAGATTGGATAAAATAATCGTTCCCGTTAAAAAAAGCACCTAGTTACAAAATCTATTTTCCAGATTGTGCATTCCAGTCATCGGCAAAGTGTTCTCTTTTAAATTGAAGTGGTTAAACTTGCATCACCGACTGTCAGTGGTGTAAAGAAACCGGTTTTTTAGAATCTTCAATAGCTGATTATTTTATTGTATACTTGCCTGCGTTTTCGCGGCATTTTCGTGATCTGCAGTGGGGGGCCAACGGCGCGACACACAGTTTACTGTTGCACAATATTTCACGCTCAACACACCATTTTGTCATAATTTTTAGCGATATTGCCCACCTTACGGGAGGATGTTATGCCGAAACTATCATTCATAATCAAAGCACTCTTCTTCGCATCTTTTTTCTCGCTGCCGACAGTGATAATGGCGGATAGCAAGCAGGACATATTAGAGATGCAAAAACAACTCAATGCGGAGACAATGGCACGACCATTTAATGCGGGCGATGCCAAAAAGATCGACGCAGACATTGACGCCGCCCTAGCCAAAGGTTTGAAGCCTCCGACACAACCGAGTCCAAATTGGCGGCAAGGTTATACCTGCCGGGATTTATGGCGCTATTCGAGAGCTGAATATTATAATTGTCGTTGGTACTACAGATATCATGGTCGATATTACTAGCTCTGGCTAACAGTTATAGATCGATATTTAAAAAACTTAAGTACCTTTGATTCACCTTTCCCCTCATTAATGATTATAAATTGGAGCTTGTATGTTAAAAACAAATCGACACTTACGTTCCCTACTGTTGTTAGCTGTCCTAGGTTCGGTATCCATATTGGCCGGTTGTGCGGCTACTCAGGTCGCAGTCGGTAAAAAAGATCTCTTGGTCAATACTAAGTTGAGTGATGCCATCTTTGTTCGTGAAGTGCCCAGGGATCAAAGAACCATCTATATCAAATTACGTAGTACAGTAGCGGATTTTCCTAAGCGCGAATTTAAGCAGGTTGTGAAAATGGCCATTGAGGATTCCGATGAGGGTTTTCAGGTTCTAGATAACCCAGAAAAGGCCACCTACCAATTAAATATTTTTGTGACTAACTTAGAACAAGCCAGCCCCACCGCAGCCCAAGCCGCACTCAATCAAGGCTATTCCTCTGGAGGCAGGAGAGGGGAATTGGCAGCGGGTGCTGCGGCGGGCGGTTTAATGGCGCGCAACAGTGGTAATAGTGGTTATGCCGGTGCGGTAGGCGGCGCATTAGTAGCAGGTGTTGCCTCAACTGTTGCAAACAGTCTGGTGAAGGATGTGACCTTTATGTTGGTGACTGACATACTCATTACTCATAAATTTAGAGACGGTGTATACGGCCGCAAAGACACACAAGCTGCCAGGAGACAGGGATCAGGTGGTTCTTCTAACCAAACCGTGTCTGAAGTGACCGACGGTCTGGAGCAAACTTCGAGAATCGTGACCACTGCGAATAAAGCGAACCTAAAACTAGAAGAAGCAAGAGACGAAATGTTTAGGAAACATTCCTATGCACTTGCTGGATTTTTCTAGTTGAGACAGTCTGACTGATGGCATATATACAAAGAGCCGCTATGCGGCTCTTTTTTATTAATACCATAAGTTCGAATCTAAAAGGCTGCGACTTGGGGCGCAATGGCATGATCTCAATCACATCCTGAAAATTTTTCTAAGCGTTAGATTGATTGTCAGCGCTATTAATATTTGACGATCTGGTAGGCAGACAAAAGTTCTTTGCAGACATTACCCGATACAGTACACAAACCTGAGCGCCATGTTAAGGGAGACTCACCCGTTTCTTAATGCTAGTCAAACTACCCTCTTGATTGGTCAATATGTTCGCTTGTCTGGCGACTCCATGTAGTCGATCAGATCTGCCTTGGCCAAATCCCCTGAGTGAACCATTCATCTTTCAGCCTATTTAAATAGGATTCAGTCACCACATGGTCGCAACCGCGAGATCGACAATCCATACTAAGCACTGCGCTATGACGGTTTAATAGATCCCACAGATCCAGGAAAACAATAGCTACTCAGTTGGTCCACCTCGCGTCTCAGTTTTCATCTACTAAGGGGACTCTAGCGAAACCATATTCCAACTTGACCACTCATTGTCGTCAGGATCGTCTATCTGCTCTCTTCAGCATGGCATACTCGTCCCAAACCTTACCCACGTTTGCTCAATTAAAATGGTGTGTTGCGGACACGGTCATGATAGTTTAGATCTATAGGACACTCAGTAGAAAGGCTGCACGATGAAATCAACCGCCGCGGTAGCATGGGAAGCAAACGCCCCTCTTGAAATTTGTGAACTAGATCTATCTGGACCAAACTCTGGTGAAGTTTTGATCAAAATGGAGGCGTCCGGCGTCTGTCACACAGATGCTTATACCCTTTCCGGTGCCGATCCAGAAGGCCTCTTTCCCGTGGTGCTGGGACATGAAGGCGGTGCCATCGTGCAAGAAGTCGGCGCGGGTGTAACGGCTGTCAAACCCGGTGATAAAGTGATTCCTCTTTATATTCCAGAATGTGGTAATTGTCCCTATTGTCATAGCAATCGAACTAACTTATGTGTGTCTATTCGCGCCACGCAAGGACAAGGCGTGATGCCAGATGGCACCAGTCGGTTTAGCCACCAAGGCAAACCCATTTATCATTTTATGGGTACTTCTACATTTTCGGAATATAGTGTCCTCCCGGAAATTGCATTAGCAAAAATCCATCCCGATGCGCCCTTAGATAAAGTATGTCTGTTGGGCTGTGGCATCACCACCGGAATTGGCGCGGTCCTCAACACGGCAAAAGTCAGCCCGGGCAGCAGCGTCGCCGTGTTTGGCTTAGGTGGCGTGGGCTTAAGCGTGATCCAGGGTGCGCAGATGGCGCAGGCGGAACGCATTATCGCCGTTGATATTAATCCCTCAAAATTCGAATTTGCCACACAGTTGGGCGCCACGGATTGCCTGAACCCACAAGACTATTCTGCCCCCATACAGGAGGTGATCGTTGAACTCACCCATGGCGGAGTCGACTACTCATTCGAAGCCATAGGCAACACCCACACCATGCGTGCAGCCTTAGAATGTTGTCATCGAGGATGGGGAGACGCGACCATTATTGGCGTCGCCGAATCCGGAGCAGAAATCAGCACCCGTCCCTTTCAGTTGGTCACTGGCCGTGTGTGGCGCGGCACTGCATTTGGTGGTGTCAAAGGACGCTCCCAGTTACCTGGTTTCGTAGATAAATATATGAACGGTGAAATTAAAGTAGATGAATATATCACTCATGAACTGTCATTAAATGAGATCAATCATGCATTTGATCTCATGCATGAAGGAAAAAGTATACGCAGTGTGATTCGCTATTAATTTAAGGAACCTCTGATTCAGTCGATGACGATACGCAAGATCACCACTTCGGGCTTGTCACTGCTGTTAGTGTTATCCATCTTTCAGCCACCAGCCAATGCCATCGTTGACGCTAGCCAACCAGAGCAAGCGGCCATACAACATTGGCAAAGAGTGTTAGAAGATTTCGCTAATGATGCAGGTGAAATAGACTTTCAACGATTGATTTTTTATCCGCAAGATCTATATGCCTATACGGCCTTTCTCAGTGCCTATAGTCCAAAATCACACCCGACGCTCTTCCCTAGCTCGGCTGATACTCTGGCTTACTATATCAATGCGTATAATGCACTCTGTATTAAAGGGTTATTAAATTATGATGTACCGAAAAAATTAAAAGGGATCACTGCTTACCGATTCTTCACGGTGAGTCGCCACACAGTAGGGGGTGAAAAAATCACACTAAAATCATTGAGAGAAGAGTATATTTATGCCCAAAAAGATCGCCGCGCCCATTTTGCCATCAGCAGCCAATGTATGAGCTGTCCCACCCTATCACGCGAACCCTACTTGGCTGCCACTCTGGATGAGCAACTCGATCGGGCCACGCAACACTATCTTAGAAACAGCAAACATGTCACGGTATCACATCAAGACAAAACGCTATGGGTCGCGGAATATTTAGAACAGTTCTCTGAAAATTTTTTCAACTCAAAAACAGCGCTGATCGAATTTATCAATCCACACCTCGCACAACCAATTCCCACGCACTATCCGGTGCGATTCATGCCAGATGACTGGCGTATCAGGCAGATAAAAGACTGATTATTGACCGTCTGCTTCGATCTGCTGATTGCGCAGAGTCGCACTGTCCAACACCATTTGATTGACCGCTTTCGCTTGGTCAATCGTCTTCGTCTTTTCCCGCCACACATGTGTGGGCTCTTCTTGTGTGTGCGCATCCGTTTGCTTGGATTCCGGCTGTTGACTACAGGCGGATAAAATCAGTACAGGAACGATTATTAGTGCATAATATCGTCTATTCATGGTGTGACTCTCCGTGACTTGTCTATTCTATAATTTATCGGCAAGTGCCAATGAATTTGTTGCCAAACCCCTTTACGCTCTAGAGCCCTCACCTCACTCACGCTAAAATTGTCCCTAACTCTATGACTGGATTCGTAACGCTCTATGTGTGAATTACTCGGAATGAGTGCCAACACGCCCACCGATATCTGCTTCAGTTTTGCAGGATTGGCGAAGCGTGGCGGCGTCACCGGACCTCATCGGGACGGCTGGGGAATTGCGTTTTATGAAGAAAAGGGTTGCCGCCTATTTCACGATCCCAAACCGAGTGCGCAATCTGAACTCAGTGAACTAGTGAAAAACTATCCTATCAAAAGTGAGATTGTCATCAGCCACATCAGACGAGCGAATCGTGGAAAAATCTGTCTCACCAACACACACCCATTCATCCGTGAACTGTGGGGGCAAATCTGGTGTTTTGCCCACAATGGACAGCTAAAAGGCATCAAAAAGGAACCCTTACACTATTATCATCCGGTGGGAACCACCGATAGCGAACACGCCTTCTGCTGGTTATTAGATCAAATCCGCCTCACGTTTCCAACGCGTCCTGCCAAACGTGTTCAAGTTCATCAACTCATTCAAGACTGTTGCACTCAACTGAGTCAAAAGGGGGTCTTTAATATGATCATGAGCGACTCGCAGCATCTTTATGTGCATTGCGGTACGCGCTTACATTGGATCACACGGCGAGCCCCCTTCGGTGAGGCAAAATTGTTAGATGAAGAAATTGAAATAGATTTTAGTCAGGAAACCACGCCAAATGATATTGTCACTATCTTTGCTACCCAGCCCTTAACAACAAATGAAGCTTGGAAAAAGATGGATAAGAATACATTACTGATTTTGAAAAAAGGAGTATTTTTAAATTACGACTAAAGTTGCTCATCCATCTGTAACTGTTCTTTTACCCTCTCTGACGTGACCCATTCTATGCACCAGTTTAATGCTCGACCGCTTGTGGCATGACGCCATCCTAAATAGATCGGGATCTGACGGCCGCCTCCCACCAGTTGACGAGTCACCACCTCCCCCCTGGCTAACGCATCAGCAATCAAATTTTGCGGCATAAAGCCGATGCCTAAGCCCCGTTTGAGCAGTTCCAGTTTCACATCTAGATCGGGTACAGAATAAAATTCCTGTCCGGGCAACACCGTGATCAATCGAGGCAACTCCTGGTGCGCTCTGCCACCTACTATCACAGCACGATAAGCAGCGGCGGTATCCACCGGAAGCGGTTCTGGCTCCGCAGCTAAAGGATGAGTTGGCGACATGGTCAGATGGCCGGTACGATAACCCAACAGACTAGTCTGAATATCTTCTCCTACGTTAGGTTCACCTGCTCCACCTATTACCAAATCCACCTTTCCTTCTGCCAGTGCTTGCCAGGTACCGTCAATGAATTCTTTACCAATGCGTAATCGTGTGGGCGAATCCTCAGCATAAAAATCGGTCACCAGCCCAACGATCAAATCTGCGTACAGCAAATCAGTGACTGCAATACCTAGCTCACTCTCCCATCCAGTCTGCGCCGCTTGAGCGACATGTTGTAGCGCATGAGCTTGCCTGAGAACAATGCGCCCTACATTTAACACCTCTCGCCCTGCTGGCGTTAACTTAACCCGATATTCAGTGCGGTCCAGCAATTCAACGCCTAACTGCTCTTCTAACTTGTTAATGGCATAACTCACACCTGAAGTAGCCATACCCAGCACTTCACCCGCGGCGCTCAGGGATCCTCGACGAGCCACTGTGTCTAGCACATGTAAATGATCTAACTTTGGAAACATTCAACAACCAATTAAAATAAACGGAATCAATTTTGAAATAGCACTTATTGTTCGAAAGCGCCTCGTTTTTATACTTCTCATTTTTATACTTTTTTATTTGTATCTTATCGCAATTTATGTATTTTACCGCAATTTAACGATGGATAGATAGATTGCATCAGTTGCTTGCAAAAAACAAGTGATAGTTCAAAGATATCACACCACATTTATCATATTGAAAATTTACTGCGACTTATCGGTGAAATTCTCTATACTTATCTGTTTTAGACATTTTGACACCAATCAATTCTATGAAAATTATCTCTTTTAATGCCAATGGTATTCGCGCTCGTTTGCACCAACTAGACGCGATGATTGAGCGTCATAATCCTGACGTTATCGGCATCCAGGAAACAAAAGTCGCTGACGATCACTTTCCTCTCACGGCGGTTGAACAACTGGGTTACCAGGTGCATTTCCACGGACAAAAATCACACTATGGCGTGGCATTGCTGACTCGTGATCCGGTCGTGGCGGTTCATAAGGGGTTGCCGATGGAAGACGAAAACGCACAACGACGTTTTATTTCCGTCAAGTTATCACTGGCAGAGAATCGTTGCTTACATATCTTAAATGGCTATTTTCCTCAGGGTGACAACCGCACACATGAAACTAAGTTTCCTAACAAAGAACAATTCTATAAAAATATTACCCAACTATTATCGGACTCTTATCAACCAGATGACTTACTCATTTTGATGGGGGACTTTAACATCGCCATCGAAGATAGAGACATCGGCATTGGCGAAGATAATCGCAAACGCTGGTTGCGCACCGGTAAGTGCAGTTTCCTCCCTGAAGAGAGAGAGTGGATTCAAAGATTAATGGCGTGGGGATTAAAGGATACCTACCGGGTACTGCATCCCGATAATGAGGATCAATTCAGTTGGTTCGATTATCGTAGTCGCGGGTTTGAAAGAGAGCCCAAACGCGGCCTAAGAATTGATACCCTATTGGCAACGCATCAATTAGCTGAAAAAATAACAGAGGTGGGTATCGATTATGAATTACGTCGTATGGAGAAGCCCTCCGATCACTGTCCGGTCTGGGCTACTTTCAATCTATAACTTCGGGATCACTCAGATATGAAACGACTCGCCTACGAAACAGCAGTCAATCAGTTGATCCATGACAACCCTAGATTTGCTATAGACGAAGTAGATATCAATGGCATTCCCACTAAAGTGTGGCGCGCTGCATTTGAATCCTTACGTATCGTATTGGATCGCAGTTATCAATATGGTGACGCCACTTATCTAGTGTATCAAAACGAACGCATCAGCTATGAACAACATTACCACTTAGTATGTTCTTTAGCACACACTCTAGTCTCGGATTTTGATATCCAGCCAGGTGACCGAGTGGCCTTAGCCATGCGTAATTACCCTGAGTGGCCGATTATCTTTTGGGCCACTGTCTCTATCGGCGCTATCATTGTACCGCTCAATGCCTGGTGGGAGCCAGAAGAGCTAGAGTACGCCATCAACGACTGCTCGCCAAAAGTACTGTTTGTAGACGCACAACGTTGGCAAAAACTTTCTAGTAAGACGCATCAACTATCCTTAACCCATCTGATTGTGAATCGAAGTGATGCCGTTCATGGGCCTGCTATCCGGTATGAAACGCTGGTCGATAACAGTGCTCGTAAAACCACTCTTCCCGAACGCACCCTTCATCCCGATCACGCAGCCACACTATTTTATACATCTGGCACCACTGGCCATCCAAAGGGCGCACTCGGTACTCATCGTAATATCTGTAATAATCTTATTAGCTCAGCATTTCATAAAACCGTGGCGCAAATTCGGCGAGGCGATGCGGCTCAAGGCTCATCTGCTACAGGACATCTACTGTCGGTACCTCTGTTTCATGCAACAGGATGCCATGCCATGTTGTGTGGCAATACCCTATCGGGCAACAAACTTGTTTTCATGCACAAATGGAATGCTGAGGAGGCCATTAAACTCATCGAATCAGAACGCCTATCTTCATTCGGAGGCGTACCCTCTATGGTTTGGCAAGTGATCGAGTCACCTGAGTTTGATAAACACGATCTGTCTAGTGTGCAGCAAATCATGTATGGTGGCGCGCCCGCAGCACCCGAATTAGCGAAACGTATCCATGAGCTATTTCCGCAAGTGCAACCCAGTAACGGGTACGGACTCACAGAAACATCCGCCCTGGCCACCTCCAACCAAGCAGAAGATTACCTGGAGACTCCAGACAGCGTGGGCAGATCTGCGCCAGTGACTGAAGTGACAGTTGTGAATGACAACGGGCATGAATTACCTAGAGGAGAGATAGGAGAACTCTGGATCAAAGGTCCTAACGTGATCCCAGGCTATTGGAACAATGCAGAAGCCACTGCAAATAGCTTCACCCAGGGCTGGTTACATACGGGCGACCTAGCCCGCATGGATGATGAATCACGAGTGTATATCATGGATCGCGCCAAAGATATGATTATACGGGGTGGTGAGAACGTCTATTGTGTTGAAGTTGAAAATGTACTCTATAGTCACCCTGATATCATGGACGCTGCTGTGATTGGTATGGCCGACAAAATTCTCGGCGAAGAGGTGGGCGCAATAGTGCAGTTGGTACCAACAAGCCGGTTAACTGAAGCCGAAATCATTCGCTATACCGAAGGCAAGCTCGCGCCATTTAAACGCCCCATTCGTGTCGACATCATTGACACACCTTTACCTCGCAACGCCAATGGTAAAATCCTCAAGAAACAGTTACGTATCAGTAGATAGCTCGTTATCCAGTGCATCCGAAAGCACGATTTGGCGACACTGAACGACTCACACTTTAGTAGGGTAGAGGCGAAACATGCAATGCTGTGATACTCCTGAATAAATAGAATTAAGATAACTTTTTATTATAATTTTTTACTTTATGTCCGTATCGAATGAAGCGCCTGTCGCCTGGCACTCACCTCTGACGCAGGCCACAACAGGTTGACTGATGAATTCACAGGTAGAGAGCAAACCGTCCTCTTCTATCAATCTTTTATTAAGATGATTATATTTTTCAATCAGTGGATTCAACTCCGCAACATCAGTGTGCGCCGAACTATACACTAAATATTTTATCGGCCCACCACAGGATTTGATACCGAATGCAATTGATGCGCATTGTGCGTCATGCTGACACCCCCGCTCTGCTACCTGTTTATGAATGGCATCGGACAGAGCCTCCATCTCTTGTTCCCGTCCCCCATCCACAGCGGCACAAGAGGCATTGCTTATCCAGATCAGGACAAGTGTGCATCCGGAAAAAATATTTCGTCTGCCTATTCCTAACACCGGCCTCTCCTTTTATCATTAAATTAACCAATCTTATCGTGACTCTTTCAGGGAAGGAAACTAAATGAGCAAAGTAGCACTGATAACTGGTGCCAGCAGTGGCTTCGGTGCCGCTACCGCTGCCAAACTAGCGGCACTTGGTTGGCAGCTGATTTTAGTGGCCCGTCGAGAGCAGCGATTAGTTGAATTACAACATCAGCTGGGTGAGTCAAACTGCTTCGTCTACCCATTAGACGTGGGTAACAGACAAGCCGTAGAACGCCTGTTTGCCGAGCTCCCGACACGGCTATCCCATATTGATCTATTGGTGAATAGTGCAGGAGGCGCGATTGGTCTCGACGCCGCTCACAAAGCTGATTTGGATGACTGGGAAACCATGATCCGGGCGAATATCAATGGACTCATGTATTGTACTCACGCCGTGCTCCCAGGTATGGTAGCAAGAAACCGAGGACAGATAATTAATATCGGCTCCATGGCAGCCAACTGGCCTTATCCTGGTGGCAATGTCTACGGTGCCACTAAGGCTTTCGTTAAACAATTTAGCAATAACTTACGCGCGGATTTACTCGGTACCGCAGTTCGGGTCACCAATATCGAACCGGGACTGGCTGAAACGGAATTTTCCCTGGTACGTTTTAAAGGCGACGCAGAGAAAGCGGCAGGAGTCTACGCTGACACTGAGCCGCTGGTAGCCGATAATATTGCAGAGATGATTGTATGGATTAGCCATCAGCCTCCCCACGTGAACATCAATCAACTAGAAGTGATGCCCACGTGTCAAGCCTGGGGACCGTTAGCAGTACATCATTCCACTAAAAAGAATAGACCAGAGTAACAGCGGTTTCAGTATCGGTATCCTCTACACCTGGCGGTGTATCCGAGGTATTCTTGATTGTCAGAGATATTTTAGTGGCAAGTTTACCATTCACCTGTGCGGTCAAAGCCGATACGGATTTAGAAATAGTGTTGTCCTCACCTACCTCGCTCACCAACGACTGCTTAAACTTCGACGTCTCGCTTATCTTATGGCCTAATTCAACTGCTAAACGGAGAATGGCATCCCCCTCTGTGTCTCCTAAGCCGGTCTTTGTTTCCCGATAACCAGGCGCAATTTCCGCATCCAACTTGGTTTTATCGGTTGCAACTAACCGCCGACCATATCCAGCTGCAATACTGGCCTGATAGTCAAAGCCACTAAAACGATCATCATCGTACTGTGCAGTGACAAATGCGTAATCAAATTGATTAAACTTATAAGAACTCTTACCACTTAATAGGTAACGTTCCGCCGATGTCCCATCCACGTCTGCTGCACTGGAAGTTTCAAATTGTGCCGCACTTCGAAACTTCTCCACTTCGTGCTCTATTGCCGCCTTTCCATTAATGTTTCGAGTCTCCGTGTTTCCATCGGTAATGACGATCCCCAATTCCGCTTCGCCTTGCCAATTTTTCTCTTCAGCCAATGCGACAGGAGAGATCACACATCCACACAGCAGGACTATTTCTATTGGATTTAGTTTCACTATGACTTCCTCTTAATATTAAAGGTAAACTTCTGTTATTGGCTCTCTCGATGCACATGCACATCCATTTGTGGATAAGGAATGCCGATATTTGCCTCATCCAAACTGATCTTAACTTTTTCCGTTATGTCAAAATAGACGCCCCAATAGTCTTCTCTTTTCACCCAAGGCCGTACGACAAAATTCACCGAACTGTCCGCTAATTCACTCACGGCGATCACCGGAGCGGGATCGGTCAGGATGCGATGATCTGCCGCTATGATGCCTTCCAAGATATCTCTTGTTTGTTTTAAATCGGCGTCATATGACACACCGAAGACAAAATCGATGCGTCTGGTTGGTTTTAGCGAGTAGTTAACAATACTACCCCCTGTGATTTCCGCATTGGGGATGATAATGGTTTTATTGTCAGGTGTACGTAACTGAGTCACAAAGATTTGGATATCTTCCACGATGCCTGCAGTACCTGCCACCTCCACAAAATCTCCTACGCGGATCGGCCTAAAGATTATCATCAGAACACCGGCGGCAAAATTTGCGAGTGAACCCTGTAATGCCAAGCCCACAGCCAAACCAGCAGCACCTAATACCGCGATGAATGAGGTGGTCTGAATTCCTAATTGTCCTAAGGCGGCAAGCACGACGAAAATCATCAGTGCGGCGCGCGCCAGATTCAGCGCGAAGGACACTAAAGTTTCGTCCACATTGCGTTGATTCAGTATCTTTTCCAATACCTTGGTTAAGGTATTGGCAATCCAACGCCCGATGTAAAAAATGACGATGGCGCCCAGCACGCCCAGGAGCAACTCGAGCCCCTGAGTAGTGATCCACTGTTGTCCTTGTTCTAGCAACTTATTCAGATCAATTTCATTGATTGTTTCCATGATGATTTATGGCTGCCTCTAGGATGAAGGTGAGAAAAAATGAACCGGACATACTAATGCGTCGGACTACAAATGCAACCATAATTTTGAAGCGGTTTTCTCTTGCAGCCAGATCCGATAAATTAGATCCAGATCATGCCTAGACAGTTAAAAGTCATTTAAACTGTTGCCCAGTTCAAGTGAGTGGAGAAATTTAATTGCAACCACTACCACATCTATATCGCGTGTCGACAACGACAAGTATGAATGGATTAGTGTCGATCAGCAGTGACAATTTGCCCGATCTCAGGTCAGATTTTCCCAAAGAATTCAATGGTAGCGGACAATATTGGTCCCCTGAAACCTTGCTGTGCGCTGCGGTTGCAGATTGTTTTGTCTTAAGTTTCAAAGCGATCGCTCGTGCATCCAAACTAAATTGGATCAAGCTGCACTGCACTGTTGTGGGACACTTAGAAAAAAACGAACCAGGAAAACTTCAATTCACTTTGTTTGAACTCTCGCCCCATTTAACCGTGAGCAGAGAAAGCGATTCTCAACGTGCTTTAGTATTGCTGGAAAAAGCTGAAAACAACTGCCTCATATCGAACTCATTGAATGGACAAGTCACTCTTTTGCCAAAAATATCCATCGATGGATCATCAATATGATCACCGTCGCCTTACACGATCGTCTTTAAACCCGAGAAACCCTGATTAACCCCTCTTTTCAAGGCTGTTGATGTGGGTATCCAACTTTTGTATTAATACGCCAAAATGCTATTGCCCCCAACACACCGCCCACACCGCCATAAAGGGAGGCATTGGAAACCGCATGTAAGTAGCCAAAAATCATGTCTCCCAAAAACCAACCTAACACCAAATATATAATTAAATTATTCAAGTGAATACTTCGCAAAATTATAAAGAGGGGCAACACAAGCACTTCCACGACAAGTGCAGTTAGTACGACATGCATTAATAAAAAGCGCACATATCCGTTGATAGCCATCCCTTGTTGATAACGATAAGAGACAGAAACAAAAAAGAAAAATACTCCAGCGGTTAAAGCACAAGCCAACAGTGACTTTCTGGTTCTATTCACCCTACTCTCTCCTTAATGGAAGCATATGTTTTTATAGTATTTTTAAGAATGTCCATTTAACCATCAGTGGTTCAGTTAATAAACCCCATTTTCAATCATTGAGGAACTCCTCGCACATAAACTAATTGACTGCGCCCGCTTCGCGACGTTAATTGGCTCCCCCATAGAGTGGTGACCACCGCGGGCTGCAAAATGTTTGGGCTTTTCGGCCAAACGAATTAGGACGCTGCCAAAGCACTAGGGCATGAAGGTACACAGTACAATATTAAAGTGAATATCCTCTGTCCCGCAGCTGCTTCCCGCGCGACAAAGACTCAATGCCATCGGCCGTTTTGGATAAACTGAAACCGGGATCTGTGTCCCCACTGTTGGATTCCCATGGTCCGACAAAGTGGGCATCTCCGGTGGTGAATTTGAATCGGGTGCACGGGCATGTCCCCATTGCAATTGGGCGACTAGTAACGAGTAGACAACTTCCAATAAAGACACCTTTTCCTCTTTTGAGGAAATTCGCGACCATTGGAAAGAGATAACCGATCTCTCTTCTCCCAATATATTGGACAACCCCGCCGCCGCCATGGGCCAGTTTATGCAATAGTCATCTTCAGCGGATCTTGTTTCAGGCAAGATCTATCCACCCTAGATCAAGAAGAGCTGCGTTGGCTAGAATATTAAGCTATTATTCTCGCTCTAATGCACGCACCTCTTTCCACCACTCTACCAAAAAACCTTCTTAGTACAACTAATCCCATGGTAGGTGTGACCGCGCAGCAGTGGTTCGCGCTGTTGCAGGAGAATCACTTTAGAATCGATGTGGAATATTGGCATCGAGCAATGGCCATCTCCCTGGCCGCACCATTCAATAGTTTTTTCGCGGCTCGCGAAAACAAAAAACATGGGAAAGCCATTCAGGCCACCTCCTTGACTCAGGACCCAATATTTATCTTGGGTCATTGGCGCAGTGGCACCACGCATCTGCATTATCTCATGTGCGAAGATCCGCAGTTTTGCGCACCGAACAACTATCAAGCCTCTCGGCCCGATATTTTTTTAAATGGAGGAGAAAAGAGCCTGGCGACTAAAATCGCCAATGCGCTTGGGTTGATCCCGAAAACCAGACCGATGGATGAGGTCAAAGTGGATGTGGATACGGTGGCAGAGGATGAGCAGGGGCTATTTATGCATTGTGGCCTCTCGCCCATCGGTGCCTGGCTTTTCCCTCAAAACCGACACTACTACGATAAATATCTAGACTTTTCCAACGCCAGCGACACGGAAAAAACCACCTGGAAGGAGGGTTTCCACTGGTTCAATCAAAAGATCAGCTACCGGTACCCAGGGAAACAGCTTCTGCTCAAATCTCCACCCCACACCGCACGTATCCCGTTGATCCTGGAACTCTACCCAAATGCAAAATTTATCCACATTCAACGCCACCCTTTTGATGTCTATCGATCATTTTTCTATTTTTATCAAAAATTGGTCACCATGATTAACTTACAAAGATTATCTGTGGAGCAAGTTGAAGAAACCATCATCAGTCGCTATCAATTGATTTATAATAGCTATTTTGCTCACCGACGCCTCATCCCGGAAAATCACTTAGTGGAAATTTATTACGAAGATTTGGAGACACATCCCTTAGAACAACTTCGATTTATCTATGAGTCACTCCAACTGTCTGATTTTATTGCTATTCAACCCAAGTTATCTGATTATTTACAGACGGTAAATACATACAAGAAAAATCCGTCAACATCTCTACCGCAAGATCTGCGAGATAAACTCTATAACAGATGGAGACTGTGCTTTGACAATTGGCGTTACGAGCCCTAAGGGACAGGGGCTCTCCAGTTGAATTGGATTGTTCCACCCCCATACTTGC
The DNA here is from genome assembly GCA_041940025.1 of Thiotrichaceae bacterium. Taxonomy (GTDB): domain Bacteria; phylum Pseudomonadota; class Gammaproteobacteria; order UBA5859; family UBA5859; genus UBA5859. The sequence goes on along the minus strand of JBGTSY010000002.1, from coordinate 266,959 downwards.
GCACGCAGCCAACTAGAGAGCGATCTCTTTCTGGAACCACCGATATTGACCTTACAGAGGCTACTTGACCTCTTTGGTCGGACAAGCTGAAGCTTGATCTGGCGATCAACATGCCAGTGTCGTTAATGAAAATATAATACTAATCGTAGAGTATGTTTGATCATGAATCAGTTTTCCTTTTTCCTGTCTACCTTACTTGTATTCTTTATCGCCGTACCGCCCTGCATAGGATTTGAGCTTCCCTCCTCTTGGAAATATCAAGCCATTCCATTGGTCTCCTTGGGCCTGACTAGAGGCGGAGATGACATCCTAGAGGGCAGTAATGATTCATTGGGCTCTCAAGTGAGCGCCGGTGGATTACTATCGATCTCCAGCGGCATTCAATTTGATCTACTTGAAAAAAACATCGCAATTCGTGGAACCATCGGCATCCATGCAGATTCGTTGCTCTCCAGCATTTCCAGCTATTCGTTTGATAGAAAAAGTATGGAGTTGTTAGTGTTTTCTGGATGGCCACGCCACCGAATTGGTGGTGGCCTTACTTATCATATTAACCCCACCTTGAAATCCCGACTATTTGTCAACGCCACTTCCGTGCAGGAAGCACAATTTGAAGATAGTCTTGGATTTGTAGCGGAGTATTTATTTCAACCTTGGCACAATGTTAACTTTTCCTTACGACACGTCTTTATAGAATATGAAACCGGCGGTTCGGTGCGTCCCGTCATTGATGGCAGCCACAGTGGTGTAGGCGTGACCTATCTATTTTAATCTCCCAACTCGATAAGCACTCGAAAACCCCAGCCCTCCCTCTTCCCCCAGTCCCCGACCGCGGGATCTACCTAAGCATCCATCTCGTTGTTGTGCCATTCATCGCCCCTCATCTGTAAATACTTTTAATCGCGGCACCCTCAAGCTCCATTTCTGGTGATCTGTTGGCATCCTAGACTAGATCTAATTTTCACTTATGTTAAATTTACGTGACTTAAAAATAATTTATAAAAAATGAATTATCTGAACAGCTAATTAACGTCCTCTACCAGGGCAAAATTTGTTCTACCAAAGGGAGTACGATATGTATCACTATATTCGGTATGCCGCCAAATCCATCACCCGCATCGCTTTCGCCAGCATTGTATTCTATGGCTCTAGCTCCACGGTATTTGCATTCACCTCTACCAATCCTATAGAGAAAAAAAAGACAGAAAAACCGACTGAAGAAAACACCTTCTCAGTGCCCGGATTAACAGACTTAGCCGGTACCGCCATCGGATGGGTGACAGACTTTCCAGGAGATCTGTCCCTAATCGTCAAAGCAGAAGCCACTATTGGTGGTGACAACCTATTAGATACAAACACTCAATTTGGAGAATTAGAAGAGCTGAACGCAGGAGACTTTGCTGGACTGGCTGCTGGAATTCAGTGGATCCCAGACGACTGGCCATTAATGATTCGCGCCACAGTCGGGTATAAATTTTTGTGGATTGATGAAAACGCTGGCAAGTTTGGTTTTGCACGCGTGCCATGGGAAGTTGTCGGCTATGTAGGCTCTAAACACCACAAGATTGGCGCGGGTGCCAGTTATCAAGATAATCCTCTATTGCGAATTCGATCCACTAACCTGAATCTACCTTTAGAAGACAGAGAGTATTACCATGATGCCACTGGCTATGTGGTTGAATATATCTTTATGTTCGAAAAAGTCGCGATTAATGCACGCTATGTGATCATTGAATATGATCCCCAGAATAATAATCTAAAAGATGTCGATGGAGATCACTTCGGTATCGGCATTTCCTATAGTTTGTTTTAATCAGATCTATGAGACAAAATTGCCGCTTATCAAGCGGCAGTTTTGTCTATTCAATTCGTCAATAGAACTGGCAAATCACACAACTTAACTAAAAGATTATATTTGGAAAAATAGTCGTCTCACTGGACAGCACAAAGCCTGGAAACAACCCAATTGCAGAAGCATCGGCTCCAAATATCACCGCTAATGTGTACCTATTAAATGAGAGTCGTTTTCGAGGATCTAACAAATTGAAAAAACTGGTCTGTACTCAATACCAATCGCCAACAGATCTAAACCTCATAGACACCACCGAACCGATTACCGACGACACACAAATCTTGGTACAGGTAAAAGCGGCGGGGCTAAACTACGTGGATGGCCTACTGGTACAGGGGCAGTACCAAATGAAAGTTCCTACCCCTTTTACACCAGGCGGAGAAATATCGGGAATCGTGGTGAGCGTCGGTAAAGAGGTATCTGATTTCAAAGTAGGAGACCGAATTCTAGCAAATGTAGGTATTGGCGGTTTAGCAGAATATGTCAGCGTCTATCCAAGACAAGCACTGGTCATCCCTGATTGCCTGGATTTTCCGGAGGCGGCCACTTTGTCCCAGAGCTACACCACTGCGCTTTTTTCATTGCGTGAACGAGGCCGATTAACAGCGGGAGAAAAACTGTTGGTGTTAGGCGCTGGTGGTGGCGTCGGTCTCGCTGCCTGTGATGTGGGTCAAGCATTGGGCGCGGAGGTGATCGCTGCTGCTTCTTCTGAAGCAAAACTAAAGGCCGCCGAATCAGCCGGTGCCACCAGTTTAATCAATTATACCGCAGCCGATTTGAAAACCTCGGTCAGACAAATGAGCGGAGGAGGTGTGGATCTGGTATTTGATCCCGTCGGTGGGGACCATACGGAACCCGCATTACGTACCCTAAAATACAATGGTCGATTATTAGTTATCGGTTTTGCATCCGGCTCTATCGCCTCTATTCCCGCCAACCAAGTCTTATTGCGTAATCGACAACTGGTGGGGGTAGACTGGGGTGCCTGGTCCATGACCCATTTCGATGACAATCGCCTGTTAGTGCGTGAACTACTAGATTGGATAACCGAGGGCAAGTTACATCCTCCGATCCCACATCAATGCACACTTGCCACTGCGGGTGACAACATGCAGGCATTGCTTGATCGTCAAGTGGTAGGCAAAATCGCTGTTGTTTGTAAATCATAACCTGGCAATCGTTTCTCTATGTTCTCTGATAATTAGACTAAACCAGATGTCACAGATCCAAAACATCATCTTTGACCTCGGTGCCGTGCTAATCGAGTGGGATCCGCCCAAGTTCGCCTCTGTGGCGTTTGAAGATCCACACCGACAACGCATTGCTCTAGAGAAAATATTGACTGGCTCTATATGGGGCTTGTTAGATCGCGGCGCACTATCAGAAACGCTTGCCGCACAACAATTAGCGAAGGACACCGCTCTCACTGAACAAGAAATCCATCACTTATTTGATTTTGTACGCAGATCTTTGGTACTGATCCCTGACACACATCAAATACTTCAGCAGTGCGCACAGAGCAATTACAATTTATACTGTCTCTCCAATGTGTCAACGATAAATTTCCAGTTCTTAAAAGCACGCTACAATTTCTTTAATCTGTTTACAGGCATTGTCATTTCCGGCGATACCAATTTATTAAAGCCAGAGATTGCCATCTATCACCATCTATTGGAAAAATTTGCGTTGAGTGCAGAAAGCTGCCTGTTCATTGACGACAGCGAACAAAACACTCTGGCAGCGGCCGAATGCGGTATGCATACAGTGACCTTTGTTAATGCAGTTCAATGCAAACATGAACTGGCACATCAATTAGGACATTCACTCATCTAGCGCTTTCTGCTCAAAGACCACATTGAGCAAATGTTGACACCATGGACTAGTGATTCATGACTAGGGTGATATTTCTTTGTTTTTATAGTGGTATTGGCCTGGCCGCAACGTTTTTTTCCATTTCGTCCACTTTTGTGCTATCTCTGTTAGACTATTTTTGACAGTGAGATATAGGATCTCGAAGAAGTCGAACAGATCTCTCATTCGACTACCGGCTCGCCACATGAGGTGGATGAATGAAATAGTACCGACATGCCAAAAATGTTTTGCCTAATCGACTCAATTTATACACCACAATCGAGAAACGCTTTGGCATGGCTAACGCCAAAAACATACATGGGTGATGCGTATTAGAAGTGAAGGAAAGCGCCATGAATATTTATAGTCGTCTGATCATTATTTGCTTTTTTATCGCCGCACCACTCAGCGCAAACGACGGCGTTCGTCAAAGTGTTGAGTCACGTGTTGAGCATATCGCACAGAGCTGGCTCACTCTTATAGACAATCAAGAATACGAAAGAAGTTGGTTCGAGTCCGCGAGCCTGTTTCGCTCGATTGTTCCTAAAGAAGATTGGATACAGCAAATCCAGGCAATACGACAACCACTTGGCAATTTAAAATACCGACAATTAATGTCGCTGACTTACAGAAATCAAATTCCCGGAGGTCCAGATGGGCAATATGTGGTGATTCAATACATGACAGCGTTCGAACACAAAGCTAAGGCTATTGAAACCATCACACCTATGCTAGATACGGACAATAACTGGAGAATCACTGGCTATTACATAAAATAAAATGACTCTGTTAAATCTTAAATTTATTTTATTAGAACTAAGAAAACTACAATTTCACTTTTCGACCTAGAAACACTACTATTAAAAAATAATGACAAATAGATAACAAATTATCAGCTATAGCTGTTAACGATTTTTTGAAACCACTATGATAGGAAGATATTCGGTATGAATAATCTAATAATCGGTCTCCTAGTGATCCCCGTATCGTACCTAGTTTACCTGTCGATATTCATGCTTTGGGTAGAGACACAGACTAGGGGAGACAACTATTTTTCTCGCCCCCTAGAACAGAGAAAACAGTTTGTACAGTTACTTCGTCGTCATGCACGCTACATCAGACCCGTTTTCGAACTCATAGCAAAGATTTTCCGATTAAAAACCATACCCAGCATGCGCTTTGAAGGAGTCACCGGCCCACTGATGATGTGCAGTAAAAAATCCTATGCACGTACTCAAGCCTATCTTCCCCGGAAAGAAGATATATTTATTGCCACACAAATGAAATGCGGCACCACATGGATGCAACAGATCGTCTTTGAAATTTTATGCGAAGGAGAGGGCGATCTCACAGATAGCGGATACCGTCATATGTATGCGCTCAGCCCGTGGATTGAAACCAGCCCCACCTCGAGCGTGCCGATGGAACGCGCCCCTCGGGTTGGACCGCAACAGAATCAAATCATTAAGACTCATATGCCGGCACAGCTGACTCCCTATAACGAGAACGCTAAATACATCTACGTGACTCGTCACCCGGTCAGTTGCTTCGCCAGCTGTGTCGACTTCATACATTTACTAGCAGGTCCGTTGGCTCCGAAAAGAGAAGACATCCTAAATTGGTATTGTAGTGATGACATGTGGTGGATGTCCTGGCCAGATCACGTGGAAAGTTGGTGGCAACAAAGTCAACGCCATGACAACATTTTGTTTGTACACTATGAAGATTTAAAACAAGATTTGGCTAAAATGATTTTATCAATTGCCGATTTTCTTCAGCGGCCGCTGAGCAAAGAGCAGCTAGAAAAAGTGATCTATAAATCCGGCTTCGAATATATGCGAGACAACGAAGCACATTTTGAGATGTTCTCCCCGAATGTTTTCAGCGTTTCGAAAGACGATATCAGATTCATGCAGTCTGGTGCACTAAATAGGCATCAAGATACAAGTCAGATTGAAAGAGCACGCATTAACGCCTTTTGTCGAGCAAAACTAAAAAACGCCACCTACCCGTTATCACAATTCTACCCAGATCTATTCGAAACAAATGATATCGATCAAGGCGGGCCTCGTTTACAGAAACAAGCGACTTAAACCGTATTTTGTTTCACTTTCATCTTTTCCGCCCAACAAGGTCACTTGTGCGGGTGACTGATCACTCGATCAATCTATTCCGGTGCACCTCCCGCTTCATTACATGACAAAAACAGTGACGATTCCATACACATAGGTGATTGATGTCACTCGGAATCATTTGCCAAACTACTCATGCAGATTGTGACTCACCCATTTATTTTTTCGACAGTTTGACTACCGACAACCCTATTACCAGAATGTTTTCTTACTTCAACAAATAGGTCATTTCCTGCTTTCATTCAGCTGTCAATCTGTTATCGTTTGTCACTGACCCATACTCTGCTGAGAGGGATCCAAGACGAGGCCTGTGACACAATCAATAACCAGTAGCTGTCATTGCCCAAATAACCCTATGTTGAAACATTATCGATACGAAATAAGAAAAATATTTGAATATCAATTCAGACACCTCATTAGTCTGCTCATTTTACTTGTGGCTGTTAGTTGGTGCGTCACTCAGCTTCCCACTCTTTTGCAAGGCAATTACTGGAATATTGAAACCGGGTTTTGGTTTGGTATGGCGATTTCGGCACCGATTCTCCATCAACTCTATGTGTGGCTGATTTGGCGTCTAGAACTCTATTTGAATCTATTTACGAAACGCTATGGATATGAACAAGCATTTAGATTATATGCGGTTGGCTTTTCTCTGCTGTTCTTCAGCAGATTGCTGACTATAGTTGTTTTAGCGTTAAGTAATTCTGGCACGCTAAAACTAGATCCCGTAATGGCATACAGCATCGCAGCCATCATGACACCGCCAATCATATATCTATTCTATTCAGTGAAAAAATATTTCACCATTGAACGAGCATATGGCGTGGATCATTTTGACAAAGATTTCAACGCACCTTATGTCAAGCAAGGTATATTCAAATATGTCGATAACGGCATGTATGTATTTGGGCTGATGGTACTCTACCTGCCAGGTCTGTTATTTTTCTCCGAAGCTGCGCTACTAGCGGCGTTATTCAATCATCTATATATTTGGGCTCACTACTTTTTCACAGAACGGCCGGATATGGTAGAAATCTATGGCAAGATACCGATGCGGTAAACACCTCAAGAAAAAAACCGACTCTGTTCAGTAGGATTAATCTAATTACCTGCTTACAGTGTTTATTGCAAAAGGACTCATATAGCTAGAGTCGAAATATATGCATTTTATAGTACCACTACTCTATCTCAATCATGAACCAAGATAACAGGATTGAGATTACTACTGTCCTCTGGAATCGATTGCAAGGTACTAAAATTCAAAGTGAGTCTTTGTATTACATTATCTAATGTGGATGACCAATATCCATTTGCACTAATGGCAGGAAAGAACTGGGTTTGAGTACTGGGGTTAGTTTCATCTTGTGATAACAGTTGCAACTCGGCGACGGTGGGTAAACGCCAATTGGTGGCCCCACACAGCCCTTGAGCATTGGTCGCGACAATGTAACGCTGGGTGTCGCACTGAATACCACCCACGCAACTATTAAACCCTCCGGGCGAACCTTCCATGCCCTGATTGGTATTGGCATCATCATTAAACCAAGTAAATAAATTATCTAAATCATGTATGCCGCCGTCATCCGGTTTAATAGCCCAAATCAAACTACTGTCGTTATCTAACACACAACTCCATTGTGCCGCACCTTCGTCCAACAAATTACCTGATCCATCAACTTTGCTTAGCCGACTCGTCGCCATATCACTGTCGTCGTCAGAATCACTGGGCAACCCCGATCCCAGTGACGCCTCATCATCGTGACAGGCCACTAATAGAAAAAAGAGAAAGAGTGTCAATCCAAGTCTAAAATTCGGCATAAAACCTCACAATGAACGCAAAGCGGGTCAGATCGTCAAGCGACGCACTCGATACCTGAGTTTACAATCTGCACGATTCGGATCAAGTATACTTACTTGTGACAATCGCTTTCGCAATTGGCTGGCACTGGACACCTTTTTCAACAGCGTCACGACCAGATTATCACAGTGGGGCGTGGTAAAACTGTACGCCTCACGGATCCCCCGCCGCACTGAGGGATGAGAATAATAAGCAGATTGTTTGAATTCGTTTCGCGTTGCGAAATTCATCACCAGAGTGCCGTTTGGTGACAGACATTTTTTAAGTGAAGCGAACCATTCTCGATCTGCTGCCACACCTCGAACCGGCTCCCCATTGTTATCACCATAAAGATCATCCACTACCAGATCGAAAGGCTCCCCCTGATACTGACGCACCCATTCTCTGGCATCGACACATTCTAGTTGAAGTCTGGGATCTTTTAAGTGAAAAAATCGCTGAGCGATTTTAAGATGCATGGCGTCACAGTCGAGACCGATCAGGCGCTCAACCAAAGTCAGATCCAGCAGCAAATGACAGAGTGCGCCCCCTCCCACACCTAGCACCAAAACCCGTTGAGTGGTGCTTGGGCAATGAAAATAGACTGGCAGCATGAGCAGATCCCAAACGCTACCGGTCAGTCGCTGACGTGGGTTATATTGCGTATGGAAAATGCCATTGGTATAGAGACGTAAGCTGCTCCCTGCACGACGCACCTGATAATGGTTTTTCGCGCGCTTACTTTCCCAAACTATGGCCATTTGATGTTTATCGCTTCCAATTGCTTAAAAGTATTCCACCGTTTCATCTGCAGACAAACGGTTTAAAACTCATCTGAAGACCAGTGCTGGATCCCATTCGAACGGGCGTCAGTGTAAAAAATATACAGTTCAATGCATTAACACTCGCATTAATACTCAATTTTGATTATGATTTGCGCGCTGGAAATTAGCTAACTCAGCATAACACGACATAATAGAAGCGAAAAAATTTAAAACATATTAAATCATGTCTTTCTGTTTGTAACCGTCCTATTATTTTTTTTCACACGTTGCGCTAGGAATATTCCGTGGTAAGGGTGCAAAAATTATGACCTTTGAAGATTACTTGATTAAACATCGTTATTTGGTTCTGCTCATTACTGTTGCAATATTCGCGGCAAGCATTTATCAACTGAAGTTCGCAGAATTTAATGATGATATGCGCGTCTTCTTTGGCGATAACAATCCTCAATTACTTGCCTACGAAAAGTTCGAACAGATCTACGGTAAAAACAATAATGTGGTAGTAGGTTTTATTAATCGCGATGGCGACATGTTCACCAGAGAAATGTTACAGGCGGTCAAGGAGTTTACCGATCAGGCCTGGCAAATCCCCCTGTCTCTGCGTACCGATTCGATGGCAAACTTTCAACGCACCATACTCAATGAGGAGGGCGATTTGTTGGTCCGACCATTGTATGAGGATCCCACCACTCTCACCGACGAACAATTAGCAGAAGTACGCCGAATTGCTACCACAGACGCCACCTTAGCCGGTAGATTGGTTGCAGAAGATGGCTCTATGGCAGCCGTTAACATCAATCTCATCGTCAGCAGGGGCGGACCTAATGCCGCCGAGAATAAAATAAAGGTTCAAACCAGTGTCAATCAACTCGTCGACCAGCTTAAAGCAAAGTATCCTTCCTTAATCGTTTATAAAACCGGTGGCGTCTACGCCGACGATGCATTTAACGAAGCCACCCTATATGATTTAAAATATCTGTTCCCAATTATGGTCGTGTTGATGATCGGCGCCATGCTGCTTTTTCTGCGCTCCATCAGCGGCACCATCTGTACCATCCTAGTGGTGTTGATGGCCGCAGCCACTGCACTGGGAGGCGCGATCGCACTGGGAATCAAACTGTCCCCCACTACCGCCATGGCACCTATCGTGGTTATCACTGTGGGTATAGCAGATAGCGTGCATATTCTTGTTACTTTTTTCCATGCCATGAATGACGGAAAAAGTAAACAAGAGGCCATCAATGAGGCGTTACAGGTGAATCACGTACCGATACTGATTACCAGTGTCACTACCATGATTGGCTTTCTCAGCATGAACTTTAACGATTCCCCACCCTTTCGGGATATGGGAAACGTCGTCGCCATAGGTGTCATAGCGGCTTATATTTACTCGGTTTTTTCACTACCAGCCCTACTCTCAATATTACCCTTTAATACAAAGCGTCAAAGAGTCTATCGATTCAAATTGATTGACTTACTCTCCGAATTTGTTGTGGCACGCTATCGGCTGGTCTTTGTGGCCATGGTGGCCGTTATTGTCGGATTAGGGGCGGCGGTTCCAAAAATTGAATTTAATGATCTTTTTTTGGAATATTTCGATGACTCCATAGAGTTCAGACGAAACAACGATTTTTTTGTGGAGAAGATGTCCGGCTTAATGGCAATCCACTACAACGTGAAAGCCGTGAGCGGTGAAGGCGGCATCAATGAACCCGACTATCTACGGCAACTGGGTGAGCTGGCAAACTGGTATCAACAACAACCTGGAGTACTCCATGTCACCAGTTATACCGACATCATTTTCAGGCTAAACCGTACTTGGAATGACGATGATCCAGACTACTATGTTGCCCCATCAAGTCGAGAGCTCGCAGCACAATATTTGTTATTGTTTGAACTTTCTCTTCCAGCAGGTCTCGATTTAAGCAATTTCATTAACGTAGAAAAAAGTGCCTCTCGCATGAGTGTGGCACTAGACAACTTAAAGACTGATGAGATCATTCAACTGGATGAACGAGCTCAGGCATGGGCAAAAAATCATGCGCCTGCATTAATACTCCCCCCGGCTGTGGGTGAGAGTGTGATGTTCGCCCATATCGCCAAACGTAATATCGAAAGTATGCTCACTGGCGTCTATATCGCGCTATTCCTAATCTCGGCAGTGATATTAATGGCGTTAAGGAATATCAAATTAGGTATTTTAAGTTTTATACCCAATGTCACCCCCATCATTATGGCGTTTGGTGTCTGGGCACTGTTAGTTGGCGAGCTGGGAATGTCCGGAGGCTCCGTGCTGGTGGTGGCGCTCGGCATTATTGTGGATGATACAGTTCATTTCCTGGCAAAGTATCAACGCGCCCGGCGTAATTTATCTTTAGAAGTGGGTGAAGCAATTAAATATTCCTTTAATACTGTAGGTGTAGCCTTATTAGTCACATCAGGCATTTTGGTAGGCGGCTTTTCGATACTATATGAATCGGCGTTTAAGCCTTCTAAAGACTTGGGGTTGTTAATATCCCTTTCAGTTGGATTGGCATTGATTGCCACCTTTTTACTGTTGCCCAGCTTATTGATGTTTTTAGATAAAAAGCCTTATAAGCGGTAATCGACTCTGCCTGAACAAGTTATATGGCGCTCCATTGGAGACGATATAAAGTTAGTTAGATGAGAGCTGGGTACCATTAGAGCCACAAGAGCAGCCCAATTTGTATCAAGTGAATGGGCAATGAATAAAATATCTACGTGCGGGTTGCGTTGGATCGGGCAACATTTTCAACTCTTCCCATTGGTGCTGAAACCGAGGGTTCGTGCATCCGTTAATTTCATCTCCGCGAAATCCTGTCCGTGTCAGAACTCATACGACACGATGGGTACGCTTTAATATAGTGCGTTAATCCACATAGCCTACTCTTAATCGTCGGCAAAAAGCGTTTTCTAAACTCTCCTGTTTCGAATAGCCAATTGTTATTTAATCTGTATTAGCGTTTTAGTTACACTTACTGCCGAGCCAAGTGAATCGATATTATCGCCAATATTCTATTCATCTACCGCTGTACTGAGTTACAAAGTCATTTAGATGCACTTATTAAAGTTCATTTGACAACATGTTGTTTAAATGTCTATTCTTTCGATAAGCCTTCATTAACTGTGTTCACCGTTTAGACCTTCTGAGTAGGCACCAAAACATCATCATATCCGGAATCTTGGATGAGTTGGCTTTTAAATTGCTTATCTTTGGGGTGAATCAGGTTTTTGGCGTGACGGACAGGATCTCATCCGATCCAATCACTGCCCACCGTAAATTTGACTGCTAGGATGTGTCGTACATACAAGCGGTTCTACTTGTCGATGCGCAGGGTAAACGCCCATACCGAATTTACCAGTATGGAATTTTTCAAAGGAAGGAAGAATGAGTACAGCGTCGCCAGCATTGATATCTACGTCATTGAACTCAAGTTATCTGCTTAGCTTTCTTTTTGCATTCGCGCAAACTCTCATCATCTAGGTCAATCATGGATCTTAAAAATGATATCGCCGTCAGACATGTGGTCGCTAGATCACCAAGAGAATTCGTTAAATCAATTTTTTCTGTAACGAATAACACCATTCAATGTTAGGAATCAGAACTAATAAGACAATATGTTAGAAAAAGGATGCTATGAAATGAAATTAGCGCATTTATTATTTTGGTCCAGCTTAATGCTCTTTAGTGGAGGTCTTTGGGCAGAAGAATTCGTGGTGATTGTTCACCCGGATTCAACCATTAACGGAGCCGATGCGGATAGCATCAAACGACTCTATTTGGGGAAGACCAGCCAGCTGCTTAGCGTACGTCTCACTCCAGCGGATCTACCAGAAGGTAATTCGGTGCGAGATTCCTTTTACGAGATAGTGGTAGGAAAAGATGCATCGCAACTAAAGGCCTATTGGGCGCAGCTAATTTTTACTGGTGGTGGAAGTCCTCCCACAACGCAACGATCCGACGAGACTATGGTGCAATGGGTATCCGCGAAACAAAACAGTATCGGCTATGTCTCCGCTTCCGCGGATACGTCTAACGTAAAAGTAATCTATCGCAGTAGTCAATAGACCAATCAACCAACAAACATGAATATCGATACTCATATCATTAACCGAATCACTCTACTTGCGGGTCTACAACTGAGTACATTAAGACTTGTACTCTCTACTTATAGCGTGTACAGAGCAATCCATAATGAGACTAAAAACTTTGCTTTTTTTAAGGAGAAGTTAAATGCTTAGCACCAAAACTCAATCCAGACTCCATGCAAGCAAAGCCTGGATATGCAGTGCACTATTGCTCGCTGTCTCGCCTCAACTGGTGCATGCGGAAAGATCACTAAAAAATAATGGTTTTATTACTGCTGCCTTAAGTCAGGTTGACTCCGAAGTACCCTTTATGGGCGGCATTAGTGATGAGATCAATTTCAGCCGCGGTTCGCTAATCGGTTTACAAACCACTTTCCAACCATCAGATGACCCCATTGAGTTCGTGGTGCAACTGTTAGCCTTAGGGAAAAACAATTGGGAGGTGGATGCTGAATGGGCCTACGTGGGATATAAACCAAATGATAGTTTAGAACTCAAAATGGGCGCTATTCGTGTACCCTTCTTTATCGTGTCTGAATATCTACATGTTGGCGTCGCTTACCCTTGGGCACGCCCACCCGAAGAAGTTCACTTCGTCCCCTTTACCTCCATTAACGGAGCCTCAGGTAAATTTAAATCTAACCTGGGGAGTCTTGAATTCGCATTTCAACTCTATGCAGGTGAGGCACAAGACGTAAGCACTATCCTTGCTGGGCTTGAACTTAACATTGATCGCTTTGAAACACGAGGCGCTGTTATTAACCTTGGCAATGATTCAGCACAATTACGAGTCGCGTATCATGAACTACTCAATTTTGACCTAGACTTCGCTAGTGCCGTTTCGGTATTGGCTTCAGATCCGAATGCGATAGCACAGGTCACCGCAGCGGGGCTTCCCATTCCGACAGATTTTTCAGATATGGAAGTCGTCACAGCAGGAATAAACTACAATAAAAATCAAATTTTGCTGATGGGTGAATGGATTCAAGTAGATACAAAAGATGGATCTGTACTTGTGGACTTCCAAATGAGCTACCTAACCCTAGGCTACCAACTAGGTAATTTTACACCCCATCTCACCTATAGTGCTTATGACACCAAAGAACCTGCAATATTAAATTTATCGCAATATACTGTGATGGCAGGTTTGAAGATCAATCTCAATCCCGCTGTAGTCTTTAAAGTAGACGTGGGTCAATCAAAACTGGATGATGCCCCTCTTAACACCGGGTTCTACGACGTACTACCTTTTAATGCAGTACTGGATGACGAAGTACTCATTTTCAACACTGCTATTAACATGGTGTTTTAAGAGGGCCTGGAAATGACATTCAATACCTTATTACTTGGTTCCACGCTTCTAATCTCTCTAGGCACACCCGCCATAGTTGCTGCTGGGGTAGCAGTCATTGTACACCCAGATGCCAACATCCAGCAGGCGGATGCAGACAGCATAAAACGTCTCTATTTGGGAAAAACCAGTAAAGTCCTAGGCATTAAAATGAACCCTGTGGATCAATCAGAAGGCTCCTCTACTCGTGATGAGTTTTATGACAAAGTGGTAGATAAAGATCCCTCTCAACTTAAAGCATACTGGGCGCAACTCATTTTTACTGGGGGCGGCAGTCCACCTAATAGCGTCGCCAATGACAAAGCGGTCAAAGAGTTGGTCTCTTCAAAAACCAACGCTATTGGCTACATTGACAGTGATCAAGCGGACAATATGGTCAAGGTCATATTTACGGCAAAATAACAGATCAACAACGGATGTTCGTTTAGTAAAGGATGAATTTGTGATGAGATTTAAACTAGTTTTCGCCTCTTTGTTACTTATAATTGGCCTGAACCCAAGCCACGCACGCAGTATCAACCACAATGGCTTTCTCACTGCAGGATTTTCACAATCTGACAACGAAGTCTCATTCATGGGTGTGGATGATGAACTGAATTTTAGCGATCTATCATTAATTGGTATCCAAACAACCTTTAAGCCATCAGACGGCCCGTTTCAATTTGTCGCGCAACTGCTAGCACGAGGGAATAGAAGTTGGAAAGTGAATGCCGAGTGGGCTTACATTGGTGCCCGGCTGACGGATAATTTTGAGTTTCAAGTGGGTAAGGTTCGCGCGCCCATGTTTATGATTTCTGAGACCTATGATTTCTGAGACCTATGATATCGGCATTACCTACCCCTGGATCCGACCGCCAGAAGAGCTGTATGGGTTTAATAATATTCCTTTTACTACTGTGAATGGTTTGAAATTGAAATTTCGTGGTTCCAGAGAATGGTTTGATTACGACTTCTTAATTTACGGTGGTGAAAATCCAGAAGAATCCATCACTGCGACTGGGTTAGACTATCTAATCGAACTGAGTATGGTGGGATTAGAATTGAACATTTTCATCGATAATCTCAAAATAAGATATAGCTATCATGATGCTTACAAAACATTTTTAGATTTTAGTGCGTCTCTTTCAGATCCAACATTTGCGTCCTTCGCAACGCTCTATCCTGGGGGCATTATTGAGTCCCAGTCTGTCTTCACCACTTTCGGTATCAAGTATGATAGCGAACGAATGCTGATAATCGCTGAAGCCGGAGAGCGAGAAGTAGAACAAAGTGATACCAATCTAAACTGGTTTGTGACTTTCGGCTATAAACTTGGCAAATATCTACCTCATGTGACTTACAGTGTCGCCAATATTACTGAAAGCGTCGCCGTTGGTATCGATAACGAGCAGAAAAGTCTGATTATTGGGGTTAAGAGGACACTAACCCCGGCAACATCTTTGAAAGTAGAAGTCGCACAATCTAAAATCGATAAGGCTGGCCAGGATCCATTTGCTGTGGGCTTGTATGATGTGTTCCCAACCAGTGGAGTGACTTTGGATGACGAAGTCAATATGATAAACCTCGCTGTCAATATGGTGTTTTAATCACCGGATTTTGCTTGATCCATCTCAACTGCCGAATGAGGCGCATGATTGATCGGACAAGAGGTGATACATTCCCTTGATTCGGCGCACTCCTGAATCTACTGAGCTAAGATTTGGATTTCGCATGTCACTGTGAATAAAGAACTTGTTCGTGTGGAAAAATATTAGTGAAAATTCCCTTAGAGTGCCGCTCCTATAGCCACGTTCAATAGCCACTGAATGACGGATCCAATGGGGTATTAAAATTTCAATCCCCTGTTAAAGAAGAGATCTTGCTCTTAGTCGGCTAATCCGCCAAAGTCTAGCATTCTACGACTGACTTAGTTCAGTTGACCTTAAGAGCTGATTAAACGGACAGGTACTGTTTCACGAGGCTGTCACTTAAATTTTCAATCTGATCAGAAGCCACCACACTACCTTTTTCCAGGATTGAGAAACTTCGCGCCACACGACGAGCAAAGGAGAGCTTTTGTTCGACTAAGAGTACTGTCATATTTTGTTCTCGATTTAAGCGCGTGATCACATCACCAATCTGCTTGACTATGTTCGGTTGAATCCCTTCCGTCGGTTCATCCAGTATTAACAAGCTGGGTTCAAGCACCAAAGCGCGGGCGATGGCTAATTGTTGCTGTTGCCCGCCAGACAGATCCCCGCCCCGACGATGCAGCATCTCTCGCAATACGGGAAAGAGTTCGTAAATAGATTCCGGGATGTGACTATGACGACTTCTACCGGTGGTCAATCCTATTTCTAAATTCTCCTGAACGGTTAACTGACTGAAAATTTCTCTACCCTGAGGCACGTAACCGATACCGAGCCGTGCGCGATCAGAGGCATTTTGCTTCAGTAGATCTGTCTGTTGAAAATGAATGTCACCGGATCGTGCCGGAATCAATCCCATGATAACCTTCAACAAGGTGGTTTTGCCGACACCATTGCGACCCATGATGCACGCACAATCTCCCGGCTGAACATCCAGAGAGAGATCCCAAAGGATATGACTACCACCGTAGAATTGATTCAGGTTATCAATTCGCAATGTGCTCAATCCCCACCTCCCAAATAAACTTCAATGACTTTGGGATCAGACTGGATCTTATCCATATTGCCCTCGGCGAGCACACTGCCTTCATGCAGTACGGTGACCTTATTGGCAATGGAACGTACGAACGCCATGTCATGCTCCACCACTACCACAGACTGCTCACCAGCCAATGAGACTAGCATTTCCCCGGTTCGCTCTACTTCTTGCGGGGTCATACCGGCAACCGGCTCATCCACCAATAACAGCTTTGGGCCCTGCATCAGCAACATGCCAATTTCTAACCACTGTTTTTGCCCGTGAGACAATAGACCCGCTAACCGATTGACCTCATCTTGGAGGCCAATGTTAAACAACACCTTGTCTATGTAATCTAAATCTTCTGAAGTGAGTTTTAGACGCAAACTGTTCCACACGTCTTTGCGTGCTTTCATCGCCAACTCTAAATTGTCAAAGACTGAATGCTCCGGAAAAATAGTTGGCTTTTGAAATTTTCTTCCGATGCCAATAGAAGCGATCTCATGTTCTTGGCGACGAGTTAAATCAATAGTTTGACCAAAAAATACCTTGCCTTCATCAGGTCGAGTTTTACCCGTGATGACATCCATCATGGTGGTTTTGCCGGCGCCATTGGGCCCAATGATACAACGGAGTTCACCCGCATCAATCTGTAAATTTAACTTGTTTAAGGCTTTGAATCCGTCAAAACTAACGGTGACATCGTCCAGATAGAGGATAGTGCCGTGAGATAGATCCAGCTCTCCCTCTATCACTGGGTGACGGCCTTGCATCAATGGGAAACGCCCTTCTGCAACAAAATCAAACACTCGATCACGTCGAACTAAATTTTGCCAACGTTCACGGTTGTTCATCTGCTTTCACTTCCCGCTAAAACGGGGAAACGCTTTCGAAGTAAACCTGTGATGCCATCTGGAAACCATACGGTCACCACCACAAACAGACCTCCCAACACAAACAACCAATACTCGGGAAACTCAGCGGTAAATAACGTCTTCGCGTAATTCACCAAAAACGCGCCTATTACCGCCCCGTAGAGCGTGCCGCGTCCACCGACCGCTACCCAAACAACTAGTTCTATGGAATTTAAGGGAGAGAATTCCCCAGGATTGATGATTCCCACCTGTGGCACATATAAAGCACCTGCAATACCCGACAACATGGCAGAAAAAGTAAATATCCACAACTTATAGCTTTCGGTTTGGTAACCCAAGAAGCGCGTTCTGTCTTCCGCATCACGAATGGCAATCACCACTCGCCCCAATTTGGATTGGGTCACATATCGACAGGCGAGATAACCAAGCATGAGTGCCAAAGCTGATAACACAAATAGACCGGCTCGAGTAGTGTCAGACTGTAAATCAAAACCTAATAAATCTTTAAAGTCTGTTAAGCCATTATTGCCGCCAAATCCCATTTCGTTGCGAAAAAAAGCCAACATTAATGCGAAGGTGAGGGCCTGTGTCATGATAGATAAATAGACGCCGGTGACGCGAGAACGAAATGCAAGATAACCAAAAACAAAAGCTAATATACCTGGCACCAGCAACACCATTAACAACGCAAACGGAAAATGATCAAACCCATACCAATACCAAGGCAAGTCCTGCCAATTTAAAAACACCATAAAGTCAGGCAGGATAGGATCGCCATAGACACCGCGGTCGCCGATCTGCCGCATCAAATACATCCCCATGGCATAGCCACCTAAGGCAAAAAACGCGCTATGACCCAAGCTTAAAATACCGCAATAACCCCAGACTAAATCCAATGCTACCGCCAACAAGGCAAAGGCTAAATATTTACCCAATAGCGTCATCCAATAGGTAGAAACATGAAATGCCGAGTCTTCAGTCACCGCTAGATTTAAAACAGGCACGACGAACATCATCACCAAAAGAAGCACAACTAACCATTGTCCACCTTTATCCTCTTTTAACAGGCCTGGTAACACCCACTGAAAAAACATAGCTTAGTTCTCTGCCGCTCGACCCTGCTGGGGGAATAATCCTCGGGGTCTTCGTTGAATGAATAATATAATAAAAACTAACACCACAATCTTAGCGAGTACAGCACCAGAAAATGGCTCAATAAACTTATTTAACACGCCCAAAGACATGGCGCCCACTAAGGTTCCCCATAAATTACCCACGCCCCCGAACACCACTACCATGAAAGAGTCGATAATATAACTCTGTCCCAAATTGGGGCCTACATTTGTAAGCTGACTCAGTGCCACGCCCGCTACGCCGGCAATTCCCGATCCCAGACCAAAGGTCAATGCGTCTACCCATTCGGTGCGGATCCCCATCGCTTTTGCCATCTCTCTATTTTGCGACACGGCGCGCACTTGCAAACCCAGGGAAGTTTTTTTCAACACCAAGAGCAAGCCTACAAACAGAATCAAACTGAAAATTAATATGTACAGACGATTGAAGGTCAGCGATAGTGCATCATTAATTTGTAAGAAGCCGCTCATCCAATCAGGAGTGGTCACCGGTCTATTCAATGAACTAAAAATAGAACGCACTAACTGTTGTAGAATAAGACTAATACCAAATGTCGCCAATAGGGTCTCTAATGGCCGACCGTACAAAAATCGAATCACCCCACGCTCAATCGCAATGCCTACTGCGCCAGAAACTAAAAAGGCCAGCGGGATTGCCAAAAAGAGTGAATATTCGACAGCATTGGGCATCATAAGTTGCACGACATAGGTGGTATAAGCCCCTAACATCATGAGTTCACCATGAGCCATATTAATCACGCCCATCACACCAAAAGTGATGGCTAGGCCCACAGCGATAAGCAACAACACTGAACCCAAGCTCAACCCAAAAAATAGGGTTTCCACAAAACTATAGAATTTAAATCTAGAGTCGATTTTTGCCACCGCGGCCTCCGCAGCGCGGCTTAACTCTTTGTTATCTGTTTCATTTGCCAACGCATTTAATTTTACTCTCGCCTCTTGACTTAAACTGTTTTTTAATACGTCGACTGCGTCCAATTGAAGTGGTGTGATTCCCTTATCAAGATCAAAAATGGCCAAGGTTTCTTTTAATGCCTGTGACACTGATTTATCTTGTTCTTTTTTAAGTGCCTCCCTAAGCGGTAAGGCAGATTGCTCAGAGTTTAATTTTCCTTGCAGTGTTTTGGCTGCCTGCAATCGGACTTTGGGATTCGTATGCTGTAAGTTTAATCGAGCAATTTCACCTCTAAGCTTGGAACGCAAAGCATTATTGATCCTGATTTTTTTAACTTCACGACTGCCGAGAATACCTAGATCTGAATCATCCCATACCGAGTATGACTGAAACCCTTCTTCCACCTCTTCCACATAAAGGACAGCTTTATCCTGTTTACGATAATAGAGTGTGCCTGCCAGCAAATTTTCCAGTATCTTCATGACCCGCGAGTCTGATGAAGACACTAAGTTATCTACAGCCGTCGCCTTTAATTTAAAGCTGCGCGCAGTGAGTTGAGTGACACTAGAGACAAATTCACTCTCAGCATGTTTGTTTTCTATCTCTGCTCCCACAGGCGAAACAACACACCACAGCAACATAATCCAGAAATTCACTTTGTACAGTTGTACAGAGATCGACACATTAATTCTTTCGTGAAAGATGAAAAAGGGAGACTGCGTACTCATACCGACAGCCTTAATTTGGCACACTAATGTACCAGAATTCAATCCAACAGGGTAAAAAAATGAACCCGCCATCAGGCGGGCTCATTTGCAGTTGACTAGATTATCTTAATAATTTTGGCCAGAACATTTCTTGGTTTTTGTATTGTAGTTACCGCACTTGATCGGCTTGGTCCAATCAGCAATGATATCTTTGCTGCCCGGCAAAAAGTCCGACCATGCATCTCCCGGAACCGTGCCGTCAGTTTCCCACACAACTTCAAATTGGCCATCGTCTTGGATTTCACCTATCAAAACCGGTTTGGAAAGATGATGGTTCTTATTCATCACCGCCATACCGCCGGTCATATTGGGAGAGGTCATACCTATCATAGCTTGCTCCACGGCATCCACACTGGTGGTTCCGGCTTTTTCTACTGCCTTGACCCACATGTTAAAACCGATCACGTGCGCTTCCATAGGATCGTTGGTGACTCGTTTTTTATTGCCAATGAACTTATGCCACTCTTTAATAAACTTATCGTTTTCAGGAGTGTCCACACTCATAAAATAGTTCCAAGCAGCTAAATGACCCACTAAAGGTGCGGTATCAATACCAGATAGCTCTTCTTCACCTACTGAGAACGCCACCACTGGAATATCTTCAGCGGAAATACCCTGATTGCCCAACTCTTTATAGAAAGGTACGTTTGCATCTCCATTGATAGTGGATACCACCGCTGTTTTCTTACCTTGAGAACCAAATTTCTTAATATCGGAGACGATACTTTGCCAATCAGAATGACCGAATGGTGTGTAGTTGATCATGATATCGGAACCAGCCACTCCCTTGGATTTGAGATAAGCTTCTAAGATCTTATTGGTCGTACGCGGATAGACATAGTCGGTGCCTGCTAACACCCAGCGGGTGACACCAATATCATTCATCAAATAGTCTACTGCTGGAATAGCCTGTTGATTAGGCGCCGCGCCCGTATAAAAAACGTTCTTGGAGGACTCTTCGCCTTCATACTGAACTGGATAAAAAAGCAGTCCGTTCAGCTCTTCAAAAACAGGTAAAACTGATTTTCTGGACACAGAAGTCCAACAGCCAAATACCACATCCACTTTCTCTTTTTCTAACAGCTCCCTGGCTTTCTCGGCAAACAGTGGCCAATTGGATGCAGGATCCACCACCACTGCCTCCAGCTTCTTACCTAACACGCCGCCCTTTTTGTTTTGTTGATCCACCAACATCAAAACCGTGTCCTTCAGCGTGGTTTCACTGATGGCCATTGTCCCCGACAAGGAATGTAATACTCCTACTTTGATTGTATCTGCGGCAAACAGGGTTGAACTCATGCAGAGTACTGCCCCAGCGATCACGTATTGATAAAGCGAACGCCCTAAGCGCTTATTTCTCATAACACTACCCCTAATTAAAGTTTTTGTTTGAGTGACTTCACAGCAAGACTCATTGCTGTGGGGTCACCTTTAGCTAAGGCTATGCCAATTCTATTTTGAACTATAGTTTTCTGAAGCTTAGGGGATTTTCCGTGAAAGTGAGGAAGCAAATAATCTAATCCACTGGTGGGGACGCATCGTTATAGTGCAGTGAAAACAGAATAAGCCCTAGAATGGGGCGTGAATAGGAAAAATTGACAGTATGAGCTATTTCAGCATGCCCTGGTGTTCGATAAACTCAATGACTTTGTCTAATCCTTCACCAGATTTTAGATTGGTAAAGACAAAGGGAGCGGAGCCACGCATTCTTTTTGCGTCTGCGTCCATTACCTGCAAAGATGCGCCAACATAGGGCGCAAGATCGATTTTGTTAATAATCAATAGATCCGAACGCGTAATGCCCGGCCCACCCTTTCTGGGGATCTTGTCTCCGGCCGAAACGTCGATGACATAGAGTGTTAAATCCGATAATTCGGGACTGAAGGTGGCACTTAAATTGTCGCCACCACTCTCAATAAAGATGGCGTCTAAATCGGTGAACTGTTTATTCAGTGCAGAAACAGCATTTAAGTTCATGGACGCGTCTTCACGAATTGCCGTATGGGGACAGCCCCCAGTCTCCACACCGACGATGCGTTCTTTTTCTAATGCTTCATGCTTCACCAAGAACTCCGCATCTTCCTGCGTATAGATATCATTGGTGACCACAGCGATTTGATACTGATCTCTCATCGCCTGGCAGAGGGCGTTGACCAATGCCGTTTTGCCGGATCCTACTGGACCGCCCACACCTACTCTTAAACTCTGTTGCGTCTGATTCATAATATGACTCTCTTAGGATCGAAATAGACGAGAATATTGATATTCATGTTGTGTGCTGGCGCGTACCAA
Source organism: Thiotrichaceae bacterium (assembly GCA_041940025.1). GTDB lineage: Bacteria > Pseudomonadota > Gammaproteobacteria > UBA5859 > UBA5859 > UBA5859. The sequence goes on along the minus strand of JBGTSY010000002.1, from coordinate 244,412 downwards.
CCCAGGAGCAGAACAGACCAACTGTTCATCCTCCAGATTTTCCGCTTTGATCATCCATTTAGGAATTAAATCACTTAACCGGATCAGTAGTCTCTGACCTTCTGTTTGACCAAATAACACCATTTTCATACCTGCTGCAACTTGATTCTCTAAATAACTCCAAACCAGTCCATAGCTGGCCTCTGCCCGCGGAATATGCCAGCACACCGCCGCGCGAGCAAACTGGGTGACAAAGCTGCTCTGCGCTTCACTGCTGCTGGCGCTTATATTGTCCACTTCTAGATTATCTAATAAACGACTCAGAGACTCACCCATTTGTTGATCTTCCAATCGAAGTTCTTTCGTTTCTCTGGCTGCCAATAGAAACTGATTCCATTTGCTAATTTGTGCGCGATCCTGCCTCTGCCATGCATCGTGCAACCTAAAGAACAGGGGTAATTCCAAACTGGCAAAGCTATGCTCAGCTATGCCTGTTACCCAGTCGAAAAAACCGTTACTGTCGTTCACCCAGTTAGTCTGCACCGCTTGCTCTAATCCCTGTGAAAAACTGTACGCACCCACTGGTAATGCAGGACTCACTAACTGTAATAATCTTAGCGTGGGGAGTGAAACAGAGGGATTACTCATGGTGATGATCATGCTCCCTGCCATAGGCTCCGGATTCAGGTTCAAACGCAAACATCTGTTGCGACACGCGCAATCCTAACTGGATCAACATCTCATCCAACACCGTGTCAGGCTGATATCGTACCCAACGATAGCCCACTTGTAGTGGCACATGACGATTCCCAAGGTGGTAACAGGCTCTGGCAAATAGTCTGTGACTCGCCGCACGCCCCACACTCACCGGCTCCTGTGCTGCACACACTAGAATAACCCTGTTTAACTCGTCTTTTAATAGGTGACCCGATCTCAATACTGTACCGCGGGGTAAAAAAAGACCTGCCTCCTCACCGTTGTCTAGTTGAGTGCGCAAACGGCTCTTGGTTCGTTCATTGAAGGGTAAAGTTAAACTGAGTTCAGGCTTGCCTGACGCCACTAATGCCTCGATTCGAATCATATTCAAAACAAAAAGTATCGTTGAGCCAATGGCAACTCTTTTGCGGGTTCACAAGTGAGTAACTGGCCATCTGCACGTACTTCGTAGGTTTGCGCATCCACTTCCAACTTGGGCAGTTCTGAGTTATGAATTAAATCCTGTTTGCGTACTTGTCGGCAGTGTTTCACTGCTATCGGTAATTTGTTTAAATTGAGTGGTGCCAGCTCGTTGCCTTCTAAACTCGCCTGAGAAACGAAGGTACAACTGGTGGCATGTAACGCACCCCCTAATGCGCCGAACATTGGACGATAATGAACCGGCTGCGGTGTCGGGATAGACGCATTGGGATCGCCCATTGGTGCAGCGACAATGGCACCACCTTGTATAATTATCGCCGGCTTGGCGGCAAAAAATGCCGGTCGCCACAGTACTAAATCAGCCCTCTTACCCACTTCCACGGAACCCACTTCATGAGCGATACCATGGGTCAAGGCTGGGTTGATGGTGTACTTGGCAATATAACGCTTCACACGAAAATTATCGTGACGACTGCTGTCCTCTGGCAACGCACCACGTTGCACTTTCATTTTGTGTGCCGTCTGCCAAGTACGACAAATCACTTCCCCGACTCGACCCATGGCTTGGGAATCAGATGCAATCATGCTGAAGGCGCCCATGTCATGCAATATATCTTCAGCGGCGATGGTTTCCCGTCGAATGCGGGAATCCGCAAAAGCCACATCTTCTGGAATGTTGGGATCCAAGTGATGACACACCATTAACATGTCTAGATGTTCATCTACGGTATTGACAGTATAAGGACGGGTTGGATTGGTGGACGAGGGTAAAACGAAATCGTAACTACAGGCTTTCATGATGTCAGGCGCATGGCCCCCACCTGCTCCCTCGGTATGATAGGTATGGATAGCACGCCCTTTCATGGCCGCTAAACTATCTTCCACAAATCCAGATTCATTTAAAGTATCTGTATGAATCGCTACCTGTACATCGAAGCGATCCGCTACCGACAAACAGTTATCAATGGCAGCGGGCGTGGTGCCCCAATCTTCATGTAGTTTCAGCCCCATGGCCCCTGCCCGCAGCTGCTCTTCTAATGGTGGCGCTAGGCTGGCGTTTCCTTTCCCTAAAAAGCCGAGGTTCATAGGTAATGCATCTGCGGCCTGCAACATTTTGTGTATGTGCCAAGGTCCAGGTGTGCAAGTGGTGGCGTTGGTGCCTGTCGCAGGACCCGTGCCTCCCCCTAACATAGTGGTGACGCCAGACATCAGCGCCTCTTCCACCTGTTGTGGACAGATAAAGTGGATATGCGCATCAATTGCACCGGCGGTAAGAATCATCCCCTCCCCGGCGATCGCTTCAGTGCCCGCACCAATCACGATATCCACACCCGCTTGCACATCTGGATTTCCAGCTTTACCGATAGCCGCAATGCGGCCCTGTTTCAGTCCCACATCCGCTTTCACAATGCCCCAATGATCGACGATGAGCGCGTTGGTGATCACTGTGTCCACCACTTCAGCGTGAGTGGCCTGACTTTGTCCCATACCATCGCGAATGACTTTACCGCCACCAAATTTAACTTCATCTCCATAGACCGTATGATCTTTTTCAACTTCGATGATTAGCTCTGTATCCCCCAGTCGAACTCTATCGCCCACAGTGGGGCCGAACATATCTACATAGGCGCGTCGTTGCATAGAACTCATTTTGTCCCCCCTCCCACTGCTCCCATGATTTGGCCATTGAAGCCAAAAATCTTCCGCGCACCTGCATAGGAAACTAAAGTCACCTCTCTAGTCTGTCCGGGCTCAAAGCGCACTGCGGTTCCCGCTGGGATATTTAAACGAAACCCTTTGGTTTTTCCCCGGTTAAATTTCAGTGCACCATTGGTTTCATAAAAATGGTAATGAGAACCTACCTGAATGGGTCTATCACCGCTGTTCGCCACTGAGATTTGCATCAATTCACGACCCTCGTTGATAGTGATGTCTTTGTCCTGCAAAAAAAGTTCGCCGGGAATCATCTTGCTCTCCTACACAATGGGCTGATGAATGGTGACCAGTTTTGTGCCATCGGGGAAAGTGGCCTCTACTTGAACTTCAGGTATCATTTCTGCGATGCCCTCCATCACATCTTCCCGAGACAGAATTGTTTTGCCGAAACTCATGAGTTCAGCAACAGAGCGCCCTTCCCGCGCACCTTCCATAATGGCGGCGGAAATTAATGCCACCGATTCCGGGTAGTTCAGTTTAATGCCTTTGTCTTTTCGCCTTTCCGCAACTAATGCCGCCGTAAAGAGTAATAATTTATCTTTTTCCCTCGGACTTAATTCCATTCGAATATCCCCTCCCCATAATTCTAGGTACGCCACACACGGGGCGCGTGGGCGGTACGATTCAATAGCATGGGCCGCAATATAGTCCACGCCTGTTCGAATAAGGCGCGAGCTTGTAATGCACAGGATCCTAAATATCGAGCCACAAACAGATCTTCCAATTCAGTACAGTGCAAAGGACTATCCAGCCCAAGGGCATCCCGCACCGCTCCCACACAGCTGTGTTGCTGAGAATTACTCATCACCAAAGTTCCGATGACTGGTTGAGCATGTAAACCCCAGGGAGCATACATCATTCGATCTCCGCCAACAAAATTTCCACGCTCGATAAACACAGGTTGATTGTCACGCCAAACTTCTAAACTGGTTCGTACAACTCCATTGTCAAACAGATCTTGGGCCGCAGGTCTGCCAAAGGTTTGGATTTCCCAGGCGCAAAGATTGGCGTCATTTTGAAGGTTAAATTTTGAAACACTTTTGACCTTCGCACCTTCAAAATAGATTGTATCTTGCGGCAACCATTCTAAGACGGCGTCTTTTGCCACCTCAAACGATTGTTTCAGCAACGCCTGTTCGCCCGCGCTACGATAAAATTTGTTCGAAGCAGGAGAAGTCAACAACAGGTGCGCCTGTGCAGAAATGTGGACATCTATTTCCAGTACATCGCCGCCCACAACCCCGCCGGGAGGGTGCAATAAGTAAAGATGACACACCTCTTGGCCTTCAGGATAAAAAGGCCGTTGCACTCTTATCGGACCTTGATGGCGAATATGTGGTGCGACTGAGCGGTGTCCCTTTCGCCGTACCTGTAGCTCTAAACCTGCGTACCAACGTTCATGAACCGGTGTATAGGTTTCTGCTAAGGACAACATTATTTATTAAGTTTCTTTATGATGATTCAATCACATCTTCGTTCAGACTACGACCTCGCTTGATAAATAAGCCGATTGCTAATTCCGCAATCAAATAGATCATGCAAAACCCAAACGTCATACCCAGTCCATACTGAAGATGGGCGGGTGAAAGCAACATAGGCGCAAAGTGTAAAAACCCCTGTAACCACAACAAAGAGAGTGAAAGCAACAGCGGGATCTGTCGCCAACTACGATGCCAAACCGCAAACAGTAAAGAAGCGGCAAATAGTGCGAACACCAACCAAGTTAAAGCAAATGATCTCTCTGGGACCAACAGTCCCACTACTGCGCCTGCAAATAGTAGAGAGGTTCCGAGTAGGCTTCTTTTGATCCCGTTTATAGAAGTGGTTAGGTGCAACAAAGTCGCACAGAGAAACACCAAACCCCAGTGATCCATAGACAACAAACTGTGAAAGACGCCTAATCTAAAATCAAGTGCGGGCTCGGTGACAGGATGCGCCAATAGCGGTGAGCTGATACTCAAACCAGCCACCAGAGCGAAAACAAATAAGGGGCGAAAGCAAGTATATTTCATGAGCAGAGATATCCTTATAGCTACTGTGTGAAAGACATTCTTTTTTTCATTGCGAACACTGAATATCGCACATTGATGCGAATGAGGTAGAAATAGCGTGGCGGAACTTACCACCTAAATTTAAATCACTTCACTTCTACTAAGACAGTTCTATTTGTCGGTAACAGAATATACCGAATCCCAGAATATTTTTCTCATCTAACTGCTCTCTGGTCGGCGCCGTATGGATGACTCGGCTTGTCAGGCGTTAGGGGTATCCGGTTAAATAAAGGGATCTGACAAGCAGAGCGCGATCTATCCTAAGCTGACAATAGATTTGGCTCTCCGTCCACGTGCAAACAGGACCATATAAATGTATTTTTAACGAGTTATTATAAAATATGTATTGTTTGGCCAATTATAATTTGTTTTCATGTCATATATGCCACTTAATACCGTTATTTAAATATATGTTTGTATAGTTTAACTAGATGTATTACTTATATAAATGGTGTATTTTTTTGGATAATCGTTATTGAAACGACTTTTTTTCGATGCTAGTATATTTTTGCAATTTAAAAATGCTAATTCATACAAAAGAAGTCTATATATTTTACTTTGACGGAGCACAAAAATGAAAAATTTTAAGCCTTTTGCATCACTTATCCTAGCTATCACTTTAGCCTGTGGTGTCTCAGCATGCGGTTTCACATTGGATACCAGCACTGATGTTGATGTCTACGATTTCCGCGCAGGATCACCGCAGTAACAATCGAGCGGTTTCACATTGGATACCAGCATTGATATGGATGTCTACGATTTCCACCCATAGGGTCTAATACAGCAGGAGTAATCGAAATGAAAAATTTTAAGCCTTTTGCATCACTTATCTTAGCTATCGCTTTAGCCTGTGGTGTCTCAGCATGCGGTTTCACATTGGATACCAGCACTGATATTGATGTCTACGATTTCCGTACAGGATCACCGCAGTAGCAATCGAGCGGTTTCACATTGGATGCCAGCACTGCTATTGATGTCTACAATTTCCACCTCTAATCACTGGCGATCCGCGATAGACAGTTGGCTTTGATTCACCCTCCCTGAAGATCCAGGGGGGGTGATCGGCCGCATCCAGTTAGACGACGCTTAATAAAGAATAGGAAATCACTTTTCGGAAAAGTGCGTCAATAGGGATCTGAATTTATCAATACACCTACTTTGAACGGTCCGTTCACAAGTCCCTTTTAGATGAAACATTTTATCTTTGGCATAAATCAATACATACCAAACAGCAATTTGTTCGCCTCTATCCATATCGGTAGCCAGCGCAGTGATTTCCGCCGCTGGATATTCATCCACAGAAATCCCCCTTGTGCTGGCAATCGCAAACTTTTCCAGTTTGGGAAAATGTGTCTGCAATTCTAGTTGAGCTCTAGCAAACTCAAATTGCTCTTCAATAAATGGAGGGTAATCAGCCACTGTCACCGTCAATAATGATTGGAATTGCTGCGGTACGGGTAACTGACCATCCGCAGTATAGAGCACAAGATTGCCGATTCGTTTGACGTATTGAAAATGAGGGCGAGTGTCAAAACGATAGGGTAAAGCAGCCTCCATGGAGGGTTCGCCGAATCTATCCCAGAGCACCGTACTGAGCGACTGTTCCAGAAGCGGACCCAAGTCACGGGCCACAGGATCAGGAAACGCCGCTGTGACAGTAATGGATTCACGGTGATCTCCAAATATCAAAATCCACTTGTGCATAGGTTGATTGGTTGAAATCTGCAACAAGCGAAAAAATTCACCTGTTGTGATCCCAACAGGCATGGATTCACGAGTACGGAGTACCAATCCTCGCGATTCAAGTACAGGCTCAGCGAAAACATTTAACATGGACTGAAATGATCCCGGATATTTGGAGACACTGATGGTACTGTTGCGGTACTTTTTACTTTTAAAACCGGTGAAATTTTCCGACAAGACGAAGGACTTTGGCGGCACCATACTCACCAAAGTCCCGGGAACTTCAACGCGCTGAGCAAAGGCTAAGTGGCTACTGAGGAAGTATAGATACAGCACTGGAATCAATTGAAGACAGATCCCAGGTAGCGACAACAGGGTCAACAGAAACCGATTATTCACTTGCATGGCCACGGGAAACATATCCACCCCAATATTTAAGAACAGAAATACCAATATTAAACTGAGGCAGTAATAACATTCTCAATGAGACCGAGTACAGATTATTGAGTGGTGGCAGGTTTTCTGCCAAAAACAAAACAATAGTGCCACAATCCTTGATTCAACGCCTGGTATTGTCGATGCACTGCAACCACATTACCATGTTGAGTTTTAGAGCGAATGCGAAATATTTCCAAAATTTTCGCGCCCCACAACACAAATTTTGCGTAATCGTGTAGGCGTTTTGCAGAGGGGCGAATGTTCTCGCTGACGTCATCTATTTGGATCGCTTCAAACTGATTTGCCTGTAGGTATTCTTTAAATTTAGCACTCTTCTCAAGTTCATTGACGCTCCAGCCTGATACCCATTCCTGCAGTAGATTATTTTCTTCTGCACTATAGTGATCTTTGGACAGCCAAAAATCAGCCATTATCAGACGACCACCTGGCTTCAAGACACGAAAAGCTTCCTTCACAAACTCATTTTTATCTTCAGCGTGACACACTGCTTCGATGGCCCACACCACATCCACAGAGTTATCTTCGAATTGCATGGCGCAAAAATCTTGTCGGCTGAATTCACACAAATCGCCCACCCCATTTTGATTGGCGTTGTGACGCGCTGTCTCTACCTGCTTTTGCACCAAGGTAATGCCATGTACCCGACACCCTATATTTTTCGCCAGATATATGGCGCTGCCACCCACACCACAACCTGCATCTAACACCAGATCATCCTTGGTAATACCTGCGCGTTCCGCCAACACTTCGTTTTCTCTTATTAGTGCGGCGGACACCCCGTCGGTGGTGTCATCCCAATAGCCAAAATGCAATGCAAGACAACGATCTAACCGCCATAACAGGCGATAATCGATTTCACAGGATTCATAATAGTCAATAATATCATTAGCATACTGGGTAGATGTTGCTTTACTCATGGGATACAACCTTGTCTAGAACCAATGTCTAAGTGCTGGTAGCCGGGGTATAAAAACTCCAGCCTATGATGCAAAACAGTCGATCTTAAGTAACTGTGGATGGGGCGACAAGGGGTAAAACCTGATTCCCTATGCCGACTTCACTCGGTTTTCTGCTGACGCCGCCAAATTGTAGGTTGCCCCGTGATCGCCTCGATTTGCTGCAATCGTGTTTCGTGTGCGGCCAATTCCTCATCAGTTGCGAAAATGACTGGTAATGGCTCATGATCTTCAGAGATTCGTCTGACAAAACCGGGGGCAGTGGTTGGATCAGGCTGATCCGACTCTTCAAGCAATAGACTAGTCTGTCCACCGGTCATTTTCAGATAGAGATCGGCCAGGATCTGTGCGTCCAGTAATGCACCGTGCAAGGTACGATGCGCGTTATCCACATCATATCTTTTACAGAGCGCATCCAGACTATTGCGCTGACCAGGATGCTTATGTCTAGCCAGAATCAACGAATCCAACACCTCACAGTACTCTTCCATTTTTCCTCGGTTATCATCTAATTGGCAGAGTTCGTGGTTAATAAAACCGACGTCAAAAGGTGCGTTATGAATGATCACCTCTGCGCCGCGAATATAATCGAGAAATCGGTCGACGATTTGACCGAAAGACGGCTTATCCGACAAGAATTCTTGAGAAATACCGTGAACCGCTAATGCCCCCTCATCTATGTCGCGCCCAGGATTGATGTATTCGTGAAAGTGTTTGCCTGTGAGCCGACGATTGATTAACTCCACACAACCAATCTCGATAATGCGGTGTCCCTCACTCGGCTCCAGTCCAGTGGTTTCAGTGTCTAAGACGACTTGGCGACCCATTAGCCGTTACTCTCCTGCATCTCATCAATGGCCAGATTGGCTAAGGTATCCGCTTCCTCATTGCCGGCATTGCCCGTATGCCCCCGCACCCAGTGCCAATTGATTTGATGACGCTGAGTAGCGGCGTCTAACCGCTGCCAAAGATCCTGATTTTTCACTGGCTTTTTATTGGCGGTTTTCCACCCTCGTTTTTTCCAATTTTCCATCCATTTAGTCAAACCTTCCATGACGTATTTTGAGTCGGTGTAAAGATCGATATCACAAGCCCGTTTCAATGTCTCTAGAGCGTAAATCACTGCTGAAAGTTCCATTCGATTGTTGGTGGTCTCCGCTTCAGCGCCTTTGATAGTGCGGCGATGATTGCCATACAGTAACAATGCCCCCCACCCTCCGGGGCCGGGGTTTCCACGACACGCGCCATCTGTATAGATTGTGACCTTATCCAACTTGGTCGAGATCCCACGCCTCTAAATTGGCGGTACCGCGGTTAGAGCTGACTAAAACCGGCGCAGCCTTGGGGATACGCCAAGTGCGAACCCGACCCACCGGTGTGATACAAGAGACTTTTTTACGCGCAACGATGACGTAAATTCCGCCCCATCGAGGCAAAAACCGTTTACCAAATCTCTCCATGAATTGCAGCCGCGACAATACTTTTGATTGGGAGACATGGGGTCGAAAAAAACAGCTCTCGGTTTGTATAATTTCAAATCCTAGCAACTTTAACCAGTCTTTCATCCTCAGTTGACTCATAATATTACTAGACCAAGGCGCACTTTTTCGAAACCCGTTTAAGAACCACCAAATCCCCCACACACTTAGTGGATTAAACCCAACTACCACCACATGGCCTTCGGGTACTAACACACGCTCAGCTTCCCTTAATACCTGATGAGGATGTAATTCAAATCCCAATGCGTGATTGAGCAGTACTAAATCTACGGAATCGCTCGCAATCGGTAAAGTATGAGCTTCGGCACGAATGGCACCCCATCCCCGTACGTGAACGTCTGGTTGTACCTTCAATTTATGTTTTATGGCACTGGAATTCAGGCATTCTAGATCATGACAGCAACCCACATTCAGCAAATATATACCAAAGAGATTGGGCAATATTCTGTTCAGTTCTTTCTGTGTCGCGCTCTGCATCTCTTGGCCAACTTGGGTTTGCCACCAATTTTCAATGCCTCTATAAGTAGCGTGTCGCGCCAATAATCGTTGCGCACGCCGGTGTCCGAGCCAACCCGTGATTTTGTCTAGCCACAACACGTTTTTAACTGTCCCTGGTGTTTGCCATCATAAGTCGATTAGAATAGCGCAAAGCCTTCGGTTTAAGCCAGTACCAAATAACGATTGGGGAAATTGGACTTATGGTTGAGGTATTTCCAGTACGGGCCTTTAGCGACAACTATATCTGGATGTTGGTAGATGCTCACAAGCAGTATGCAGCCTGCGTCGATCCCGGCGACGCCAAACCAGTGAATCTATTTTTAGAAAAGCAACAGCTCAAATTAAGTCACATTTTACTCACCCACCATCATTTCGATCACACCGGCGGTGTGGCATCGCTGATGGAACAACACCAACCGGCACTATTTGGACCAGCCAGCGAAACGCTACCCTGTGAACCCGTGCGACTAGTTGAGGGGGATAAGATCCAATTAGAGACCCATCAACTGGAATTGAGCATCTTAGATTTGCCTGGTCATACCGCAGGTCATATTGCTTATTACGGAGAGGGCAAGCTATTTTGCGGTGACACACTGTTTGCCTGTGGTTGCGGTAGACTCTTTGAAGGCTCACCGGAGCAGATGCACCACTCTTTGAGTAAATTGGCAGATCTTCCAGACAACACTGAGATCTATTGTACCCATGAATATACCCAGAGTAATATCCAGTTTGCGCTGGCGGTGGAACCCGACAACACTGAATTACAAAAGCAACGACACTGGGTAGAGGAACAAAGAAAACAAGATCTCCCCACTCTTCCAAGTAACATCGGCTTAGAAAAAGCGACCAATCCCTTCTTACGTTGTCGCGAACACACCATTAAAGCGGCCGCAGATCGCTATACTGGCACAGCCCTAGATTCTCCCGTGGCGGTCTTCGCCGCCATTAGAAAATGGAAAGACTCCTTTTAGGGCATCTATTTTGCTTTATTTATAAATCATTCTAAAATCTAATAAAAAGAGTCACTTATCGTGCGTCACCAGCACCAATATGGTTTGTTTATTTACTTGGTCAGTCTTTATTGGCAAATCCATTGCGGATCCGCGATGGCTCAGGCTGACGCAGATATTTGGAACCGACTCAGATCCGGCTTCCAGATCCCGGTACCCGTCGCGCAACCGAAACTACAAAGTGAAATTCGCCAAATCAAGCAGAATCCCCACTATTTGAAACGGCTCAGCAATCAAGCCTCTCCCTATTTGCATTATGTGTTAACTGAAGTTGAGGCGAACCATCTGCCCTCTGAGATTGCGCTGCTACCGATGGTGGAAAGCAGTTACCTCCCGTTTGCCTACTCCCACGGACAGGCGGCTGGATTATGGCAATTTATCCCCTCCACCGCTAAACATTTCGGCCTCGAACAAAATTGGTGGTATGACGGCCGACGGGATGTTCATGCGTCCACCAAGGCAGCCGTCACCTATTTAAAAAGCCTTCATAGAAGTTTCGAGGGCGATTGGTTGTTAGCCTTGGCGGCTTATAACTCTGGCCAAGGGACCGTGCACAGAGCGATGTCCCGCAACCGCCGAAAAGGGTTGGGCGTGGATTTTTGGTCCCTATCCTTGCCACGCGAAACTGCCAGCTATGTACCAAAACTAATTGCGGTGGCGGAAGTCATTGCTAATCCCAGTCGATACCAAATTGATTTGGCGACAATTAAAGATCAACCTGCATTAGTCAAGATAGACGTAGACGCTCAGATCGATATGGCTATCGCCGCTGACTTAGCTGACTTAACCATCGACGAACTCTATCGACTCAATCCCGGATTCAATCGCTGGGCGACCGCGCCAGATGGCCCACACTATTTAATGATTCCCGCTGAAAGCGCACAAAATTTTAAAAATAAACTCGCCCAACTGCCCGCGGAAAAGCGGCTCAAGTGGATCCGCTACACCGTCAAAAAGAACGAAACCCTGGGACATCTTGCCATTCGGTATGGCACCTCCGCCAAACATATTCGCGAAGCGAATGAACTAAAAAATAATGAAATACGCATCGGCCAAAAACTGATTATTCCTCTCGCCAGCAAGCAATTAGAGCGTTATGAATTAACCATGTCACAACGAAAGCTGGCAATTAAAAACCGCGGCAATGGAAAAAACAGACTGTCATACAGAGTACGCTCCGGAGACTCGCTTTGGCTGATCGCGCGCAAATTCGGTGTGTCTGTACATCAACTTGCCAAATGGAATGGCATGGCACCGAAAGACACACTACAGATAAATGATACATTGGTGATCTATCCCAATCAGAATGGCAAAATCGCTACGGCTAAATCCCTACAATCAATTGGCCCTGCTGAATCGCGTTCTGTACAAAGGGTCTATTACAAGGTGCGTCGCGGTGATTCTCTTTACTTGATAGCAAAACGTTTCCAAGTTCATGTGACGAAATTAAAAGAATGGAATCAGCTACACAACAAGCAATATCTACAACCGGGTCAGATACTAAAACTCTATGTGGATGTCACCGAAGTATCAGACCGTTCCTAATATCGAGTAGTACAGTTTTCATTCTACTTCGCGTTTTAACTCATTTACACAGATCGATCTTCAATAAAGTATTGTAGACGGAATCATCTTGTGCCCACACAAACGTTTGATTGTTTAATTACACCGCTGCATTCGACTTTTTATCCGCGAACTATATAATGCCTCTTTTTTGCGAGTTTGAGGCAACATAAATGGCAGAAGGTGTCTTCCGAAAAAAGGGCAACGTATTTACGCCCACAGAAATTGCCAGCGGTCCATGGTCACCGAAATTTCTGCACGGTGGCGCTAGCGGTGGCCTAATCGCCTATGTACTAGAGAATTTTGAACCTCGTGACAATATGAGATTTGCGCGCATCAATATAGATATGTTCCGACCCGTTCCGATGTTACCGCTGACGGTCGAAACGGATGTCGTTCGTGAGGGCTCCCGTATTCAGGTACTCCAAGTTGCGGTTTTGTCAGAGGGCAAAGAAGTGGTTCGCGGCATGGGTATACGCATGCGTCAAACTGACATAGATGTGGACGAATCCCTACAGCCCAGCAAAGAAACGCCACCAGGTCCAAGCGGACTCAAAGATATAAAACTGATGGGTAGTGATGTCGGAGAAGGATTTGCGCCGACACTCAACGCGAACTTACGTATCAAACAGATCACTGGTTTCACAGGAAAAGGGCAAGGTACCTGTTGGTTAAAACTTCCGGTACCCGTGGTTGAAGGAGAGGCCAATACCGCCTTAACTCATTTAGGCATGGTATCGGACTTTGGTAGCGGCTTCTCTCAAATTCTCGCTCGGGGAACATCCGGCACCATCAACGCAGATATTACTCTGTATCTTAATCGATTACCCATAGGAGAATGGATTGCACTGGACTCCATACAACGTCTACACACAGATGGGATCGGTACGGTCGGTGTGAACCTGTATGATGAGTCCGGGTTATTTGGTCGTACTCAACATGCCACCATGGTACAAAAACTCAATACCAAGTGACTTTGTGACTTTAACTCCTGATCTCCGTACGGGGTGGCCTAAATGGTTTAAACATAATTAACAAACGGGGTAACAGAGTCAAAGCAGCCAATAGAGAAAACAACATCGCGGCGCCTGTAAATAGCCCAAAGTAGATGGTCGGAATAAAATTGGACAACACCAGTATTGAAAAACCTAGAATAATGGTAATAGAAGTATAAAATATCGCTTTACCTATGGAACCATGGCAACGTTTTATCGCCTCTTCGTATAGATAATCTTTAGGATATTCTTGTCTGAATCTATGTATGTAATGGATAGTATGATCCACACCTATTCCTACACTGATTGCGGCAATGGTAATGGTCATAATATCCAAGGGAATGTTCAACCAACCCATCGCACCCAATACTAACGCAGCGGTCAGTACATTCGGCAATATGGCCACGGCGGCAACAAAAACTGAATTAAATAAAAATGCAAACATCATTGCGATGGAAAGAAAAACAAATCCCAACGTCAATATTTGGGATGTAAACAGGCTTTGCAATAGATTGTTATAAAGTACAATCATGTTAGTGAAGTGAATTTGCTCCTCCTGCAACTCCATTTCGTTTATTAAATAGTCGTAAATTTTATTGATTAGCGCTTCCCTTTTCAGATTGGGATCGGATTCCATGACGCGCATACTAATACGTATTTGATTGCCATCATCTGATAAAAAGGGTGTTAGCAACACGGATTGAACTTCTTCGGGAAGCTTGTTGCGCATAAAATTCAAATCAAATGCGGAGAGGGGCTCGCCTCCTTTTAAGTCGCGACCAAGCTTCATCAAAGTGGCGACTGACAGCACTTTGCCAGTTTCCGGTAAGGATTCAAGATAATCATGCAACTGCACCACTCGATCTAATTGGGTTGTCGTGAACCAATAATCTTGAGCGGCTCCGGTATCCTGTGTTTCTTCAGAACCTTCCAATTCCCAATCCAGCTCTGAAAATTCATCAAACTCTTCTACCTCGTCGTTCGGAGTGCCTCCATATTCATCAAACATCTCTTCAAGAGATTGCTCCTGAGGAAGTGCATTGAAATCGGGAGCGATGGGTGATGTCTTTGATACTGCAAAAGGATCCAATCCTTCGGCATCTAACACGATATCCAGGGGTGTGGTGCCACCTAACCGCTCATCAATTAACTTCATGCCTTGATATATCTCTGTGGAATCTCGGAAGTAGTCAATAAATCGATTTTCTACTCGCAATTTGGTTAAGCCGACACCGCTTAACACAACTAATAACAATGCAGCGCCAAGAATAAAGTGGCCATTATCGAGAGTGAAGACAGCTAATCGTTCCGTGTACGCCGAGCCATCTCTCTTTCTTTTGTCTTCACCTCCTTTTTTTAGCAACGCCAAAGAAGCAGGAAAAACTAAGAATGTCACAATTAAAGCCACACCCACTCCAACCGTCATCATGATACCGAAATCAATGACAGGTCGAATGCCGCTGACATAAAGAGAACCAAAAGCGACCATAGTAGTCAGTGAGGTATATAAACAAGGACGAGCCATGGTGCTCACGGTGAGGAAGATTGCGGTGAGATGATCACAGTGTGGGTATTCTGCAATGATTTCCCGATAACGTACCACCAGATGAATCGCCAAAGACATGGTGATAATTAACAACAACGAAATGAAGTTAGAAGAGACTACAGTAGGCCGCCAATCCAATAATGCCAACAATCCCAACATAATGATACCGGTCACCGCGCAACACAAAAGAGGCAACACCACCCACCTCAATTTGCGAAAAATAATGGTCAGCACGGTGACTAAAAAAAGAAACACGCCTGCACCGAAAACCTGTAGATCATTTTCTACAAAACGAATCAGATCCGCTGCAATCATAGGCAACCCGCCTAAATGCACTTTCGCACCTTGATGCTCACGCAATATTTCTCTAACGGCTTCAATATCCTGTTGTAATATATCCATCTCTGTCGCCGTCATGGCGCGGACTTCTTCAGAAACCAGTTCCAACTCCAAAGTTTCCTCAGCGGTGAGTTCTCTCACAAGGCGAGTGGCTCGTAAGTCGTTGCGTCGCCGTAACAGGCTTTGGTAATTTTCGTTTTCAACTAAATTTACCTGCAGCGCCAATAGTTCCCCATCACCGCTAATGAGTAGATCACGATAAATGGGGCTATCGATTAACTCTAATCTGGCTTTTTCTATATCAACATTCTCATCCCTTAATGTCTTCAATTCTAGTAAGGAAGCGAATCCTGTTTCACCAGGTTGTTTTAATAATGGAACATCTAAAATGGTGACAACCGACTCTACTCTCTGTAGCGATTCGAGTTTGGTTTTCAGTGAAGACAGCTGAGTGAACGTTTCTTGGGAGAAAGGCTCCCCGTGCGGCTCATAGGTGATAAATAGAAAATTTTCAGAGCCGTAACGGCGAGTGACAAGCTGAAAATAATAGAGATCCTTATCACTCTCCAGAACCAACGAATCGGCGGAGGCATCTAATTTAAAATTCGGGATCTGCATCGCCATGGCGAGCACAGTGGACACTATAATCAGGATGAATAACCAGGGATGTCTTAAAACGACTTGATCATAAAATCGCCCAATGGGTGTTCGCACTCGATAACCTACACTGTCTGAATCCACCACTACTTCTCTACTACCCTGTATTTGATTGTTCGCGAGATCTGACCTTCGAGTCGCCCTCTCTCTGCGTCAATTTCCTGCCTCTCCCAATTATCTATTTTTAGAATCATAAAGTTAACCACGTAATTCTGTGTGATCATGTCGAAAATGTGGAAAAAGTGGGCAAACTCTGCGTTGTTAAAATGGCATCAACTATAACTTATTGATTTTTATTGACTTTAAAACTCGATAGGGCGCTCTCTAGCCGATTTTTAAACTGTTCAAACAACCACACAGCTTTTTTAAGCATTGCTGCGACCATGTGACAACCATACACCTGTCGATATGATTAATGTAACAAATTAAGTGACAATGTAGCAGGTTTTACTGCCTTCTACCTAGCCCAGTCCAGATCACTCTTATCACTACTCTTCAAGACAGATGCTCACTGCCCCTTCACTTAACTGTTTAGCTTGCCAAGGGGCAATACCAGACGCGTTAACGCACCCGTCTGAACCACGCCTTGGTAGGAGAGAATCTCCTACAGATAGAAACCTTTGACACTATGCTGAGCAGAGCATGATTCAGTTTCGTTTTGTTTCTCTCAACCTTAAATAGCACGGCTGGATGGACTGTGATGCTGAACGCCACCACCACACGCTATAGACACGATAAGTGAGATGCGGTAAAAATTACCCAATTGGTCACCTAAGATCAGATCACCCATTTGAGTCTCTGCCAATGCTGAACCCTCTGTTGTATCGTTTTCAATCCATTCCCCCGTCACTAGAGCCTGGCTTTGATTATCATTAAGCCCGACAGTCACCAGTTCCATTAGCGCCCAGCTTGAATTCCCAATTATCGTTGAGCTGATAGCCTACGTAGGCCCATTCGGCGTCCGTCTCACAACCATTTTTACTGGAGCCACCAACTTATTTGAGACATTCAATGGGGTTGTCTGAAGGGTGATCAGTGGCGGGTAAACCGATTCAAGATCCCCGTATGCAATTGATCTCATCACTCACACCACTCATAAAAGGCACTGCCGAATCTACCTGACTAAAGCCGCAATAAAACCATACATTCTTAAAGCCTGTTGGGCCAAACAAGGGAGACATTATCTGCCTCAATAAGATAACAATCATATCGCCGGCTTGAGCCACTAGAGTCAGATGGTGTGGCAATTTTAATGGTCAAATCCTTTAAGGATTAAGCTTAATGGCTATCGCGATAGATGACTTTTACCTGAGAAGTATCTACGGATGCTGAGACATACCCGACCGCATTTTGTTTGGCAGCAACCCACTGCACCATGGTTTGGTCGGCATTTTGCACCGTGGGTGGGCTACCGCCACCGGTAAATATCAACTGAGCCCAATAGGCCTTCAATTGAGATGCATCTTTGTCTACCACTCTATGGTAAAAGGCCTCACGTGTGGCGTCGCCTTCAGGCAGATCTGCGGGAGTGAGACGCACTCCGAGTAGCTTACTGGTTTTCCCCAGATAGAGACGCTTAATACTATCGGCATCGGCTTCGCTGAGCGGGGAATCCTGGTGAACGATCACAACGAATTCTTCCGCCCAGAGGCTAGCACTGAAGAACACCAAACCCACCCAAATGATTCTACGCATTACTTTCATCTACCAGTATCCTCTTTAATTTGACAGGTCTTTTATATCAATCTTTATAAAAAAATTCATCTTAGCGCTTCGCCGCTATTTGATACAAGATTAAAACACCATATTGACCACGAATCGAACAATGGTGAGCTCTTCGTCCAATGGTGTGATATCCAATGGTATGCCATTAAATTCTTGCGGCAGTGAATCGTAGAGCCCCACGGCATTGGCAGCGGAATCGATCTCAATATCGGCAATTTCGAATTTTACAGCGGTACTGGGAGTCGCATTATACCTCAGCCCCAGGGTCACGGACTGCTGATTCTGATTGAATAGAGTCGTGTCGTCCACTTTAAATTCTCCAAAGGTGATATGAGGGACAAACTTACCTCCGTTATACCCAGCGGTAAAAAACCAATTTTCAGTCGTAGGGAAAGGCAATTGCTGCTTAATGTCTCTCTCGCCCCACTCACCCATGAGAAATAGATTGCCCATATTGGAAGTAAACCCAATGGAAGCGAAGCTAGCTTTACCATTGTCCACAGGAACAATATAGAAAGGCGGAAGGGCCAATGCAGCCTCGGTGACAGGCACGCCCACATTGCCCAATGCATCGATGATAGGCGGAATCAGATCTAGAGTGATTTTCGGTGCCTCATGGTACCCTAGTCGCACTTTCAATACCTCATTGCCGACGTTAAAAGTGACACCATACATCTCAATTGTGCCAGTCTCTGGGACACTTATCCCAGCCACATCCACTCCTATGTTTTTTTTATTACCGGCATAAATTTGTGCACCATAATCAAAATCCTTTAACGTGCCTCTATGTTTCAGCTTAATTCCGTCAACGGTGGTGAATGGAATATTAATGAACCCATATAGCTCCTCGGGGGGGCGGATCCAAGGGTATGCCACTCCCACATCGTATTGTTCCGAAATCATAAAAAAAGGCATTCGAATCTTACCCAAAAATAGACTATTGTTGTCATTAATTTTAAATTTGGCATAAGCCCATTCGGCATCCATGTCCCAACCATCCGCACCTCTTGCAAGTAGTTGCACGACAAAACTTAAACGGTCTGAAGAAGGTTGATACACAGTTTGAATGCCAATCAGGGAGAGACTACTGAAGTTGATCTCGTCTTTGACACCATACATGGGGGCTTCGGCATCTGACTGCGCTGCCCCTACTGAAAGAAATCCGTTCGTGCTAAATTGTCGGGCATGGACTGCACCACTGAACATACAAACCATAATAAGAAGAAAGATAGTATTGCGGAGCATTTCGATAGTTTCCTTATTGATATTAGTCTTTCTCAACATCCGTCACCAATCCAATGAACACTGCTGTTAATCAATCACTACTGTGAAGATGGGTCTGACTTTTTCATTTAACATCTTGGCATCTACGTAGCCGATGGCATCCTCATTCTTCCCAACCCACGACACCACCTCATGATCACCGTCCAAGACAGGAGGCGGGCTGCCACTACCAGTAAATATCAACTGCGCCCAAT
Organism: Thiotrichaceae bacterium; assembly: GCA_041940025.1. Taxonomy (GTDB): domain Bacteria; phylum Pseudomonadota; class Gammaproteobacteria; order UBA5859; family UBA5859; genus UBA5859. The sequence goes on along the minus strand of JBGTSY010000002.1, from coordinate 225,121 downwards.
AGGCCTTTAACTGGTTGGGTGTTTTTTCGCACACCTCTTCGTAGAAAAGGGTACGAATGGCTTTGTCAGCCGATTGATCCACTGGAATAAACTTAGCGCCAGAAAGTTTACTGGTTTTGCCCAAATACAATCTTTTAATCTCTTGCTGGGTCGCTGATTTGAGTGCATGGTTAGCATTGACAATAATGGCAATTTCAGCGGCGAAAAGCGGCGCTGAAAAGATCGTTATGGTGGATATCAGCAGAACCACTTTAGCATTCAATCGCATTTGTCCCTCCTTGGAAAAATGTCTTAACGGCATTGGATCTCGAAGTGCATAGCCGGAACCGATCATCACAGTTAAATTCGTTACATTCAGCGCTCAATAGTCAACGGTCTATTCAAAAAACTAAAGAAAACGACTACGAGGGCCAGCGAAATTTGGTGTCCAAAAAACCAAGCAAATTCAACGCCAACCAAGATACCTGTCTGGACCCCTAGGCCAGTTCATGACGCCGCAAGATGCCAAGACTCCGTGGCGGGCAGGTAAAACTGAATTTATGAATATCTGTTATAAACAACCTGTTGTCAATTTTACTTCATAAGATAGATTCGGATCGGGCGTTAATTCAATTAAATATGATATCTATGCAAAATGATGACTCAAGCGATATCGCTCCCATCGTCTCCTGAGTTGATTCAGAGATGCAACGCCATACACCTATATCGTGCAATACCAGCTGTACAATAGAGCCACTCATTAAGATAGATCCGCATGTGTCCAACGGCACAAGAGAGACTCTCATTGTTGACCTCTATCCTTGCGAATCCCTAACCAATACTTTTCTTGTTGGTGACAAAACCATGCCGCTTCATTTCTGTTTCAAACTCTGCCACAGTAATAAGAGCTTCTTCCGGATGTTGCCATTCTAAAAAAGTATCCGCTAGTTTCGACAAAACACGGTATGGCTCAATGATGTATATTACCCCTCCCGCAGAGAGCTTTTTGTAACATTCGGCGATGACTGTTTTCCATTCGGGAATGTGATGTAAAATTCTAAAATCTATAATGTCATCCACCTGTTTCTCGATTGTTGAGATCTGATCCGCCTGCATCAACTCAAAATGAGCGTCATTTACATTTCTGGCTTTAGCCAGCTCTATCTGATCCGGAATAATGTCAATTCCTAGATATGAGCGAGGGCTCTGTTCCATAACCAATTCTGCGCCATAACCCGGTCCACAGCCAATTTCTAATATATGCTTTCTGTTGATTGATAGGCCAGTTCTTTCGGAATGGTCATGGGCATTCGTTTATGGTTTAACTCCTTCAAGCTACTTTGCATCGCATTGAATTTATTTTTATTTAATGCCGTGACAATTCTCGTGTTGAATAAATTTAGTTCTCCCAACTGCTAACAACAGGCATTTTTGTGAAGTCTGCTTACCTTGCTAACCCTTATAATAATGTTAGCACTCATAAGTCCGTGATATGAACACTATTCTTTAGATGTCAACGTACAAGTTATTGCACAAATCCTTACCAACTTACTTATGACAACATTTAATTGTTTGATAACTCTGATCAATCATTCTGGTTCATTATCATTTCGAAGCAGCCTCTTAGCAGTTGAAAGTCAATCGTTACCTGAGCCGAACGCCAGATTTTGCGTGCGGAGTCCTGTTCATTGAGTGCGATACTGTGTTACTAATATGGTCGTCAGTCCTACCCATGATGTCATCAAAATATAAGGATCCACTGATTCCGGAGCACAATCACATGGCCAAACAGACAAAACGCGACACCTTTAAAGATCCCAACTCATTTGTGCAAAATTTTTCTACAGACAAACTGTTGGATGTGGCCATAATCGGTGCAGGATTTTCCGCGATCTGCTTGGCTATCCAGTTGCGACAAAGCAGAATCGAAAACTTTGCTCTTTTTGAAAAAACCGATAGTGTGGGCGGGACCTGGCACGATAACACCTACCCTGGTGCCGCTTGTGATGTGCCCTCCCACCTTTATTCTTTCTCTTTCGAGATGCGTCACAACTGGCCAAAACGATTTTCGGGGCAACCCGAGATTCTAGAATATTTAAATGAGTGCGCCACAAAATATCTGGTTAGACGCCATATATTCTTTAATACAGAAATCGTCGAAGCTCGGTTTGAAGAAGAACAAGGTGTGTGGCAGATCCAAACATCCACTGGCAAAACCTATTTTGCAAAAGTCTTGGTCAGCGGCATGGGGCAGTTAAACATGCCCAATACCCCTGCTATCCCTGGCTTGGATCACTTTCAAGGCGAGCACTTTCACTCGGCTCGTTGGAACCATCAACTAGATTTAAAGGGAAAAAAAGTCGCCATTGTCGGAACCGGCGCAAGCGCCATTCAATTCGTACCAGAGGTGGCCAAGCAAGCGGGTGAGTTAACTGTTTTTCAGCGCAGTGCGAATTGGATAGTGCCAAAACCAGACAGGGAATATAGTGCACGTGAAATTTGGGTGTATGAACATTTTCCACTCCTACAAAAGCTCTATCGTACCCTGATCTATTTCCAAATGGAGGTATCTCACCCAATTCTGCATCAGGGAAACCGACTTGGAAAATTGGCAGAAAGATTTGCTCGTTGGAACATTCGAAGACAGGTGACGGATCCTGATGTCGCCGCCGCACTCACACCCGACTACCCGGTAGGCTGTCGCCGCGTTCTTATTTCTAACGACTATTACCCTACTTTTAACCTACCCCACGTCTCGTTAGTCGCAGACAACATAGAACAGATCCAAGAAAACAAAATTATCACAGACAACAATACGGAATATGAAGCTGATGTCATCATATTCGGCACAGGCTTTAAATCCACGGAATTTCTCACACCGGTAGAATTTTATGGCAAATCCGCACACAAATTAAATGACCATTGGCAATCAGGCGCTGAAGCCTATTTAGGCATGACTGTCAGTGATTTTCCAAATTTCTTTATGATGTATGGGCCCAATACCAATTTAGGCCACAACTCCATAATCTTCATGTTCGAATGCCAGGTTCGATACATCGTGCAAGCGGTTAAGAAGTTGCTGAGTGAGCATTTAGTTTCTATGGAAGTACGTCAAGAGATCATGAATGCTTACAATCGCGAGATTCAACAGGATCTCACTGAAACAGTGTGGGCGGCAAATTGCCATAGTTGGTATAAAAATGACTCAGGCAAAATCACAAACAATTGGCCCCACACTACTTTAGATTACTGGATGAGAACACGCCAACCCAATTGGACGGAATACATTCTAAAGTCCGCAAGTGCCAAGCACACGACACCTGCAGAAGACCGGTCAGCTATACGAGAGGCGTCCTAATATCTTGTCGCTATTTTTTCTGTTGTTGTTTGGCCCAACTATCTCGCAAGCTGACGGTGCGATTGAATATTAATTTGTCTACAGACGAGTCGCTATCAACGCAAAAATATCCTTCACGCTCAAATTGAAAACTTTGGCCCGTCTCGCTCTGGATCAGACTTGGCTCAACCTTCGCGTCAGTTAAGACTTTTAATGAATCTGGATTCAGATAATCCATATATTCACCTTCAGCTTTATCAGGTTGGGGTTCGGTAAACAGACGATCATATAGTCTGACTTCTGCAGTGACTGCTGTGGCGGCAGCAACCCAATGAATGACGCCCTTCACCTTTCGGCCTTCAGGATTTTTACCTAGAGTGTCCGCATCGTAGGTACATTTTAGTTCAATTATGTCACCCTGCTCGTTTTTCACCACCTCGTCACATCGAATCACGTAGGCACCACGCAGGCGTACTTCTTTTCCCAGTGTGAGGCGCTTATATTTAGGCGGTGGCACCTCTTCAAAATCTGATCGATCAATATAAATCTCTCTGCTAAAGGGAACTTCTCGCTGTCCCATCTCTTCATTTTGTGGATGCTTCTTTAACGTTAGCATCTCCACCTTATCTTCAGGATAGTTTTCAATCGACACCTTAATTGGTGTCAATACCGCCATTGCCCTCGGCGCATGTTTGTCCAAGTCCTCCCGAATGCAATATTCTAAAAGTTCGTATTCGATAAGATTCTCTTGTTTTGTCACCCCAATCCGTTGACAAAAATCTCGAATGGAGTAAGACGTAAAACCCCGTCGTCGCAACCCTGATAGAGTGGGCATGCGTGGATCATCCCAACCATCAACAACCTTGTGTTGCACCAGTTCATTCAGCTTGCGTTTACTGGTCACTGTATACGCCAGATCCAGACGAGAAAACTCTATCTGTTGCGGATGGCACCCAATAGAAATGTTATCCAATACCCAATCATATAGAGGACGATGATCTTCAAACTCGAGGGTACACAATGAGTGAGTGATCCCCTCTAATGCATCTGAGATACAGTGGGTAAAATCGTACATTGGATAGATACACCACTTATCCCCCGTTTGGTGATGATGGGCATGCCGGATACGGTACAAAGTGGGATCACGCATATTTAGATTCGGCGACGCCATATCAATTTTTGCGCGCAAAACCATTTGTCCTTCTTCATATTCTCCCTGACGCATGCGTTCAAACAATTGCAGACTTTCGTCACTCGGCCGATCGCGATACGGACTATTTTTACCCGCTTCTGTTAAGGTGCCACGATATTCTCTTATCTGCGCTGCATTCAGCTCACACACATAAGCTTTATCCCGACGAATTAACTCTTGTGCAAACTCGTACAAAGACTGAAAATAATGTGAGGCATATCTTACGTCCCCATGCCAACGATATCCCAACCAACTCACATCCTGTTGAATCGCTTCAATATATTCTGTGCTCTCTTTTTCTGGATTGGTATCATCAAAACGCAAATGACAGCGACCATTAAAATCTTCCGCAATACCAAAATTAAGACAAATGGATTTAGCATGACCGATATGTAAAAACCCATTCGGCTCAGGTGGAAAGCGCGTCACCACTCCGTGAGGATGTGTATTAACTGCGAGTTCCTTTTCTACGATTTGTCGAATAAAGTTAGTAGGCGTCTTATGCTCTGTGACACTCATATTTTTAAATTAGTTCCCTGTTTAATTTAATCCGTTACTCGTCACACGACTTGCTGCCGTTTGCAGCACTTCAACGGCTTTCTGGATTTTATCACCGTTAATCCACTTGTGAATCCGGTGAACGCTGAAGATAGTCCCACTCGCCGATAATTTTAATCAATTCCAATGGACTAGGCAGCAAAACCGGAAACAAAGATGCAAAGCTTATTCGCTAGTCTCATTATTTTTATGACTCTGGGTATTACCTTTGCCCAAGCATTCGTTCGTCAACTAGGTATCGAGCCCAGCTATCTCACCATTGCCCTTGGCGCGGTCATTTTCACTTACCTGGTTGCAAACCGCACTTTGTTTTTAATCGTACTAATGGCTGCACTAACGATTCTGTTACAGTCAAAAACAATCGGGGTAGATACCCAATGGTTCAATCAAGATATGATACTCACCACTCTAATCACCTTGGTCATTCTACCCTATGTGTTAGGACTATTTGGCTATGAGTCCACAACAGGTTCCCGTTCCAAACGCGTCTTGACTCGAGTTAAAGCAAACTCTCGACGGCGCATGAGAAATCTTCGCTAATCCTTGTTTATTGGTAGCGCAGATTCTCATTGCATGAGTTAAAGATGATATTTTTCATAGCCGTTCCCTACTAGAGCATTCCCGGCGGCCTCGCTTCCAATTACTACCTCACTTGCTTGGTGTGACGTCAAGTAGGTTGAAGCCACCCTTTTGAGATCCTCCTGTGTCACAGCCAATATACGCTCTCGATACTGTTGTTGCACCGCTTTGTTTCGACCATGAAGCGCCAAGTGAAAGGTCCTTTTCGCCTCACCAGCAGGTGAACTCGGTTTATCCAAAGCACCTATGACGCCAAGAATGGCCTCTTCAACCGATTGCCAGGGGTGATCACCACTCAGTACCCACTCGATGGATGCCTTAAAGTCATCAAGGGTGTCTAATAAGCGTGGATCTCGATAAGAGTAAAAACGAAAACTGCCTGTACCGGCATCGTGCGAGGCACCGCCACCATAGGCACCGCCATTTTCGCGAATCGCTCGATGGAGATACCCATTACGCAGAAAGCCACCCAAAACGGTCAGCGCTGCCGCATCAGGATGATCCATGGGTACGGTAGGAAAAGCCATGGCGCAAAAATTAACCTGAGTGTCAGTCACCCACACTTGGCGCTGCGGACCAGGGCCGGATTCCAACTTGAGGCTGGTATCCATAGTATGACTATTAGGCGTCTCTTGCCAATTGCGACGCAAGGTATCACCGTACAATACCGCTTTCTCCTCTTCACCCACCAACAAAAATTCTCTCGGAGACCGCAGCAACAGTTGATGTATTTGCCTGAATTTATCCGCTAGTGCCTCAAGCGAAGCACCCTCGCTAAAACCATTATCTAACTCTTGTAGCGTCTTAATGGAGTGTAATCCATGGTGTTTAAACTGATAATAACCGACTGGAGAATATCCGCTAGACGCAGCGGACATCGCCAAAGAGTGGCCGCTGCCAGTCACGCTCTGCTCTCGATATAAACGACTCTGGGCCACCAGTTCACGGATCCGTTGCAATTCATCAAATCTGGGTTGCAAGAAAATCTGTTTCATCATCTCTGTTAAGGAGGATTGATTTCTTTCCAGCGCTTTTCCAGAAAGGACAAAATAACCTCGGTAAGCAGATACGGTATCCGCAGCACTACGAACGTCTGTATAGGCATGAACGCCGCCCGTCACTTCAGACTGCCAGTTTTGCATCTGCAAATAGTCTTTATCCCCGGCACCCAACTCTGCCAGATAGCTACTAAATAACGGTAACAACGGCAGCAGTGATGTGTCTAATTCTGGCAACTCAATAACTAGTTGTTGGTAAACAAGACCGTTGGTTCCTTGATTAAAAAAGGTCAGAGGTGTGGGAGATGAGTTATCTCTGTTGCACTCTAACCACTTCACATTGGGAGGGACATCAGCCAAATCTACTTTGGGCAAGATCGATTCGTCATCTTTTTGAGTTTGCCTCTCTACTAGAGATTCTGCCTGGCTCACTAGAAGTTGTTTCTGATCGACATCTAAAGAATTTTTTATCTTGGCTAAAACCTCTTTTTCGCCCTGAATACGTTTCTCAGCCAACTCGGGATCTGGGGACAATAGCAAGCGCACACGATGCGGATTGTCTAATAACAATTCGCGCAACGCCGCTTTTATAAAATCAGGCTGCTGGATCTGCTGACGTAACTCTTCGATGGCAGGTGCAATATCTAAACTGGCAAACACATCTCCGCCATGAATGGCAGCGGGCAGTGCGGTGAGGGCCAGTTGAAGACCATAGGGATAGCTGTCACCACCTATTTCCCGTTGCGACAATTCCAACTGATGCAATACTGCCTCTACTTGGCTCAGTGGCACACCCTCCTCTGCCACCCGCGCCAGTACCTCTAAAATCAGTGCCTCTACCTCCTCTGCACTCTCTTCTTTTGCGCCTTCCAAACCACAGACGAAACACATCTCTCGATTAGAATCTTCTAAACCACAAAGCGGTGACGGTGCGTTGCCTAAAGTGGTGGTTTCCAATGTATGTAACAGAGGGGAGGCACTGTTATCGAGCAATAAATTGGAAATCAATTTTGCTTTCAAGGATTGCTCTAGATCGGCGCTTGAGCCCAGCAACCAGCCCACCACAATGTGGTTTTTGTGACTGGTGTCTTCCTCGCTGAGTGGGTAGTACTCCTGTATGCGCACAGGGGCGAAATACCTTTTTTCATCATTGACAGTAATCACTGACTCTAAGGCATCGAAGTGTTTTAGTGCTTGGTCATGAAACTTCTGTTGATGATCGATCGCGGGAATATCGCCATAGGTAAAAAATATAGAATTACTTGGATGGTAGTGTGTTTGATAAAACTCTTGCAATTGCCTATAACTGAGATCCGGGATCTGTTCCGGATCCCCACCACTATTGAAATGGTAGGTGGTAGTCGGATAAAGATACTTGGTGAGCGTTTGCCAGAGCATGCTGACCGGTGAGCTCATGGCACCTTTCATTTCGTTATACACTACGCCCTTATAAACCAGCTCGGAATCGATATTACTTGGCTCGGCAAACTCAAGGCGGTGACCTTCCTGCAAAAAATCTAACTCTGCTAAGCGGGAAAAGAACACCGCATCTAAATAGACATCTAACAAATTATTAAAATCTTTTCTATTCTGGCTGGCAAAAGGATAAGCGGTCCAATCACTGCTGGTAAAAGCATTCATAAAGGTATTCAATGAACGGCGAATCATCATGAAAAAAGGATCGCGCACCGGGTAGCGTTCACTGCCACAAAGAACAGTGTGTTCCAGAATATGCGCCACTCCGGTGGAATCTACAGGGACTGTGCGTAGCGCCACCATAAAAATATTTTCATCATTATTGGCCTCCAAATGAAAATGCCTGGCAGCAGTCTGCCTATGAATATACTCATTGGCCACTAAATTTAGAGTCTCTATGGGATAGGTTTTTACCAACTCGAAGGCGGCATGGACTGCTTTCGCCATGGATTAGGTGCTCCTTTTCTATTTCTGATACTTGCTCTTCCACTCAGCATAGGGCATGCCATAGATCTGCTCTCGAGCAGAATCATACTCTAGCGGCACCCCTTGGCTCTCGGCTTCCGCCATTAACCACTTTGCAAGACAATTTCTGCAAAATCCCGCTAAGTTCATTAAATCAATGTTTTGTACCTCTTTGTGGGCATCCAGATGCGCCACCAGTCGGCGAAATGCCCCTGCCTGCAATTGGCTTAATGTGCTATCGTCCACAGTTTTACTCCTTCGATCTAGAATCACCAAATAGTTTAACTCAGCTGAGGATCAATGTGGGATTTGAATACCATGAATTCCAGTCCGACCACTGCTGAGTCAATAATAGGGTAACCATGGAACTCAACGAAAAAAAAGTCTTAATAACTGGTGCCTCCACTGGCATCGGATACCAACTCGCCTTGCAGATGGCGCGTAAAGGTGCCAGGGTAGCAGTGGTCGCTAGAAGCGAAGACAAACTTCAAGCACTGAGACAAGAGATCGAAACCCTTGATGGCACCGCAATCCCAATGCCGGCTGATGTTAGCCAGCCGGAACCCATCTACCAGACTGTAGAAGACGCTGCCGCGCAACTAGGGGGCCTTGATTTGGTGATTGCCAATGCGGGTGTAGGCATTTTGATGCCCGCTCACAAAATGAAACCACATCATGTGGATCGCATGTTACAAGTGAACTTACAAGGCGCGATTCACACCCTATTGGCGGGCTTGAAACTAATGGTAGATTCCGGGGGTGGCCATCTAGTCGGGATCTCCAGTCTCGCTGGATTTCGTGGTCTACCCAGTAGCGCAGTCTATTCTGCTACTAAGTCCGGCTTGATTACCTTCATGGAATCTCTGCGTGTGGACTACAAACGTAAAAATATCCGGGTCACCACCGTCTGCCCAGGTTTCGTTCACACTCCTATGACAGAAACAGTTACTCAACCCATGCCATTTGCGCTTTCAGCCGAACAAGCGGGAGCAAAAATCATCCGTGCCATTGAAGCTGAGAAAAAACTATACTGCTTCCCCACACCCCTAGGTTACGCGGTAAGATTATTGCATTGTTTGCCTAATCTTATATATGACCCCTTAGTCGGTCTAAGCCGCTAGCTGTTCACCCCAGCTATGCAAACTTTTACCTTCCCGGATCCGCTGCGCAGTTAAGGTTGGAGGTGAGACAAGTTAATAGAATATCAGAACTTCCTAAGGCTTTTAAATCGATTCTGCTCATCAATCTCCAATACAAAGCGGCCGTGAACACCGTCTTGACTGACAAATGGGCGTAAATGATGGGCGGAAAAAGCGACCCGTTGACCATTAGCCGCCGTCACCACCACCTGCCGTGCCTGCCCACGGTAAAATCGCAAATATTCTTGTGCCGGAATATTGAGATAAAAACTTAGCTCAGCCATCGCTTAATATTTCATCCATAAACAGATCCCTATTGAACTGTTAGGTGTCAGATCCCTGAGATCACTAGCAAGGTGGATGCCTTTTGTCGGCTCTCGCCTACCTTTTGCCCTGTTTCGAAACCAATGTCACCTTGTATCCGCCCGGATCCGAGATTTGAGTATTGGTTCACGGACCATTTGAGCGCTACATCATGCCCTCCTTTGTTCATATCGCCGTTACCACTTTTACACAAGATACACTGATAACAAAAAAAGGCTCAGGATGGTTTCTCAACTCTCGTTTGCTCCATCAAAGGCTAAAAAAATATTTTGTCAAATCTCTCGGTTTCCCTCCTCCAGCTTGGGGATCTTTGTCCTTCTATCCCTACTCATAGTTGGCATGGATCTAAGGGCCGCTGAACACAGAGCCCGGGAGTTCGCGCAACAAAGAATTTTAGTTCATCCCCAAGATGCAGTTTCTGAACATGATCTGAATACATTATTAGAAGCTCAGGGAGGACGCATATTGAGTAGAATCAGAAATTCGAAACTGCGAGTCGTTTCAGTGCCTAAATTTGCAGAACGGGCTATTGTGGAAATATTGCGGCGTCACCCTAACATCAAGTTTGCCGAACTCGACGAATTGGTCGAACTCACCGATACAACCCCCAACGATGCCAAATACAGTCAGTCGTGGCACCTACCGAAAATCGGCGCACCTAAGGCCTGGGATCACACCAAGGGATCAGACATTACGGTTGCCATTCTAGATTCTGGAGTTCACGCCGCTCATCCCGATCTAGCCGGTAAATTAGTAGCAGGCACCAATACCGTAGATAACTCAACTAATACAGGCGATGTAATGGGCCACGGTACTAAGGTCGCAGGAGTCGTGGGCGCACTGAGCAACAATACCATTGGCGTTGCTTCGGTAGCCTGGAACGCGAAACTCATGCCCATACGAGTTTCCAATCGCAGCGATGGCGCTGCCTATACCAGCGATTTGGCCGAAGGGATCTATTGGGCAGCAGATCATGGCGCACGAGTGGCCAATCTAAGCTACGATGTGAGCAACAGCCCCACCATCCAAAATGCAGCGAAATACTTAAAAGACCGCGGTGGCGTAACTGTGATTGCGGCGGGCAATTTGGGCAGTCAACAAAGCTACACTGCTAGTGAAGAGATCATTGTGATTTCTGCCACCACTGCAGCGGACGCACGAGCAAGCTGGTCTAGCTATGGAAACTATGTTGATTTTGCCGCACCAGGCGCTGGCATCTGGACCACCACCATGAGTGGCGGATATGCCAGTGTGAGCGGCACTTCATTTGCCGCACCCGTCACTTCCGGTGCCGTCGCGTTATTGTTGTCACTGGATCCCAGTTTGAACAGTACCAGCTTGAAACAGCTGCTAAAACAGACGGCGTCAGATCTAGGCAGCTTCGGTTATGATCCACATTTTGGGCACGGACGTATCGAAGTGGGACAAGCCGTGTCGTCCATCGTGGGTGAGGAAGAAGATTCCGAAGCCCCAACCATCGCGTTTGCACATGCATTCAACGAACCTGTCTCTGGCACAATCAATGTTGAGATTAACGCTTCTGACAATCAAGGCGTTGAATCTGTCACACTTCGTTTAAATAACACGTTGATTGGTACCGATAGTAGTGATCCTTATCGCTTTAGTTTGAATAGTAAGAATCATACAAATGGTGAATATGAGCTAACCGCCTCTGCTACCGATGCCGCAGGCAACAGTGCATCGACAACTGTTTCTATTCAGATCCTGAATCAGATCGAGGACAACACCTCACCTTCAGTCACATTAATGACTGACTTTACCGAAACCCATAGCGGCACTATTAATATTGCTGCGAATGCGACTGATAATGTCGGGGTGAAAAAAGTAGAATTTTTAGTCAACGGATGGGTTAAAGCCATAGATTCCAGTGCACCCTACCAGTTTAACCTAGACACCACTGAACTCAACGACGGCAATCATGCCATTGTCGCCAGAGCATTCGATGACGCAAACAATAGTGGGTCTGATACCCAGACACTGAAAGTCAACAACGCACCCCCGCCTGATACGGCGTCCCCTAGCGTCAGTTTCAGCTCGAATTTTAATACTCCAGTTACCGGCACCATTAATATACTAGCAAACGCAAGTGACAATGTAGCAGTGGCGCAAGTTCAATTGTTTATCAATGGTGCACTCCATAGTGTGGATGCCACTGCACCCTATAATTTTACTCTGGACACCAGCCAACTAGTTGATGGCACCTATACACTTATCTTGAGAGCACTGGATGATGCAGGCAACGAACAAACCGCGCAAGCTCAATTGACCGTTCACAACACACCTCCCCCGGACACCAGCGCGCCCACAGTGAGCATCAGCAACACCTTTGCCTCTCCTCTATCAGGCACGGTTACTGTGAATGTGTCTGCGTCAGATAATGTAGGTGTCACCGGCGTGAGCCTATATGTGAACACTACTCTGATTGCCAGTGACTCCAACGCGCCTTATTCTTTTTCTATTGACACACGCAACTTTGCTAACGGCTCTCACTCACTATCCGTCGTCGCTTCCGACGCCGCGGGAAATCAAAACAGTACCAACGTCACCATTCAAATCGAAAACATTGAAGCGGATATCTCTGCACCTACTGTCGAGATTATCAATCATTTCTCAGGATCAGTGACGGGCACCATTACCTTGGTGGCGAACGCAACAGATAATGTCGGTGTGACAAAGGTAGAGTTCTTACATTCTGGCTGGGTGGTGGCGATCGATACCAATGCACCTTACCAGTACGTGTTAGATACCACTACCTTAAATAATGGTACATATAGTATTACTGCTCGTGCCTATGATGCTGCAGGAAACACGAAGAGCCACAGCATCTCAATCAATGTTAAACACGGAGAACCTATCGATAATCAACCTCCTACTGTTCACTTATTAACACCACTCTCCTCGCCCATTAGTGGACAGGTTCGACTACAGGTGCAGGCAGAAGATGCCTCTGGCATCGATAGAATTGAGTTCCTAATAGATAATAATCTTATGTTCAGTGACGCTGCGTCACCTTATGAATATGTGTTGGACTCGACTCAGTTTGCAAACGGGGAACACAACCTGACGATACGGGCGTTCGATCAAGCCAACAACACTCAAACTGTGCACATGAGCATTCGCATAGACAACCCGTCCCAGACTAATCCCGAGCCAGACACAACGTCACCTGAGTTAATCATCTCTGGGATCAGAGACCGACAAAGGATCTCCGGCCTAGTCACAATAGGATTGGAAGCCGACGATACCTCTCTTGTGGGATGGACAAGATTGAAGCTAAACAATGTACTATTGAATCAAACGGATAACAACAAACTGCAATTTCGCTTAGACACCACGAAATACACAAAAGGCATCTATCATTTGGAATTCAGCGCGGAAGATACATTTGGCAATCTCAGTACTAAAAAGATCTCCGTAAAGATTAGGCAACCGCGTCTATTTAAACTACGAGGAGCATTTTCTCGCAAAAGATTCGGCAGGTGAGCAAATAAAAAAGGCATTGACGGGTGGAGTGATTCCACCCATTTTTTTACGTCAAATATTTACTCACAATTTCGTACACATCGGATGACAATTCATCTTGGGTCAGGATACGTTCTAGCTGAGCTTTGATGAGTTCTTTTCTAGGTTGATTAAAACGAGACCAGGCACCAAAGGCTACCAATAAACGAGAAGCCACTTGTGGATTGAACTCATTCAACTTTAGAATTTGATCAGTAAAAAACTTATATGCCTCCCCTGTTGGCTCGTGAAAACGTAGTATATTTCCTCGACTGAACATCCCTAATAAGGACCGGACACGATTAGGATTTTTTAAATTAAAATCCTTGTGTTTATACAGCTCTTTTACGCGCGCAAAGGTTTTTTCGCCTCGCGAGCTGGCCTGAAGGCTAAACCATTTATCAAGCACAAGCGGATCCGACTGCCATTTGCTATAAAACTCTTCAAGTAAAGATTGATAGTTACCCGTCTCTTCATTCACTAATAATGTTAAGGCCGCCAACCGATCGGTCATGTTATCGGCATGTCGATATTGTTGTTGTGCGGCCTCAAGTCCCTGATCACTACTGATCGCCCAATAATTAAGCGCGAGATTCTTTAAGCTGCGCTTCGCCACAGATTGGCTATTAAATTCATAGGGAGAGTCCTGACGTTCTCGCTCATAGATATGTTTCCATTGATCACTCAATTCTGCAGCAATGGTGGTTCGTACAGATTGAAGGCTCGCCTCAATCGCTTCTATATCGATCTCTGACACTGACTCCACCAACAATTGCGCAGAAGGTGGTGTTAAAATTAGAGCCACCAAAGCCGGATCCATTGTGTCGTCATTGAGTTGATCTGCGCAAAATTCAATTAACTGAGGATCTATTACCAGTGGAGTTCCTCCTTGGTGCATTTCAATTAATTGCAACAGATGATGTAACCACAACTGTTGACTGGCATCCCAACGATTAAAGGGATCTTGGTCATGGGTAGCCAGAAAAGCCAGATCATCCACGGCTAAATTTTGCTTCACTTTAACCGGTGCAGAAAACCCACGAAACATGGAAACTTTAGGCTCACTTTGCAGATCTCTAAATCGAAAAGTTTGTTGTATGCTATCCAAATAAAGTACGTCTTTGTCCAGCTGCACGCCAGATCCGGCGTCTATTAGAGGTTGCTGCTGCCCATGCAGATCCAACAGGGCAAGTTTAACGGGAATCAATAATGGTTTGCTTTGATCAGACTGAACATGCTCTGGAAAGGACTGAGTCAAAGTTAAGCTGTAGATCCCCTGCTGCGGATCCCAGTGACTTGAAACTCCTATCTCTGGCGTGCCTGCTTGGCTATACCACAGTTTAAATTGAGTGAGATCAATTTCATTTGCATCCGCCATCGCGGCAACAAAATCATCACAGGTGACCGCCTGTCCGTCATGGCGTTTAAAATAAAGCTTCATTCCTCGTTTAAACCCCGCATCACCCAACAGGGTGTGCAACATACGAATTACCTCGGCCCCTTTTTCATAGATGGTAACTGTGTAAAAATTATTGATCTCTATGTAAGACTCTGGCCGTACCGGGTGCGCCATGGGACTGGCGTCTTCGGCGAACTGAACGGTTTTTAATAGTCGTACATCTTCGATTCGTTTGACTGATCGGGACTGCATGTCTGAGCTAAATTCTTGATCCCGAAACACTGTCAGGCCTTCTTTCAAACTCAGTTGAAACCAATCCCGACAGGTGACTCTGTTACCAGTCCAGTTGTGAAAATATTCGTGGGCGATGACTCCTTCAATCCCAGCAAAGTCTACATCCGTCGCAGTCTCTGGTTTTGCCAAGACAAATTTTGAATTAAATATATTCAGACCCTTATTCTCCATGGCGCCCATATTAAAATGATCCACCGCCACTATCATGTAAGTGTCCAAATCATACTCTAGGCCAAATTGCTGTTCGTCCCACTTCATCGCCTTTTTTAGCGAATTCATAGCATGATCACACTTTTCAACATTTTGCGGTTCGACGAAGATTTCCAGCGCCACCTTTCGGCCTGATAAGGTTTCGTAGCTATCCATCACCTTGTGCAAGTCTCCAGCCACCAGTGCAAACAGATAGCTGGGTTTTCTAAAAGGATCGTGCCAGCGCATCCAATGACGTCCATCTTCTAAACTGCCCGATTCAATGCAATTGCCATTTGAAAGTAAAATCGGATTCTGATCTTTGTCGGCAACCAGAGTGGTAGTGAATTCACTCATCACGTCCGGGCGATCCAAAAAATAGGTGATTTTACGGAAGCCTTCCGCCTCACATTGGGTGCAATAGATACCGTTCGAACGGTACAACCCTTCAAGAGAACTGTTTTTGTCTGGAAATATTTCCACCTCGGTTTCTATCACCGCGCTTTCATCCGCAATAGGAATGGAAAGTGTGGTGGGCGATAATTGGTATTCACTTTCATCTAGCACCACGCCATTCAGTGCCACTGACTTCAATCTCAACCCCTCACCATTTAACTGGATAGGGCGCTGATGCGCACCAGCAGCAGAATTTTTGCGTACTGACAACTTGGCCAGTACTAAGGTTGATGTTTCTTTAAGTTCAAACTTTAAATCGGTTCTGTCTATTAGAAAGTCCGGTGGGCAATAGTCCTTTAAATAGATGGTCCTTGGTTTTTCCTGATGCATATTCGTTACCTAGTCGATTCGTGTATCTGTCCTGAGAATTTTTAAAATTCACCTGGATTCAAAAAGCCCCAGCCAGAATTGATTTAAAAATAGTTAGGATGTGACAACAGAAAGAGGAGAGTGCGTGCTTGGGCGTTGCTGTTCATTAATAAATTGCTGAATGGTCACTTTGTCTTCTGCAGTTAGCGCCTTAAATTCTACACCATGATGATAATCACCACATTTAGAATTCGGATCTAGCCGCCTGACGTAACGAATCACTGAATCCAACCGCATTGTGCGCATACCGTCGGCTAACGGCAAGCGTAAATCTAAATTGAAATGATCATGGATTTCCCCAAGGGGCAAACTTGACACCAGTCTTGCGCCAAACATGCTCACATCCACCATGGTAATGGAAACCCGGTCCTGGATTGTATTCGCCAATGGTAAAGTGACTGGGAAACGGGGCTGAGTACGTACCACGACTGTATTCAAATGGGTGGGAAACCCAACATGAATATGCACATAAGGCTCAGTTAAGTACGCGAGGATTTTCACTTCGAAAGAGTAAGCGTTACCGCTGGTAAAAAAACGGATCATGCACTCCGTACCAGGCACCATGGAGGTGGGCTTTTTCAGTCTAGGCGCGCTAAATATGATACTCTTCGCTGCACGGTAGCCAATCAGTTGTGCTGGATATTCCGTACCTGAGTCCGAACTGAACAGTTCCAAACTCACGGGAGCACCCACTGGAAGATTAAGATCCTGAAATCTCATGCTATTTCAATTATAGATTTTTGACTTGAGTTCCTTCATGCTATCGGCCCATCCTGAAGTGGCTAAAGCCCTCTGCAGATAAGTTTCTTGTACCAACTGTGTACTTTTATGTCGTTCTAAATTTTTAATATGTCAACCAATCGAACCCTACCCGCATTGCCTGTGCATTTTATCCGCGCTCAAGAGGAATTAATCGGTTTTTGCGATTCTGCCAGATCGTCTCCATGGCTGGCAGTGGACACTGAATTTATGCGAGAGCGTACTTACTTCCCCAAACTCTGTTTGGTGCAGATCGGGATCCCGAACGAAATTGCTCTTATTGATTGTCTGGAATTAAAGGATCTCACTCCTCTTTGGTCGCTGCTGCACCATGAGAAAATTGAGAAAGTCTTTCACGCCGCCGATCAGGATCTAGAGGTGATTTACCACCTCAGTGGTGCGGTACCCCAACCGCTATTTGATACGCAGCTTGCTGCTTCCTTGTTAGGTTACGGAGATCAAATTGGCTATTCCGTATTAGTGGGCAAGCTGTTAAATGTACATCTGAGTAAAACTCATAGCCGTACGGATTGGGCAAAGAGACCCTTATCCGACAAACAATTGAAATACGCCGCGGACGATGTGCGCTACCTGATGCCGATTTATACAAAACTAGATAAACAACTAAGAGAGTTAGGCAGACTAAATTGGTTGCGAGACGAGCAGCAGAATTTAACCCAAGCGAGCCGCTATAGCACTCCCCCCAACCGAGCATGGCTCAAGGTCAAGGGTAGCAGCCGTTTGAAGGGCAAACATCATCAAGCGCTACAGAGTTTAGCTTGCTGGCGCGAACAAATAGCAGTACAAAAAAATCAACCACGTAAATGGATCTTGAAAGATGAGGTAGTGGTCGACCTGTGCAAGATGATGCCTGGAGATCTGCAAGAGCTTTCAGAACTCCGCGGTTTGGCACGCAGCACTATTGAAAACTATGGCGATTCGATCATTGAAGCTTTGCATGAATTCCATCAATTTGCACCGGAAGCTACTAGTCCCAGGACAGCGAAACTCACTTCCGAAGAAGAGAGTCTCATGGATGCACTATCTGCGATTGTTAAACTTAAAGCTCTGGAACAAGGGTTAAGTCCAGGCTCGGTCACTACCCGCAAAGAATTGGAACAATTAATCCGAGGTGAACGTGCGCTAAATATACTTCAAGGATGGCGCTATAAAGTGGTTGGACAAACGCTAGAACAATTTATATCTGGAAAAATTCAGGTTGTTGTTCGTTCTGGTCAGCTACAGCTCGAATCGGTTTAGATTCTTTAATTGGGCTCTCTTTTCAAGAAAGCCAAATCAGCTGCCATTGTTTCCGTTCAGCTAATTCAATAGCTAACCCTGCCTTGATGTATGCAAATGAGCAGGATAGGTGTACGCATAATGCCGTTAACACTAAAAAAGCGCATTCTGATTTCACAAACAGAAAAGGCCGCAAATATGCGGCCTTTTCATTGGTGAAAATGACAGTGTCACTTATGAAGAGGGTGCTTCGTAGATACCCACCACACAGGCGCCACCCAATCCCAAATTGTGAGTTAAACCCAGACGAGCACCTTCTACCTGACGCCTATCCGCTTGGCCCGTCAAATGCCAAACGATCTCAGATGCCTGAGCCAAGCCAGTGGCGCCCATTGGATGTCCCTTGCTCAACAGACCGCCCGAAGGATTAATCACCCACTGCCCGCCATAGGTATTGGCATCATCATGCACTAATTTGCTCGCCTCTCCCTGCTCTGCTAATTCCAGACCTTCGTATGTGAGAAGTTCATTGGTGCTAAAGCAGTCATGCAGCTCGATCACCTGTATGTCTGTAGGCGCCACGCCGGACTCCTCATAGACATGCTTAGCAGCCGCTTTAGTCATACCATATCCCGCCATGCCTATGGGACCCAATGCAAAGTCCTCCATCTTATCGGTAGTCATGGTCATCGAGCGAATCTTAACCGCGGACTTTTGTAAATTGTTTTTCTTCACAAAATCTTCTGACGCTAATATGACTGCGGCAGAACCATCAGAGGTAGGACAACACTGCAATAGTGTTAAGGGATCATACACTTCTCGTGATTCAAGCACCTCTTGCAATGTGCATGGATCCTGATATTGCGACCGTGGATTGTTCACAGAATGATTGTGATTCTTCACACTTATCTTGGCAAAATCCTCTTTAGTAGAACCATACTCCTTCATGTGCGCTCGGCCAGCATCACCAAATATACGCGCGGTCATGGGTACCTTTTTCTTCTGTTCCGCCCTCTCTTCTTCATTCAATTTTTTGCCCTGTAAGGTGTTTTCAAGGGGTCCTTTTTCCATTTTTTCGAATCCCAAAGCCAGGACACACTCATTGATGCCGGCGCTGACCGCTTGATAACCCAAATACATAGCTGTGGAGCCAGAGGAACAATTATTGTTCACGTTATAAACCGGGATCCCCGTCATACCCAATCCATACACAGCACGTTGCCCCGACGTGCTCATTCCAGTGACATAACCACAATAAGCCTGCTCCACGGCCTGATACTTAATGCCAGCCATTTTCAGCGCTTCTTCTCCCGCTTGTTTCGCCAGTTGTGGAAAACCTTTCTCAGTTCTTTCAAACTTGGTCATTCCTACACCGACAATGTATACATCTCTGCCTTTTTTCATGACACCTCCTCATTTGGTAAATGTGATAAACATGCAATCTGCTGTCTATCTATTTTTATAGTTGCCAACACCAGATTAATTGGGCAAGAATGCATCAATCGACTCGCCACTGGTACTGCCTGCCACTCGGAATCGAGCAGTGATTTATACTAGACCTTTCCGGCAAAGAGCGCCAGTAGCATTAACGCTCAAGTGATTCTTTGTTGGCTTGATAAGTATTGATGCTTTCTTGTTGTCATCTGTGACGCCGGATCCATCTATAGATTACCCTTATAGGTAAACAAGGTGGAACCATCCATTAGTTTTTATTATTGCAGATAGTGTCTACCCAGTTAAACAGCACCGATAACAAAGAACATTCTAATTCCTATGATGCATAAACTGCTACTGAAACCCCTATCTGATAGTGAAAGATACTATGTTGATTCCGCTAAACAGAGAGGTGCAGTTAACCGAAAGGCACAGTCACCCGTAAGCCATAAAAGCGAACATCCACAGAAGGTTCGTCCACTAGATTGATCCACTCTAATCCTATGCGCACTCGTTCCAAAAAGTCATAGGAGACACCAAATCCCCAAGAGACATCTGAACCGGAAAAATCACCTTCTGGTCGCGCTACCGGCGAAGACGATTCAACAGAACCCTCATATTGAGTTAATCCCAACAAGCCATACAATTGCGCTTGATCATCCATAAAAGCGACATCGAACCGAACCAAGCCGGTTAAATAGTAGTCCAGTCTCGCTTTAAATTTAACCGTATCTCCTATAAAGGGGCCTGAAGTGATATCCACCGTTCCACTGTCTTGATTTAATCCAAAGCCTAATCGAGCCTCAACACTGTATCCAGCTCTCAGATGGGATCCCAATACCCCTCCAGCCAAGCCGTAATAAAGGTCATCCGTATTTGGTTCCTTCTGAGTAGCGACCGCCAGCGTACCTCCAACAAAGTAGCGATGATGAGCCCAAGCAGATTGGGAGCCCATTACAATTAGCAAAATGATAAAACCAAGCCCTTTTTTCATCTTTATTCTTCCTAATTCTATTCTTGAGATTTGAAATAAAATATTATTCTACCCGTGCATTATGATCCAACATACCGCATCCTACTTGATAAAAATCAAATAATAGTCCGGTGCAGACCGATAGTCGACTCAGCAGAAATTGTGGCAAAATCCTCCGCTGATAGCGAGTCTCAATCGTGAGACTAATTCTTGATTCTAAATTCTAAGAGATAATTTGCACCTGTTTTTTGTACGATAAATGTGCATTCAAATTGGGCAAAGAAACCCGCTGTCTCCTATGTTAAATTACTACACATGGAAGCTGCGCACTATTACGTATCCGTGCCTCCTTTTACATAACAGGCCTTGAGTGTTTCACTCAGATTTACCTGTTAGTTGACTAATTAATTGAGGTGAGGTGATGGAAAAGTTATCCGGTTTTAATGAAACCCAATTTCGCTATGAACAGCGTGAGTACCCGGTATTCTATCAAGGAGAGGGGCCCGGGGTGGTGATTGTTCATGAAGTACCAGGCATCACACCAAGTGTCGCTAAATTTGCAAAAGTAGTGGCAGATGCAGGATTTTCAGTCTATTTACCCTCTATCTTGGGGATCCCTGGCAAACGATTGAATATTGGCTACGCATTAAAATCAGCGGCTCAAGCCTGTATTAGCAAAGAGTTTTCAGTATTAGCTGCGAATCAATCCAGCCCCATCACGGACTACTTAAGAGCTTTATGTCGACACGTACATGCTGAATGTGGCGGCCCAGGCGTAGGTGCATTAGGTATGTGTTTGACGGGCAACTTCGCCCTCTCATTGATGGTGGAGCCCTGTGTCATGGCGCCTGTATTAAGTCAGCCTTCTCTACCTTTCGGACTCACGAAAAATCACCGCAGCGGCCTACATATCAGCCCACAAGATTTAGCATGCGTCAAACAAAGGCTCACAAAGGAAGATAAAAAAGTGTTGGCGTTACGATTTAGCCATGATCGGGGCTGTCCAGGCGCCCGCTTTAAAAAACTACATCAAGAGCTTGGCGAGCATGTGGAAACGATAGAGATAGATTCTGGTCCTGGTAACCAGTTTGCTATTCCTCGCTATGCGCATTCTGTACTGACGAATGATCTCGTTGACAAAGCGGGGCATCCTACTGTCGCGGCACGAGATCGGGTGCTCGATTTTTTTGCAGAAAATTTAAAACCGGATGCACAAAATATAAACAAATCATCTGAACTCAATTAAAAGCGCTCTTATCGTTTTGTTTATATTTAATGAATTTGTCTCTGATGATATGATTCACAAAAAATGACTTACAAACTCACGGAGTGACGATGATGTTAAACCTTGGGGCGAGATTTCAAATCTACACCATAATCGTTTTATCACTATTTTTCTCTTCCACACAGGCCTATGTACTTGGTCCCACAGCAAAATGGGGATCCGATCTCGATTATGGCACTCCGGGAGGCGTCGTCACCTACAGTTTTATGGCGACCGGCACAACCTGTGACACGGAATGCAGCCCTAGTACTAGTTTTACAGCATTGAACGATTTTTTGCCTGTTGGCTGGGAAAGTGAGATTGAACGGGCGTTTGATACCTGGGCCAGTGTAGCAGATATCAGTTTTCTTGAAGTGGCTGATGGCGGTGAAGCATTTAATTTAGCAGGATCTTCTGGCGACATTAGATTTGGCGGCCATACTTTCGATGGCGCTCGCAATGTGCTCGCGCACGGCTATTATCCGCCGCCGAATGGCCTCACTGCCGCAGGAGACATTCATTTTGACATAGATGAAAATTGGCAAATCGGAGCAGGTTCAGGATTCGACATATTTACCGTTGCCCTGCATGAAATCGGGCATGCTATCGGCTTAGGGCATTCAAATGTCGCCGATGCAGTCATGGGCGCTTTCTACACCGGAGTCGTAGCAGGATTGCATGCAGACGACATCGCCGGTGCCCAGTTCATATACGGTCCGGCGGTGGTGCCATTGCCGGCCGCGTTCTGGTTACTGCTCAGCGCCTTAGGAATGGTGGCAGGTTTTGCACGACGACACTGATTCCCTACTCGTTCATCAACACAAATTGATAAACCAGATAAATGTCTTACTGTTTTTAATTGTATTATTTTATTCGGCGAACATGAATGCTTCCTGGGCTCCTTTAGATGAGGCGGAATTATTTCAGCGCTCAGATTTGATTGTTCAAGCGACAGTCATTGAGATTCGAGGCAATCCGCAACTTCCACAAAATTTATATGCCGCCCAGTTAAAAATTGAATCCAGCTATAAAGGACAAGAAGATAATCTTTTCGTACTGACCCCTGCACCCACTTCTCTGCGGGTTAGTGATCAAATATTCTTAGAAGAGGGTCAAGCCGGCTTTTGGTTTTTAACGCAATCTAAAATTTATCCGCACTTTTATCTACTGAATCATCCACAACGGTTTTGGCCCCTGAGTCAACGTGCTCAATTCCACAAGGCACTTAAGATCTATCTGAACCCAGAAGAATAGATTCGCTTTAAGTCCTATAGCTGTGAATTTCTCAAATTCACCACTTGATGATAGTGATTCTGCAGATCACAAAATCAAACGCCAGAGAACAGGACAGCTAAAGCTGCCTTTTCTGCTGCCCTGCCGATTCAACACCACGACACTACGATTTCTCTAATTGACGACAGGTTGGTAGCCAGTGAAGATCTCCGAGTGTCGAGCGGCCCGCACCCTCCCAGGGGAAACAAAATCAATTAAAGTCTTTATAGATGATGCGCTACGGGAAACTTATCTGCTATCTAGCAATTGTTGGCACTATGGTGCCTTCTTGCCAACTACCTAAACAGATAGTGGCGAGGGTTAACGAATGGTTGAGGTAAAATCAAAGTGCTGCTGCATCGATAACTGCTCTGTGCGCCACCAGTATTCTC
Source organism: Thiotrichaceae bacterium (assembly GCA_041940025.1). Classification (GTDB taxonomy): domain Bacteria; phylum Pseudomonadota; class Gammaproteobacteria; order UBA5859; family UBA5859; genus UBA5859. The sequence goes on along the minus strand of JBGTSY010000002.1, from coordinate 201,512 downwards.
CCGCAGCAGGATCATCTAATGCGATTCGCTTACCGGGAGCCGGATAGTGAAGTTTAAACTGCCGCTGTTTCTGTAACGCCAATAACTCTTCGATGGGCTCCGTCCAGCCATGCAATGCTAAATTAAATGTGCCCCAATGCACGGGAAACAGCGTGTCGCTATTAAGTAGTTCCATAGCCTTAACGGCGTTTTGTGTCCCCAAATGCACTGTGGCCCAACTGGGATGGAATGCACCTACTTCTAAAAACACTGTATCGAAGGGACCATAACGCTCGCCTATTTCGGCGAACCCGGGAAAATAGCCCGTATCCCCACTAAAATAAAAACGCTTATTCTCTATCTGGATGACCCAGGATCCCCACAGGGTTTTATTTCTATCAGTCAACCGGCGACCAGAAAAGTGACGGGATGGAGTGAATGCTAGAAGATCCTCAGAATTGATTTTATATTCCTGCCACCAGTCCAACTCTACTATCTGATGCGGGGCCACGCCCCATACTTCTAAGTGGGCACCCACGCCCAACGGCACCAGAAATAGTTCCGTTTTCGACGCTAACGCCCGTATCGTCTGTTCATCCAAATGGTCATAGTGATCGTGGGAAATCAGAACATAGTGGATAGAAGGCAATTGATCCACTGTCAACGGTGCCTCGAAAAACCTTTTCGGTCCCGCCCACTGTACGGGAGAACAACGGGCGCTAAATATAGGATCCGTTAACAACCGCACTCCTCCGATCTCAAAGAATACGGTAGAATGGCCGAACCAAATGGCAGCAAGCTCATCATCTGATCGTTGAAAAATATCGGCTTCAATCTGTGGAATACTTGGGGCAATATCGGGTTCCCGCTGCTGACCGCCTAGCATATATTCCTTAGCTAACTCATAAAAATTACCCGAGCTCGCAATGGGGGTCGGCAGCAAATTGAAAAATCGACCATCTTGATAGTGGGCAGACATTTCCATTCTTGCTAAACGCGCACCGGAAGCTTTGCCACCAAATGCGGGCCAAAAGGAGCCTAACAACAAAATCGTTGAAGATAAGAAGAAAATGACAATGATTACTCGTTTAAACAACAAAACTCAAGATCTCTACCGCTAACAAAGACGAACCGCGGTGCAGGCATGGCGGCCAAATTCTCAATTATCAACATAGTGGTGGACAGATTCGGTTAAACTACCACCCTTATGAGGACTATTGACAATATTAACCCAAAAAATATATTCGACTACCCAAAATATTGGGCGGAATGTTTCACTCCTGCTCCCTTCCTACCCATGAGCCAAGCAGAAATGGATGAACTGGGTTGGGATAGTTGCGACATTATTCTGGTCACTGGGGATGCGTATGTGGATCACCCTAGTTTTGGCATGGCTATTATCGGGCGTCTCTTAGAGTCCCAAGGTTTTCGCGTTGGCATCATCGCGCAACCGGAGTGGCAAAATAAAGAACCTTTCATGACATTGGGGCAACCCAATCTCTTTTTTGGGATCACGGCCGGCAACATGGATTCAATGATTAATCGTTATACTGCGGACCGAAAAATTCGCAACGACGATGCTTATACTCCTGGCGGTCAGGGCGGCGCTCGCCCCGATCGAGCTACTTTGGTGTATGCCCAACGAATTAGAGAAGCGTACACCGCTACTCCAATTGTACTAGGTGGGATTGAAGCTTCTCTAAGACGCTCTGCTCACTATGACTATTGGCAGGATAAAGTACGCCGCTCATTTTTGGTTGACGCCAAAGCGGACATACTGCTTTATGGTAACGCTGAGCGCGCGATTGTCGCTCTCGCCCATCGACTGGCGCGAGGAGAGGAGATAAGCACCATCACGGATCTGAGGGGTAGCGTGGTGCTACAGAACACAATACCTGAAGAGTGGTCGGTGATGGACGCCACAACTCTCGGATCGGCGACGATACAAACAGCGACGAAGCCAGAGTACCAACCATTAGAAATCCAGACCTTTAAAAGTACGGGCACAAAAAAGCACTTTGTTCCCCCATCCAATCAAACGGCCATACGTCTGCCAAGCTATGAGCAAGTTCGTGCAGATAAAAATCTATATGCGCACGCGAACCGCATTATTCATCTAGAAACCAACCCTGGAAATGCGCGGGCACTGGTACAACAACATCAAAACCGGGAAGTCTGGATCAATCCACCCGCCTGGCCCCTAAGCACAGAGGAGATGGATTTCGTTTACGATTTGCCTTATCAACGTGTTCCTCACCCTCGCTATGGTCAAGAGCGCATTCCTGCCTATGAGATGATACGTTTTTCCGTCAATATTATGCGTGGCTGTTTCGGTGGTTGTACATTTTGCTCCATCACCGAACATGAAGGACGCATTATTCAAAACCGATCCGAAGAGAGTATCTTGCGAGAAATAGAATCCATCCGAGATAAGGTTCCGGGATTCACCGGCGTCATTTCGGATTTGGGCGGTCCCACTGCCAATATGTATCGATTGGCATGCCGCTCAAAAGAGATAGAAGCAGCTTGTCGCAAACCCTCCTGCGTCTTTCCGGGAATTTGTTCCAATCTGAATACCGACCACAGTAGTTTGATCACACTCTATCGAAAGGCGAGAGAGTTACCAGGGATTAAGAAAATTCTCATTGGCTCCGGAGTGCGATACGATTTGGCGACCCAATCTCCCGAATATGTTAAAGAGTTGGTCACCCATCATGTGGGTGGGTATTTAAAAATTGCGCCGGAACATACCGAATCCGGCCCGCTGTCGAAAATGATGAAACCGGAAATCGACACCTATGATGATTTTAAAAAACAGTTTGATCGATTCAGCAAAGAAGCGGGCAAAGAACAATACTTGATCCCCTATTTCATTGCTGCCCACCCAGGCACCACTGAAGAAGATATGTTGCAACTGGCGCTTTGGTTAAAACGAAATGGCTTTCGTGCGGATCAGGTACAAGCGTTTTACCCGTCACCGATGGCTACCGCCACCGCCATGTACCACACCAATAAAAATCCATTAAAGAAAATCAAGGACTCAAGCGAGACCGTAGAAGTTGCAAAAGGAGAAAAACGCCGACGTTTGCATAAAGCATTCTTACGCTATCATGATCCTGCGAACTGGCCACTGTTGCGATCTACCTTAAAAAAAATGGGACGTGAAGATCTCATTGGTCCCGGCAAAAAACAGTTGGTACCCAAGATCCAACCTGCCGCGAGCGCGCCCTATCAAAGTGCCAGACGAAAAAATTCAGCCATAGCTCATGCCAAACGGCAAGGCAAATTCCACACCCGATTTAACCCAAAACAATAGCTCAATGATAAAAAAAGGGCTTCATCTGAAGCCCTTTTTGCCATCTGATCGCTGGCTTTTAGTCCGCTCTTTGGCGATAGACTGCAGTGGGACGTGCCGGTGGTGCCATTCCGGTCCCGCGTCCTATGTCTGACTCTAGCTCCGGCTGGGTCACCACCTCATCTTTCTCAATCGCTGATTCTAATGCATCTGGAGCGGAAGCCGTGACCGGTTTTCGATCTAACAACATCAACAAACAGGGCAACAAAAAGAAGGTAGCAATCAGAGCCAATCCGACACAGAGCGCAATGAGCAGACCTAAATCTTTCGAAGGTTTAAACGCCGATTCAAACAGCAAAGAGAATCCACCCACTAAAATAATGGAAGTCACCAACAATGCCACACCCACAGTCTGGAATGAGTACCGGATGGCTTCATCTGTGGGCAGTTTCAGCTCGTTCTTCGCACGCTGATACTTGGTAAGAAAATGCACCGTATCATCAACGATGATGCCAAGAGCAATCACCAACACAGATGCACCGGACATCCCCAACTCGCCAACAATCAGCGCCCATAGACCGAACGCCATGACGATAGGTACAGTATTCGGAATCAAACTCAGAAGACCAAGTTTCACATTTCTCAGAGCGATGAGAATGACTGCGGATATTAACACCAAGGCGATATAGACCCCGTTTAACATACTCTGTAAGTTACGCTTGGCTTCATGAGCAAACAGAACACTCTCCCCCACAGCATTCTTCACTAGCAAATCAGGGGTATGAGTTTTTGCCCATGCCAATGCGCGTTTATCTAACTCGATGATCTCATCAGTTTTGGCGTTGGTCAGCGCAACCGACAAACGCGTACCCGTGCGACTCACATTGACAAAATTCTCTACGCCTAATCCCGCAGGTAAGGACATTTCGAACATCAATAGATATTGAGCAGCCAACTCTCTGGATTCTGGAGCGATATAGAAGGCTTCATCTTCATCGTGCCACGTCTTGTTCAAGCGGTACATGATGTCTGCATAAGATTCAACGTGCAGTACCTGTGGCTGCTGCATGAACCAGTTTTTGAGTGCCCCCAATTGATGGAGATAGTTTGGATCATTGATGGATCCTTCTCCGCCCTCCTGATTGCCGACATCATAGTGGATCGCCTCCACTCCAGATAAATGGTCCACAAAAAAGTCGTTATTGCGGCGAAACTCGACACTATCGTCAATATACTCAAGAAAAGTATCGTTAAATTCAATTTTCTGAATGGACCAACCTAAAGTACCGATCATGACGATCAATACACATAACACAGCGAGATAATGACGGACTACAAATGATTCAATTAAATCGATCGAGCGAAATCGATACATGCCATCACGTCCAGATTTAGCCGGTAACAAGTTCAACAACAAGGGCAAGAAAAATATTGAGTAGCTATAAGCGAACAGCACACCCAAAGCAACGATGTTCCCCATATCCCGAAACGGGGGCGATTCGTTAAAGTTCATGCTAAGAAACCCAATAATGGTGGTTAAGCTGGTGAGGAAAATAGGCTTATGATTCACGCGCAGTGATTCTTTGATAGCTTCCTTTTTTTCCAAACCTCGGGTCAAACCCTGGAAATAGGTCACTAGTATGTGCACGCTATCGGCAATGCCCACCGTCAAAATCACCACTGGCGCTGCGGCACTGGTTGGGGACAACTCGATGCCCAAAGCCACGGAAACTCCCAGTGCAGAAATTGCGGAGAAGGTCACAACGACCATAGTGGCAAATGTTCCCACTGCCGATTTCAAAAAGAAAAACATAAAACCGGTCATCAGTAGCACCACAAAAGGCAATAAGCGGGTGAGATCTTGGATAGTCGCAGACATCAGAGCTTCATCGGCATAGATGCCTCCGGTATAGCGCACTTCTATTTGCGGAAATTTCGCTTCAATCTCTTGTATTAAGAGATCGATCGCCTCTATCGCTTCGTGAGCTGCCTGCTTGGCACCCTCACCGCCTCGCGCCACATTCAGATTGATACTCACTGCGGCCAGTCGGCCGTCTTCTGAAACCAAACGACCCGCCAGCTCCGGATTACTCTGTACCCGCTGTTCAATCGCCTGCAAATCTTCAGCGGTGAGTCCTGACACGTCTTCATACATAGGTCGCACCAATAGATCGCCCTCTTCATTAATAGAGGTAGACTGAAAATTGCTCAGAGAGTCTGCGCGCAATACATGAGGTAATAACCAGCTCTTTTCTGTCAGCTCTCGCAGCGCTTGCAAATTATTTTGGGTAAAAATTGACTCCTCTTTGCTGTAGATCCCCAAAATGACAAAGTTGTTTTTCACATAGGTATTTTCATAAGATTCAAGCGCTTGCAGATGTGGATTATCGGCGCCAAAAAACATGCGCATGTCGTCATTTATTCGCGCCTTAGTGAGTTGATAACCCGCTATCATCACCACAAACAAGGTCGCCAGAAGGATAAAATTCCCATTTTTCAAAAGCCAATTTTCGAATTTCATAATAACCCCAAAAGTCATTCACAAAGACCAGAGCGGCAAGTCACATCTGATCCCTATATTATTAGTATTTTTTTATAAGCACGAGATTATATTGTTTTCTTATTTATTAACCCAGAGTTATTTTTAATTTTAATAAAAAATTAATATTATCTTTATTATCGTTTTAATTATTGTTTAGTTAAATTCTGTATCTAACTGTTTTATTGTTATATTTTATCTGCATGATAAAAATTTCTATAAAAATAAAATTTTCTTATAGATATCGATATCTAGTATTTTTTAAAAATTAGCTTAGGTGCCGGAATGAGATAAGGTTCAACTCGGCACTAGGGTGCAAGTCACACAACAGCTAGCAAAACAGATTCAAAGAAAAATTGCGTTTTTATATAGCAATCAATTACCTAAGTCGACTGATAGAAGACATGAGTGCAACCCGCGAGGCATGGTGCATTGTCTTCTCCGGACTAAGACGTGAATGCAGGAACAGCAGTGCCGGTAACAGCAGCGCCCATTCAATTGCCAATACCAGCCCAGTGGTGGTCATCGAATAGCCAAACGTCACGGCGCCGAACTTCATACCCGCAATATAGTTGAGCGGACCGGCTAGTGCGCCCAATAAGAAAGCCAACCCATATCGTCCCCTTAGCCAGGATAAAGGCCCTTCAAAGTTGGCGACAAACCCAATCCATAAGGCGACAAGGTAAGGAGGAGACCAGTTGCTGATGGCACCCGGAAATTGAAACACTCCACCTAGAGACAACAGTCCGTCTACCGAGCTGCCGATCATCCCAAGCACAGTGATACGCCACAGTGCGTAGGCCGGAAGAGACAGCGTCTTAAATAGCACCACAATAAAAACTACCAGTATGACCGGGCCTAGCCACGGAAGTTGATTGGCACCGCCCAATACGCAGGCCAACCAAACACACTGAAAAAGTGCCAGCAGAGCAAATTGTTTCATCATCGACAGCCTCAGTTTACCATCACCTCCTCACGGGTCATCGGCTTGTGAAAGACTATCTGAAAACAACCCGTGGAGCGCTCAAGAAATGCGGCTTCACAATAACATAAATAAAACTGCCACATGCGAATAAAGGACTCTGGATATCCCTGCTGACGCACTTCGCTTAAATTATGGAGAAAGCGATAGCGCCAACGATTCAAAGTGCGCGCATAGTGACGACCAAGATCTTCAATATGCTGTACCCGGAAATCTGTTTCCACCGTAGTGGCTTGCATAATTGCCGTCACCGAGGGCAACGCACCGCCAGGAAAAATATACCTTTGGATAAAGTCTACTCGATTTTTCGCCTGCTCATATCGTTGCTCATTGATAGTAATACTCTGCAACAGAAATGCACCCTCTTCTTTCAGCAACCGATGGCAGGTGTCAAAAAAGAGACCTAAATATTGATGCCCTACTGCCTCAACCATTTCAATGGAGACGATTTTGTCAAATTGACCTTCAAGC
>JBGTSY010000002.1:0-194236 GCA_041940025.1 Thiotrichaceae bacterium | reverse complement strand
TCTTGTAGTAAGACTGTGATTTTGTCCTCCAGCGCCTCCTCTTTCACACGCTGTACGGCCCAATCGTATTGCGCCTGAGAGATGGTAGTGGTCACCACCTGACATCCATAGGTTTTCGCAGCATGAATGGCGAACCCGCCCCATCCGGTACCAATCTCCAATACGGCATCCTGTTCGTTTAAATTAAGCTTATTGCAAATCAAGTCTAATTTATTGGTGGATGCCTCAACAAGACTCTGCTCTGGAGAGGCAAAAAAAGCAGAGGAATACATCATGGTTTCATCCAAAAACAATCGATAAAATTCATTGCCTAAATCGTAGTGAGCGGCAATATTCTTTTTACTGCCGGCAACCGTATTCGGCCGCATCGCATGGAACTTCCGGCTCACGAGTTGCCCAAATCGAGCAAAGCCAGATTCCAATCCCCTTAATACCCGTTGATTCTGAAGAAACAATTGAAACAACTGAGTCAGATCAGACGCAATCCATTTTCCTGCCATATAGGCTTCGCCAAGCCCGATATCGGTACCAGTAATAATATCGCGGTATACACTGGTATCCTGCACCTGTATGCGTACATGTGGCCCATCGGAGTCCACTGAACCAAATTGACGCTGTCCCTCTACATCAATGATTTCTAAAAAACCACGCTCGATCTGACTCAGCTTGTTGAATAGAATTCGACCACACCATGCGTCAATACGTTTCATCGCTTTGGGCACAAAAAAGTCCTGATCAATAGGTTGCGTGTCGTCAAGAATATTTTTCACAAGTCATCCTTTCTAACTATTTATTGTATGGGGGTAATAGGTGGCACCCTTTAGTTTTAACCGGAGTGCCTGCCAATAGATTCCGAAAACCACTTGCATGGTCATGGCGGGAAATCTGGCAATACTTTTCCAAGCATTGAATTGTGTCAACGGGACACGGGAAAGCTGCATACTGGCATTAAAAACTGATTGCGATACTTTCTGCACATCAATGTTCACCGATAATTTCTCTTCAGGGACAGAGAGTAAAAAGCGATAACTTAAATCCATAGGCAAAAAAGGTGACACGTGAAATGCTTTCTCTGTTTCTAACATGACTCTGCCTTGTGGGTGAAGATCATTGACCGGCATCACATAACAGTGTTGTTGATGCCAAGGTATGTTATTCACTTCAGCTACAACTGTGTGTGCGGTGTCACCTCGCTCATCAAAACAGTAGTAGAAACTAACGGGATTAAAACAGTGACCAAAATAGCGTAAATGAGTCAGCAAGCGAATCGGACCAGTAGCCTGTTTACCTGTTGATTGCTCAATTAACTTCCTTACTGAATGGTCCAGACTTTGCGTCTCGTCTCCGAGATGTTCTTTCCTCATAAACGACACCAATGCAGCGCGATTCAAAGCCCATCCCTTGATTGAATGAAACACTTCATCCAATTCAGCTAAATCCAAATAAGCCATAAACAAAGAGTAGTTAAAATGGTGCTCAAAAGGGTGCAATCGAGTATGGTTAACTGACCCGACGTAAAGGCAACTGTTCATGCCTGCCTCCATTCTCGATTTGTTCTACCACTCTCAACGCACTCACTACACCGTCCTCATGGAATCCCCATCTCCAGTAAGCACCACAATAATGAGTATGATTCTTACCAGATATTTCAGACCAACGCCCCTGTGCGGCAACGCTCTGCTCATTAAATACAGGATGTTCATACTGTAAGACCTTAATTACTTTCTCTGGCGCGATCTGTTCTGTCTGATTTAAGGTCACGCAATAGGTTTGCGATGTATTTAATCCCTGTAGAATATTCATGTTATAGGTCAGTGTCGCGCCCCGGTTTTCATTGATCTGATAATTCCAGGCTGCCCAGGCTCGTTTTTGATTGGGCAATAATCGAGTGTCTGAGTGCAATACAGCAGTATTGTGCTGATAGGGAATGGCGCTCAATATCTCCCGCTCTTCATTAGAGGGATTCGACAATAGGGACAATGCTTGATCACTATGGCATGCAAATATCACCTCATCAAATATCTCTTTGCCAAACTTTTCTGTCAACACGCCTACTTTGTTGGCGTCTCGATATACTGCACGAACAGGTGTCTCTGTCACGACTCGATGGTTAAAGCTCTGCATCAACGAATCTACGTAGGACTTAGAACCATTACGAATCACATACCACTGAGGTTGGTTGGTTACGGTGAGTAACCCATGATTATCAAAAAAGCGAATAAAAAACTTCATCGGCATGTCTAAGATGAGCTGCGGATCCGAAGACCATATAGCCGCTCCCATAGGAAGAATGTACCGTTCTATGAAGTACTGAGAATAGTTCGCCCTCAATAGATAATCACCAAATGTTTGCGATTCGTTTATATCATTGACCGCTTGGCGATTAAAACGAAGTATATCTCTTAACATACCCCAGAAGGACACATTCACTAAATTGCTACGCTGCGCAAACAGCGCATTGAGGGAAGTGCCCGCATACGCGAATTTTGCGTCTCGTTGGTTGACACTAAAGCCCATGTGAGTTTTTTGATAGGCCACGCCCAGTTCATTCAGTAGAGATAGAAAATTCGGATAAGTCCGATCATTAAAAACAATGAATCCAGTATCGATTCGATGGATCTGCTGACCATCATGAATTTCATGTGTATGAGTATGCCCACCGATATGATTATTGGCTTCATACAAGACCACTTCGTGTTGTGCTTTGAGCTTGTGTGCGGCCACCAGTCCCGATATTCCTGCCCCAATAATGGCTATTTTCATTGCGTCCTCACAGTCTTTGCTAATAATCGTGCTGACCACGATTTAGGTAAATAAGAAATTATTTTCAATGTAGTCGAAAACAATTTTGGAAAATGTATTTCTTTTTTATAACGCATCAGTTCGTCAGCGATGATGCGTGCTGCTTCTTCCGCTTCAACCAGAAAAGGCATAGGAAAATCATTTTCGTCTGTCAAGGGTGTTTTCACAAAGCCCGGACAGACGACTGATACCGGAATCTGTAAGGGCATTAAACTCAATCCTAAAGCCTCAAGCATATTACGAATAGCGGCTTTACTGGCGCCATAGGCCTCTGCTCTGGGCAGACCATTGTAGGCTGCCGTGCTACTCACCCCGACCAAATGAGGTTGGCGAGAAATCTTCAGTTGAGGCAAGGCCGCCTCAATGCCATATACCATGCTCATAAAGTTGACTTTCATGATGTGTTCAAAAGGGTCACTATTGAACTCATTGACCTCAACATATTGATTGGTACCCGCATTAAATAAAGCCGTATCTAACTGACCAAAATCTGTGACAATTTGATCGACAACCTGTTTATTCGCTGTTCGATCCGTGACGTCAAGAGGATAGGCTATGGCTTCGTTCGGAAGGGAATCGACGAGTTGAGTCAACTTGTCTTCACTTCGTGCAGATAGAGCCAGACGGGCGCCGCGTCGGCTCATCTCTTCAGCCAAAGCTTTACCAATCCCATAAGAGGCGCCGGTTATCCAGATAACGCGATTCTCATAATATGTTTTATCCATCTTTAAGCCCTTCCTTTAACAAACCGAATCAGCGTACCCAGGCCGCTGATGTTTTCGTACAGCAGTGCACCTAGATCAAAATAGTCTCTATGGTTAAGGCATTTATCAGCGAACTTTAAGTGGCTGCATCCCGGTACAAGAATCGGTCTACCGCTGTTCAGTCGCGGATGAGAAAAATGCATCTCCCATGTGAGCATGTGAATGTCGTTCTGCTGAATGTGAGTAATGAAATCAAATTCAATGTGGCTGACATTTTCATACATTCGGGAAAAGTAATCGCGCAACGCATTTAAGCCTTCTATGCGATGCAAGGGATCCTGAAAAACCACATTTGGTTCATAAATGGACTCTAAAAGGTGCAGACTGGTTTTATTAATCTGCTGGAACGTCTGTTTAAACTCTTCTATATTCATGATAATTGTTTCCCTAAATTTGAAACAAGTATACGCAATCAAAGATCAAGAATTTGTTAAACCGAGAAGTTGATTTCTCAGTTGTTTATTGGGACTCTCAGGTGATAACCAAATCCCTAGAAAGGCATCACTTAAGGCGCTATCTGTCACCTTACCAATCAGCTGGCCGTTGAAATAAAACTCACCTGCACCAGTGTTATCCACTTTAAATATCAATTCATCCGCTGCGGTTACAGATGGCCAGATAGATCTGAGTCTGTCCACATACAACTCGATCTGCTCATCAGAGAGCTCGCCCATTCGCTGCCAGATTTTTTCTGTAGCAAAGAGCAGTTGGTCGCTTTTAATCCGGCGATGATACTGAATACGCAGCGCCTCGCCGCTGGACGCCACATCCGCCTCGTTCTGGTAATAACTCGCGGTATATAAGCGGAACCCCAAATATTTAAGTGTGCCTGTGCCCACCTGTTGCCAATTTTCCAATACCTTCGTTTCCTCAGCTTTTACTGCGTCAACAAATGAAATTAGGCATGCAAATATGAGTGCGGAAATTGTCGATTTGCTTAGCAGGCTGCTCAGCATCAATTGGTTAGTTCTATTCGTCATCACTGGTACCTATAGTTAATCCTTTAGCACAGCTTAGAAGCACAGGCGTGAAAAAAATGTCAATTTCTAAGCGAAATGATTTTAAAGATTAACATTTTTTTGAGTTTTTCTTGAGCAAGATTTCACCTTCTGTGTCCTATAGTGGCTCTCGCTTAATCAAATCATTTCATTTTATAGGAGCTAGATATGAAACGTCCCCTCTCATTAGCAATGGCATCCGTGCTCGGTATTTCACTTGCAGGATGTAACGAAGAATCGATCGTCAAAGTCAGATTCTTACATGCCTCTCCTGACGCCCCTGCAGTGGACATCACTGCCCGTGGTATCAAAGTAGCGAAAGATCTCAACTACCGAGAAGGAACTGGATTCCTTCCCGCATTGAAAGGTAACACACCGATTGAAGTCCGACCCGCTGGCACTGACACTGCAGTCATTAGCGCCGATGTGGATCTTCAAAAAGGCGTGGAATACACCATCGTAGCATTGAATAACGTGGCGAGCATTGAACCGCTGGTCATCGCCAACGAGGCTGATTCTCCTGCCGAAGGCTTTATTCAGTTGCAAGTGGTTCATGCGGCACCCAGCATACCCGAAGTAGATATCTACATCACCGGTGCAGAAGACAATCTTGTTGGCGCTACCCCTACGCTCTCTGCAGTGCCGTTCAAAGCAGTCTCTGATGAGTTGGAAGTGGCGGCAGGTGACTATCGAGTTCGTGCCACCTTAGCCGGCGACTCCAATGTAGTCTATGATTCCGGACCGCTGAATATCCCTGCGGGTAGTGAGATCATTGCAGTGGCCACTGAGGTGTCTACGGGACTTTCTCCCATCGGCTTAGTGTTGATGCAAGAAAGTAAGAAAACACCTGTCATCGCACTGAATGATGCTCGAGCCCGGGTACGAGCCGTACACGCCTCCGCCGATGCGCCGGAAGTGAATGTGCTGGTCAACGACGAAGTGGCTTTGAGCGATGTGCCATTTGGAATCGGTTCGGAATATTTGACCATTCTTTCGGGTGAGACCAATCTCAAAGTCAACGCTGCTGCCTCCAATGCCACTGTCATTGACGCCGACCTTGGTATCGATGCCGGTACTGACTACACCGTTGCCGCAGTGAATTTCTTAGCAAGCATCGAACCTTTGGTGCTGGTTGACGATAACAGCCAACCGGAGGTCGGCAACATTAAATTGAGGCTAGTTCACGCTGCACCCAGCGCTGGATTAGTGGATATTTATATCACCGCCGGTACAGATGACATTTCCAGTATCGATCCAGCTATCGAAGACTTTGATTTCAAACAAGATAGTGGGTACTTGGAAGTACCGGCAGGTACCTATCGCGTACTCATCGCGGTCGCCGACACCAAGACTGTGGCAATCGATTCCGGTGCGGTTGTCTTAACGGATGGTCAAATCCGCACTGCATTTGCGCTGGATCCCGCTCCGGGCTCAAGCGACTTTGGTGCCTTACTACTTGCAGATCTGAATTAATTCACCCCCCCCTTGACTGACCCCGAGCTCCGGCTCGGGGTTTTTTATACCTAAATTTTCCAACCTAAGATAAAATGGTCAGTATCACCTTACCCTGTGGTCTGACTCCTATGAATAAAATCACCGATCTTAAATGCCGTGTCTTGGTGGTTGAAGATAATTTAGACATCGCAACATTGCTATTAGATTATCTCGCAGATCTGGGACACATTCCGGATCACGCCGCAGATGGCCATGCCGCATACCAGCTGGCCACAGAAAATGAGTATGACGCAATCATCCTGGATTGGGCATTGCCTGGCATGGACGGGATTGAAGTTTGTCGCAAACTACGTCAAGAGGCACACTCATCAGTCACCATCTTAATGTTAACCGCTCGGGACACCCTCGAGGATAAACTCACCGGATTCGATATAGGCGCGGATGATTATTTAGTGAAACCTTTCGACTTACCGGAGGTGGAAGCACGATTGACCGCACTATGGCGTCGAACACGTCATGGCATGGATACAGAAATTAAGGTCGGGGATTTAATCCTAAACACTGAAACCTTTCAGGTCACTCGAGAAAACACACAGATTACGCTGAACCCCGTACGGCTAAAAATTTTAAACCTACTCATGCAACAGAGCCATCGCGTGGTATCCAGGCAGGAAATCGAAGCGGCGGTGTGGGGCGATGAACCCACCGACAGTGATGCGTTACGCACCCATATGTCCGCTATCCGTCAAGCCATCGATAAACCTTTTGAGAAAAAATTGCTACATACCATTCATGGCATTGGCTATCGCTTGCATGACCAACCCACATAGTAAATTTGAATCCCTTTAGCCGCCTGCGCTCAAATCCCTTAGCATTGCAACTGGTGTTTATCTCCCTGTTGTTAGTGCTCACCATTCTCTTGGTTCGCTGGATAACCGAACAGGTTTTAGTGGAAGAAGCGTTAGAGCTGGAGGCACACAGTTTCATTGAAGAATATCGAAAGGATCCCAGTTTCCCACTACCACGTACAAGAAACCTCATCGGTTACCTCACTAGCAATGGGGGTAAGACGCCTTTACCCATTTCTCTACGACAGCTGCCGACGGGACTGAGTATCGATGTTTTCTATTCTGACACTTATCCGGCAGTGCCTGTGTACGTACAACATTTCGATAATCAAAGCTTATATCTGGTGTATCTGGAGGCAAATGTAGATAAGTTAGTATTCCTATTTGGAGTCTTGCCGCTGAGTGTCATCCTAATATTACTCTACATTGGCACTTGGATAAGTTATCGCCTGACCTGGGGCGCCATTTCGCCAGTGCTGCACCTAGCCAAACAAGTTCAGGGAATGGACGCGGAAAACGCACAGGAGATGTTTAATCGGGAGATCCCAAAACTAAAGGGTGAGGTAGCAGATCTGGCGGTGGCACTACAGGAATATTCCCAAAGAATCGATCAACTGATAAAAAGAGAACGTCAATTCACAGCCGATGCCAGCCACGAACTGCGCACCCCAGTCACTATTCTGGATGGTGCCATTCAAATGTTATTGACCGATCCATCCTTGTCAGACAAAGCGAAAAGCCGCTTAAAAATGATGAAAAAGGCCAGTCGTGACTTGGCAGAGTTGATTCATGTGTTTCTACTCCTGGCGCGGGAAAGCAGTATTATCAATGATCAACCACAGCAAAGTATGGTGCAATTGGTTTCTGAAGAAATTGAAAAATTGCAACCGCTTGTTGTCGGCAAGTCTCAAGAGATCGAACTTGTGGTGATTTCTGACTGGCAGATTGAAGCACCACACCAGGTGGTGCGCATCATCCTGAGTAATTTAATACGTAATGCCATTAGTTACTCTGAGGTAGGTAATATTGAAATAAGGGTCTCGAGCAATCGTGTGCAAATCTACGATAATGGCCCGGGCATCGAGCCGGAATTATTGCCTCATATTTTCGAACGCCATGTACGCGGCCGTGGTCATAACAAGGCCGGTGAAGGCATTGGGCTCTCTATCGTGAAAAGATTGGTAGACGATTTTGATTTTCGAATCAAGTACGAGAATCGACCCGAGGGGGGGTTAATAGTTACCTTAATACAAGATGCAGAAGCACAAGAATAGCAGATCCTAAATTTGCGCTGACACTGTTTAGGCGGCTCCTGTCTTAAGAAAAATAACACATGCTAGATCACCATCGGTTATCATCGCCAGCTGCGGTCTCACTGTATTTACATGTTCTTCTCAATAGAAGGTAACTAATCACTTAGTACCGTTTTAGATCCCCACTGTTTATCGCCAAAGCTGTACACCCTGACGAGCGCGAGGAGTGCATTTACTAGTCAATCATCTTATTGGAGATTTTTTTGAGGTTGCCACAAGCCTGAAAAATTTTCAGGCTTCATCATTAGCAAATACATTAACTATAACAGACGATGACTCTTCAATAGAATCATCTAGCTGTCTGGTAGAAATACGATTGTCACCTCACCCACTCGAAATCCCCATTTGGTGACTATGGCTCGATTAATTAGTACGTCATTTGGCTGTAGGTACATTTTATCGGTGAACTTCACTTCATAACTTTTATCACCTACGGGTAACTCTAAATGATACGCCCAGTACAATTGATTTCCCTTCACCTCACCTACTGCGTTGCCGACTACATCGGCTGCCCTTCCTTGATAACCTCCGTTCTCTAGGCGTTCGATTCGCCAGATCCGTGTTTGTTGTTCTCCATTGGCGTAGTGGAAATCTTCGGTCAAGACCAATTCATTATCTTGCATTTCCCCGACGATGCTCACTTTAAACTGACGTACAAGCTCTCCTTGACGATTTTCAAAAATCCCCCAGGCAGTCGTTTTTCCAATAAAGTATTTCTCTAATTCGAACTCTTTCGGCCAGTCTTCTGATTCCGCGAATGACGGGGTAGCGATACAGACAATAACTATGCTAAAACTGATTACGTAGCGAGACAATTTCATCTAACTCTCCTCTTTAAGTTTGAAAGTGGCATGTTACTGGGAGATTCGTGAAAAAATTGTGAAACATCTGTCAGCGATTATTCGACAGATAAATATGGGGTGAATTGCAACGCTAGAGCCAACGAAGGAAAACTATATCCATAGTAAGATCCACATTTTATTAACTGCAAAGCCCCGCATGTCAGACTAGGAATAACTTTATGAAAGCCTTAGTTGTGCACCAACTCAATCAATACGCTGTTGAAGATGTCTCCCTAGATAAGCCGAAAGCCGGTGAAGTACTCGTTCGGATGCGGGCTGCCGGTGTCTGTCACTCTGATCTGTCTATTATCAATGGCACCATCCCTCATCCGTTCCCCACTGTCATCGGCCATGAAGGCGCCGGTATTGTGGAACAGGTTGGAGAAGGCGTCGCGAATGTTCAGTGTGGGGATCATGTATTGCTTTCCTTTATTCCCCAGTGTGGTCATTGCTATTTCTGTGAACATCAGGCACCCAACTTTTGCTTGGCGGCCAACCAATCAGAGCCTGGAAAAATGTTAGATGGCACGACAAGACTGTCCATGAAAGGCAGGCCCGTCTCAACACTGTTTATGTTAGGAAACATGGCTGAATATGCGATCGTGCCCAGCATCAGTTTAACTGCAATTGATGCAGACGTGCCATTTGAAATTGCCGCACTAGTCGGCTGCGGGGTAACCACTGGCGTCGGCGCAGCGTTAAAAACCGCACCGGTGTGCAGAGGAGACAGAGTCGCAATATTTGGTTGCGGGGGAGTCGGTCTGTCGGTCATTCAAGGTGCGCGAATCGCTGGCGCCAAGCAAATATTTGCCGTGGATTTGTCACAAGAGAAACTTGATTTAGCAAATGAGTTTGGTGCAACTGATCTGATCCATGCAAAAGCGAACTCAGTTAAAGAAATTATGGACCATACAGACAACATTGGCGTTGACAAAAGTTTCGAAGTGGTAGGCCATCCTGACTTGGTACAACAGGCACTTGCTGCCACTCGACGTGGCGGTACTGTCACATTGGTAGGCATCGGTCGCTTCGATCAGACGATCTCTCTCAATGCTTTGATGATGCCCGCGAGTGGAAAAATCATTAAGGGGTGTCTGTATGGTGATGCAGAT
Organism: Thiotrichaceae bacterium; assembly: GCA_041940025.1. Taxonomy (GTDB): domain Bacteria; phylum Pseudomonadota; class Gammaproteobacteria; order UBA5859; family UBA5859; genus UBA5859. Next base: position 184,102 of record JBGTSY010000002.1, on the reverse strand, counting down.
TTTAAAACGGATTTTCCTCACTATTTAAAATTGTACCAACAGAATCAACTAGAGTTAGATCGTCTAATAACTAAAACTTATCCTATAGCAGAAGCGGTTCAAGCCATTCACGATCTTGAACAAGGCAAGAATGCGCGTGGGGTCATTACTTTTTAATGGCTACATAACAGATCTAATTAAAATTTTATTTAGGTGTACTTTGTTTAGAGGACAAGTACGGAACTTACTCTAAAATCGATATCCCGCAGTGACAAAATAGATGAAAGTATCGGCATCTACTTTAGTTTCTAATTCTCCCGATACTGGGGTAGCGGAGCCAGCGGCTAAAGCTAACGACATATTCTGCTCCATACTTGCCTCTACTTCAGTCTCTAGATTGATGTAATAGAAGGATAGGTTTGCAAACCAGCGACCATCCAGTTGCCAATCAATGCCGGCATTCATGGTGTACCCAACCGAACTGCGAAAATCAAATTCACCCTCTTCAAAAGCAAAAACTGACATTAGTTCATCATCTAAATTAATTTCACCAAAATAGGCATAGTAGGTTCCAAATCCTAAATAGGGTTGAAAATTTGCATTCTTTAATCTCGGGTAGTACTGCACACTGGCGGTCAATGGCAAGACATCCACTGTACCTACATCCTCGATACCTAGTGCGGATAAACCTTGAGCAGTTATTTTTAGTCCGGCAGGAAGACCGATTAAAGTTTCGATACCCCAGGTTGGTCCCAATAGATAGCTTATACTGCCTGCGATGGCAATATTCGTTTCCACACCTAATCCGGTCTCTGTTCCTAGGAATGAGTTGAGTGAGAGTTGATTTAATCCGGCTGCAGGTGCGGATACCACAAGCGCTTCACTGGAGGCATTCGGATCTAACAGAGCCATCCCGCTTCGTAACAAGACTTCACCTTTCTCATAGGCGTAAGCTGAATAACTGTAAGAGAGTAAAACTATGGAAACTAAAGTAGTTGAATAATTCTTCACTTGATGCCATTCCCCAATGATTTTTGTAATTGATTATTGTTCGGGGAACTCTATCGATTTTTCGAATGCTGAACCCTTTGCCTTGTTTCGGAGCAGCAGTAAAATACTTTAGAATATTATAAAATTAAATATTTAGTTTGAATTTGATAGTGATGCGAACAGAGTTTATGTATTGAACAACAGTGGTTATTGCATTCAATCTATTGTTTACTGGTTCTGTCGGCCTATCCTAATTCTGACAACGTTAAGGATTCATACCTTTATTAACCACGTTTTTTATGCACAACCAGGATACAACTAGGGGGAGTTTGTTTTTTCGCGAACACGCCAACGGGTAACCATTCCAGCCGTAATGTGATCGGTAACATGACAATGATATAACCATTCCCCCGGATTGTCGGCACGCATGTCTACTGTGGCAGTGGTGTTCGGTAGCAGATCGATGACATCCCGCCGCTGGCCTGATTGCAGTACCGTCTCGCCATGCCAGTGCACTGTGTGTAAATCCACTTCTGTACCCATGCCAATTAAGTGCCATCGAACCTTTTGACCTTGAATGAGATCCATACCCAAAAGATTACCAAAGATAAATCCATTGATGCTGTGTTTTAAGTGGCCTTCCTCTACTTCTTCTTCACTACGAACTTGATAAGTCGCCGGCACATCCAATGCTTCACGACCATTCTCGTCAAATACCATAAATAGGTTGGTTAATTCCAAATCCACATCTTTTGGGCGTGGATCGTCGGGAGATCGTGCCCAGCCTTTCTTAGTGACGACTATTGTGCCAATCAAACCGTCGTAAATTTCAGTGACTGGATCCACATGAGAATGATAAGTCCAGATGAGAGAAGAATGATCATTCTCCCCTGGAGCCGAACCACTATCCGCGTGCCAGGTATAGGTAAATTGATCCCCTGGCTTCACAAAGGCGCCCTTACCTTTCATGTCTGCGCCTTCATTTTGCTCATCATAGTGCACGCCATGTGGATGAATACTGAGTGGTTTATCTGTTCGATTGAGAAAATGTACGGTCAAGGTGTCGCCTTCTTCTGCACGCAGTTGCGGACCTAAAATACCCATCCACTTTGGTTGCGGTACCCGTGTCTTGAACCTTCCGTCAACGTATTGCACATAACGGTATTTCTTATAAATCAGATAGTCTCCCCAAACGCCTAGTCCCTTTTGTTCTCGGATTAAATTCTGACCGCTAGGCGCATAGTTCCACTCAACTATTTCTGCAGCGATCCAATATTCCCGCTCGGCAGCCGTCACTGGGAAGGCAAACAACAATAAAACTAAGGTGAGAAATTTTTTATGCATAGAACGCCTCTTGTTATGATCGATTTGTGCGCCGCACCGTGCGTCTGCGGCTACGGTTTTTGCGAATCGCATGCCACCAAATATAAGGTCCACTAGTAGCCAACAGCAACAGAGAGAGCGCCAAAATATCTAACAACCACTTGCCTATGGGGCCCAGTACCTGTGCATTATGGAGATCCAGTATCAGATCTTCATAACTCAATTGCCGTTGACGATGAAGTTGAACCAATCGGGACTGGAGCCTGTTGGGTAAAGAGACCGGACGCGCCCAACTCACGTCATTTTCCAAATAGGGCCACCATCCCAATAATTCATCATCTGCTATCCAGCTATTTTGGGCAACCATCACAATCAATTGGTTCTCTGAATTGGTGCCTATTTTTTCGATAGGTTGCGAAAATTCCAAGGTTAAATCTACCTGTTCAATGAGCCGCGCTTCTGCGGTATAGAGGTACAATTGATTGTTCAAGGCATATAGCCATCCCTCTTCGTAGGCGACTGCACCCAAGAATATAGAATCACTGTGACGTAAAAATGTCTCGTTAAAATAGATGTGCTCTTCTAACTGGCTAACCCAACTCTCACCCACCTTAAAAGAGAGCGGCGGGTGATCACTCGTGGGAATTTGATACCAATCCAGAATTGCAGGGTGTGTGATCCAACGTTGATGTAGTCGTAGATCATCGGCATGATTGAGCAATACGCCCGTAATGGCCAATATAATTAGAATCGCAGCAACGGCAAGGCCCACCATGCGATGCCAGAGAAGAAACCGACGGATCCATGGGGACATAGTATTTTAGGAATCCACAACCACGCTACTGACAAATAATGCGAGTCGTGCCACTCGCTGCATGGCACGTACGGATAGGGTGGCTCCGGTGATACCGTCTATTTGTTTGTCTAATCTATTATTCGATGTCAAAGCAGAACCGTTAAATTGTTGACGATAAGCCGAGTATCGGATCTCTCCACCACGAGACTCCCTAAATGCCAGTACCTGAATCGATTCGATTTTGTGATCTTGCACGACAATACCGAAAGTAATGGGCTTTTCTTTGCCTATTTCATTAATCACCCACGCGACTTTAGTGCCTTGCCGCCAATAACGCAAGCGTATGGTCTGCGGTGGATGATCCAGTAAATCGGTCGCAGTCCGTTGCAATTCTTCTGTTAGCCAAAGGATTTGGGGTGCGGGTACTTGCTCGTTAAAATGTTGTGTTAAAAACTCCTGAGTGCTGATATGAACACGGCCAATAGCATCGGTCATGCAAATCGCCAGCAGCCCGCTGAATAACAGCAGGCTGCCGCGATTGAACCACCGTTGAGCTGACGAGCTAGAACTGATAACCCACACCTAAATTAAACCCGTCGTCATCGCTGGCACCATCCTGGTCCTGAAAATCCAGCTTCAAGACTACATCGGGATGGGGCCAATAGTTGACGCCCACATCCACTTGCTCGATTTCACTATCGCTTGCTGAATCCCCAGCTCGATTATCCCACTCATTAAAACGAACAAAGACGCCCCATTTTTCACAAGGATAATAGGCAGGCTCAATGTACCAACCCGATTGTTCATCGTAACCGTTAGTTTTGTCCTCAATATCCCAAGTTGCATATAAGGCCCGTACCGCGAATGGTCCTCGACGAACGGCACCATGCGCCTCCACCAGAGTCGCGTCTGCCTTATCGGCGGTAGTATCCTGATTCACATCATCTTGATAGAGCACACTCATCCCGATCTGAATACCGGGTATGGCGTTATATTGCAGCCGTGTACTAATTAACTTGCCCTCGGCACGTGCATTAGAGACTTTCTGGCGACCCGAACGCACTTTGTCCGCACTGGAAAGATCCAGGCCAGAGGTCAACGCAATGTCGTATCGTAGCCCAGGAATCAGCTCTCCGTAAGCAGCCACGCCGCCCTCCCACCAGGTTGTGGGAATAATATTTTTTTCTATTGGATTGCGTTCCACGCCAAAAAATGTGGGGGGTTCATGAGTTTCATTGAGAAATCCCACTGGAATCAAAAACAATCCCGCTTTGATATTCTTCTGTTCGTTGATGTAGAAGTCGATGTACGCCTGTTCCAATTCAACTTCACCACCCAGCGTGCTGCCTCCGGTGCCCACATGTTCCACTTCCAATTCCGAATGAAATTGAATGTTTTCGTTAAACTGGTGACCGAAAAATAGCACAAAACGATGGAAATCGATCTCTTCACCACTATCCAGATTGTTGTAGTGCAGCTCACCGTACCCACCTATGGTGCTGGACTTTTGGCTGTCACCAGTATCTTGTTCAATTTGGTCGGCTAACCAGTCCACCCGTTCGCTCAAGATCTGATTCTCTTGCCGGAGATCGGACACCTCTTGTTTTAAAGCTGGATCCGCTAGCAAGGAAGAGCTAATCCCCCCCAAGCCTATTAATAACAGAGTTCGAATATTCACTTTTCCCCCACAGGACTTTGACGATTGCCAGAAAAGCGACATTATACATATCGATAATCTTAATGCAAATCATTCTTATTATCAATAATAACAATGACTTTCAACTTGCACATACTATCTCGCGGCAAATCACAACATTCTGATTGAACTCAACCTGCATCAGTCTATGGATTTAACCAATGATGATTCGATCTGCGATGATAAAATGCGAACTTGGAAGCATGTTCAGGGGAGATGACTGGATAATTTAATGGTGAAAAATCACAGCGATAAGGTAGGTTGAATTCATGATGCACAATGCCGAGGATGCATACAGAGAATTATCAATTAGTGAGAAGAGGTGTACACAGATTGATAACCTCGACCGAGATTTAACTTTTGCTAGTCTAACACCACAACATTACGTATTTGCGAGACCAAGTCAGCTGGTGCAAATGGCCTAAATAGATAGCCGTTGCACCCTTCCACCTCAGCGTCCAATCCATCCAGTCCATCATGCAACACACTAATCATCAGAATTCGAGCGGCGTAGACCTCAGGAACTTTGCGTCGATTCTCAATATCACGCATTTTTTCAACGCAAGCAGCACCGTCTAATGTCGGCATAAATAGATCAACGGCGACTAAATCATAGGGCTCAGCCTTCGCGAGCGCCTGTTCGAACTCCTCCAATGCATCTGATGAATCCGTATAGATTTCTACCTCTCCAAACTGCCGCATCACAGACTCTAGGTAGTGCGCCACACCAAGATCTCCTGCCACTAATAAGATTTTTAAGTCCATTCAGTTTGCCTTGAACTCAGTACACGCCTAGCAACCACGTTAGAACACCTTTCTTAGTCTCCGGATAGCTGTACAAAGCAAATTTCCGGAAGTGATTCGCCTCTATTGATAAGCGGCCCGTTGGCACCGGTCTTTAACGTTAAAATAGAGAACACTCAAAGGCTTCGGGCCATAGGATCCAATAGTTTTTTCGCAGAGAAGCAGTCTCACTGGAAGACGAGTAATACTGGATATATTCTTCCAGCCACTTTAATATCTCTGCTCCTTTGACAGCCATACAAGCCTTTGAGTTCAGCGGATAAACCGGACCGCTACGATGACAGAATTAGTTGATACATGACTCCAGCCGCTGCTATCACGTTAGCCACAATTCTCACCTGCTTCAGCGTGCTCACTTTGACTCGCTACTCGCCAGATCTGGTGCTCATGGGTGGTTTGTCATTTCTGTTGTTAAGCGGCGTCATCGAGCCTGGCCAGGCATTTAACGGGTTTTCTAATCCCGGAGTGGTTACCATTGCGGTGTTGTTTGTGGTGGTCGCTGGACTGAAAGACACCGGTAGCCTGACCGATCTGGTGCCATTGCTGTTTGGACGTCCAAAGGGCATTACAGCCAGTTTAATTCGATTGATGCCCCCGGTAGCGGCCATTAGTGCATTTATGAATAACACACCAGTGGTAGCGGTGTTGATCCCGATGGTGAACGATTGGGCGAAAAAGCTGCAGATCCCGGTCTCTAAATTGATGATGCCCCTTAGCTTCGCTGCCATTGTAGGCGGCACCTGTTCACTCATCGGCACGAGCACTAACCTGATTGTGCACGGCTTAATTTTGAATCACTCAGAACTTCCCGAGGTCGGGCTGTTCGATATCGCCTGGCTGGGTGTCCCTACTGCGGCTGCTGTCGTGCTCACCATTACCTTTGGTCAAAAATGGTTATTGCCCAATCGAAATATCCAGACCTATCAATTCTCCCAGCCTAGAGAATATGTCATAGAAATGCAGATCTCCGAAGATAGTCCACTCATCGGTCGCAGTATCGAGCAAGCTGGCTTGAGAAATCTACCGGGCTCCTACTTGGTGGAGATCAATCGACAGGGACGCGCCATTGCTGCGGTTTCACCGGATGAGGTCCTGCAATCCGAGGATCAATTGATTTTTACCGGAGTAGTGGACAGCATGTTAGAGCTGAGAAGGATCCGCGGTCTGGTACCTGCCACTAATCAAGTATTTAAGTTGGATTCCTCCCTGCAAGAGCGCTGCTTGCTAGAAGCCGTGGTGTCACCTAGTTGTCCTGTAGTGGGAAAAAGCATTAAAGAAGGAGGATTTCGCACCCACTACAATGCAGCCATAATCGCCGTCGCCCGCAATGGTGAACGACTGAAACAGAAAATTGGTGAAATTGAACTACTTGCAGGTGATACACTTTTGCTCGAAACCTCTCCACGCTTTTTAAACCAATACCGTAACTCTTCAGATTTTTTTCTCATCAGCAAACTAGATGACTCGACGCCTCCGCAACATGAGAAACGCTGGATTGCCAGAGTCATACTGGGACTGATGATTGCCTTCATCGCATTTCAGGTAACTACGGTGTTAAATGCTGCCATCCTGGCCGCCGGTGCCATGTTGATCAGCCGCTGCACCACCGGTGAAAACGCAAGAAATAGTTTAGACTGGCGGATCTTGATCACTATTGGCGCTGCATTTGCTCTTGGTGAGGCCATGCAAAGCAGCGGATTGGCACAGCTGATTGGTTCAGGTGTGGGTATCTTTAGTGCGGGCCATCCGCTCTGGGCTCTGGGAATAATCTTTGCCGTAACCGCATTACTCACTTCCATGGTCAGTAACAATGCAGCAGCAGTCATTATGTTCCCAATCGCCCTTGCGGCCAGTCAACAACTAGAAGTCAGTTTTATGCCCTTTGCCATGACCTTGATGATGGCCGCCTCCGCCAGCTTCGCTAGTCCCATCGGATATCAAACCAATTTAATGGTGGCTGGACCCGGCGGTTATCATTTTGCAGATTTCCTACGCGCGGGTATCCCACTCACTATAGTGGTAGCAGTAGTCACCCTCGTTTTAGCACCAATGATCTGGCCATTCTAAAGCAATGCTACAATAGCGGTGTTGCCCTAAAAATTTAGGTATCCAGTTTTGTCTCAATCCGAACCTTGCCTCACACGTAGAACATCCATTCCGGTGGCCATCGGTCATGTTATCGTGGGGGGCGATGCCCCCATTGTCGTGCAGTCGATGACCAATACGGATACGGCGGATGCAGTTAACACTGTTCAACAAATTATTGAACTGGCCAAAGCAGGATCTGAGTTAGTTCGCATTACGGTTAACTCTGAAGCAGCCGCTGCGCAAGTCGCCCCCATCAAAGAGCGTCTGTTAGCACTAGATTGCGACGTGCCCTTAGTGGGCGATTTCCACTTTAATGGTCACAAACTATTAACACAGTATCCCGAATGTGCTGAAGCACTAAGCAAATATAGAATCAATCCAGGGAATGTGGGTAAAGGTAAAAAAAGAGATCTCCAATATGCGTCGATGATAGAGATGGCTTGTCGATACGAGAAACCTGTTCGCATTGGTGTCAATTGGGGCAGCCTCGATCAGGATTTATTGGCGCATATGATGGATATAAATGCTCAAGTGGACAACCCAAAAGAATCCACGGAGGTGATGCATGAAGCCATTATAGAATCCGCACTTAAGAGTGCTGAACGCGCTTTAGATCTGGGGTTAAAAAAGGATCAGATTATTATCTCCTGCAAAATGAGCGGGGTGCAGGATCTGATCTCTATTTACCGTGATTTAGCCTCACAGTGTGATTATGCGTTACACCTAGGCTTGACAGAAGCAGGTATGGGTTCAAAAGGAATTGTGGCATCTACTGCTGCATTAGCTGTACTGCTACAACAAGGCATCGGCGACACTATCAGAATTTCACTCACTCCAGAGCCAGGTGGAGATCGCACCCAAGAGGTGATCGTTGCCCAAGAAATATTGCAATCGATGGGACTGCGTTCTTTTACTCCAATGGTCATTGCATGCCCTGGGTGTGGACGCACCACCAGTACTTATTTTCAATCTTTGGCGTCGCAGATCCAGTCCTATTTACGACATCAGATGCCCCAATGGCGACAACAGTATTCAGGTGTGGAAGAGATGAACGTCGCGGTCATGGGTTGCGTGGTGAACGGTCCCGGAGAAAGTAAACATGCCAATATTGGCATCAGTCTGCCAGGAACAGGAGAGCGGCCGGTGGCCCCTGTCTACATTGATGGAGAAAAAAGCGTCACCTTAAAAGGCGATCACATAGCCGCAGAATTTCAACAAATAATTCTAGAGTACGTGAAATCCCATTACGGAAAATGACATGATTTCCGTTTCTTGGAATATAACCGAAATCAACCAGCGCGTTACCTTTTCTATTGTCTGAGATCTATGAATGAACATCCGTGTCTCTTCAGTTGAATGGATCCATATCATAGTTGAGTACAAATAGACTTCGATTCGAGAGTCACATTGCCCCAAGATGCCATTTGACAACACCATTAAATGGCAATCCTATTCTGAAAAAACTGATTAAAATTAATTTTAAAGTTTATCTGTTAGTTGAACGGGTAAACATCGGGAAAACGTCTCGATCCTCTCCTTTGCGCATCCTGACTAAACGAACTGTTAACGCAAGAATCATTCGGAATAGAGTTGCACTTATTTACCTCTGTTCGATAAACTTGCTAGCCTCATCGTAACTAACCGACATTAATACTGTGTTTTATAAAACTTTTACTTTAGGAGACTAGAGCATGTCCTCATCCAGAGAACTCATCGAAAAACTCATTAATGAACGCATGGAAGAATTTGCAGGACAAAATCTCCCAGACTCTGATGAAACAATCTTACTGGGCATTAAGGATGATGCGAGTTGGGTCATTCGTCTAAAAGAGGGCAAACCAGAGGTGGAGGAAGGTTCTACCGACAATGCATTAGTCACCATACTGTTTAGCGAAAACGCACTGCCTATCCTCATGAATGAAGAGTCAAGTGGTAACGGCATGATGGATCAAATGACACAGATAAACGAAATGATCCAAAAAGCGGACACCATTCGTGAATCCATTAATGGCACACTAAAATTAGTGATCAAAACCGAAGACGACAGTGAAGAAACGCTCGCTATCGGTTTTTGTGGATTAGACTACGACTCTCCCACCACCACCATCACGATGCCGATTCACCTGATGCAAGAACTAAGCGGCGGCGGTGATGACGCACAACCAAAAATGATGCAAGCATTTATGGCAGGTGAGGTTCAACTAGATGGCGATATGGGTTTTGTAATGAATCTGCAATCAAACCTAGATTTAGGCATGCCTGGTATGTAAAACCAGGCGATTGCCATCAAGATGATTTCGATTTAATTCTGTATTCCGATTGTATTTAGTTCGTCTATAAATATTTTTAATACATATTCAGCTAATCATAAAAACAAATCAGCGGTTAATTTAAACAGATATACACTTAAAGTTCTTGTTGATAAATGATAGTGCTATCGTTCACACTTAATGATATTTCTACCCCGCCACTATCTGTAGCATTTAAAACAAGTTACAGAGACCGAAAGGAAAGTCGATGGACCGACTGTACCGAAATTTACCCATCTTAATTGTAATCGTGGCCTTTCATCAAACCGCCTTGGCCGAGAGAAATTTAATCGCAAACGGATTTATAACTGCCGCATTTAGTCAGGTCGACAGTGAAGTTCCCTTCGCGGGCGTGAAAGATGAAATGAACTTTAGCCAATCCTCATTAATTGGCGTGCAAACTATTTTTATCCCCACCGACCCAAGTATGCAATTTATCGTTCAAATTCTTGCAGAAGGGATAGATGGTTGGGAGGCGAGCGCCGAATGGGCCTTTTTTAAATATACCCCATGGGACAACTTAGAGTTGCAAATGGGTAAGGTTCGAGTGCCTCTTACTCTGCTTTCCGAATCGATTCATGTTGGGCTGACCTATCCCTGGGCCCGCCCCCCCAGCGAAGTATTTTTTATCCCCTTCACCTCCGCTGATGGATTAAGGATTAAATATCGGACACAACTATTGGGAGGGGAATTAGAACCTCAACTATTGTTAGCAGAAGGCAGTGGACTGTCCCTGCAACTATTTGGCCAATCAATAGATATAGAGGATATAAAACTCTACAGCTTGATTCTAGGATGGCGATCTGACCATCTTACTATCCGAGGAGCTATCCACCGAGGAGAGGATTTAGCACTGGCCGATAGCACCGGCTTAAGGGATACCTTGTCTAATGCGACCGCCCTGACGACCTTAACTCAATTGGGGATTGATTTGCTTAATGCTCCCCCTTCAGAAAAGATTGAAGTGGAAAACTTATCCCTCAGTTACAGTAACGGACCGATACGTCTGTTGGCGGAGCTCTCATACTTCGAAATTGTAGATTCGGTTTTTCTATCTAAAGCTGAATCCGCCTTTATTAATATTGGTTACCAATTGGGCCAATTTCTGCCCCACTTCACCTATTCATATAGTGATGCCGACGAGATAGCAGCGGTAGATCGCTCACAAAAAAGTATTATTCTAGGGGTTCGATATGATCTGAACCCAAGTAGTGCTTTTAAAATTGAAGTGGTCCAGAGCGAGTTGGACGACGGACCTTTAACCACGGGCTCTTACGATACATTTCACCCCAGTTTGGGAAATACTGTCGTACTTGACGACGAAGTAATCGGCGTGAATGCGGCTATCAATGTCGTGTTTTAGCAAAAGATAGAGGCATGCTAGCTAATAGCGCCAGCGTTTAAATAGCGGTTTGCTCCAAGACTTGGATAAAACCAGTGCATCTTCTTTGCCCTCTTCTGCGGGATAATAGCCTCGGCGAATACCTATCTGACGAAATCCCATCGACTGATATAAATTCAATGCACCCTGATTGGAGATCCGCACCTCAAGAAATATTCTTTTCACCTTATTCTCTCTCGATTGGCGCAACACGTGCTCCATTAAGTGGCGCCCTAATCCCTGGCGTTGGAACATAGGATCAATACAAATATTGAGTAAATGCGCTTCATCGGCGGCAAAAGAGAGCAGACTAAAACCAACCACCAGTTGGTGGAGTTCAATCACAGAACAGGTATATCCCGCCTGTAGGCAATCTCGCATCACTCGCTCAGACCAGGGGAAAAGGTGCGAAAGATTTTCGATTCGCATCACTTCCGGTAAATCCGTCAACTCCATGGAGCGGAATTGCACCACATCCTCATCCCAGAGCCTTGCAACCATCTATTGCCTCATCAGTTGGGAAACCTGCTTTAAGTCCTGCCAAGCTTTGGCTTTTTCTTTCGGGCTACGCAGTAGATAAGCAGGATGATATGTCACCACCATGGGTATTTGCTGCTTCCCAATTGTGTGCACCCGACACCTTAACTTACCAATTGCTTGATCGGTTTCCAAGAGATTATGTGCCGCAATTCGACCCACAGCCAAAATAACCTGGGGTTCAATTAACGCCATTTGGCGTTCTAGATACCCTCGACAAGCGGCAGCCTCTTGTGCACTTGGATCTCGATTGTTGGGGGGGCGACATTTGACAATATTGGCGATAAACACCTGATTTCGTTGCAAATTTATTGCCGCCAGCATCGCGTCAAGCAACTTACCCGCACGCCCCACAAAGGGTTCACCTAGACGATCTTCAGTTGCGCCCGGCGCCTCGCCAATCACCAGCAATTTTGCCTGATGATTACCCACACCAAATACGGTTTGAGTTCGGCCTTTATGCAAATCACAGGCAGTACAAACGGACACCTGGGACTGCAATTCACCCCAACCAAGAGCGGATACTGCTGCAATCCCGGGTACCTCGGCTAACGCTGCGGATGCCTTGTCCGACTCTACTGACACTTCGTCGGCCACAACTTCTGGCGAGCCTGATAGTGCAGCGGGCTTTTTTGCTTGAGTCCTGGTTATTGGTAAAACAGCAATGTCCATCGCCTGCAAATAGCGACGACGGCGCGGACTCAATCGAAATTGGCTTTCAGTCATCGATTAAACTTGAGGATGTATGCGCTCATAGTCGACTTCCAATCGATTCAACGCATGTATATAAGCTTTTGCCGAGGCCGCAACTATGTCTACGTCGGCCCCTAGCCCATTCACAATCCGCCCATTTTTCTCTAATCTCACTGTGACCTCTCCCTGCGAGTCCGTGCCACTGGTGATATTGTTCACCGAATAGAGCTGTAATTTGGCACCACTGTGCATCACTGCCTCTATCGCTTTGAAGGCAGCATCCACAGGTCCATCACCTTCAGCTTGACCTTTTTCTTCCTTGCCGCCAATATCGAGAATCAAATGCGCTTGCGGAATTTTTCCGGTTTCGGAACAGACCTGCATGTAGACCAATTTGACCACATCTTCCTGAATGTCTGCACTGGCTTCAGAGACCAAGGCCTGCAAATCCTCATCAAAAATTTCGTGCTTTTTGTCAGCAAGATCTTTGAAGCGGCTAAAAGCGAGATTGAATTCCTCATCACTTGAAAAGGACACGCCTAATTCCTGCAATCGAGCGCGAAAAGCCGCGCGACCGGAATGCTTGCCCAATACCATGCGATTAGAGCCCCAACCCACATCTTGCGCCAACATGATTTCATAGGTTTCGCGGCTCTTAAGCACGCCATCCTGATGGATACCGGACTCATGGGCAAATGCGTTGGCGCCCACAATAGCTTTGTTGGGTTGTACTGCAAACCCGGTGATACTAGAGACCAACTTAGAGCAGGGCACTATCTGGGTACTGTCAATGCCCACCTCCAATTGGTAACTGTCTGTACGGGTTTTTAAAGCCATCACGATCTCTTCCAAAGCGGCGTTTCCGGCCCGTTCGCCTAAACCATTGATGGTGCACTCCACTTGGCGGGCACCGTTTCGCACCGCTGATAGGGAATTGGCCACAGCCAAACCCAAGTCGTTATGACAATGCACGGAAAAAATAGCTTTGTCTGAATTGGGAATGTGTTCAATTAAGTGCCGAATGGTCGCGCCAAACTGTTCTGGTACGTTGTATCCCACTGTATCCGGAATATTAATGGTGGTGGCACCGGCATCGATGGCCGCCTCTATGATGCGACATAAAAAATCAAGTTCGGATCGCCCTGCATCTTCCGGAGAAAATTCCACATCATCGGTGAAATCTCGAGCACGCTTCACGGCATGCACTGCCTGTGAGACCACCTCGTCGGGACTCATGCAAAGTTTTTGTTGCATATGAATAGGCGAGGTGGCAATAAAAGTGTGGATTCGGGCTCTCTCAGCAGGTGCAACCGCTTCTCCGGCACGGTCCACATCATTATCTAAGGCCCGAGCTAAACCACATACGGTACTATTTTTTATTGCTTCAGCCACCGCATGAACTGACTCAAAATCTCCACGACTTGCCGCAGGAAAACCGGCTTCTATCACGTCCACATTCATTCGTTCTAAGGCATGAGCAATACGTAATTTTTCATCCCGAGTCATCGAGGCGCCAGGACTTTGCTCCCCATCACGCAAAGTGGTGTCAAAAATTATGATTCTATCTCTCATTTTTGCTACTCCTGTAGGCATCACCAATCTGCCTACCAATATTCCAACTATTAAATCAAACTCCGAGTCGAAGCGGAATTGAAACTTAATTTATTTTAATCAATCAGTGAATTTGCCCCTTAGGGCAGGAGTAGAGAAGAGCCAAACTTCCATAGAAGGGAGTTGCGACCAGAGTTGTCACAACGACTAACAGCAGCGAATTGTATTATTTGGAGTTTCATGAATTAAATCAATGCGGGTTCTCAACGGTTCACTATAACGGCATGATGCCCATTTGCCAATAGCTGAATCCAATTCAGCCGATCGTTCTGGCACCTAATAGGATCCCGCGTTGTAGAAAATCATCCATCTGAGAAATCCCAGCCTGGATCACTATTTGGGGCTCAGGATGATTGAGTTCTGTGGCAACTTGCTCTAATAACGATAACCCGGATCTCAACTGGTTGGCGTCGTTATTTTCTTGCATCAACGCCAACAACCGGGCGGAAACCGCATTCAGCTGCAAAAAATGTACTTCCAACTGGCGATTACGATAAACCACTATGTAGTAAGGTTCGGCGGAGGGTTCGCTAGGTAAATTATCTATGGAGATTTGGTGCACAGGATAACTAAATGCGTGCGGCCAGGCAAGATCGGATACCACCGGCGCTTGAGACCGCCAATCGGCATTGGGGGAGAGCTGCTCATCATTGACTTCGCGTGTCTCTATGGCCAATGCCAGCTCCATCCATTCATAATAGGCTAACTCCCAGATCCAGGCGGCATATTTCTGCTGCTGAGCCGGTGCTTCCAAAAAGCGCAACAGCTCTTGAGGCACTTGCGGAAAATAGGGGGTACTGCATTGGTGGGACGAAAAAAAGTCTCGCATGAAAGGGTACCAATTCTCCGCCATCACCGCTTTCAATACCGGAAAAGTACCCGCCATCAAACTTTCCACATTATTGAAAAACAGCTCCCGGTAGATCTTCATGCGCCGATCTGCCACATCAGCCGGACATGGATGTTTTTGCGAATCGCGAATATGCGCGGTAAATTGGTTTTGAACCTTTTGGAAATCAGGCAGACTCATAACTCGAATGTGTGATCTGTTGATGATTCAGCTGGTAGTGCTGAATTTTTTCCACTTCCGCTAACAGTTCATGCAGAGCAGGTATATTAAAATCCCGCTCTAACAACGTAGGATAGACTCCAAAGTGTTCGTAGGTTTTATCAAGCAGATCCCAAACCGGATCGATCACTTCAGCGCCATGGGTATCCACTCGTAAATCTTCAGCTTCTTCATAATGACCTGCGATATGCATATAGCGAATACGCTCAGCAGGTAAGGATCTCATAAAAGCTATGGGATCGTATTGATGATTAATGCTGTTGACGTAGATGTTATTGACATCCAATAAAAGCTCACAGTCGGACTGCTTTAATACTTCACAGATGAAATCAATTTCCGCCATCTCCTGTCCCGGCGCTGCATAGTAAGATACATTTTCTATCACCAGGCGCTGGCCTAAAATATCCTGTACACGCTGGATGCGCTCGCTCACGTAAGCCACAGCTTCTTCAGTAAACGGAATGGGCATTAAATCATAGAGATGACCCGCATCGCCACAGTAGCTGAGATGTTCACTGTAAATTTGGATCTGGTGTTCTTGAAGAAACTGCTTTAGACGGTGAATAAATGCTTCGTCTAGGGGCGCAACACCACCAACGTTTAGTGAGAGACCGTGACATGCAAAGTCATAGGCTTCCGTAAACTGGCGAAATTTTTTTCCTAATTGACCGCCCACCCCCATCCAATTTTCTGGGGCGACTTCGAAAAAATTGATGCTCTGTTGATTAGAGCATTGCAGCGGATCCAATAGACTCCGCCGCAATCCTAATCCAGCACCTTGAATAGGCTGAGTGGTCATCGGGTTCAACAGCTAATGATTAACTGCCACACTTGCCTTCGCCACACTTGCCTTCACCGCCTTTTTTATCACCGCAGCTTCCTTCGGCACCTTTCTTACCACCGCATTTGCCTTCACCACACTTACCTTCGCCGCATTTGCCTTCGCCGCATTTTCCTTCTTTACCTTTTTTCTCACCACATTTGCCTTCACCACACTTACCCTCGCCACAACTGCCCTCAGCCAATTGCAAGTAGCCAGAACCTAAGTCTGTGGTAGAAAATGGGTTCACATCTGCCTGCGCCAAGGGTGAAGCAGTCAAGGATACGACGAATGTTGCTGCGCCTGCGGCCGCGACCAACCCTGACTTTTTCGCCAACTCATTGGATTTGGATTTACTTGCTGACATGCATATCTCCTTAGTTTAATTGAATATTATTGGCATTGCCGGTGACCGCAAGACTGTCTTGACCCACCTCCAGGCTTCTCCCAGATGCCTTTTAGACTCCTTTGGTTGAAGCAAATTACACTCTATCCAGTCACAGGATAACGCCATTATGGTGCAATTTTAAATGAATGATAAGCGACAAATTATCAAATTTTTATCAAATTTTAAGTGACACACTAAGGCACTCTTAAAGCGCGTTCTTCTGATGATACCAATTAATTCGCCACCAGATCCGCATCCCTAACAATACGAACACAATGCCGGCATAGAGAAGGGGCTCTAGAATGTCCGCTTTAACAGATAAATAGAAATGAAGCACTGCCAAGGATACCCATAGATAGATCCATTGATGCAGTCGCTGCCAATGGTGACCTAACTTAGCAATACTGAACTGATTGGAAGTCAATGCCATGCTGAGTAAACCTGTTGCCGCCACCAGGCCAATGAGCAGATACACACGTGTGGTTAATTCTTCTACTAAGGTTCGCCACATCAAGTCCTGATCGTAAACCACATAAATCAGCATATGGCAACATAGGTAGAATACAGACACCAAACCAAATATCCGTCGATATTTGAACCAGTGAGGCTTATCCGCTAATCGAACAACAGGCCGGACAGCCAAACTCATCAACAAAAAACGTAATGTCCAAATTCCAAACCCATGCAATCCCTCTTCGATAGGATCAATCCAAGCCAACCCAAAATAAAACTGATATAGGAGATAATAAGCAGGGATGAACGCAACTGAATAGATAAGATAGTTAGAAGAAAAAAATTTGTTCAGTGTCATTTAATACCATTTTTGCAGATCTAGATCTGCATACAGTGCGGCCACCGCCTTTTCATAGCCGTTAAACATCAATGTGTCACGACGACCACGTTCACCAATACGACGCTCAGTGGCCTGACTCCAACGTGGATGATCCACATCTGGATTCACGTTCGCATAAAAACCATATTCATGAGGGGCGGAAAGACTCCAACTGGTTTTCGGCATCTCTTTTTCAAAACTAATTCGCACAATAGACTTAATG
Source organism: Thiotrichaceae bacterium (assembly GCA_041940025.1). Taxonomy (GTDB): domain Bacteria; phylum Pseudomonadota; class Gammaproteobacteria; order UBA5859; family UBA5859; genus UBA5859. Next base: position 166,563 of record JBGTSY010000002.1, on the reverse strand, counting down.
CTCTTAAAGCCATATTTCCACGGCACCACTAAACGCAAAGGTGCGCCATTTTGATTAGGAAGATCGTCACCATACAACCCGGTGGCCATGAATGTGAGAGGATGCATTGCCTCCTGTATAGTGAGCCCCTCCACATAAGGCCACGCCAACACTTTTCGCCTTTGTCCCGGCATCTGTTCAGGATCGAAAAGAGTCTCAAATCGAACGAACTTTGCATCACTGGTAGGTTCAAATGATTTCAGTAAGGGGGCCAACTCAAAGCCTTTCCACGGAATTACCATTGACCAGGCTTCCACGCAGCGTAAGCGATAGATTCGTTCCTCTGTGTGCTGCTTCGCAATCAGATCTTCCAACGGGTACTTGCCAGGTTTTGCGCAATTCCCATCCACAACCACGAACCAAGGTTGGGTTTTGAAGTGTTTTGATAGCTTTGCCGGTGAGCGTTTATCCGTGCCAAACTCATAAAAGTTGTTATAGGAGGTCACTGCACGTTTAGGCGTTAACTTATCTTTCTCTGGCTCTTCGCCCATTGCCTGACTTGAAGTCAGTGCTGAAACGGCGAATGCCAAGCTGCCTGCAATAAATTCTCGACGACGCAGATAGAGAGAGTATTCAGTGACCTCATGTTCCTTGATTTGCCACTCTTTTGGCAACGCCATCATCACTTCTCCTAAGCCGAAATGGATACATCAATGAAGCCAGAAAAGGAGAGTCGTTTCAATAGCAATTCTAATTTGTGATCTATTTGTGATATTTCCAACACCACATCGTGAGGAAATAGATTAGATGATTGTCACCAGCAGAGCATGGCCACTCCGCTCTAGCCCATAATTAACACAGGAAAACGGAGACCATCAGTACTGAAAAAATATAGCGGCCAATTTAATGGTTTTTTGCTCGATTGTTCCGATGTTCACGTACTTTCCATACGGTATATACCGGACCTGAAAGCGCATAAATCACCGACATGGCAAATAGAATTTGCGGAGGATCTAACGAAATAAACACTAACCCTAATACCACCATCAACATCGTCACAAAAGGTACACGTCCTCGAGGGTCAAAATCCTTAAAACTACGATAACGAAAATTGCTCACCATCATGCCACCAGCAAATAAAGTGATCACAACGGCATAATTTTTCAGCACCTCAAGATCCCATTCATGGCTGACACCAAACCATAGCAGAGAAGCCATCATCGCCGCAGCCGCCGGGCTTGCCAATCCTTGAAAAAAGCGTTTGTCTTCATCACCAAGTTGGGTGTTGAACCGGGCTAAACGTAGTGCGGTAGCCGCAGCATACAAAAACGCCACCAACCAACCCAACTTGCCAAACTCCACTAACACCCATTCATACATCACCAATGCCGGTGCCAATCCGAATGCCACCATATCGGACAAGCTATCATATTCAGCACCAAAGGCACTTTGAGTGTTGGTCAGCCTGGCCACACGGCCATCTAAGCTATCCATCATAATGGCGACAAAGATAGCTATTGCGGCAGCCTCGTACTGCTGTCCCATGGCAGCCACAATAGAATAGAACGCAGCGAACAGACTGGCTGTGGTAAATAGATTAGGCAGTAGGTATATGCCTTTCGGCTGACGACGCAAGGGGTTCGCTTCATCCTCTGCAGAGGCCGATTCCTTATTTTTTGACTGAGTTGAATCGGAATCAACGGGCTTCAAATGTTTCATGTGACTCTTAATCTATCCCTTTTGAGCAGCTATTCTAGAGTTCACAGCAAAATTGACACCAGTCCTCATGCCGACGCAGCGAGACCTAATTTTTACTGCGGTCCACCAGTCTATTTTGCTTGATCCAAGGCATCATGTCTCTTAGACGGTCACCCACCTCTTCTATGGCATGTGCCTGGCCCTGGCGACGCATGGCTTTAAGACTGGCCGCACCAGATTGATTTTCTAGAATAAATTCCTTTGCAAACTGGCCGCTTTGAATTTCGGCCAAGATGCGCTTCATTTCCTCTTTGGTCTCACTGTTTACCACACGAGGACCGCGAGTAAAATCACCATATTCTGCAGTATTAGATATAGAATAGCGCATGTTGGCAATCCCCCCCTCGTACATGAGATCCACGATTAACTTTAACTCATGTAAACATTCAAAGTAGGCCATTTCCGGCGCATATCCGGCCTCCACCAAGGTCTCGAATCCCGCCTGAACCAACGCTGTGGCGCCACCACATAATACCGCCTGCTCGCCAAATAGATCCGTCTCCGTCTCTTCTCGAAAGTTTGTCTCTATCACTCCTGCACGACCGCCGCCATTTGCACTGGCATAAGAGAGTGCAATATCACGCGCCTGGCCAGATGCATCTTGATAAACCGCAATCAACGAGGGAACGCCCCCACCTTGGGTGTAGGTAGAGCGTACCAAATGACCAGGACCTTTCGGTGCGATCATAATCACATCCAAATCTGCACGGGGCTCGATCTGTTGAAAGTGAATATTGAACCCATGGGCAAAGGCTAGAGCGGCACCCTGCTTGATATTTGGTTGAATCTCTTCGGCATACAGTTGGGCTTGGTGTTCATCGGGAGCCAAAACCATAATGAGATCGGCACTGGCCACGGCTTCGCCAATAGGTAACACTTCCAAGCCGGCGGATTCAGCTTTTTCTATAGATCGGGAACCGGTTCGCAACCCCACCACGACGTCGACACCAGAATCCTTTAAGTTATTCGCATGCGCGTGGCCCTGTGATCCATAGCCTAAAATCGCCACACGTCTACCTTGAATCAAGGAAAGGTCCGCGTCTTTATCGTAGAAAATATTCATGCAATTCCCCTAACTATCTTTTAACTAATTTAAACCGCTATTGCTTCACTATAGACTGAGTGATTTCTCACCGCGCGCAATACCCATGACACCAGAACGTACCACTTCTATGATTTTAGCCTCAGATAAATTTTCCAAAAAACTGTCTAACTTATCGGAAGTGCCTGTCAATTCAATGGTAAAAACAGATCGATTCACATCAATCACTCTACCGCGAAAGATATCCACTATGTGTAATATAAATTCCCGCTTGTCACTAATGACGCGCACTTTTACTAACATCATTTCCCGCTCAATGTGACTGCCGTCGGTGAGGTCGGCCAACTTCACCACCTCGATCAATTTGTTTAACTGTTTGGTGATCTGTTCAATGATCTGTTCAGAACCGTGAGTCACCAATGTCAAACGTGACAATGAGGGATCTTCAGTGGGAGCCACTGTTAAAGATTCAATGTTGTACCCACGGGCGGAAAAGAGCGCCACCACTCGAGACAGCGCACCCGATTCGTTTTCCATCAATACAGAAATTATACGACGCATATCACACCAGTATCATTTCGTTTAATCCCGCACCTGCCGGAATCATTGGATAAACATTCTCGGTGCGGTCAGTGACAAAATCCATGAATACAAGGCGATCTTTTAGGCTCATCGCTTCTTTCAAAGCGCTCTCTACATCACCAGGCTTTTCGATACACATGCCCACATGACCATAACTTTCAGCTAGTTTGACAAAGTCTGGCAGTGCATCCATATAAGACATGGCGTATCGATTTTCATAGAAGAACTCTTGCCACTGGCGCACCATACCTAGATAACGGTTATTGAGATTGATGATCTTCACCGGTAACTTATATTGCAGACAAGTGGAAAGCTCTTGAATGTTCATCTGGATGCTGCCCTCACCGGTGATGCAACAAACAATACTATCGGGAAAAGCAAACTGAACCCCCATCGCTGCCGGCAAACCAAAGCCCATGGTGCCAAGCCCGCCGGAGTTTATCCAGCGACGAGGCTGTTTAAAGTGGTAAAACTGGGCCGCCCACATCTGGTGTTGGCCCACATCTGAGGTCACAAAAGCATCACCTTTGGTCACCTTATAGAGTGTTTCCACTACCATTTGTGGTTTGATTTGCTCACTCTTTTGATCGTATCGAAGACAGTTTTCACTGCGCCAAGTTTCGATCTGTTGCCACCATTCGGCCAAAGCGTGCTGATCAGGTGTTTTGCCACTTTCACTTAACACTCTATTGATTTGCGCCAATACCGACGCAACATCTCCGACAATGGGGATATCAACTTTCACATTCTTTGAAATCGACGAAGGGTCGATATCAATATGAATGATTTTTGCAGACGGACAAAACTTCTCGATATTGCCTGTGACTCGATCATCGAAACGAGCACCGATAGCAATCAGCACATCACAACCATGCATCCCCATGTTGGCTTCATAGGTACCATGCATACCGAGCATGCCCAGCCACTGTTTCTCAGGTGCTGGATAGGCCCCTAATCCCATAAGAGTGCTGGTAATTGGAAATCCTAAGGTGGTGACCAACTGACGCAGCGCATCGGAGGCATTGCCAATCACCACGCCACCGCCGGTATAAATCATCGGACGTTTTGCGCTTAACATCAGTTTTACGGCACGTTTAATTTGCCCCAAATGTCCCTCAGTGGTCGGACGATAAGAACGCAATGAAACCTGCTTAGGATATTCGTAAAGCACGCTTTGGCGACACACGTCCTTGGGAATATCCACCAACACCGGACCAGGTCGACCAGTGGTGGCGATATGAAAGGCCTTTTTTAGCGTCATCGCGAGATCTTCCACGTGCTTAACGAGAAAATTGTGTTTCACGCAGGGACGGGTGATACCCACATTATCCACTTCCTGAAAAGCATCGTTACCAATCAGGTCGGTAGGCACCTGACCGGTGATAATCACCATTGGGATGGAATCCATGTAAGCGGTGGCAATGCCAGTCACCGCATTGGTGGCACCCGGACCAGAGGTGACCAGTACGACTCCAGGCTTGCCTGTGGCACGGGCATACCCGTCTGCCATATGGGTTGCGCCTTGCTCATGACGGACAAGAATATGTTTCACATCTTCCTGTTTATAAAGCTCATCATAGATGTGCAATACCGCGCCACCCGGGTAACCGAAGAGGAATTCCACACCTTCGTCTTTGAGAAACCGGACCGTTATTTCAGCACCGTTTAATTTTTCACCCACTGGATCACCTAAGAAATTGATAGCCGCAAAAGAAAAACCCGCATCATCGCGGGTATTTCCGTCCGACAGTTTAGCGCCGCTATGATACAGTTCAATAGCAAGTTTGTAAAAATGACAAAAGAGAATTTACCCCAGATCGGGGACCCAGGCTACTGGATTCGAGGACGGCATGAAAACGGGCTGTTGTTACCCTTTGCGCACAAAGGTAATCTGAATCAGTTCTTGGACTAAATCGCCCACTCAGCAAGGGGTTGTTAGCGTTCCAAGCAAGCGCGGTGGGGTAACCCAGCAAAGCCATTCACAAAAGCGGTGGCCTCATCTCAAGCATCTCTTGTTGTGTGCGGATAACTATGCGCCGATAGAGCTGATTGAAACGCCCTCTTCCCAGGCCTCATGGGCACATGCTGAGTCTTAACTACAACTCAGATCATTCCCTAAATGGTCTTCATGGATCCCATCATTATCGATATCTCGAGTGGCCGCTATCCGACCCGTGGCAGCAATGGTCACGCCTCGAAACTGATTGGCACTGGCACCATTGTGGCAGGCCACAAATGTCGCGCTCAGATCGTTTGCTGAGGAACCGTCACCGGTAAATCGAAACACGCCCACTCGATTGCCGGTTCGCTTTAAACGAATCGTCATCGCGCCACTCACAGACTCTCGGGATGCTAAAATCAACTCTCCCGCATCCAACTGTTCGTTAGCATTGCTATCGACAAACATAATCCACCCAAACCGGTCCCACTGTTGATTACGCCGACGGCAACGGGTATGTGTTCTGTTGGTATTGCAAATAGTGATATGTTGATTTTGTTTGAGCGCTTCTGATCGCGCCTGGGATAAGGTCGCTGCCAAGAAACTCTGTGTGCTTTGAGAGCGATTATTGATCATGAATTGGTTAAAGGACGGCGTGGCAACGGCGACCAAAATCGCTGCCACTGCAAGTACTATCATGGTTTCTATTAAGGTGAATCCTGTGGTTCGATATTTCATCTAATGCATCCCCGGCTACTTCTCTTTTGTATCTGCATTTCAATCACAGGACATTAAAGAGAGCGCTAATCAGATGAAAAACTTCCGATAATTGTGACGCACAAACCGATAAGGGGCAGGAAAATAAATTAACCACCAGTTTTATAAACTAGAAACCTTCGCCTGTGTGTTCTCGGTGATAGGCTCAAATTGAAATCCTTGGACGTCATCGTAGTCCACTTCTATGCCCGTTCCAGCCGTAAATTCGCCGGCTAATATCCGCTGTGCCAGGGGATTTTCGATATAGTTCTGAATGGCACGCTTCAGTGGGCGTGCGCCATAGACGGGATCAAATCCAACTTCCGCCAAATGATCCAACGCCGCTGAAGAAATGCTAAATTCAATATCTCGCTCCTTTAGGCGTGCGTTTAAGCCCGCCAGCTGGATAGCCGCAATCGAGCGTAACTGGGCCTGTACCAATGGATGAAAAACCACCACCTCGTCCACACGATTAATAAACTCTGGTCGAAAATGTTGCGCCACCACCCCCATGACCGCACTTTTAATGGCATCGTAATTATCTTCTCCTGCCAAATCCTGAATCAGCTGTGAACCCAGATTAGAGGTCATCACAATCACTGTATTACGGAAATCTACCGTACGGCCATGTCCATCCGTCAACCGGCCATCGTCCAGAACTTGCAACAGGATGTTAAATACATCCGGGTGCGCTTTTTCAACTTCATCTAACAACAACACTGAATAGGGCTTACGTCGTACTGCTTCTGTGAGATAACCGCCCTCCTCATATCCCACATAGCCGGGGGGCGCACCGATTAATCGCGCCACCGAATGTTTTTCCATGAATTCCGACATATCAATGCGCACCATGGCATCGGTGGAGTCGAATAAAAATTCCGCTAAGGCTTTACAGAGTTCTGTTTTTCCCACACCAGTGGGCCCTAAAAATAGGAAGGATCCGTTGGGTCGATTAGGATCGGACAAACCTGCCCGCGATCGTCTGATGGCGTTTGACACCGCGGTCACGGCTTCGTCCTGCCCAACCAAGCGATCATGTATCGCTTCTTCCATGCGTAGCAGTTTGTCCCGCTCGCCTTCCAACATTTTCGCAACCGGGATCCCAGTCCAGTGAGAGACCACTTCAGCAATCTCTTCCTCGGTCACTTTATTGCGCAACAAAGTCAAAGATTCTGGCGCATCATCTGAGTGTTGTAACTGTTTTTCCAACTCTGGAATTCGTCCATACTGCAATTCGGACATTTTGCTTAAATCACCTGCCCGTCTTGCCGCTTCCATCTCCAGTCTAGCGGCTTCCAACGCCTCTTTGATCTGCGCGCCTCCTTGTAAAGTGGCTTTCTCCGCATTCCACACCTGTTCTAAGTCTGAATACTCCCGCTCTAGCTCAGAGATATCCTGCATCAACTTCTCCAAGCGTTTTTTCGAGGCTTCGTCTTTCTCCTTTTTTAAGGCTTCTCTCTCAATTTTTAACTGGATTAAACGGCGTTCCAGTCGATCCAATGCATCTGGTTTGGAGTCTATTTCAATACGAATTCGACTCGCCGCCTCGTCCACCAGATCGATCGCTTTATCAGGTAATTGACGATCGCTAATGTAGCGATGAGAGAGCGTGGCAGCCGCCACTATGGCAGGGTCGGTTATCTCCACCCCATGATGGATCTCATATCGTTCTTTGAGTCCCCGTAGAATGGCAATGGTATCTTCCCGACTGGGTTCATCTACTAACACCTTTTGAAAACGTCGCTCTAACGCCGCATCTTTTTCGATGTACTGACGATATTCGTCCAAAGTGGTTGCTCCCACACAATGCAACTCACCCCTGGCTAGCGCCGGTTTCAACATGTTTCCGGCATCCATGGCACCTTCTGCCTTACCGGCACCCACCATGGTATGCAGTTCATCTATAAATAGAATGATGCCGCCCTCTTGTTGAGAAAGTTCCTTTAATACGGCCTTGAGTCGTTCTTCAAACTCACCTCGGTATTTTGCGCCAGCGATAAGAGAACCCATGTCCAGCGCTAATAAGCGTTTTTCCTTTAACGCCTCTGGCACCTCACCATTGATAATCCGCTGCGCCAATCCTTCTACTATAGCCGTTTTACCGACACCTGGTTCACCGATTAACACCGGATTGTTTTTCGTACGACGTTGTAATACTTGAATGGTGCGGCGAATCTCCTCGTCACGCCCAATGACGGGATCCAACTTACCCTCTGTGGCTCGTTGAGTCAGATCGATGGTGTATTTTTCCAGTGCCTGTCGCTGATCTTCCGCTGAAGCTTCTTGCACGCTTTCTCCTCCCCGTACTTGTTCGATCGCTGCTGCGAGCGTCTGCTTGTTAAGACCGGACTGCCGCAATAAGTCTCCCAGACTCCCTCTATCATCAAGCGCCGCCAATATAAACAGCTCACTTGATAGATAGGCGTCCTTGCGCTCTTGCGCCGCTTTGTCTGCCAAATTGAGCAAGCGAGCCGAATCGTTTGAAATGTGAATGTCGCCACCATGACCTTGAATGCGGGGCAACTGCTCTAACTTTGATTCCAATGCCTTTTGTAGCTGATCAGTGGGAACATTGCATTGCCGCAATAGTGGCGCAACGGTGCCCCCTTTTTGTGTCAACAAACACAGCGCAATGTGCACTGGCTCGATAAATTGGTGGTCTCGGCCTACTGCTAGAGATTGTGCCTCCGCCAGTGCCTCTTGAAATTTTGTGGTTAACTTATCTAGACGCATCCTGTTCCCCTGCTGCGCAAATTAGTTAGACTAGATCCAACATTTGTTGAATATGGCGGTGAACTGCTATTCTTCAAGTGATCTAGCTCAAATCTTGCGCTTACACCAGGCACTCCACCTGCTAATGAAGCGAATGCTCAAGCAACCAAATAGTGGCCACGCCTGATCCCATCAGCCCCAATTGAGACAGAGTGTCCACAATTTTTATTTTGCGGTTAAGATTAGGCAATAAGTCCGCCACAGCTATATAGATAAAACTGGCTGCGGCCAAGGCTAATAAATAGGGTAATAAAGAGTGGCTCATTTCTAAGGCGAAATACCCCACCACTGCGCCCACTACTGTGGTTAAACTCACCAGCAGATTGAGTACTAACGCTTTTGAGCGGTTCATTCCACCTGCTAACAGAATTGCAAAATCACCTAATTCTTGTGGGATTTCATGAGTGGCCACCGCTAGGGCGGTCAATACGCCCAGATCAAAATCTGTTAAAAACGCGGCAGCGATTAAAATGCCGTCTACACCATTGTGGATGCTGTCACCCAAAAGAATGAGGACGCCAGAACTCTTCTGCCGATGTCGCGCCAACTGTTCGTCCTCACCATCACCATGATGATGGTGGTGGTGGCGCCATAACACCATCTTTTCCAGAATAAAAAAAATAAAAATGCCCGCTAACACAGTCACCGAAATGTGCAGTGAACTCACTTCAGTGTGGCTGGAATCAAATGCATGGGGTAAGAGAGCGATAAAACTCACACCAAGTAGTGCGCCAACGGCATAGCTGATTAAATGTTCAATGGTTTTATTGCGCACTTCTGCCGAAAAAAGCAAATAACCGCCGGCCGCAGTGACACTCAAAACGCCACCAAATAGAGAAAATAAAACAATCCAAAATAACAACACTTAAAAAATCCTTAGTCGCGGCGAATGCGCAAAGGTTGTTCATTCTACTCGTTAAAACAACCGAATCAATCTAACCAGATAAAGCTACCCATGCGTCCAGTTTGAGTGTCTCTTCGATAGGAGTAGAAGAGGGTCTGTTGTTGATACGTACAATAATCTCCACCATACACCTGTTCCACGCCTGCCTGGGCCAACTGTATGCGCGCAATCTGGTAGATATTCGCCAAATATTTCTCCCCCTGACCCTGAAAGGCTGCGCCATAGTCCTGATGTACTGCGAGAAATTTTTGGTAAACTTCCGCGCCCACTTCAAATGCCTGCGGACCGATTGCGGGTCCGAACCAAGCCAATAGGGAAGCAGGCCTAACCCTAAGAAGCCTAACCGCGGCTGACAAAATTCCACCCGCTAGCCCGCGCCAACCTGCGTGTACGGCGGCGACCCGAGTCGCCGACTGATCACAGAACAGCACGGGCAAACAATCTGCTGTTAACACAGCGCATACTTGACCTCGAGTGGCGGCAATGCTCCCGTCTGCTTCTTGCAGCAACGAATCCGCAGCCACGACAGTGGTGCCATGAACCTGATTCAGCCATCGCGGCATTTGCGGCATGCCGCTGTATTTCGCTAGCTGTTCCCGGTTGATACGCACTGAAACGGCATCGTCACCCACTGCATCACTCAAATTCAAACTGCTATAGGGTGGTTGGGAGTGACCGCCTATACGACAACTACTCAACGCATGTACCCTTGGTGATGCGGGCCAATCGGGTAGGATCAGCTTCATTCCATGTTTCTCTGATTATCGCTATCCAGCGCTTTCAGTAAACTTTGCATATCCACCGCCATGGGTATCTCCCACCTCATGGGCTTAGAGGAGACAGGGTGTCTTAACTGTAAATGAAATGCGTGTAAGGCCTGACGTTTGAACTCCCTGAGTTGATGCACCAGATCGTCACTGGCTTGAGGGGGTAACACTAGGCGCTGACCATATACAGGATCTCCCACAAGTGGAAAACGCACATGTGCTAAGTGCACTCTGATCTGATGGGTTCTTCCCGTCTCTAGCTTCACCTTCAGCAAGGTGTGAATGCGAAATCTTTGTGCGATTCTGTAATGGGTGATGGACTCTTTTCCGCTCATGTGCACCGCCATTTTTTTACGCTGTTTGGGATGGCGACCAATGGGTGCATCCACAGTTCCCCCCGCTACCAATACCCCATTGACTAAAGCGTAATACTCGCGATGAACCGATCTGGCCTGCAACTGTTCCACCAATGAAGTGTGTGACTGTAGATGCTTCGCCACCACCAACAATCCTGAAGTATCCTTATCCAAGCGATGGACAATACCGGCTCGGGGCACTTTGGATAGTTGGGGATATGAATTCAACAAAGCATTAACTAAGGTATCCTCATGGTGTCCTGCCGCAGGATGTACCACTTGTCCCGGCTCTTTATTGACTACCAATATGTCTTCATCTTCGTAGATAAGATCAAAACTGATATCACGTCCCCGCCACGGTATCTCGTTCTGTAACGTGGCCCGGATCTCTACCTGTTCACCGCCCTGAACCTTCGATTTGTTTGATGCCGGAATCCCATTGACGGTGACCTGCGATAACCTGACCCACTGTTGTAGTCGAGCGCGGGAGTACTGGGGAAGCAGCCGCGCTAATACCACATCGAGCCGTTGACCTGACATCTCCATCGGGATCTCTACATTTTGTTCGATAGACTGTTTCATCTTGTGATCGATTGTGATGCAATTTCTCGTTGAATTAAATTAAAAATTCAGTACCCTTAGTGGATGAATGATAAATTTTTGCCACAACTTTATTCTCTTCTGTTATTTGTCACTATTTTACTGACAGGGTGCGCCGGTAAAGATAAAGAGGAACCAGAACTACCGGTCGAAGATTATTTTTCTAAAGCCCGAACTGCCTTGGACTCAGGTAATTTCGGTACTGCGGTTGAACAATATGAACTTTTAGAGGCCAAATACCCATTTGGACCTTACGCCCAACAAGCCGGATTGGATCTTATCTATGCCTATTATAAGTTCGATGATCCACTTTCCACCATCGCCGCAGCCAATAGATTCATTAAATTGCACCCGCGCCACTCCCATGTGGATTATGCCTACTATATGCGAGGCTTAGCCAACTTCGATCAGGGTATTACCTCTATTAGTCGCTATTTGCCTGTTGATCCATCGGAACGAGATGCGGGCGCAGCGAACCAGTCATTCCAAGATTTTTCTATGCTTGTACAGCGCTTTCCCAACAGTCGATACGCACCTGACGCACGTAAGCGCATGATCTACTTGCGTGACAATCTATCTAAAAATGAAATTCACGCAGCCCGTTATTATCATAAACGAGGCGCTTATATTGCTGCTATCAATCGTGCCGATTATGTGTTACACAATTTCCCAGGTACCAGTGCCGTACCAGACGCTTTAGCCATAATGATTGAATCCTATATGGCTATTGACCGCTCGGATTTGGCCTTCGATGCCTACCGAGTTTTGCTACTTAACCATCCCGATAGGCCAGAAATTAGGGAACTACAAAAAAAATATCAGTTGCCAGAGGGCTCATCCATCACTCTGGGCCTGGGATCGAATGTGCTGACCAAGGCACCGCGCCTTAAATCTTAGCTCGGCTTGAAAATCCCGAAGTTAACGGGAAACGACGATCCCGACCAAAAGCCCGTCGGCTGATACGGGGTCCCGGAGGAGCCTGGTATCGTTTGTATTCATTACGATTAATCAGCCGCAATATGCGCTCCACTTCATCTGGCCGATAACCGGCGGCCACTATGTCATCGAAAGATTCGTCCCCTTCAACATATCGGGCAACAATATCATCCAATACATTATATTCAGGTAGCGTATCCGCATCTTTCTGATCCGGCGCTAATTCGGCAGTGGGCGGCCGTTCTAATACTCTATTTGGGATCACCTGACTCACTTGATTTCGATAGTGACTGAGTTCGTACACCAGCTGTTTGGGCACATCCTTCAGTACTGCGTAGCCACCAGCCATATCACCATATAAGGTTGCATAACCCACCGCCGTTTCACTTTTGTTGCTGGTGGTCAACACCATGGTGCCCTGTTTATTTGCAATCGCCATCAACAAGTTACCTCGACATCTGGCCTGCAAGTTCTGTTCAGTCGTGTCCACGGGCATACCCGCAAACAATGACTGCAAAGACTCAAGGTAGCTTTTATATATGTTTTCAATGGCAATGACTTCGAATCGAACGCCTAAACTCTCCGCCTCCAGTCGTGCATCTTCCACACTCATATCAGCCGTGTACCTGGACGGCATGGAGACAGCCGTGACTTTTTCCGCTCCTAAGGCATCGACGGCAATAGCCAGGGTCAACGCGGAATCGATGCCCCCAGATAAACCGACGACTACCCCAGGGAAACCGTTTTTCACTACATAGTCCCGCACCGCAAGCACCAAGACGCTATAGATGGACTCCAATCGAGCTGGCCAAGCTGCAATGGTTCCGCTTTCCACCGACAACTTTTTCTGCTGACTGAAAAGAAGTGTCAACTCTACTTCTTTGCATAGGGGTGCCCGAGCCACCACCACGCCCCCAGTGTCAACAGCAAAACTGGCTCCGTCGAAAACGAACTCATCCTGCGCACCCACCAAGTTGCAATACACAATCGGCAATCCAGTTTCCGCCACACGTTTTTTAAGCTCTGACTCTCGCAAGAGACTTTTCTCAGCATGAAATGGCGATGCATTGAGGCAGAGAATCAAATCCGCACCAGCTGTTTTAGCCTCCTGCACCGGCTGAGGTGACCAAATGTCCTCGCAAATGGTGAGTGCAAAGTGCAGCTTCTGAAATTCAAAAACCACGGCCCCCTGCCCGGCGGTAAAATAGCGTTTCTCATCGAATAGTCGATAGTTGGGTAACTGCTGCTTCCGATAATTGGCAATTATTTTTCCACCATAAAGCACTGCGGCACTGTTATATCTGTGATCGCCCGAGCCTTCCACATACCCCACTATCAGCACCAGATCGCTATGGCGCTTGGCTAATTTCTCTAAGGCGCTGGCCACCTGCTGGAGAAAGTCCTGGCGCATAATAAGATCTTCCGGAGGATATCCACAGAGCGCCAACTCCGGAAAGACGACTATTTGTGGGCGTCTGTTATCCCTTATCTTTTCTATTATTTGGTTCATGTGCGATAGGTTGCCAGGCACGTCCCCCACCAGCAAATTGCACTGAGCAATTACGATCTCAATTTCATTCACGATATCTATATCCTTAGAAAAGCTATGCCACTGCGCCAATCTGCCGAAATATGCATTAGGACCTGAAAAAACGCAATCATACGCAACTAATAAATTGGTTACGAATACTCATTGCGATCTGAATCAAATGAATCGGTTAACGTCAAATGGTGGTGGATTCTAACAATCTCGTAGTGTTGGGCTTGCATGATCCAAGCCACAGAAAAGGTGACAAACAGCAAGAATGGCAGTGGGGGCCACTTAAGGTCTACTCATTTTACCGCCTGTTTCTCACCAGCTTGATACTGATTCTGTTCAATTTCACTTCCGCGCGTGCCCCTCTGGGAGCGCTAGATGCACAGCTGTTCCACACCATACTGCTGGTTCATCTGCTGGCCTGTTGTTTTGGCATCATCGCCGTTCTCCGCCGTCAACCGAGCTATTTCTATCAGGTGGCTTTCGGCGTCGCTGGAGATATTGTAGCGTTAAGCCTGATGATTTACGCCAGTGCAGGACTAACCAGCGGATTGGGGTTACTAATCTTAGTGGCCGTGGCAAGTGGCAGTATTCTACTAAACGAACTCGCCTTCCCTTTCGCGGCGCTGGCAACCATTTGCTTATTGGGTTTGATCATCTTACTTCAGTTGCATCCCGACCAACAGGGTGCGCAATACACCCAGGCAGGATTGATGGGCATCGCTTTTTTCGTCTGCGCCTTTCTAGTCCGGAGATTATCGAATCGTCTCAGAGTGAGCGAAACAGTCGCGCGGGAGCAAAGTGAATTCATCGCTGAAATGCAACAGCTAAATTCTCACATAGTGCAAAGATTCAGTTCGGGTATCGTGGTCACTCAACCAGATGGTCAAATTAAATTAATGAATGAAGTGGCATGGCACCTATTGGGCTATCCGCAGCAATTCGACGCACACAATTTAGAGCAGCTTAGTCAAGCCCTCTACAAAAACTACAGTGCGTGGCGTCGTCATCCTGAACTCCCCTCGGAAGATCTCACTATTACACCTGGAGGCCAAACGGTGACTCCCCGGTTTTCCCCTCTCGGTGATCCCAAAACAGAGCCTGTATTAATATTACTGGAAGACAGCTCTCGTTTAAAACAACAGGCGCAAAAGATGAAGTTGGCCTCTCTGGGTGGGTTGACAGCAGGTATCGCCCATGAAATTCGAAACCCCCTGGGTGCGATCTCTCATGCGGCCCAATTGTTATGGGAACAAGAAACAACAGATAACCGGCAGTCAAAGTTGATAGACATCATCATCAGGCACAGCAAGCGAGTCAACCAAATCATCGAAAATGTGATGAATCTGTCTAATAGGGACCATGTTAAAACAGAGTCAATTGATCTCTATAATTTTTTGGAAAATGCACTTAACGAACTAAGACAAAGACATGCTAATGAGGATCTGCACATAGAATTAAATATTAAACCGCGGAATACTCAGGTTCAATTTGATGTCGTACAACTGCATCAAGTGCTCGCCAACCTATTTAACAACGCCATACACCACTCGAAAACCAACGGACAAAACAACGGAGTCCAGCTAAAATTGCTCGGTGGGATCGGTACGGAATTCAACGCGCCCATATTAGACATCATAGACAATGGGCCTGGTATCGATGAAGAAATTCAGGAACGCATTTTTGAGCCCTTCTACACCACAAAACATCAAGGCATGGGGTTAGGCTTATACATGGTGCAACAACTTTGTGAAGCAAATCAGGCCCAGGTGGAGTATCTCTCTCTACCACAAAAAGGGAGCTGCTTTCGCATCTATTTTAAAGCACCTGTCAACAATAGAGAACACTCATGAGGAAAGCCCATGCGTTAGTAGTAGACGATGAAACAGACATCACCGAGCTGTTGTCTATTACCTTGGAGCAGATGGATATTCTCACCACCACCGCAGAATCTGTGAGTGAAGCTAAAGCGATATGTGACCGGAAACAATTTGATCTCTGCTTGACTGACATGCGGTTACCAGACGGCAATGGAATTGAACTGGTGCAATATCTGCAAAAGATTTCATCACACACACCGGTAGCCGTCATCACGGCCCATGGCAATACTGAATCTGCCGTCACCGCATTAAAGTCAGGCGCATTTGATTTTGTCTCGAAGCCTGTTGATATCGTGGTATTAAGAAATCTGATTACGCACGCCTTACGGTTAGTGCACCACCCCAGCGCGCAATTGCAGGTAGATACGGATCTGATCGGTGAGTCACAGGCAATTGTTAAAGTACGAGAGATGATTCAAAAAGTGGCACGCGGTCAAGCACCTGTCTATATCAGTGGCCCTTCCGGCGTCGGCAAAGAGCGAGTCGCGCGGCTCATCCATGACTCCAGTTCACGGCAGGCACAACCTTTTGTCCCTGTTAACTGTGGTGCCATTCCCAGTGAATTAATGGAGAGTGAATTCTTTGGACACCTCAAGGGCAGTTTTACCGGCGCCACTCAAAATAAAAAAGGTCTCTTTAGTGCCGCACAAGGCGGGACGCTGTTTTTAGATGAAATAGCGGATCTACCCATGCAGATGCAGGTGAAATTATTACGTGCCATTCAGGAAAAATCTGTTCGGGCTGTGGGTTCCCATCAGGAAGAGACCATTGACGTGAGAATATTATGCGCCACTCACAAACCACTTAGTGTTCTGGTAGATAAGGGGGAATTTAGACAAGATCTCTATTACCGTATCAATGTGATTGAATTACCCGTTCCAAAGTTAAGTGATCGACCAGAAGACATTCCATTGCTGGTAGAGAATTATCTGAAACAACACCATCAAAATTCACATGTAACCATAGACGCAGATGCCTTAGCGGCGCTGACGACTTACGAGTTTCCTGGGAATGTGCGTGAACTAGAAAATATACTAGAGCGAGCTTTGACTTTATGTGAACAAGAAACCATTCGCATCGAAGATTTGGGTTTACTTTCTGCACCAACAGCAGAGAAGATTTCTGCCCCACCAACAGAGATCTCTCCCGAGCTAGGAGACAACTTCAACTTAGAACACCATCTCGCTACTATCGAAAAAGAAATCCTTGAGCTTGCCTTGAATGAGACAAAATGGAACCGCACTGCTGCGGCAAAAGAATTGGGACTGACCCTGCGCTCATTGCGCTACCGCATGAAAAAACTGGGGCTCGAATCATCCTAATCTCTGCACCATCGATAAGGTATCGGATCCAGTATCGGCATTTGCCTTCGAGCCAAATCCACTACTAGTTTCGCCGCCGCGGGCGCCATTACCACACCATTGCGATAATGTCCTGCATTGATAAATAATCCTTCCACCTGTGGATGACACGCGATGTAAGGCACGCCTTCCGGACTTCCGGGACGCAAGCCTGCCCATTGCTTGACAATTGAGACAGCAGAAAAATCTTCGCAGACGCCTGAGGCAAAATCTACCAGAGATTCGGCCACATCACTGCTAATCGATTTATCAAATGCAACATTTTCCACCGTGCTACCAATCAGGTATTCACCGCCACCTCGTGGAATGATATACCGGCCCTCTGCCAATAGAATGTGGGACAGTGGCGATGTGTCCAGTTTCACCAACACCATTTGTCCCTTCACCGGACGGATATCTGGGGGAAATTGGTATTGCGCACAGAGTTCGCGGCTCCACGCACCGGCACAAATCACCACTCTATTGGCTGCATAAAATTCCCCATTAGTATGAACTCCCTGAACGCTCGAATCCGCAATCTCAATATTATCCACTGCCGCCCCTTCAACAAGCTCACCACCGAGATCAGTCAACTGTGCGATCAATGCTTTTAATAAACGAGGCGGTCTGATAGCCGCCACATGGGGAAACAAAAGAGCCGGAAGAGAACCAAGTGTCGGCGACAGATTGGCACAAACCTTCTCTGCAATTGACTCTGTCACCGTGAGTTGCGTCTGCCTGATGTATTCCTGAACCCTGCTATCCAATGTTTGATTCAGTACTAACAAGCCGCTTGCCTGATATCCACTGTCAAAACCTGTTTGTCGCTTCAGCTCGTCACAAATTTGCGGATAGAGTTGATGTCCTAACAATGCCAGATCATAAATCGCAGCAGGTGTATTCCATGCATAGAGGGGAGATAAAATGCCACCACCCGCCCAAGAACTTTCGCGGCCTGCCACACCTTTCTCCAGAACCAGGACCTGCTGCCCCTGTTGGAGGAACTCACGGGCAGTCATCAGCCCAGCGATTCCTGCGCCAATGACAATGACGTCAAACTGTTGTGATTTCATCGCTGAGAATTAAAATTCAATTCGTGCCACATCTATAGCCGTAGTGCGTGCAATTAAAGTTGATAAGTGTAGTTGTTGGGCGCCTCCAGTACCTTGCCAAAACACCTGTACCGTCACCTGTTTTGCGTAATGGGAATCACTCGTCACATTCCAACTCAAATGATATTTAGCGGAGGGATCGATTCGGCTACCACTGGTTAACTTATCAAAATCAGTCGGTGTCAACAAGGTACGCAGTTCTGTTAGCTGCGAGCGAGCCAGATCCAGTGCCGCCTGTCGCTCCTGAATATGATGATACTCTCGCTGCAGTTTGGTTTGGTAACTCAGCAAAGCCAGATATGCAAATGAAAAGACCCCTAAAGCAATCAACACTTCAATCATGCCCACCCCTTTCGTGCGTCTATAAACTGGCATCAGTCCAAGTCCCACTGACGGGTACGCTTATGTCCATATGAGGAATGGCCTCTAAGATCTCCTTTTTATAGTTGAGTGTCACCGGCGCTTGGATCTCTAATTGACCTTCAGCCACCAACGCACCGTTTATCTGCCAGGCTTCCCTGCCGTTGAATTGCGCATGGGAGTTTTTAAGATAGACTAACCCATTCAACACTGCTTGGTGTAGGATGTGCAGATCGCCCTCTACCACTACGTGTAGAGGGGTCTTTTGACTGCCATACTCCTGGTAGCCGGCTAAAGTCAGATCTCCTTTTACCCAAACGCATGGCGCTTGTTGAAGAACGGCGTTAAATTGAATTTCATCGCATCCTGATTGACACTGCATCAGGTGGCAAGCCCCTTGCCAATTCACTGCACTGTTATCCATCACCTGTTGAAAAAATGCCGCCGTGGAGAGAGATTTCTGTTGTATTTCTATTGCCGGATCGGCAATCGCCTTCGCCTGACGTGTCCCATTTGCATCTGTAATCTGTACGCTGGGCGACACCCGGACTAAGCCGTTCGTCACTCGTGCCACGGGAGTACTATTGGCATGTACCAAACGAATCTGTCCCACTAATCCAAGATCGCCCAAAACGGTCAAAGGTTCGGTGGGAAGTTTATTATTGGCGGGTATTTTTAATGTTTGATTCAGTCTTGCTTTGATCGCACATAGGGTGCTGTAACAAACCTCGATATGAAGCCGAAGATACCTAAAATCGTACTGTACCGGATTGGAAAACAGCACGCGAAAATAAGAGCTCGGAACTAATTGGTGTTGTCCGGCCCACTCGTTATATTGCTTTGCGTTACCTTTCCCTGCTACGCCTAACCAGCCATCCTGATCCCCATCGGAGATCCAGAGATCCCGCCAAACATTGAGGCGCAGATTGTTCTGTACCTTGACCAGCGTCGCCTCAGCTAACTGCATGCTCTGCTCCTGCTGATAGTCTCTCTGTTGAACGTTGTAAATGAGCTGTATCTGTCGATTCACGAGCAATACGGATATAGTCATTAATAGCAATCCTGTGATGGTAAATGCCAAGGTAGTCACCCCTCGCGTGGCACGCAGATTATTTTTCATGTAGAGTCCTTTCTCTCTCAACACTATCTTTGCACCACATAATTGCGAGATCTTATCCGACGCATGACTCGATACTTGGTTTGAGGATGGTTTCTCCAGTGCGCTGCCACTGTCAAACGCCACTGGGGGATCCAAATTTTTCGCTTCCCTTTTTTCTTTTTTGACGTCATACAGAAATCATTTTTATGGAGATCCCAACAAGAGTGTGCAATAGGCGTAAACAACAGCTCCGTTACAATCAAATCATCGGAACTGATCGTTTGCCAACTTCCCCGAGTGCAATTAGGCGCTTCTTTGGTAGATCCAATGCCACCAATGCGTTTTCTGATGGTATGGTTCTGCAACTTGAATCCGCTGTAGGTACAGGCTAACCCTCCTCCCGCGCAGGGTCGAAAATATCCTAGTGTCATGCACTGGCCTTGTTGCCCGATCTGGGGCTGAGTGTTGGCATCTAGATATGGGTTATTCGGTAGCGTCTGGGTTATTAAGGATGCTACCTTGTGGTGAAAGTATCCTGCCCGTTCAACTTCCTGAGAAATGAAGTGTGCTATCCAATTCACTTCCTGTTGTACCAATGTGACTCTTTTCATGCTCACACTACTTTGAGTGGTATGTTGTAGTGCTGTCACTATGACCAAGATGGTCACCGCTGACGCGGCTAATGTGGATAACAACTCAACCAATGTAAAAGCGCGCTGTCCGCTTAGCTTGACCTTGTCAGCAAGCGTTATACCCAGGTATTTTTTTCCCCTGCTTAGAAACACAAACCCGGATCCGATGCATTGACAGGATGATTTGTAATTCGTAGTTGTCTGTCCATAGTCGTATTCGGCCTAATCTCCCTATAACACCCCGATCTGGCTTAAAAAATGTAGTCTGTGTAGACAGGTTTGTGTGCATCTTCACACCAGGATAGTCAGCCAGTTTGATTCTCCTGGAAAATGATTTCAGCGTACAACCTGGAGAAGAACCACACTCACAGGGGTGTTGACGACTCACACCGATACACTGGTGATGGGGGGAAAATCGAAAATAGACGACTTGGTTGGACTGCTGCGCCTCTCTTCTTGCGCCGCGCAACTCATTGAGTAAATGCTCTGTGGCATTTTTAATTCTATGTCGTTCAATGCTCAACTTGTATGCAGGAATGGCTACCGTCGCCAAAATGCCAATTAAAGCAAGCACAATCAGTATTTCTATGAAATGCATTCCCCTGGCAGGACTGTGCATAGGTGTTCTTGCTTTACTTTAATGGTTTTATTTAATGACCATCTGAAGCAATCCTATCACAGAGCCAGAGACAGCTGAAAAGATTTTTCTTTTGCTTTAATAATGGCAATTAATAATGAAGGAGTTTTGTTTTTATCTGATTAAACCAAGACTTTTAGAAACTATTATCGCTCTTAGCTTTATATCCATTTTAACCGTCTCTTCTACTATTACCGTTAACGGATTTAATGCTTTTAGACGTTGGAGTCACGCCGACAGAGAAGTCCTCATTAATTTATCATTGATCTATTTGACTTGAATTGGGGCGTCAGACTCTCAAATCAGAGCAGAGGGTTTGCTTCCGATGATTAACTGGTGACTTTTATCCATTGCCAATCCAGTTTACCAAGTCACTCACTCATCTCCATGTGCGGTTTTCATCTCGAGCACGAACGATGGCACGGAGAAATGAGTGACACAAACACTTGTATCAAAGTTCGGTTGGTGCCGGCAGGAACCCAATTAACAGAACAGGGTCGCAATAGACGCTGACTTCTGCGACAGTCATCCATCTATTATTTGACAGAATTCGATTTAATCTCTAACCGTAGTTCTTTCGGTAGAGTAAAAGTCATGTTCTCATCTACTCCCTTCGACTCTATAACCTGAGTCACTCCCCATTCACTTAGGCGTTCCAGTACTTGCTTCACCAACAATTCTGGCGCCGACGCGCCGGCCGTCAGACCAATGGTCTGCACACCATCAAACCACTCTTTTTGCAGATGTTCCGGACCATCTATTAGATAACCGGGGATGTTTCTTTTTGTGGCAATTTCCTTTAGCCGGTTGGAGTTGGAGCTGTTAGGCGATCCCACCACCAAAATGAGATCACATTGGTCCGTTAACACCTTAACTGCGTCTTGTCGATTTTGTGTGGCATAACAGATATCTTCGTTTTTCGGCGTTCTCATAGCGGGATATTTTTGCTTTAAGAGCGACACTATCTCGGCAGTATCTTCCACTGACAGTGTAGTTTGCGTCACTAAAGCCACTTTGGTGGGATCAGCGATGCTGAGTTCCGCCACATCTTCTAAGGACTCCACCAGATAGATTGCGCCGCTTTGGCTATGATACTGACCTAAAGTTCCTTCCACTTCTGGATGCCCGCGATGACCAATTAACACCACTTCTTCATCTGCCCGGCTATGGCGCACCACCTCTAGATGAACCTTTGTGACCAGTGGGCAAGTGGCGTCGAAAATAGTCAACTCCCGACTCTCTGCTTCATCACGTACTGCTTGTGACACCCCATGAGCGCTGAAAATTATCACGGAACCGTCTGGCACCTCGTTAATGTCTTCTATAAATCGGGCACCACGTTCACGTAGATCCTCCACTACGAATTTATTATGCACCACTTCGTGCTTCACATAGATAGGCGGACCAAACAGTTCTAATGCGCGATTGACAATGTCGATCGCACGATCGACACCGGCACAAAAACCCCTAGGACTGGCAAGTAAGATTTGCATGATATGACTCTAACATATTATTTAGTGGCATTTTCCGCTTCCTGCTCTCCACCAATAAACATATCCAAAATGAGTAAGCCGGCACCGATAAATATTGCTGTATCGGCCACATTAAAGGCTGGCCAATGATATCGATTCACATAAAAATCCAAGAAGTCAATCACATAACCATAAGCTAGGCGATCGATTAAGTTCCCAATAGCGCCACCAAGGATACAAGCAAGGGCAGCGCCCAAAATCTTTTGCTGATCCTGTAACCGTGTTATCCAGATAATCAGCACAACACTTACGCCGATGGCAACACTGGAAAAAAACCAACGTTGCCAACCATCCGCCTGACTGAGAAAACTAAATGCTGCGCCGGTATTGTAGACCAATGTCAGGTTAAAGAAGGAAGTAATGGGTTTCAATTCAAATAGCTGAAATTGTGAGACAATCGCCCATTTGGTGATCTGATCTGCGGCAATCACTGACAGCGCGATTAGGTACCAACCAATTTTTAACGTTTTAAGTTTCAAATATATTACCCTTTTGAGTCCTTAGCTTATATTAAAAAAAGCGGCGTTGTTCGCCTTCACGTTCAATATTTTCAATACATCTTCCACATAATTCCGGATGATTTTGGTGTTTACCCACCTCCGGGCGATGGTGCCAGCAGCGGACACACTTTGGGCACTGGGAAGCGCTGATCTGTACCCATAAATCCGCGTCGTTTGTGGGTAGAGCCGAATCGCTCTTATTTTCGAGGCTATCCATCTGCGTCTCCGCAGTTATTAACAAGAAACGCAGCTCCTCAGCAACCGGTTGTAGTTGTCCTCGCAACCGCTCTGAACAATACAAAGTGACGTCAGCTGCCAGAGATGCTTTAATTTTGCCTGCATCGCGCTGCTGTTCAATGGCCTTATTGACCTGATCGCGCAAACGACTTCTAACTTGCCAGATCTCCCAGTTCACCCCTGTTTTTATTAAGCCTTCGGGCCAATCGCTGTACCAGGTTTCCATCAAAACGGACTCTTCTCGATCACCTGGTAAATAGGCCCACGCCTCTTCGGCGGTAAAACTCAATATGGGGGCAATCCAACGCACAAGCGCTTCTGCCACATGCATCATCGCGGTTTGACCAGAGCGTCTTCCCACACTCTGCTTTGGCATGGTATAGAGACGATCTTTGAGAATATCGAGATAGAAACTACCTAACTCTACAGAACAAAAATGATGCACTACCTGATAAATCTGGTGAAATTCATAGGCTTCATAGTGCCGTTTAATTTGCTCCTGGAGCTGATGAGTACGTGCGACCACCCATTGATCGATCTCCACCATCTCTTCCCAGACAAGCCTGTGTTTATCAACAGAGAATCCATCTAAATTACCCAATAGAAATCGCAACGTATTACGGATGCGTCGATAGGCATCGGAAGAACGTTTTAAAATCTCTTCGGAGACGCTCATCTCGCCTCGATAATCGGTAGCCGAGACCCAAAGCCGCAACACATCTGCACCTAACTGATTGACTACTTTCTGCGGTGCCACCACATTACCTAATGACTTTGACATCTTCTTGCCGTCAGCATCGACGGTAAAGCCGTGGGTCAATACCTGCTTATAAGGCGCACATCCGTACAACGCCAGAGAGGTCAACAGAGAGGATTGAAACCAACCGCGGTGTTGATCTGAGCCTTCTAAATAGAGATCGGCCGGAAATCCAAGTTCACTTCGTGCCCGCAACACGCAGGTATGGGTCACACCTGAATCAAACCAGACATCTAAAGTATCGGTTATTTTTTCGTACTCCCCCGCTTCCGTGCTTAGAATGGATTCGACCGGCAGATCGAACCAAGCCTGGATCCCATTCTCTTCGATTAACGTAGCGATCTGTTCGATTAGCTGGGGGGTACGAGGATGTAACTCCCCGGTCTCCTTGTGCACAAACAGTGGAATGGGAACGCCCCATGTTCGCTGTCTGGAGATACACCAGTCTGGCCGACCAGATACCATGCCCTCAATGCGCGCCTGCCCCCAATCGGGAGCCCACTTGACAGCTTCAATGGCGGTCAACGACTGTTGTCTCAACCCGGCTTCTTCCATGCTGATAAACCACTGAGGTGTCGCGCGAAATAAAATAGGCGTTTTATGTCGCCAGCAATGAGGATAGCTGTGCGACAACTCACGGTGCGCAAGAAGACGGTCACGCGACTCCAGGACTTCCACTATTGACGCATTCGCCTTAAACACAAATTCGCCTGCAAATAGCTCAGTTGTAGGCAAAAATCGACCCTGCGCATCTACTGGGTTATCTACGGGCAGTCGATACTTTGTGCCCACGATAAAATCATCCAGGCCATGAGCAGGAGCCGTATGCACCGCCCCGGTACCCGCTTCAGTGGTGACATGCTCCCCAAGGACAATAGGCACCTGCCGAGGGTAGAAAGGATGCTGAAAGAGCACGTTCTCTAATACTTGCCCCTCAAATTGTGTGATGACTCGTACTTGTTCGCCCTCATAACGCGCCAGTGCTTGCTCCGTTAACGCTTGCGCCAAAATCAAATACCGTCGTTGCGCGCCAATGGCCACCTCCACTAATTGATAGCTTAAGTGTGGATGCAGGGCAATGCCCTGATTGGCCGGCAATGTCCAGGGAGTCGTGGTCCAAATCACGACCTCGATGTCACCATCGGCCTCTAACTCAACGCCGAGGTGCTTGGCTAATGCGATGCTGTCTAGCGCTTTAAAAGCCACATCGATGGCCGGAGAGAGCCTGTTTTCATATTCAACTTCCGCTTCTGCCAAAGCGGAACCACAATCAGCACACCAATGGACTGGCTTTTCCCCTTTCACCACATGTCCATTTTGAATGATGCCTCCCAGAGCCCGCACAATATCGGCCTCAAACTGATAATTCATGGTGAGATACGGCTGCTCCCAATCACCCAGCACACCAAGCCGGATAAAATCTTCCTTTTGCGCGGTAACCTGTTTATTTGCGTACTCTCGGCAAGCGAGACGAAACTTATCCGCATCAATTTTTACGCCTGCTTTGCCCTTTTTCTTCTCCACATTGAGTTCAATGGGTAACCCGTGACAGTCCCATCCAGGTACGTAGGGCGCATGAAAACCACTTAACACCTTTGATTTAATAATGATGTCTTTTAAGATTTTGTTGACACTGTGGCCAATGTGAATGGAACCATTGGCATAGGGTGGCCCATCATGCAGGATAAATTTTGGTCTACCCGCCGTGTGCTTCTGCAACTTTTGATAGAGATCCATCTGATCCCACTTGGCTAACTGTTGTGGTTCACGCTGCGCTAAATTGGCTTTCATGGGAAAGTCAGTATGGGGTAGATTGATGGTTTCTTTATAATCCTTCATGAATACATATCACTTTAAGCTGGATGTCGATTTGGGGTAAAAATAGTCTCTAGCGGCCTTAACATCTTGTTGGATCGCAGCCTTTAGTTCATCTAGGTTGTCAAAACGTTTCTCGTCGCGAATTTTTTGTTTGAAAAACACCTCTACTCTTTGGCCATAAAAATCTCCCTCTGCTTCGAGTAGATGGACTTCTAACGTGACGCCTTCTGCCGCAACTGTCGGACGGCTACCCAGGTTGGCAACCCCCGGCTCTCGCTGTGCTGATAGTCCCGCCACTTCCACCACATACACACCTTGTAGGGGGGAACGCATACGACGAGTAGGAAGATTTAGGGTGGGAAATCCTAATTTGCGCCCTAATTTTTGTCCATGGGAAATTCGCCCACTGATGGAATAAGCGCGCCCTAATAACTTTTCAGCCTGTGCAAAGTCTGCGTGCTCTAACGCCCGCCTGATTCTCGTACTACTGACCCGGGCATTCTCCACTTCAAAGGTTGGCATCGCCTCCAAGCTAAATGCGCCCCTTTGCGCATATTGATTCAATAAGGCGAAATCCCCTTCACGACCCCGGCCAAACCTAAAGTCGTCCCCCACCACAAGATGCTTGACTCCAAGTTTAGCGATCAATAACTGTTGCACAAATTCGTCCGCCAACATTTGTGAGAGGACGGTGTTGAATCGTAAGCAGACTAACCGTTGAATCCCGGCCTGTCGAATCAATTCAGCTTTTTCTCGAAAAGTACTAATGCGTGAGGGCGCATTTTGCCTATTAAAAAACTCCTGAGGATGAGGCTCAAACAGTACCAAGGTAGTCGGTAAATTCAACGAAGATGCCTTCTGGATCAGATGTGAGATCACAGACTGATGACCCAGATGCACGCCATCATAATTACCGATGGTCACCACAGCGGGATCTCTGTCCTCTTTTAAATTATGTTGTCCAAGTACTATTTGCATCATTCAGGGTAAATAGGGGACACGGATTTAAAAATCTGTCCGACGTACGCCGCTTATCCACAGCATCGCTAAATAGATCACTGCCCCTCCGAAGAGTAACCAAGAGAGGCGTAGGGCACGATCACTAGCAGGCCATTGATGCCAGCTGACCAGATCTGGCGTTTGCCAAATTAAAAAACCGGCCATCATCAATGCAGCCAGGGAGACTTTCAGAATAAATTTCCGCCAACCCACACCCGGTTGAATCACGCCCTCAGTGCGTAAACCTCGCCAAAGTAGGCTGGCATTGAGCAACGCGGCACCCGCAGTGGCCATTGCCAGCCCGACATGCTGTAAGGGCCAAATGAGTATCAGGTTTAAAATCATATTGGCCACCATGGCAATTATACCCACACGCACCGGTGTTTTCGTATCTTGTCTGGCGTAATAGCCGGGGGCCAACACTTTAACCGCTAAAAATCCAAATAGACCTAAACTATAAGCTTGCAAACTCATTGACGCTTTCACCACGTCATCAACGGAGAAAGCGCCATATTGGAACAGAGTGGAGAGCATGGGAGCAGCCAATAAGATCAACATCACACACGCGGGCATGCCTGCCACCAGAATCAGTTTCAGCGCCCAGCTAAGCGTATCTGAAAATGCTTGCGGCTCAGTCAACGCATGATCTTTAGACAATCGAGGTAAAATCACTGTACCCACCGCCACGCCCAATATGCCGATGGGAAACTCCATTAGGCGATCCGAGTAGTAGAGCCAGGAGATACTACCTGTGACTAAAAATGAAGCCAAAAGGGTATCCAATAACAAATTAATTTGCGCCACCGACACACCAAAGAGGGCAGGTATCATCAATTTGAAAATTTTCTTCACCCCCGGATCGCGCCATTTGGGAATAGGTATAGGCAGATGTTTGATACGCCAAAGGGCCGGTAATTGAAACAGTAATTGAACCACACCACCAATAAACACGCCCCATGCAAGCGCGACAATCGGCTGCGTCATCCTTGGCGCCAGCAAAATCGCCGCACCAATCAAGGAAAGATTTAACAGCACAGGCGTGATCGCCGGCACGGTAAAGTGTCCATAGGTATTTAAAATACCACCGGCTAGCGCCACTAAACTGATAAAAAGGAGATAAGGGAAGGTAATGCGTAGCATCTGCACCGCCAAATCGAACTTAGCCGGCTCGTCTATAAAACCCGGTGCAAAAGCGATAATAATTAAGGGCGCAGCGATTACCCCAATTAGGGTTACGGCGAACAAAATTAAACCGAATACGCCAGTGACGTGATTCACCAACTCTTTGACCGCCTGTTCTCCCTGCACCGATTTAGTTTCGGATAAAACGGGAACAAAGGCTTGGGAGAAGGCGCCTTCACCAAATAACCTACGGAGAAAGTTCGGTATTTTAAATGCTACGAAAAACGCATCGGCGCCAGCACTACTGCCGAATAAATTGGCCAGTACCACATCTCTGACAAATCCCAGAATTCGGGAAACCAAAGTCATGGAGCCAATATTGGCGGCACCTTTTAACAACCGATTTTTCAGGCGATCCTCCTTAAAAAGCAACCAAGACCCTGTGAATGGACGCTAAGCCACTAAAAATTAACCAAAAGGGGCACATATTATCATGGCAAAAGTTACGCCAGCCAAGACCAAAAGAGATTCAATAGATTGACAATCTGGTCGATTTTTAGCATATTTCGCCCTCTTGACTTAAGTGACACCTTTAGGAGAAACATTTGGCCAATTCAGCCCAAGCTAGAAAACGTGCTCGCCAAAACGATAAGCGTAGAGCACACAATGCCAGCCTGCGTTCCCGCATGCGTACTTATTTAAAGCGGGGTTATAGCGCCGTCGCCAGTGGCGATGCCGAAAACGCCAAAGATGCTCTCCAAGCTGCCGTACCCGAATTAGATAAATTAGCCAGAAAAGGCATTATTCATCCAAACAAGGCTGCACGACACAAGTCTCGTTTGAATGAGCAGATAAAAAGAATCAACCTATCCTGAAAATCGGTTTACCTCGAACGATAATTGGGTGTGCTCCCTGGGTAGCGCGCAGCCTCAGTCTCGTCCAGTAAAAATTTTCTCCGGGTTACACCTCCCTTTTTCTGCGTGGCAGCATGAGCTTCATCATGTTGCCCAATCGTGCAGATAAACCTCATATCTGTATGCCAAGGCTTGCAGTGACCGATTAAAGCAGATAGGCGCCGGGCAATCTCTAAGTTTAAAGAAAACTGAGAATGAGAAATGCGGCCAGCAGTGCTGCCACCCTCAATACCATCACCCCAGAAAGACGGGTGCCGGAAAGCAAACCAGATTCATTGTGATCAGCCAGATATTTGAGCAGGGTGTGTTTCTGTTGCAAAAAGGTTCGTCGCAGGGATGCGTCGGTTGACCAAATAAAACCCAACAGCGCGCCCAAAATGTTTGGCATCAGCCTTCTATATATCCAATCCACATCTAAATTCACTGAAGGCAATTCGGGCGGGTAAAGGCCTTTCAAATTTAACCAGACAAATGCCAAAGCGGAGAAAAAGAGCAATTGAGTCTGGGTGAGTACGTGAGTCAAATCATAAGGATGATAGTCCACTTCGAAGGGCAGTAGTTGATAGACCAACTCTGGATAGACACCAATGGCAATACATAAAAACGCAGCAATACTCATCGCCAATAACATATTGACAGGCGGCTCAGTGGTGCGGATCCCAGAATCATGGGCAAAAAAGGCGAAATAGGGAATTTTAATTCCTGCATGATGAAACACCCCGGCAGAAGCAAACAACAACGCCAACCAAACCCAATCGTAGCCTTCCTGCTGTGCCGCCAACATCACCATTGATTTGCTCACAAATCCACTAAACAGTGGAAATGCAGAGATAGAAGCCGCACCCACCATACAGAGCAGGGTGGTTTTCGGCATCGATTTGTATAATCCGCCTAAACGAGAGCCTTCTATGATTCCGGTCATGTGCAACACGGCACCCATGCTCATAAACAACAAACCTTTAAAGATGATGTCATTAAATGCATGCGACACAGCGCCATTGATAGACAAGGCTGTGCCAATACCGATGCCCACCACCATAAAACCGATCTGATTGATCATGCTATAGGCAAGTACTCTTCGCAGATCATTTTCAATCACTGCGTAAAAAATCGGGAAACAGGCCATGGCGGTACCCAGATAGACCAATAACTCTGTACCCGGAAATCCTCGGGCAAATGCGTAAACCGCGACCTTAGTGGTAAACGCACTGAGAAAAACAGTCCCCGTAGGCGTGGCCTCCCCATAGGCATCAGTCAACCAGCCATGCATTAAAGGAAAAGCGCATTTAATACCGAAGGCTAGGAAGATAAACCAACTAGCGACACCATTTAATCCGATCAAATCAAAAGTCAGGTTGCCTTTTTGTATCAGATATAACAACGCACCCACCAATAACAGAACTCCCGACAATACCTGAATAATCAAGTATCTTAGCCCGGACAAGTAGGCGCGCTCCGTGCCTCTGGCCCAAACTAAAAATACTGAAGTGAGCGCCAACATCTCCCAAAACACAAATAAACTTAACAGATCGCCACTAAATACAGCGCCCAGCGCGCTACCGGCATACAGCAATGCCGCTACTTGCTGGATCCTATCCCGTACATGCAGGGAATATAGAATTGATATAAAGGCTGCGATATGAAAAATATAGCCAAACAACAGGCTTAGTTTATCTACCCGATAGGGCGCTAACTCATACTCTAAAAGTTGAACACTCCAATGCACACCTTCGGGAACGCTCAGTAAATGCACGCCTCCCAACACCGGCACCAGCAACATGATCAGTGCACGCAAGCGATCCGTCACTATGGCAGCCATCAGAGCAGCTAGGTAAAAAGGAACAAAGGGTGGTAGTTCAGTGATCCACATCTGCGCTCTCCACACTAGGATCACTCTCATTTAGGTGACGTAATTCCACACTGTCGTAATAGTCATCCGGACGCATCAATACACGTCGCATCACCTTCGCTAACAACACCAATAGCACACAGCTTACAAAACCATAAATGGGATAGAAAGCATATAGGTGTTCCCAGGGATGTAAGGTATGTCGATGCACCACAAGATCAAAAATGACCAACAGAGCACAGAGCACATATAGACCGCGCATCACCAGCTGGACATTTTTCGGATTATCAAAAATATAAGATTTAGTTTCCGGCGAGGGCATAGGGCGCTCCGGGTGCCACCAAAATAGCGTGACTCAATTGATAAAAAGGC
The DNA here is from genome assembly GCA_041940025.1 of Thiotrichaceae bacterium. Lineage (GTDB taxonomy): Bacteria > Pseudomonadota > Gammaproteobacteria > UBA5859 > UBA5859 > UBA5859. The sequence goes on along the minus strand of JBGTSY010000002.1, from coordinate 135,475 downwards.
TGCGGATAAAGAAACAATAAAATAGACAAAGTTGCCGTCAAACATAGTGCTAATAATGCAGGTAAGGGCGCTTCTTTTATGTGCTGGGAAGAGATCACAACCCGACTGCCTCTTGCTGGGAAAAAGGCTAATACTGGAATGGGCAGTAGATAAGCAATATTCAACAAGGTGCTGATTGCTAATGTGATCACGATAAACCACTGGCCACTCTCCAGACTGCCTAACATCAGATACCATTTGCTCCAGGTGCCTCCTCCTGGTGGCACGCCAATGATGCTCAAGGAGGCGATAAAAAATGCGCCCATAGTGATAGGCATCTGGGCGCCAATGCCTCGTAGTTCGCTGACTTTCGTTTTATGGGCTGCCACCAAGATGGCTCCAGCACAGAAAAAGAGAGTGATCTTGCCAAATGCATGGGCAACAATATGCATTGAACCGCCAATGATGCCGAGCTGCGTGGCCAGTAATGCACCCACTGTAATATACCCAAGCTGCCCGATGGTGGAATAGGCAAGTCGTTTCTTTAGATTGTCCTGCCTGATGGCCACTATGGACGCCAATAATACTGATGTGCCCGCTACATATAACATCCACTGAGTTGCTTGGATCTGCGTTAGCAAATCAAGGCCAAAAACAAACAGCGAAATTTTCAATAATGTAAATACACCGGCTTTCACAACCGCCACTGCATGTAGCAGGGCACTGACTGGCGTGGGCGCCACCATAGCGGCTGGTAACCAACGGTGAAATGGCATCAGAGCCGCTTTACCCACCCCGAAGAAAAACAACACCAAAAGCGCTGAGAGTACCGATTGTGGCACCGTCTCATCAAACAGACCACCTGGCACAAACTCCAAAGTACCCGCATATACCCAGGTCAAGATAATTGCGAACAGGAAAAAGACGATGGAGGTACTCAATAAAATGCCCAGATAAGTTCGACCACCCTGTTTCGCGCCTTCTGTGCCCGAATGGGTGACCAATGGATAGGTGGACAGGGTTAGAAGTTCATAGAATATAAACAATGTAAAAAGGTTAGCCGAAAAACAGATGGCCATGGTTGCGGCGATTGCGAGCGCAAAACAGAGGTAAAACCGTGTCTGATTGTGCTCTTCATGAGCACGCATATAACCAATCGCATAGAGAGTCGTCACTGGCCATAACAAGCTGGCCACCAAGGCAAACATCAAACTCAACGCCTCCACGCGAAAACTCAATGCCAAACCCGGCACTATCTCTAACCAATGTACGCTAGCAATAATATTTCGTTGGTAATTCGAATAGAGATGTAATACCAGAGCAAACAAGATCGCACCTGCAACTAAAGTGACCCCTTCTCTGAGATTGGGTTGACGACGAAATAAAATAAGACCCGTTGCCGCTAACAACGGGACAAAAATAGTGAACTGTAATACGAGTGCAGGTGACACCATTAGCGCCACTCCGCAAATAGACTATTGGCAGCCAACTCGGACACACTGACTGTGAAGTGTGAATCGATACCAAAATAAAGATTGAGTAGCACCAATACCCACATCGGCACCAATATGCCTAAAGGCGCTTCCCGGATGTCACTCAGCTGACTAGAGATTGGTTGAAAATAGGCTGTCTCCACGACTCGCCAAACGTATATCAGCGCCAGCAATGAACCCAGCAACACCACAAAAGCTAAAGGCCACCAGCCCTGTTCAATAACCGCTACCACTAGGTACCACTTACTAATGAAGCCGACGGTGAGGGGAGTGCCAATCAAGCTAAGCCCACCAATCACCACCGCTGCCATGGTAAATGGCATTTGCCGGCCAATTCCGGCCATATCTGCCAAGTTGGTTTGCTTTAATCGAAAAGCGACTGAAGTGAGCGCTAGAAACAGTGCACCTTTCATCAGCGCATGATTAAACATGTGTAACAGCGTCGCCATTAAGCCCGCTGCACTGCCGATGCTTAATCCTAATATCATGTAACCGATCTGCGCCACACTGGAATAGGCAAATAACTTCTTAACGTTTGATTGATAGATAGCAACGATAGAAGCAATGATTACCCCCATCAAACCTAAAACCAGCAGTATTTCGCGCACCGGCAAATAGCTGAGCGAAAACTCCACCCCGAATACGGTAAACACAAATCGCAATAGAATATAGATCGCAACCTTTGTAGCCGTTGCAGCTAAAAACGCAGTCACTAAAGAAGGCGCATAGGTGTAGGCGTTTGGCAACCAGAGATGCAATGGAAACAGCGCCAGCTTTAAACAGACGCCGATAAATAAAAATGCAAATGCGGTAAAAATCGTATTGGTCTCAGAAACATCATCGAGTCTCATTGACAGATCAAGCATATTCAGAGTTCCGGTCATCATATACATCAATCCGATACCAATGAGGATAAAGGTCGCGCCAATGGTGCCCATAATCAGATATTGATAAGAAGCCCACAACGCACGTCTATCTTGGCCCAGCGCAATTAGGGTATACGAAGAGAGAGAGGAAATTTCCAAAAAGACAAAGACATTAAAGGCGTCACCCGTGGCTAGAATTCCCAGTAAGCCAGCAAAACAGAGTAGGTAAGCCACATAAAAATAAGTCTGTTTATCTTCAGCAATTTCGCTCCTAATGCTGGTTGGAGCGGCAAATATAACAATCGTACCTATCAAAGAAACGAGCAGTAAAAGGTACGCATTTAAGGCATCAATTCGATATTCAATTCCCCAAGGTGCCTGCCAACCACTGAGTGCATAACTCAACACACCCTGATCTAATACTTCTCTCACTAATGCAAAACTGATAAGCAACGTGGTAGCAGTGGCCAGCTGTACAAAGCGACCCACCACAGCGGGAGAGCGAATCATCAAACAACAGGGTGCAGCAATTAAAGGAACAATTACTTGTAACACAGGCAAATGCTCTAGCACAGATCATTGTCCTTCTGTTGAATTTCGGCTTCCTCCACCGTGCCATAGGATTCTTTAATACGTACGACTAATGCCAAACCCAACGCGGTAGTGGCAATGCCCACGACAATTGCGGTGAGTATGAGCACATGGGGCAAGGGATTGGAATAGAGTTCGATGCCAGATTCTAAGATGGGTGCGGTACCGCCCTTAACCTTACCCATACTGATATAAAGTATAAATACTGACGTTTGAAAAATGGTTAAGCCCATTAACTTCTTGACTAAATTACCGCTGGCAATGACGATATAAAATCCGGTCATCATCAATACAATGACAACCCAATAATTATACTGTGCCAGCAGACTCACGAATGATTATCCTGATTCTTATCTACTCGTGATGAGAAATTAAAAAAGATCACTAACATCACCGAGGCGACGGTGATCCCCACGCCCAGCTCCACTATTAATATGCCCCAATGTTGTCCATGAATGGCATCATCTGCAAGCACATTGTAGTCTAGAAAGGAATGGCCTGATAATAATGAAACGATGCCCACACTAGCGTAAATCAACACGCCTAGGGCAGCCAAGAATTGAATCACCGAAAGATTCACCACTTTAAGCGCCACATCGAGACCAAAAATCATCGCATAAAGAATGATCGCTGCTGCGAAAATCACACCGGCTTGGAATCCTCCTCCAGGTCCATAATCGCCGTGAAACTGTACATAGAGAGCAAACAGCAAAATGGGTGGAATGAGTATCTTGCTCACAATACGTAATATTGTATGCGACAACATAGGTGCGATGGCCGCTTGCGATTCCTCCTCTCTCGAGCGCACGTAACTGAGGAGTGCTAACACACCTATGCCAGCAGTAAAAATAACTACTGTTTCACCGAAGGTGTCATAGCTCCTATAGCTTGCCAACACTGAGGTCACAATATTGGGCATACCTACTTCTTCGCTGGACTGTTGAATGTATCTAGGCGCCACATGTTGATGAATGGGAGCGCTCGGATCGCCAAACGTCGGCATGTCTACAAATCCATAAAACAACAAAGCGGCGGTTACCGTGATCACCACTAATGCGATGCGCTGTAGTGGCCGATTTGGGGATTCGTATTGTCCCGTTAGTTTTAAAGTAGTGAGCATCAATAGAGTGGAGATCCCGGCGCCCACTGCCGCTTCTGTAAACGCCACATCCACCGCATCCATGACCACAAAAAACCCCGCAGACAAGAGGCTATAGATCCCGGTCAACATGGTGGCAGCGAACAGATCTTCTGTTCGAGCCACTGCAATGGCGACACTTACTAGAAATCCCAGTAGCGTAATATCAATCAAATAGTCGATGTTAAACTCCTAGAGCAATCTAAGATGATTCAGAACTCAGTTTCGGTTTTAGTCCGCTATGTAACGCTGCTTTTACCAAGGCGTGATTGGCGGTTGGACCGGTCAAAAGCAAAAATAGAAAAATCATTATCAACTTGCCCATCACTAACCATTGATGATCTGCAAGCAGTAAGCAGCCCGTTAGAATCAGACCGCTACCCATTGTGTCTGTCAAACTGGAAGCGTGCAGGCGAGTATAAAAATCCGGGAATCGCAATACGCCGACCGCACCGCTGAAAACCAAAAAGGCACCGCTGAAAAGAAACACGCTTGTCACTACCAACCAAAAAACTTCCATCTAACTCTCCTGTATAGATGATTTCCTGCTGGAATATTCGAAATAGCGCAAAATCGCAATCACACTGATAAAATTTATCAACGCATAGATGAGTGCTATGTCTAGAAAATCGGGACGACCAAATAAAAAACCTAAAAGTGCAATTAATAAAACTGTTTTGGTGCCGAACATATTCGCCGCTAATACCCGATCATAAAAACTTGGGCCCATAAAGGCCCGGACCAGTGCTAACAGCATGGACACCAATACTGCAACTATGGTGACGTTAGTCAAGATTTCTCCAGTTGTGTGACACGTCTATCCATATCACCCTGCATCAACTGGTGCAATGTCTCCTCAGTTAGGGCATGGACCAAAAACAACTCTCCGTCAATATCAACTGTGACCGTACCCGGTGTTAAGGTAATCGAATTTGCGTAAATGACCTTGCCCATGTCCGTCGTTTGGCTGACTTTTATTTTTTTCATTGTTGGGCTGATGCTGGTAGGTCCTAACCAAATATGCTTCACCACATTTAGGTTTGACGTGAGGATCTCTTTTAACAACCAGATCCAGTAAAACAGAATTGTTGCTTTGAGTTGAAAGGGTTGAGATTCCTCATCCACCACATCCATCTTGTGAGATAAGTAGACAACGAAGAGTATGGATACCAGCCCGAGACTAAGCAATAAGGGAGTATAGTGGCCGGAATTCAGCAACCAAATAGTGGCGAGAACTACAATTAAGCTTAAGGTATGGCGCATGGGTTGTCCGTTTGATCAAACACCGGGGCACACTTCTATTTCTCTTTTTCCGAGGATTTCAATCATCCGGGAATAAATTGTAGGGCATAATTGTCAAAATTCCTAATTCCCGATTGTCCGTTCACCTAGCCACTTAACTTGTCAAAATTACCGCTCACGAGCATTGCCCCATAACTTAAGTTGGTCTGTCTCAGGATATGACAAATTTTTCACATTTTATTCAACTTTTGGTGACATCCCTACCGCTAAGGTACGTGCTCTAGTATGCGCGAGGGCAAGTCATGAAAATTTCTATTTTACGTTGCAGTGTGTTGACCACACTATTGATTTGTTGCGTGCCACCACTGTCGGCACAGGTTGATATCACACCTGCTACGCAACAATCACACCCGTTCCAAGATGTCTCTAATTTAGTGGATTCTGTTGAATTGTCGTTGGTGCCCAAATGGCAGTCTAGCGGCATCGAGCTACGACTCCGTGTGCAATATTCACTATTTCAGTCGTCTTCCAGAACAGTTGCAAAAACTAGAAACAACCGCTTTGGCAGTTTGATTCTCTACTCCAGCGAGGAGTAATGGCAACCCCTTCAGCACCCTGATTGAATCACCTGCAGATTCTCTAGTTAGAGAGAACTCTGGATCCAGCACGGACAACCAACTGAACTGCCACACCCCAGCCTAGCGGATTCAATCGATTGAGAGAGTACCCCTAAATTAACGTTGCAGTGCTCGCAATGCACGCATTTCACTGACAAGATATCGCACCATGCCGGAGAATATGGACAACTGAGGATTTGCTGGTATGCCGGCGCCAATTCTAAGCAGTTGCACACAATACCAACCTTGCGCATACATATGATTGAAATTTTTAATTCTATTAATCGTGCTGCCAGGCCCCAATAAACCCGGGCCAATCCGCAACCGATCTTCATAACGAGGGGCACTGTTGGTTCGACCCTGCAAGAGATCATTCGCTAAGGCGGTATCGACACACATGGGGCGCCCCAGCCCCACCACATCTAAATCTCCAGCCGCTAGAGGCTGATTCATGCCATGCAAACTACGAAATCCTCCAGTCACCATCAGCGGGATATTGGTATGACGCCGCACCTGCTCTGCATATTCTAGAAAATAGGCCTCTCGGGCCTGGGTAGATTTCGCCTTCTGATGTTCGGTACCGAAAAAAGAGAGCTGTTCATAGGTGCCACCAGAGATCTCCAACAGATCCACACCGGCACTTTCTAGCCATTTTGCAACCTGCATCGATTCGTCTTCGCTAAAGCCGCCTTTTTGAAAGTCCGCAGAATTGAGCTTTACCGAAATGCCAAATTGAGGGCCACACGCTGCTCTGATACGAGCCACACTGTTCAATAATAAACGTGCTCGATTTTCTAGCGCACCACCCCACTTATCTTCGCGTTGATTGACCACAGGGGATAAAAATTCACTGAGCAGATAGCCATGAGCAGAATGTAGCTGAATGCCGCCAAAACCAGTGGCCTGGGCTACTTTCGCAGCATTCACAAATCTTTCAATCACATCCTCGATTTCTGTTTCTGTTAAGGGCCGCGGCTTACCAAACGCACCTCCAGGCAATTTGACCGGCACCGCCGAGGGACCCACCGGCTCTGCATTGATATAGCGAATGGTTTGTCGTCCCGCATGGCTCAACTGCATCCAGAGTTGAGTGCCATTTTCGCTGCCCGCTGCCGCCATCTCACTTAATTGAGATTCGCCCCCATTATTGTCAATGGCCACATTGCCGGGACGTTCCAAGTAGCGTCTATCCACCTGTACATTGCCGGTAATAACCAAGCCTGCACCGCCTTGGGCCCAAGCTCGATACAACCTCTGATGGGCCAAAGTGGCTCGATTCATGCCATCGGATAGCCCTTCGGTAAGCGCCGCTTTAGCGATTCTGTTTTTTAATCTGATACCACAAGGTAGGGTCAGTTCTGAGGAGATATCAGTCATGTTATTCTTAATTTATTCTATTTAATAATCTTATTATTTCTTCATTTTATATCAATGCAAGATTATCACGATGTATCAATTCTGGCTCATCTACATATCCAAGGATCGCTTCAATTTTATCACTTGCTTGGCCGGCGATGCGCTTCGCTTCTGCTGCACTGTAATTCACCAAGCCACGCGCCACCTCAACACCAGTGGCATCCACGCAGGCAACCACTTCTCCGCGAGTAAATTGACCGGTGACTTCCTTTACTCCTACTGGTAGTAAACTTTTGCCGCACTCTGTCAACGCCTTCACCGCCCCCTCATCGATGAGGAGGCGCCCAGCCAATTGCAGCTGCCCCGCTAACCACTGTTTTCGCGCTAGATCCGGTTCTTGACCGGCTGCTAAAAAGGTTCCCAGTTGTTCCCCTTTAGCGATGCGCTGGATAATATTCTTTTCTCTACCATTCGCAATGATAGTACATGCACCCGATCGGGCGGCAATTTTCGCCGCGCGTAATTTAGTTTTCATGCCGCCCCGACCTAGGCGGCCAGCTCCCGTATCAGCATATCGATCCAGTTCGGGATGACCCGCCTGACCATGGGTGATAAGTGTGGCGTGCGCATTGTGGCGCGGATCCTGGTCAAATAATCCATCCTGATCCGTCAATATTAACAATACCTCTGCAGTCACCAGGTTGGTCACCAAGGCAGCTAAGCTATCATTGTCGCCAAATTGAATTTCATCCACGGCCACGGTGTCATTCTCATTCACCACCGGGATCACTCCAATCGAGATTAACGTACTCAATGAACTGCGACTGTTCAAATAGCGCTTTCGATCGGAGAGATCATCATGGGTAAGCAACACTTGCGCCGTGTGTAAGCCAAATTGACTAAAACACTCTTCATAACATCTCACCAAACCCATCTGGCCTACCGCAGCCGCGGCTTGTAGCCTGTTTAAGGCATGTGGTCGTTGAGACCAATTGAGTCGATGCATTCCCTCTGCCACTGCACCAGAAGACACTAATATGATCTCTCTCGAAGCGCCATGTAACAGGGCAATTTGCGATACCCAATCTGCAATTAACTGCCGATTCAATCCACTGCCGTCAGCGGTAAGCAAGGCACTCCCCACTTTTATCACCCAGCGTCTGCTGGCTGGGATCTCCTCTCTAGTTTTCATGATTCGGCAACTTCTTCACTCTCTTCCAGGTGTTGCATAATTTTATGAATCAGCAATTGTGTTCCCGCCCCAGTCACAGCAGAAATATCAAACCGAGGACCCGTCCATGCCATGGCTTCGGCTATTTCATCACAACTCTTCAGTGCCAACTCACCTAAAAGATCGGTTTTGTTCAACACCAACCAGCGTTCGGTAGCCGCCAGTTGTTCACTAAAGGCGCTTAGCTCCTCCTCTATCATACGAAAATTCTCTACGGGATCGGATCCATCCACAGGCGATACATCCACAAGATGGAGCAATAATCGAGTTCGTGACAGATGTTTTAAGAATTGAATTCCCAAACCTGCGCCCGCAGCGGCACCCTGAATTAATCCAGGCACATCGGCCATGACAAAACTGCGATGAGCTTCGATACTTACAACACCCAAATTGGGATGTAAGGTGGTAAAAGGGTAGTCAGCAATTTTCGGTCGCGCAGCTGAAACCGCTGAAATCAGAGTGGATTTCCCCGCGTTCGGCAACCCAAGTAAACCAACATCAGCCAACAGCTTAAGCTCTAGTAGTAGTTGGCGACACTCCCCTTCTGTTCCTTTGGTGATCTGTCGCGGGGCGCGATTGGTACTGCTTTTAAAACGTGTATTACCTAAGCCATGTTTCCCACCTTGAGCCACTAGGAGCTTTTGCTGATCCTTCAATAGCTCGCCAATGAGCTCACCGGTTTCTGCATCAAATACCTGAGTCCCCAGTGGCACGGGTGCGGAAATATCATTGCCCTTAGCACCGGTACAGTTTCGTCCCGCACCATTGTGGCCACGTTCGGCTCTTAATTTTCGCGTATGTCTGTAATCCACCAGGGTATTAAGATTTTGGTCTCCATATAAGTAAACGCTACCGCCATCGCCGCCGTCTCCACCGTCCGGGCCACCAAAGGGCACAAATTTTTCACGGCGAAAGCTGAGACAGCCATCCCCACCATTGCCGGCTACCACTCGAATAATGGCCTCATCTACAAACTTCATGGCAGTCCTGTATTTTGTTTTCTCTTAGCATAACAAAAAGCCCCGGGTATACCGGGGCTTTTATGATTCATTCACGGTATTATCTATAACCAGCAGTTGAGATATTCACAACCTTTCGCTGTTTCACGCCCTTGGTTTCAAACTTCACCACGCCATCAACTTTGGCAAAAAGAGTATGATCCCGACCACATCCTACATTCTCACCAGCATGATACCTGGTACCCCGCTGGCGAATAATGATGCTACCTGCCGACACCTGCTCTCCCCCGTATCGCTTCACCCCCAGAAATTTGGGGTTGGAATCACGACCGTTGCGACTACTACCGCCTGCTTTTTTGTGTGCCATGATTAAACCTTCCTAAAATTAAACGTCGATGCCGGTGATTTCTAATTCGGTAAAATATTGTCTGTGCCCTTGGCGAGTCCGAGAATGTTTACGTCGTCGAAACTTGATGATGTTAATTTTTTTTGCTCGCCCTTGAGAGCGCACTTTCGCCTTCACGGATCCACCGTCTAAGTAGGGATTACCCACTTTTATCTCTTCCCCATCGGCGGTGAGAAGCACTTTATTAAATTCTACCTCTTCACCCGCATCAGCGGTTAATTTTTCCACTCTGAGTACTTGACCAGGCTGCACTCGATACTGTTTGCCTCCGGTTTCAATGACGGCGTACATATTTTACTCTCCACAATTTGGCCAAACACTAAAGTCGGCAAACAAGGCGCCGTATTTTATGGCAAATTGCATTAGACTCGCAAGAGCATGGAAAGATATAATGGTCAGATAATTTCATTGGCATGAATTGAAAGCCCTCCATCAAGTGGGACAGGCCAAAATGTTGCCACAATGAAAAGAATTATAATGGCACAGACGAGTACCAGATATCTTAATCCGCTCCTTGGGATCCAAACTCGTCACCCAACCACTCCGAGCTAAAGATACGACTCAGCCATGAAACCCTATTCCCCGCGAGAACACCTTGAATAACAACAACTCATTAAATAATCTAGAGTTTTCTCGTTCTATCATTGCCGATCAACTGGAAAAGGTAGAGCTCGAAATTAAGGATCTGCTCGATTCCGATGTGCCCACCGTGCGTCAAATCATCGATTACATCATTGGCAGTGGCGGCAAGCGCATCAGGCCAATGGTAGCCTTGTTGAGCGCGAATGCTTGTGGTTACGAGGGTGAGCACCATATTGGTTGCGCGGCAGTGGCAGAGATTGTGCACACGGCAACACTGCTCCACGATGATGTGGTGGATCAATCCGAACTGCGCCGAGGTAAGGAAACCGCCAACCAGATTTGGGGGAGCACTGCTTGCATTCTGGTGGGCGATTTTATGTACGCGCGTGCATTGGAAGTGGGCACCCGCGTGGATAATTTACACATCATGAAAATGATTTGTGACGCCTCCAAAGTCATCGCTGAAGCCGAAATCAATCAATTACTTAACCGTGGAGACGCCACCTTAACGGAAGACGCCTACTATGGCGTAATTTACGGCAAAACCGCGAAGATGTTTGAAATGGCGTCGCGGGTTGGCGCAGCATTAGCGGAAGTCCCAGAGCCACAGGAACTCGCTTTATCACGCTATGGTGCACAGATAGGAATGGCATTCCAACTCATTGACGATGCCATCGACTACACGGGTACGGTAGATCAAATTGGCAAAAACATTGGCGATGATCTTTCTGAGGGCAAAGCGACCATGCCACTCATCTATGCCATGAAACATGGATCAGAAACAGAAGCGACGTTGATTCGTTCCGCCATTGAAAAGCAAAGTTGTGACAATATTGAACAAATCAGAAAGATCGTTGAGGCAACTGGAGCTATCGAGTACACTTCGCGCTGCGCAGCGAATGAAGCTCAATTGGCAATCGACGCCCTCGACAGTCTGCCTCACTCTCCTTTCAAGGAAGGCATGGTAGCCCTAGCAGAATTTGCGGCTCAAAGAAATTTTTAACCAGTCATTATCTGTATCGATAAACGGGGTGTAGCTCAGCCTGGTAGAGCACTGTCTTCGGGAGGCAGGGGCCGGAGGTTCAAATCCTCTCACCCCGACCAAATCAGCACCCCCACATTTTCACTCTCTTTATCCTGTTAAACAGCTCTGCTTTCTAGCTTTATTAATATTAGTTTCGTTTAGCACAATTGAAAATATGAATTCTCATCATATCTCAATGTGATGTTGGAAATTAGATCAGCGCGGACTACCCGGCATGAGCTTCAGATCTCCTGTTGTGCGGTTTTTAAATTGTTGTCGGGCAGAGCCTGTTGAATCACTAATTTTCAGTACCGCAGATTTTGCCAGCGGTACGCCATATCTATTCTTTGTCTGTATAATAACCGCCAGGTATGCAACGGACTCATGTAAGCGAATGGTCGCATCAAACTCTTCTATGTAACCTCGGGATAGATTAGATTTATCGATAGCGGCAATCGGTTCTATCAGGGATAAACCTTTGTTCGCTTCAATTTGAGCGGAGAAAAAGTTCAGATCTTCCATGATTTCTATGCGGATGCGGACAATAAAGTGATCGTCATTCACCTGTTGCAGCACTTCATGAGTCACAACTACCGGTGCGTATGATTTCGCAAATAGTAATGGACTAATCAAAATAGCGACCATCAATAAAAAGATTTTCCGCTTCATGCCGCTCATACTCTCTTTTTTAACACCCAGACTGAACTGGTAACGCCCGCACTCTAAAACCAGCTTCGTTGCTAAAACTACCTACCGCAAAAGCCACCGGTTGGTTCACAACAGCAGTGAAAAAGAGGGACTCAACCACGCCCTGGCCACCTTCATCCAGGTAACCTGGACCCACAAAAATTGCCAGATCTCCTTGGCCTAAAGGCCCCGCCTCAAATTTAAAACACCCGCTGCTTAAAGGTTCTATGCGAAAAAACACCCGGTTTAGATGGTGATTACCGACAAAATCATCTTCAATTTCACCGAATTTATCTCGAGTCATTAAGAGATCACCATTCGCATCAGACAGAACCCAACTACCATTAGTATAGACATCGGTATATAAAAAGGGTGAATCTTCACCTTCAAATCCATCACTAGCTGGAATGTTCTCATTGGCGGCTAATAAGGCTATCTCAAAATCCAAACTGGGTTGAGACAATTTCAACTCCTCAATAAAACTAAAAATGGAGGTAAACGCGGGTGTTTGACGATGTCCATCGAGGAAAACCTGATGCCAGATCGCAAACGGAATGGCCAGCGAATCGTCATCTCCACTGGATGCATCACCTAAATCGAACAACAGCTCCTGTACCGAGGCTTCTGAATAAAAACCATCCACCAATAGTCCTTGATCGGTATCATTGTCGTCGATGATGTCCGCTTCAAGGTTGAGCAGCACGCCCAGGGAAGATTGCTGACTGCCAATACTGTCTAGTAACAGGGGATCACCTCGTACCAGACTCGAAAATGCATTGGCAAATCCCTCGCTAAAGGCGACGGTGAGATCTAAGAGTTCGCCTATGGCATGGGGACCTCCAATACTGTCCGAACGACTGAACACATCTTCATAGTAGTGTGCCCATTCATGAAGTATCACGGCCTTGTCATACTCTTCTGTGTCCAGATCTTGCGCACCCAACAACCAAATTTCCCTGCCACTATAGAAAGTACCTTCAATCTCTCCCAGCGAGCGATCCCCCTCAATTTCTCGGTTCTCAGGGCTCCAAAATACGCTTAAGAGTGGAAATTGTGCGGTTGGATCTGCGGCTAGAATAAATTGTTGTGCTTCATAAAGCGTGTCCAAAATAGCAAAGGGGGCAGCCGCCCGAATACCGCTATAAGTCACACCATTCCAACCTGAGTCCGCATTGAGATCCAATTCAATATCTGCGTCCAACACTACAACATCCTGAAACAGCGCGTATAAAGCGTCGCCGTCAGTGTTGTCTCGAATTTCAGTATTGGCTAGAGTGGGCGCGCCCAAGGCCGCCTTAACCACCAAGCGTATCTGTTGATTATCCGGAATGCCTAGAGAATAAGATCCATCCACTCCGCTATTGCCGCGACTCAATACGGTCCCTGCAGCGTTCTGTATTTCTATAATGGCACCACGGATCGGGCGCTCCTCTTCTGCACTATAATCAATCCCACTGGCCACGGTCACCGGATAAAAAGTGTAAGTCAGGGTGCCGGAGAGGCTCAGATCAAATTGCGGTAAGGAAAAAGAGTTGTCGCTGTCGTCATCTCCGCCACAAGCGGAGAGCATCATCAGTCCCATTAAGCATAAGATGAGTAAATTTTTATTGGGCATAATTTCTACGCCAAATTAAACTGAACCGATGCATCAAATTGAAAAACATTATCGAGCTTGTAATTTATGTGAGGCAATTTGTGGTCTTGAGATTACCACAAAGAAGCGAGAAATTATCTCTATTCATGGAGATAAAAAAGATCCCATCAGTAAAGGCTACCTCTGTGCCAAGGCGCTGGCGCTAAAAGATCTCTATGAGGATCCTGATCGTCTCACACAACCACGGATCCGCAGCGGTTCGCATTGGCGTACTATCGATTGGGAGAGCGCCATTCAACTCACGGTGGAAAAACTTCTCAAAGTCAGAACAGAATTTGGTCGCCATGCGGTCGCAGTTTATCAGGGAAATCCCACGGTGCATAACATCGGCATGATGACCCATGGACGGGAATTCTATCAATCTCTACAGACACGAAACCATTTTTCCGCCACTTCTGTGGATCAACTACCGCAACAGCTGGTGGCATTGTGGATGTATGGCCATCAACTTTTATTGCCCATAGCGGATCTGGATCGTACGCAGCTTTTGGTTTTGATTGGTCATAACCCCATTGTGTCCAATGGCAGCCTGATGACTGCGCCAAACATTCGCCATCAACTACAAAAGCTAAACAAACGAGGCGGAAAACTGGTGGTCATCGATCCTCGATTGACGGAAACCGCAGCCTTCGCTCAAAGCCATTTGGCACCGCATCCTGGTAGCGACTTTTATCTTTTGGCTGCCATTGTTCGGCAATTACTAATACATCAGCCTCATCCCCCACCGAGATTACAACATTTGGTCGAGGATTATGAAAAGTTAATTCATCTGTTCCAGCCCTTTAACTTCACCCTAGCCAGCAGAAAGACCGGCATACCTGCCTCCTCTATAGAACAACTAGTCACAGATATAGTGCAAGCCGAAAGTGCTGTGGTTCACGGTCGACTGGGCATATCCACCCATCAAAATGGCACCTTGTGTCATTGGGCGTGCCAATTGATTAATCTAATCAGTAACAACTTCGATGCCGAGGGGGGCGCGCTATTTGCCCAACCGGCCATTGATCTGACTCAGTTGCCACCGGGGCATTTTGCGACAGAATTTTCCCGCGTGGATACTCTGCCCAACTTTTGTGGTGAATTTCCTGTCTCCTGTTTACAGACAGAGATAAACACGCCCGGAGACGATCAAATCAAAGCACTCATTCTTTCCGCCGGGAATCCAGTGTTGACAACACCTGCAGGCCATCAGCTGGCGGAGGCAATCAAATCATTGGAGTTTTGTGTCGCCATAGATTTTTATCAGAATGAATCCTCTGGATTAGCCGACATAATTCTACCGCCCACTATGGCGCTGGAGCGCGATCATTACGACTTAATTTTTTATCATTTCGCTGTACGAAACAGTGCTCGATTGAACCAAGCCCTCTGGCCAAGAGATGAAAATCAACGCCACGACTGGGAAATTTTCAACGCACTCAACGAAGCCTACAACAAAAATCTGCATCGAACTGCGACCCTGCTGCCCGATCCGAGTGTACTGGTCGATCTAGGGCTGCGCGCGGCTTCAAATCCCTTGAACTCATCAGTAGATGAACTGTCGCTGGATTCTTTGATACAACAACCTCATGGTTTGGATCTTGGTCCATTGACATCAAACGCACAAACAAAATTAAAAACACCAAGCGGCAAAATTCAATGCGCGCCTGCAGCGCTGATAGATGCCATGCAATCCTTGAAGCGAACAAATATGGGATCCGCTGCTGATACTGAATACAGACTGATTAGTCGTAGAGACAGCCGCAGCAACAATAGTTGGGGCCATAATTACGTCCGGCTAACCAAGGGCCGTAGCCGGTTTTACGCCAGCCTGCATCCTGATAACATGAACCAATTAGGGATCAGTGACGGGCAAACCATTCGAATCAGCTCCACTAAAGGTGACATCACTCTCCCAGTACGCGCAGACGCGACATTACTCCGTGGCGTCATCTGCGTTCCCTTTGGTTGGGGACATCGATATGAAGAGAGTCAAACAGAACACGCAAAACGGGTTGGCGGACACAGCATCAATGACTTAACCGAACCCAATCGGTATGATCCTGTCAGTGGTGTCGCCGCATTAACTGGAACACCAGTTAAAATTAGCAAAGCACACTAGGAGCCCAGCCCTGACTCTGTAGAGCTGGCGCATTCGACTCTTTTGAAACCATCGGAAAGATTGCTACCCGCACAAAAAAATGACTCATTACTGCTGCAAAGTCGCTTCCGTTACACCTTTAAATCACAATGTTTATCAGGTTATTTTAACTATGGAGGAAGGCATTCCTCTATGTTTCAAACCTGGCCAATATCTGGAAATAATTCACAATGAGAATGAGCGCAGTGCATTTTCTATTGCACAATGCCCTCGCCAAGATTCAGAAATCGAATTGCAGATATTGCGTGATCCCAATCAGGGAACCTCTGTGGCGGTACTCTCCTATTTGCAAACAAATCCAATGGTGCAGATCACAGGTCCGCAGGGCAACTGTACCTTGAAACTTACCGATGACGAGCGACCCATTATCATAGGTGCAGCAAGTACCGGGTTCGCACAGGCAAAAAGTTTACTCGAAGGCGCTTTTGCGGCTCAGTTACCACAACCGCTTAAGCTCTACTGGGGTGTTCGTCAAGCCAGAGACTATTATCATCTAGAGATGATAGAGAGATGGCGCCAACAGTGGCCACAATTTGATTGTATTCAGGTAGTTGCAGAGGATGATACATGGGCCGGAAGATCCGGCTTACTGAATCAGGCACTATTGGAAGATCTGCCCCAGTGGCAAGATTGCCATTTATACCTATCCGGCTCTCCCGCTATGGTTTATGCCTGCGTCGATCTCTTAGCTGAAAACCAGCTATTGGTGGACGACAAAACTTATTCAGATGTATTTGATTACGCGCCCAGATCCGATAAGTAGTTGGAACATAACGGTGCGCCAAAACATCTCTTTAAAAGCAACATTGCTCAACCTGCTTTGCATTGTCTTGATCTTAACTCAATAAAAATAATTTATAATATTTGGTTCATGGCCCAAATAGCACGATTTTAATTTTTTTACGATTTATACTAGAAAACATCCTATTAGAAATTTTTTATTATAAAATTTTTTTATTTTATGGGCAGTGAGCATTAAATTCTCAACCAGAGTCCATTAACAATCAGGATCAAATATTAAAATAGTATGTTTTTTTCTTATTGATCAAGAATTTATAAAAAAATATATTGAGATTCTCCTGGCCCACATGGGGCGAAGAAAATAGTGAGGCCTGACTGCTTTTAACCAAATTCCACCATATTATTCTGCCTCCAGACCCTATTTATCGGTGAGGTTGCCAATTAAATGTTTTTATTGGTTGACCTGGTACTGTCGAAAGTGCAGAATTTGCGCTCCAAATTTTTGCTAGAAATGGTAGGGGCGCTTAATCGACGCAATCAAAATAAAACCAGTGTCGAAACAAGCGTAATTGTGAGCTTGAACATCCTCAGGCCACACAAAACGAAAGATTTTCACATTCAAACAGCGATAAATTAAGAGAGGTTCCTCACATGGCAGCCAGTCGAGAACAACAGATCCAAACTATCGAAAACGATTGGGCGGAAAATCCGCGATGGGCAAACGTAAAACGTACATATAGTGCCGAAGACGTAGTACGTCTGCGTGGCTCTATTCAGCCCGAGTACACCATTGCCAAAAAAGGTGCAGAGAAACTCTGGGATCTGGTAAACAATGAAGACTATGTGAACTGTTTAGGCGCCCTCACTGGTGGTCAAGCGGTACAGCAGGTGAAAGCCGGCGTTAAAGCGATTTATCTCTCCGGTTGGCAGGTGGCAGCTGACAACAACCTGGGCATGAGCATGTATCCGGATCAATCACTCTATCCAGCCAACTCTGTTCCTGCTGTGGTACAGCGAATCAACAATTCCTTCAGACGCGCAGATCAAATCCAATGGTCAAAAGGCGTTTCTCCGCAAGATGAGGCTGGTATCGATTACTTCGCACCTATTGTCGCCGATGCAGAGGCAGGATTCGGAGGCGTACTCAACGCTTACGAATTGATGCGCGGAATGATCGAAGCAGGCGCAGCAGGCGTACATTATGAAGATCAGCTCGCCTCAGTGAAAAAGTGTGGTCATATGGGTGGCAAGGTATTGGTACCTACCCAAGAAGCTGTGCAAAAATTAATTGCAGCGCGTTTAGCCGCCGACGTGGCGGGCACCCCCACTATTGTATTGGCCAGAACAGATGCCAACGCAGCGGATCTATTAACTTCTGATATCGATCCTTGGGATAAAGATTTTGTCACTGGCGATCGTACCGCTGAAGGATTTTATCGAGTGAAGCCGGGCATTGACCAAGCCATTTCTCGTGGCTTAGCTTATGCACCCTATGCCGACTTACTCTGGTGTGAAACAGCGCATCCAGATTTAGAAGAAGCGAAAACTTTTGCCGAAGCCATTCGAAAAGAATATCCAGATCAGTTGCTGGCTTATAACTGCTCTCCTTCCTTTAACTGGAAGAAGAATCTGGATGATGCCACCATCGCCAAATTCCAACGTGAACTGGGCGCTATGGGTTATAAATATCAATTTATTACTTTGGCTGGTATCCATAACATGTGGTACAACATGTTTGATCTGGCATACAACTATTCTCGTAACGATATGACTGCATACGTTGAACTTCAAGAGAAAGAGTTTGCAGCTGCCGAACGTGGATACACCTTCGTCTCCCATCAACAAGAAGTTGGCACCGGGTACTTCGATGATATGACTACGGTTATCCAAGGGGGGCAATCTTCAGTTACCGCGTTGACCGGTTCTACAGAAGAAGAACAATTTTAATTCAAAAACTTTGTTCGAATAAAAAAGGCCACTTTCGTGGCCTTTTTTTATCCCTTAAAGTTAGTCCATACCTTCAATTCGCACGTACAGTGCACCACCAATCCCACCATAGCGAAAAATGAACCTCCCAGGACCACGAATCTCCAGTGTATCGGCGCAGCGAATCGCTCCTCAGAGTAAAAACATGTCAGATCCATTGCCCGCATCCCAGATTAGGCAACATGAGAAATGTATTTGACGCCCCAATTAATAAAGGAATAAAAAAGCGATTCCTAAAATCGGGTGAACGAGTATGGTTCCATATTAATACACGCAAAATGCCGAGCTGCCTCCGCCTCTGCAAACAAACCGAGTGCAATTAATTTGCCGCAGGAAACCAGTGCTAATGCGCCAACGATTAAATAGTAACGGGCCAGTTCGCGCTCGTGAGTTTTCCACACCCAATGAATTACCCAAACGCTAGGAGCCACGACTAAAATCAACTGTGATTTCAGCAGATTCATCCAATAAAGCTGAAACTCCGCAATAACATAGTCGAGACCAAATTCGAAAGAAAAATAATGTTGGTAAAGAGGATAAGTCAAAGCGCCAATAAACAACATGGCAGAACCTATCCTTATAGATAAAATCGGGACCCTGGGCTTGCCTTGCTCATCTACTGGGTCAAAATTCGTTCTGAAAGCGGGGGCTGTTCTGCTTCATTGATAGCCACTTCTTCAATTTTTGTAGACATAAACATTGCTCTGGACAGAGCCGCCATTTCATTACTATCTTTTTAAATAAGCTGGAAAAACGAATCGTTTCCAACTCGATATAGACACATACGAGCAAATAGCGAAGTTACACTGCCCACTATTCCCCTTGCCACGAATTATCCTGAACTGACTTTTATATCAACTGAAAAGTGTACACTTTCCAACAGAGTTCAATTAGGATTCCATCGGCATAGTGAGAGGCTCAGCGGAAACTATCACACCGTTACTGTCTGCATATACAAACTCCCCAGGATTAATAGTCACGCCCCCAATGGTGATTGGAATATTTAGCTGTCCTTCTCCCCTACGTGTACTTTTTTGAGGATGGCTAGCAAGTGCCTGGATGCAGAGATCAATATCCGCCAGCACACCTACATCCCGCACGCAGCCATAAACGATGATCCCTGCCCACTCAGATTCTGCTGCTTTGGCGGCTAACAAATCGCCAAGTAATGCACACCTTGTAGAACCCCCACCATCAACTAATAATATTTTGCCCGCGCCCGGCTCAGCGACTTGCTCTTTGACTCGTGAGTTATCCTCAAAACACTTGATGGTCACCACCTCTCCACCCACAGATCGCCGCTTGCCAAATTGATGAAACATTGGCGAAATCACTCTAACCAATTGGGGATATTCATCACACAAATCAGGTGTCACGTACTCCAAAATTACGCCCTCCTAAACTACTAATAAGACATTTCAATGGATGCCTAAATTATCTCATGATTTGCGCCCCCGCAAAAATCGACTATCTAGCCCACACTCCCAATTAAAAATTTATTTTGCAAAGAATTCAGTCTCCTCACGATTACAAGGATCACTACATGAGCCCTCACTTAGATAAGAGAATCATCATCACTGGTGCAAATTCAGGTATTGGTAAAGCGACTGCTATGGGACTGGCCCAAGAAGGCGCTCAAATTGTCATGGTCTGCCGAAATAGCGCTAAAGCAAAATCCGCTCAGGAGGAAAGTATTCAACACACCCAGAATCCAAACGTTGATATCCTGATTGCAGATCTTACCGACCAACAACAGGTGCGCTCACTGGCGAAACAAGTCATAGATCGCTATGCCAAGGTGGATGTCTTAATACACAATGCAGGAATTTTTAACACCAAGCGACAAGAGACTAAAGATGGTATGGAGAGCCAGCTTGCGCTGCATCTATTGGCTCCTATGTGACTCGGTTATCTATTATTAGGAAAACTCATTGCCAGTGCGCCCGCTCGAATCATCAATGTCACCTCCATGTTCCATATCTTTGGCCGCATTAATTTGTACGACCTTCAGCATAAGCGACGGTATCATGGCCTAACAGCCTACGGCAGCAGCAAATTGGCGACCATTATGTTTACCCGTAATTTAGCGAAACATCTCCAGGGCACGGGGGTAACCGTCAATTGTTTGCACCCTGGTGTCATCAACACAAACTTGGGCGGGACACTTAAGTTTATTAAACCACTGCTTTCCAATGCGGCCACAGGCGCTAGAACACCGATCTATCTCGCGCTCTCCCCTGAGGTAGAAAAAGTCACAGGGGAATACTTTGTGAATTGCAACATTCAGGATCCCTCCCGAGCCTGCCAGGATTGGCACTTAATCGACAACCTAATTCGGCAATCTGAACAACTGATCCATGAGCCCTTAGCTGCCCAACTTAAAAAGGTGGTATAAGTTGTGCTTTCCCCTATTCAAATACCGGCAGGGGAAAGGCAATGCAAGAAAAACGACAGGCCACCAGACGTACCTTAAAGCACTATATGTCCGTCTTCGATCGCAACACAGACAGCTATTTGGGCATGTTGGTTGAGATTTCTGACAGCGGATTCAAACTCACTAGCCCTGAAAAGATTCGCGTTAAGCACGCTTATGAACTAGCGGTGACGGATTCTCCTAGCCTGCACGATGCCGATACGGTGGCTTTTTTTGAAGCCACTAGCATCTGGTGTGACCAAAATAGTCAGGCCTTCTATGATTCAGGTTTTAAATTTGTTGACGTGTCCAGCCTAACGAAAGAACTCTTTCAAGATCTCTTATAGATGAGAACTAATATGCGTCTCTAAGTTCAGACACACTCAATATGAGGGATGCGTTATCCGCATTCAGCTGTGGTGGCGACTGCATTCTCACCGTGGCCACCGCAGTCATTGGGATGCGCCCATTTTCCACGATAGGTAACAACCACTGTTTTGTGGGCGCGGTTAACGTATCGGCACTAGGATCTTGCCTGAATGGAAAATCAGGATCCTGTGGTTCGGGCACATACAGCATACGGACGATGCGATAAATCATCTGACCAACGACGGGCACAATCGGTTCAATCCCATAAGCAATCTGCACTCTGACTAAATTTGCATCTTGAATATTGACTAAACTTGTCCCGCCGACGGTGGTATCTCGATAACGCATTAAGTCATTGGGAATTTCACTGCAACTATCACCACAGGACACACCCCAATCATTAAATGCGTCTAATGTGGGGTTCACAACTCGGAAACGACCATTAATAAACTCTGTGCCATCTTCTCCGAAAAGATCGATACGAGTCTTTTGCTTTTTTGCCGCCCAATCACTTGGGTCTGCGACATCCGGATGGTAGTAAGGTAACATGCCATTCACAAATGCATCACGCATGGCCAGTTGATCCAGACTATTCATAGCCGCAGATCGGGCGACCAACAACGAAGCATGATTTAAGGCAGATTTCGCCTCCCACAATAAACTTAACTGAAAAGCACCACCTACAAGCAATCCTATGATGGGCATCACAATCAATGTTTCCGTAAATGCCGCGCCTTTTTGGAAATGTCGTAGTTGATGTAACATGATTCTCAATAATTTACCAAGATTGTCCTAGCTAAAATACATAAACAGCCGTCTTATCGTCTCGGCCGCCCCGCTCATTACTCAATTCTATCAGTCGTCGGATCCGATCGATTGCAGTCAATCCAGGACTTTCGATAATGTCTTGCATGTCCTCTTCATTTACCTGATCGGAGACCCCATCTGACATCAATAACAACTTATCCGCATCAGTCCAGCTGAAAGATTTACTGTCCACACACACTTGATCTTGAATACCCACTGCTCTGGTAATTTTATGCCTCGCACGCTTATTGCAATCGGATGAGATCGCCACATGATCTTCACTCAACTGTATTAACCTACCTTGCCTATAACCGTAAATTCGACTATCACCCACATAATGACAATGTACCCAATTTCCCGACACCCATGCCATTGCCAAAGTAGACGCCATACCCGTGTATCCAGGCTCTTGAGCCAATCGATAAATACCAAAGTTCGCCGCATGTATTGCAGCCAGTATTTTTTCGTGGGTAATATCCACTGCACTTAACTGATCACATAAACATTCCATTAACATATTGGCCGCTACCGCGCTGGATTCACCCCCACCCACACCATCCGCAAGAGCAAAAACGCCTTGATTTGGCATTGAAAGAAATGCGTCTTCATTTTCACTAGAACGCATACCTTTTTCTGACCATGCCACTGACTTCAATGACACCCTCATCCCCCTCTACAATCACTCGTTTTTTCTGATTGGTTTGCCAGAATCAAATTGACAGTCGATTACTGTATCACCAAAACTACATTGTCCTTCACCATGAAATAGATCATTTTCAAATTGTCCCACAAATTTAAATCCTTCAGGTGTGGAATAGATTCCCCTACCATGCATTTTATCGTCCCTAAATTCTCCCACATATCGATGTTCATCCGGCCAATAGAATGTCCCTTCTCCATGCTTCTTATCTTTTAAGTAATCGCCTTCATAGGTGGCACCATTTGGCCAGATCATTGTACCGTAGCCCTGCTTCATACCATCTTGTACCGGGCCAATATAGGTTCTACCGTCTGTCCAATGATATTCCACCTGATCTGATTGAATGGTCTCTACCGGAGCACCCACCGGTAACAGTTGAGCTAGTTTATCCAAGTCATTATGTTCGCTCGCATTGTACCCACGGCCCGAAAACTCCCGGATTTTATCTAACATGCTGAGGATACTTGAGATATCTGTACTCTCATCTACTATTGCCGTATAGAAATTTAGATGTTGTTCTGCCAAAGCTAAGTTTACGATTGCTAAATTATATTGCGCTTTACGGTGTTTGGGATGCGCCGCAATGACCCGTTCAAAATGGTCCCGTGCAGTCATCAACTCCTTCTCATAGAAAGCGATAATGCCTAATCGATAGTAGACCTCTACGAAATTTGGTTTGATTTCTAAAACCTGGTGCAGATACTTCTTCGCTTTCTCATAATCTTTCGCTTCATAGGCATCCATAGCTTGACGCATCTGACGACCGAATTCTTTTTCGTCCGATTGATTTAAATCTAGTACCGCACAGGAAACCTGTAAAAGACAGAGAAGGCATATGCCCAACCGCGCTTTCATTCTCTAACTCCCCCAATGAACATACCAGGCGAGCTTTGCTTTAGCCTTGGTGTAATACTCAGTCCCTGGAGGTACAAAATTGATCACTTCCTGCCAATAACGACGCGCTTGAGATGCGTTCACGGTCTCGGCCCTCAGCGCTTTTCGATATAGCTCACGAGCTTTCATCTCCATTTCAGCCAACTTCAGCTTTGCTTCATCATTCCCATCAATAAATACCGCCCTTTGCCACAAAGCAAATGCTTCATGATATCGAGATTGGTCATATGCTTCCTCAGCTCTGAGCAGGTATTCCTGAACCACTTTTGTGGCAACTCTGTCTGCATACACACTAGAACGATCATCAAACCTTTTACTTTCTTCCGCTAAGAACAGCTCCCACTTGGCGAACGCGACTTCTTTATCAGCGCGATTGTAATAGCGCTCTCCTTCACTGAACTTTCCATACAAGGGACGTAACCATTCCAGGACTGCCTGTACATCCAGCTTTCTATTTTCATTCAAGTAGGGAGACTGCTCCAACTCTGATAACACATCTAATAGTGCGCCACCTTCACCTGCCAGATATTTTTCTTCTGCCGTTTGAATGGAGTCTTCAGCAATCTCGACCGCAGCACGGCGACGCTCAACCTCACTGCCCTCTCGTAACCGATTGATTGATTGCTGTCTCCAAAATGAAAATTCTCCATCGTTAAGAATTTGCTCTGTCGGTGTCGCACCGTTCGCAACAGATTGCTGTAATGTGGTACGCGCCCGCTCAACAGCCATCGTAGTAATCGGCTCTTGATTCATAGTCTTTGCCACAACCATACCCGGATCGGAATCACTTCCCGCTTGTTGTTCAGAAGTCGCAAGCGGTTGAGCAAATGGCTTATTAGCTTTTGTTTTGTTCTGAGTTGAGCTTTCTACCACGCTCGTTTGAGCAACCCGAGAAGTGTCTGTACTGAATTGAGTTGTTTGCGTATTTTGGTTCGGTTGCTTTTTAGTATTTAAACTCGAAGAATTAATTCCTGTTTGTGCTTTTTCCGTTTTAGCTTGCTTGACCGCAGGCTTGGATAAAATGTCGGAGGGTTTCTTATCCACAACATCAACTTTGGTTGAAGCGATCTCTTTGGTCTCTATCGTGCGATCTAACTCCTTAGGTGGTGTTGAGGTTGCAGGGTCGGTTGCAACTGTTCGCGAATTGGTGAACATCATTTTGCTCGTGGTCGGTCGAGAGGGTTCAGGTGTCATCTCGGTGCTAGAGTCTTCGGAACCAGTGACCCGGCTCACCACACCTTTTTTGTCCACGGTTTGCGGTGCTGTATATTCAGAGCTAACTTGTGATGCAGAATCGAATGGCAATTTAATAACACGCTGTTCTAGCACCAATCTTTGGTATCCGAAATAACCGACAGCTAAAATAGCCACTGTGGCGAAAGAAATAGCCGTGCCCTTTATCAAAAATGTAACAGGTCTTCCTTCTGTTGACCGTTGATGCAAATTGGAGTGTGGATGGCGGTGTGTAAAGCGAATGGTCTGATCGCCAATTTTTATTTGGTCTCCATCTTCCAATAACACTCTGGAAACGATATAGCCATTCACTTCAACCCCATTTAAACTCTGCTGATCGACAATTAAATATCGGCCACCCTGATATAAAATATCCGCATGATGACGAGATATCCCATTTCCATTCAGAGAGAGAGAAGAGGATTTTGCACGACCTAAAGTAAAGGGAAAAGACTCAATTTTTACGGGTGCATTGTCACCTATCAACAACCAAGCTTCACTTAGGTGCGCATCATCTTCCTCTCGTAACACCTGAGTCTGTTCTTCTGCCCAATCTTCTGCAGGGTTAGTATCTGCTTCAGCCACTGAATCATCTAATAACGGTAGGGTCGTGACGTTGGTTACTTGGCCAGGTTGAGCGTTGTCAATTTTTTCCGGCTCAACTACCGGTGTAGATTCTGACTTAAAGTCCTCATGTTCTGCGCTCATATTCCACCCCATACCCTAGATTTTTTAATATTATGTTAGAACCAATTGATCATCGATTCGAATATCCAAACGCTCAATGGTGCCAGCAGCTAATTCGACCACGGAGCGGGTGTTCCTCGGTGCGAAACAGAAGCTAAATGGTCTGATGTTTGATGCCACTTTACGAACCTGATGGGCCCTATCCAAAAATACAACATCAATCGCATATCGCATACCAATAGTGTGAATAGAACCACAGGGTTTCAGCCAAAGAGCATGCTGATCATTTAAAGATCCTGTCCCCAATAACCCCACTAGCCTAGCCCACCAATTGTGGGCATTTTTGATTTCAATCGCATATTCGATTTCATTCTGAGCTCTTTTAATTAATAACATAATAATTCTTATAGCAGCCTGGATAGGGCTTCAGGTAAAAGATCTCCATCTGCCATTTTGGCAGCCATTAAAAATCCAATTAACATAAACATAATAGGTAGTAGCAGCAAAATTAGCGGCATAATCATTTTTACCGGCGCTTCATTCGCCCGTTCTTCTGCGGCGCGAAAACGCGTATCCCGCCATTGGCTTGCTTGCGCTATCAATACCTGAGAAATCTCTCCACCGGTCTCTTCCGCCTGATTGACAGCCGAGACAAAGTTAGAGACACCTGCATCATCCATACGAGCCGCTAAATCCAGAAGCGCTTCCCGTCTGGGGCGTCCCGCACGCACCTCTCGAACTAAACGGCTAAATTCTTCTTTAACTGGTCCAATCGGCATTCTTTCCACCGATTCTGCAAGTGAGGCTGAATAATTTAAACCGGCGCGCATGGTTAATACCTGGAGTTCCATAAAATAGGGGAACTCTTTTTCTACTTTTTGCTTTCGTTCTCTGATCTTATCTCTAATCCACACATCTGGAACAAAGTAGGATAGGACGATCAAAATAGAGGTCACGACTAATAGATGCGAGCCTTCCAATGAATAAAAATAGTAGGCGACCAACGCGCCGATAAAGCTTAATCCAACATAAACTACCTTTAGGGTAATAAACTCTTCAGGAAGAATGGCGTATTCAACGCCGCCTGAACTTAATCTATTGCGCAATCGTTTCGTGTAAGTATCAGACATGAATTTGCGAATACTAACTGAATAGACCCTAACCAGCGGGCGAATAATCCAAAATAAAAATGGCGCCGGATCACGCCAGTTTTCCTCTTCTCGCCCGGTTAAGGAGGTGTTCACCACTACGCCTAAAAAGCCCGCAGCACAGATGATGCTAATAGTAATTAATGTTAATGGTAACAAATATTCTAATGACATAAGCTTATACGTTTATAGACGCGACGCGACGAATCAATACTACCGAACTAATCATCATGGTCACAACCAGACCGAGCACCATCAGACCTAGAGGTGTCGTGAATAATTTACTCATCGCTTCGGGTTCAAAGAAATAAAAGGCGTAAGCTAGACCGACCGGTAATATAACTCCTATCCAAGATTGTGCTCTACCGGTCGCCGTCAGCGCCCTGATTTTGCCTTCCACTTGTGTTTTTTCACGCAAAGTACCTGATAATGTATCTAAAGTATTGGCAAGATTTCCGCCCACACTTCGAGATATTTTTACTGCGGAAACAAAAAGAATAACATCGTGTCGATCAATCCTTGATGCCATATCATCTAGCGAATCGTTTAAATCCCGACCCACTCTATATTCACCTAACACCTGTGCGAACTCTTGCGCGGTCGGATTAGGAAAATTTTTGACAATCTGTTGAAAAGACCGAATGATATTTAAACCGGATTTTAAAGAAGAGGAAATGGAATCCAACGTATCCGGCATCTGATGGACAAATTCTTCTGATCGACGTCTTCTCATCGCTGGAAAGATAACTAATGGTGAGACTAAAATGACAGTCACGATAAACACCGTGCTCAAGATCCCCACGAAAAAGTAACTCAGCAATCCGATTCCCATTGCTAAAGCAAAGACTACAGTGAAAAGTTCGCTCGCTTCAGAAAACAGGAACATGCCCCGTATTCCCTGTCCCACAGAGGAAATAAAATTGTCGCGATAAAGGGTAAAAATGTTTAACAAAGAACGCGCAATGAATAAAAACGCACAGGCCCCTCCAAATATAGAGACCAACAATATCATCACGAATAATGTGGAGTCGCTCATGAATGCCACACTTCTCGGCTAATCGATTCCATTGCCTCGCTGTTGCCGTCAAAAAAAAGACTTCGATTCAATTTTACCCCGACATCAATCGCTTCATCGTAAAATTTCGGCACATGTCCTGTCGCTACAAATTCTCCCGTTACCTGACCATTCTCTGTAATAGCCGTTCTCTTGAACTCGAAAATGGTCTGTAGGGCAATGTTTTCACCTTCCAATGCTACCAGTTCACATATTTGCGTGATTTTCCTACTACCGTCACTGAGGCGATCTTGCTGCACGATAATATCTACCGCTGACGACATCTGCTCTCGGATCGCTTTTATGGGTAATTCCATGCCGGCCATTAACACCATCACTTCCAATCTCGCAAGAAAATCATGGGGGGAGTTGGCGTGTCCCGTCGTCATTGAACCGTCATGACCGGTATTCATCGCCTGTAACATATCTAAGGCTTCCCCTGAACGACATTCACCGACAATGATGCGATCCGGACGCATTCGTAATGAATTGACTACCAAGTTGCGGATAGTAATTAACCCTTTCCCTTCCGCATTCTCCGGCCGACTCTCAAGAGAAACTACGTGAGGCTGTTGTAGTTTCAATTCTGCCGCATCTTCAATGGTGACAATACGCTCTTGATGGCCAATAAAACTAGATAACACATTAAGCGTGGTGGTTTTACCTGAGCCAGTACCACCTGAGATGATAATGTTCTTTTTTAATCGTACACATGTTTCCAGAAAACTAGCCATACTAGGAGAAAGTGAATGCTTGGCAATCAGATCTTTCATATGCAAATCGACGCCCGTAAACTTTCGAATAGTGAGCGTGGGTCCTGTCAAACATAAAGGTGGAATGATGGCATTGATTCGCGAGCCATCGGCTAATCTAGCGTCCACCATCGGTGAACTTTCATCAATGCGTCGCCCGATAGGCGCCACAATCCTATCAATCACACCCAGTAAAGATTGGTCACTACTAAATCGATGGGAAGTGAGTTTGATTAGTCCATTTCTTTCCACGTAAATCCTATCGGATCCGTTAACCATGATTTCGCTTACATCTGGATCTGCCAGCAATGGCTCTAGTGCGCCCAGCCCAACAGTTTCAGCGACAACTTCTTTAATCAATTGTGACTCAGTAATTTCCGGAGGAATGCGTTTAATATGTTTCTGAATAACATCAGTAGTGGCATTCTCCGCTTCGATCCTAAGTTCATCGGCGGACATTCCATGCAGATTTGCTCGCCTACGATCTAAATATTCCAAGATCAAACCGTGGATGTGACGCTTGAGTTCTATTAATTCTTGGGATTCGCCATGGCGCTCTTCCGGCGCTGTCTCTATTTCATCGTTAAATACGGGCGTATGAAACTCTGTAGATTTCGGTTTAACCATCTCAACCACTATGAGTCTCAAACCACCCAGTTTGATGTGATCATCTAGGTAGATGGCTGTTCGGCGATCAATTTTATGGTTATTGACCCAAGTGCCATTTGTGCTTTTCAGATCTTCAAGAAAGACCGTATCTTCATCTACGTGTAGTAATGCATGTTTTTTCGATGCATAGGGATCATTAAGTAAGACGTCGCACTTATCCGCTTTCCCCAGTGAATAGGTGCCCATATCCAACTGGTATCGAGTTCTATTATCTTGTGCATCTACGATGTCGAAAATAAACATAATAATTCAATACGATTAATCGAAAATTGAAAATTCCATATTCGGATAATCATTTTCAATTTCTTTAGCCTTCTGTAAATTTGCCTGTGCACGGTCATCTTCCGGATCGATCAAATAGGGGGTCACAAAAACCGCCAACTCTGATTTTCTCTGTGAAAATTCCCGCGATTTAAATAACTCGCCGATAATAGGCACCGAGCCCAGTACTGGAAACTTATCTACTGATTTACTGTCCTCTGCATTTAATAATCCTGACAACACCATGGTTTGACCGGAACGCACATTCATTTCAGAATTTGTTTGTCTAGATAAAAATCCAGGAATACCTAACACTTCGATGGACGGATCCAACGTACTGACCTCAACATCTACTTTAGTCAAGATATATCCGTCCGGATCAGCTATTGGTTCCATTTTTAAAATGACTCCAACCTTCTTAAACTGAACCCTTATCCCTCCCCGTAAGTCAGTGACCGGAATGGGCACTTCTCCCCCCGCTAAAAACTCGGCGGCAGAGCCACTCCTAGTCACTAACTTAGGTTGCGCTAATATACGAGCCGCGCCTTTATTCACTAATAAACGAAGATCAGAATTAACAGTAGTTAAAGCCCCTCGATTTGCCAGAGAAGCGGCATTGCCTCCCCCGAAGCCAAAGAAGGAGCCAATCTTGTCAAAATTTCCAGCGCCATGGAATTCACCTAAAACACTAAAGAAAGGTCCTGGCTCAATATCATTCCAAAGAATGCCCACATCCTTTAGATCACTGCGTCTGATTTCAACTAACTTCACATCCATCATCACCATCGCGCGCATATCCAATGGCGGATCAATCACATTGACTACCAAGAAACCATTCTTTATTTCTGATTCAAACTTTTTCTTTAAATCATTAATCAACTGAAGGTCTCTTGAATGAAGGGCGCGACCTTCGATGAATACCACACCGCCTTTTTGCCTCACCGAAACGCCCTCTACAGAAGCCACTACAGTGCTGGCCAAATCAAATAATCGCATCCAAGACTCTTCTACGCGTAGCAAATATTGAACTTCAGATTGAGTTCCCGCCCATATTCGCAAATCGGTGTAACCTGATTTCAATCCAGTAATGAGAATTTCATTTGGTGCAGAAGCACGTACATTGGCAATATCAGGATCCGCAATGGACACCTGAGTCACACCTTTAAAGGTCAGAACTTCTGTCTGACCTAATTCCACCCGAATTACTTTGGTCACACTAGGAGCAGAATCTAGCGCACCTACTAGATGAGGAAATACTAACAAAACAGTGAGCAATACAGATTTCAATGTAGAACCAATTTTCATCATTACTCTCCTCGCTCTATAATTTCAAAAGCGAAAGAGGGGTCCTCTTGCACGGATGATTCTGGACGAGCTAGTTTGTACTCCACCAGGTTATCAATCGTGATGGAATCACTAAATTTAGTATCCCGATCTTCCCCTGATCGCATCGTCAGGGTGAGGGTGCCCACCGATTGCGCATGGATCAATCTTGAAGCATCTCGGGGACTGACGGCCACGGTTATCTCACGAAAAGCTCTCCCAGCCGGCACGCGTGAATTTTGATCGATTACCCGTTGTAAATTGACTTGATCTGATCCTAACTTCTTACCGGTTGCTAAAATCCGCACATCACTCAATAAGGGTACAGTTCTAGAAATTCCGTTGTCTTTCACAGTCACAAGAAAATCCACATAGTCTCCAGGTGACAGAAATCCAGAGATAGAATCTAAAGTATCTACTGGAATTGTTAGGGCACGTTGACCTGGTTCAAGAAGGTTAGAAAAGGTATTAGAGGTACTGTGTGAGACATATTTTTTAAGTATGGGATCTCCAGACCCCACTGGAAAAATTAATCGACTATTTTGAATTTCATTAAATTGTGCCACGGTAACAGCACCGGTTGGAATAAAATTAACCGGCATTTTTCGTTTAGACACATTTTGCAGATCGATTATATCCCCTGGTTTCAAGGCACGAATGGCCACTACAATTTCCACCAGTTCCTGACCACGAGTCAACGCAGCCTTTTCCTGTTCAACGGTCTGCTTGATATAGTTTTGAGTTAAATACCAGCCAACCAATCCGCTCAAGATTGCGCCCGCCAATAAAAGCAATGTAATTCTAGTTGGATTCATAATTTTTATTGTCTCTCTTTACTTCTCTAAAGCGGAATGGATATCGCTCTTGTGTAAGAGTCTTCTCTATCCGCAATTGCCTCTGCCAACTCGGGAACAGCCAGCCAAATAGCCAATACCATAAAAACAGCTATCACCATAAATTCGGTCAATACATTACCTTTTTGATTTGTCTTGTTCAGATGTTTTCTAGTCATATCTCAGATCACTTTACCCAATTCACCCACATCTCAGTACCACCCAGGTTGACATCTTTGGGGGTGTAAACTATCTGTATGATTTGATTTCTTCTTTTGTATATTCTTGTGACTGAAGAATCAGTGTAGTTGACAGACTCTGCTATATCCTCCGCTATCCATCCCATTTGAATCAACTGTTCATCCACATAGTTCATGTTTGTTTCTAAGGAATCGGGACTGGTTAGCAACAAAGTTTCAGCTACATTATTTATATCTTTGGATTCAACCTTTTGGATCACTTGCGTGGTGTTCAGTTTTGGAAATTTCGTCTTTCTATTAACTGTCGCACTAGTAGGCAATTCGCTCACCGTCACCACGCCTTCAACGCCGCGATCCGTCTCAACTAAGCGAACAGACAGGTAAAAACCATTGGTTTCACAACCAAGCATGTATCCCGGCGGTTGATTGAGTTCGGTCAGTACGGGACATCCCAATCTCCCCCAAGAGTCAGCGTAAAAAGAGCGAACCTGCTCAACCTCACCTGCATACCGAAAGTGTCTGACGCTCATTGCCAAGCCATTGAGCGCCATTTTTTCCGCTATCCATTGTGCTTGTGCACCATCGGGTATTGTTGCTTTAGGTATTCGAGTGTTAAGAGGATCTCGACTCGCCGCCTCTATAGGTGCCGCTGCTAAAGCAAACAGCAACAATACACAAAGAGATATGAAAAAAACTAAACCATTTTTTTTATCAATTATAATATTAACCATCAAGGCACCTGCCTTTCCGGAGGCAATATTTGCGACTGTTCATCTGGAACAAATTTCCAATCAGATAAAACCGCTTCCTCAGACTCTTCCACCGGATATGTCGCGCCTAATCCTAGTCCTGGTGTGCCGGTAACAGGATCTAACTCTTTCTCTACTTTAGTGACCATCTCCCGCAAATCTTGTGGTGCGATAGAAAAACTGAATAATGTTGGCGTGACTTCCTGTAGCGCTCTCACTCGCTCAGAGAACTCTTCCTCATTTCGAGGGACAAGAGAATCCGCAATGAGTGCGGATGTGGCACGCATGGGCGCCCTAGGATTATCAAATAGGTCTTGCATGGGCATGGGAAAGGGGTTTACGGGCATATTGACTGTCGCCCATAATAAATTCTTTGACTCGATGTCCCACCTTAATAGAGTATCAAAAATAGAAATTTCATCCCTATTTGGCAAACTACGTTCGATATCAATGGTAGGACTGACTGGCTCTCCAGATTCATAACTCAGTAGCGTCGCTCCAGAATTGTCACGCCAGATTTCATTATGAACACTATTATCATGTTCAGTAATGCCATTTAAAGGATGAAAGAAAAATCGTTCTCGGATTTGATTCGCTAAAATAACACTTTCGGAACGGCTCGGTGTATTGTTATCTCGCGCATCAGCTTGAGATGGAAACTCTTCCCACAGTTGTTGTTGTGCGACATATTCCCAGGCTGCATATCTGGCGGCATTGTTCATTGTGTGTTGCATATCCAGATACTTCCCCATCAATGGCATCAATAAAAAGAGCGGAATTAAAAACCAAAGAGAGACTAATAACTCCGTCATCGCTTGACCGTTTTGTGACGCGTTTTCTTTCATTGCACTAGTTGACTAATTTCGCATGCCAGAACGGGTTATACAGGTTAGCGTACTCAACAGTAGCATTATTCAAAGGGGCAAAGCCAATGCCATCTGTTAAAGTGGGCCGTTGATAAAAAACCTGTGCTTGGGCCACGGCAGTGAGCACAGCACTACCATCAGGTAAAATTGGATCATCTATATATGGACGAAAAGTCATTGGTCTGTCTTCTAGCTCAATACTGACAAACGCGGTAATGGTTAACGAATCATTTTCGGGGCCGGTAGTATCATCAGCATCTGGCAAATGGCGATAATTTTGAATTCCGCTATATCCTGCATGTATGGATAGTGGTAACAAATCACCAGTAATTGGATTCGCTACCCAAGGCGGAAAAGAAATCCCTAAGTATTCCTCACTAGACACGATACCGGTAGCCAACGAGGGACCGCCGCTGTCAATCGTGTCCGAAGAAGTGATGGTACCGAGATCTGCAGTGAACACTGCGGTCCCATTTTTATTAAAACCGCTACTGTTCCAGGTGCGGTTAAAGATCCAGTTTGTCCCACCGACAACGCTAAGCGTATCTAATACCAAATTATACATTCGAGCGTTATCCAAATTGTTCCCAACTGCGCCACTAGGCGTCATCATTTGGCTGAATTGATCCAGCGCTGCCGCTTGTGTCGCCCAATCTGCCTGTACCAATTTGTTGTATGCTTGCGTTTCACCTAAGGATGCGGTGTAACTCAGCATTCGATTCAGAGTTTCAGTGTGATTGACCTTTAGCTTAGCGCTTGCGATAGAACGTGCACAGAGTAAATCAGTGTAATAATCAGGATAAAAGTTTGGTTCGTGGCGACAAGCCACGCGCTCCATGGCGGCTTCTACCGATGATGCAAGAGTCGGATTTGTCGGTACTTGAAAGAGTCCACTTTGAGACACCTGGTATACCTCCTGTAAAAATCCTGACCATGATGAGAGCGCTTTCATATGGACTTCTGCCTCCGCCAACACGTCTGGTAAATTCATCGTTGCTAACAGTGGCGTGAATTCAGGGGGTAGGGTCTCACCGGCATCAATGGCGCGCTGCACATCATTCAAATAGCGTATCCAGGACATATAGCTAATGGCATGAGCCATGCCAATATTCGTAGCGATCATGGCACGATTGGTATAGGCATTGAAATTTAAACTGCGCGCGTAAAGTGACGCACCACTAAAAGCCACCGCATCCGCAGCGTTTACCAATACAGTCTTTTCTGTAGAATGACGACCGACATTGAACATGGCCACTAAAGAAACGATTAGAATAACTGATGTAGCCAACAGCGCTATCAACGCTTGCCCACTTTCCCTATGCGCTGGCTGTGCCATTTGTATCGCCTCCGCCATACGCATCTCCCCAAATTAAAAAAATTAGTTTAGATTAAATATTTAGGATATCTGTTAGCGCCATAATTAAGCTTGTAGACTGCCATTGACATCTCTTCATTCGTTCTGCACGAATATTTATAATTTCATTATTATCTATAGATAAATGACTAGCTGCTTTCTATACATTCAAGCCATGATTGGAAAACCTATACCGTACTCAACGACGCTGTTTCCGTATGAGTACGGCTTCGGTAACCTATTTAAATCCAAAGATTAGGGATCAATTACTCTAGAATCTTGATCATCGTAATCAACCATGCTGGTTGCCAATGTTTCTGCACTGGCCACGGCGTCAGCATAGGCTTGTGCTGATGTTTTACCGGTATTTGCCGTACCAGCCAATTCCTGCGCCATACCACCCATTTGTCCAACCACTGTACTACCGTACATGCGAACACCCGCTATACTCACCACGGCGATTAATCCCACCAAGACGAGATATTCGGTAAATCCCTGGCCTTTTTGTTGTTTAAAATTTTTCATTTTCACTTGAGCACCCCTCGTGTTCGAAAGTTTTCACATCGCTAAGTTATTCGTTCTCTATTGCAGCCAATTTGGATAACTGCACCATTTATTTCAGAACCAGTGCAACAGCGAACTCAGCTGATACTACGATATCAAATTAACAATTTCAATAAATATATCGTATTTACTTTAGCTAATTGACTAAACCCACTGTTTAGTTATCGCTTTCAAATCTAAATTGCTAGCCATACCAGGATAAAAATCATTAATAGAGAGTCACTCGAAATCACGAATCAGAGAGCATTAAAAAATGTAAGGCATTGTTTTTAATGCCTAATAAAACAGGGCGTGCGTTGTAGTACCAAGCCTAAAAGCTTGTCAAAAATCTATTTAAACATTTTATATATATAAACATTCACACGACCATTGAATCAAATTAACTCGATATTAAATGGCAATGATTGTTCAAATAATTTGGTAATATGGATTAAATATCTAATATACGTAAGATACTCCATATAAAATACAATTAATCTTATCAATCCTAATTAGAATGATGTAGCTAAGTGGCAGAATAACAGAAAACAATTTATGAACCTTTCTATGCCCCTTAGGATTCCGATTAGCATTCCCCGTAAAAGCAGTGTTTTTTATTGAACCTGACCACCTATCGTCGTTTAATTTTATTTTTAATCAATCTAACCTTTTAAATATCAGCTATTGTTAATATAGTAAAGATACTTATATACACATTATTTTTGCAGTTCTTATGGCATCAGTCATCTCATCTAATCCGGAATCCATCCTACAACCCAAGTCTCTGGGTAAATATCGTTTCATAGCAGTAGCTGAGGGAGGAATATGTGAGGTATACAGAGCCGAACCCTTAACAGGGAGCGGTCCTGATCTGGCCATCAAGCGCATCCGCGACAAATGGCGTCACCACAAGGGCGTGAATCACCAATTTGAAATTGAAGCTAGAATTGTTCAGACTCTTTTCCACCCCGGTTTACCCCGCTATCTCTCTCGCGGGGTAGTGAAAGGTAAAGCATACTATGCCTATGAATTTTTCCACGGGTCGCCTCTACTCAAATTGTGGCAACAACAAGGGGGCACCAATCCACAACAACTTTTAACTATGTCTATTGGTTGCGGTATCGAGATCCTCGAGCAGCTTCATTATTTACACTCACGACCTAACCCGATTTATCATGGAGATATCAGCGCAGAAAATATCATCTTAGATCGAGACAACCACGTACATTTAGTGGATTTCGGGTGCGCCCATACGCAACAAGAGGCAGATGAAAAGAGCTATCAGTGGTTTGGAAAGCCCTCGTATATTTCCCCAGAACAGGCCAAAGGTGAGGTATGGGACGGACGCAGCGATCTCTATCAAGTGGGTGTGATGCTATACGAAATGATTACTTCGAAACGATGGAACCGCGGCCGCAACCCTCGAGAAAAAGTGCTTTTTGCTGCCTCTAAACAGACCATACCACCTAACTTTCTAGTTGAACTGGTTGGTTCCAATGCGTCTCGCGTCATCACTGGATTGCTGGAGGCGGAGACCAAACATCGCATTCAAACTGCAAAAGAAGCGCTTGAGCTACTCAAACAGGGTTAATTATCCATCCGTTTCCTTAAAACTCCGTTGGCGTCAGTGGCTACTTCTGCTGTCCGATCGTCTGGCCAATTTTTATCTGATAAGACCACTTGATTCATTAATTTTGCGTTTCAGCTCTATACTGAAACACGTGCAGAGTTGAAACTAAAATTAACTATTTTACAAGTATAAAGATATCTAAACATCAATGTAGAACCTAATCAGACTGACTCAGTACGGATAAGACTACAAATTACTTTAGTCCTTATCTGCCATGCCGATAGAAATCTAAATAATAAAATTGCTCACTTAAATATCCAGAATTCGAGGGGGGGGACCATTGGACTATTTATTTCCGTGCGAGATCGATAGCAAAAAGCAAGGAGAATTCTCAGTTCGTTTTCCAGATCTGCCGGAACTTGAAATTAACTGCACTTCGGTTCACGGGGTCATGCAAAAAGCATCGACAGCATTAATCTCCACGCTGAACCTGTACATCACAAAACAGCTGGATATTCCCAAACCTTCACCTCGAACGTCAGGACAGAGAATTATTTTTCTACCCACGCCAATTGCACAGAAATTGTTACTTTACCAAACCATTCGCGACAGAGGTCTAAGTTACTCTGTTTTGGCTAAAAAACTAGGTAAAACTGAAATCATGATCACTTGGCTGTTGGATCTGCTAAAAGAGACCGATCCAAAAGACCTACGAAAAGCTCTTAGCGAATTGGAACTCGCCTAATAGTCAATTTGGTGGCTATGGGTGGACTTGAACCACCGACATCAGCATTATGAATGCTGTGCTCTAACCAGCTGAGCTACATAGCCAAATATAAAGAGGCGAGATTCTGCCGCCCACACTACAGGAAGTCAAGTCAACCATTCTGTCTTTGGTACATCATGAATCGACAACGAAATTCATGGGATTCGTCAGCAGCTTGACTCCCCAGCTCCTCCGCTAACCACTCGCGCCAATCGATGTGAGGAAAATAGGCATCACCAACCGGAGAAGCCTCTATATGAGTCACATATATTCGATTCACCCAAGGGAGAGCCTGTTGGTAGATCTGTACACCCCCGATGATCATGGCCTCGCTCTTCTCGGCCTCTCCCAGCTTCAACGCCTCAGATAATGAGTGTGTGACAATAGAACCATCACATCCCTGATAATCTGGTTGTCGGCTAACCACTATATTCAATCGACCGGGTAGACATCGTCCAATAGACTCATGGGTTCTCCTACCCATAATAATGGCCTTACCCATGGTCGTGCGTTTAAAAAAAGCCAAATCTGCGGGCAGGTGCCACGGCAGACCATTGCCCCGGCCGATTAGACGATTCGACGCCATCGCCACAATTAACGATCGCATGACAACCCCTAGACCGCTACAGGCGCAGGAATATGTGGCGCAGGTTGATAGTCTTCGATCTCGATGTCTTCGTAACGAAATGCGAACAGATCAGTGATTTCTGGATTAAGGTGTAAGCTTGGCAGCTTTCCCGGCCGCCTTGAGAGCTGCTCTTCGACCTGTGCCAAATGATTCACGTACAGATGAGCATCTCCCAAAGTATGAATAAATTCACCAGGTAATAGATTGGTGACTTGCGCCATCATCCTAGTGAGCAATGCATAAGATGCGATGTTGAAGGGAACACCGAGAAACAGATCTGCACTTCTTTGATACAGTTGACAGGAGAGTCTGCCTTGAGCGACATAGAACTGAAATAGACAGTGGCAGGGTGGCAACGCCATTGACTCAATTTGGCCGACATTCCATGCGGACACAATTAGCCTTCTTGAATCTGGATTGCTCTGGATCTGCTCCACAATCTGGCTGATCTGATCTATTGTTCTCCCGTCCGCAGCGGGCCAAGATCGCCACTGCACACCATATACTGGCCCTAAATCACCCGTGCTATCTGCCCATTCATTCCAGATTGTGACTCCATTTTCCTTTAAATAAGCAATATTGCTCTCGCCAGACAGGAACCACAACAACTCATGAATAATGGATTTTAAATGGAGTTTTTTAGTCGTCACCAAGGGGAAGCCTTGGCTTAAATCAAACCGCATCTGATGCCCAAACAGACTCAGTGTACCGGTTCCTGTACGATCCTCACGAAACACGCCTTCAGATTGTACTCGTCTTAAGAGATCTAAGTATTGCTGCATAAGTTATAGATTCCCAACATCATCTGTTTATTCTGGTTGAGATTGTCGATAAGCCAATATCAACAAGAGTAGTCCAAGCAAAATCATGGGCATACTCAAAAGATGCCCCATAGTCAGCCATTCAAAGGCAACAAAACCAATATGACCATCTGGTTCACGAAAAAATTCAACCGTCGTGCGAGCCACTCCGTATCCGGCTAAAAACAGACCTGTAACCGCCATCATCGGCCGAGGCCTATTAGAATAGAGCCAGACAATAAGGAATAAAAGGACACCTTCCAAAGCCGCCTCGTACAACTGGGAGGGGTGTCTTGCATGAGGGCCTGCCCCTGGGAAAACCATCCCCCAAGAGACGTCTGTTTGGCGTCCCCAAAGCTCACCATTAATAAAATTACCAATGCGCCCAGCGAATATCCCAATTATCACTAAGGGAGAAACGAAATCGGATATCTGAAAAATATTGACTTTATATTTACGCGCCAAAAACCACATGGCAAAGGCCGTACCAAGAAGACCGCCGTGAAAGGACATGCCGCCTTGCCACACCTTTAAAACAGCAAGCGGATCGGCCAGGTAGCTGGAAAAGTTATAAAATAATATATAACCGATACGACCACCCAAGATGACACTGAGCACGCCGTAAAAAATCATGTCATCCACGAACTCATTATCAAAGGGATTATCTGATCTGCGGGCCCGAAGCCGACCCAAATAGTACGCGGCAGCAAACCCAATCAAATACATCAGTCCATACCAATGGACGGCAATCGGCCCCAATTGTACGGCAACCGGATCTATGTTTGGATACTCAAGCATAGTGCAAAGTGTACCATGGGCGGTGGGTTTTCATAGGTGATTTTGTAAAGAGCTTCTCAAATAGAATCACCCACATTTAGCGCATATCATCCCCATGCGTCTACCATAAAAGCAACAAAATAATAATAAAATTGAGATCCCGACCCCCAGTATTAAAATGAGTCCTTTTAGGACATTATCAATTCAATTCCCCGGTAATACCCTGCGGCGATTACGATTGAGGTATATAAAGATAGGAATGAAGTGACCCTCATCTCAACCTTGTATTGTTTTACTTGCATTGTTTCATGTATCTGCTTTTTATACCCTAACGAATACACTACAAGAGGGAACTATTCGCTCGAATTGGCATATGGTGTCGAATCGTGCCCAAGATCAGAACCTATCTGTTGGGCATACACCAGTAAATCGTTCAACACTTTATTTGTATGCGCCTCATTTTCTGTCATCAGCAACTGCAAATGATGAATATACTCATTCAAAGGCGGTCTATTCTCTTCGCCATCTATTAATCGCGCTTGTTTGAACGATTGCCAACGTCGTTTCTCCTCAGCTGATAAACTATGAGGATAATTGCGCGCTCGCCAGCGAAAGAATAACTCTTCAAGTCTCTTGTCTAGAAATGGAAATGGGTGACGACTTAACTTGTCAGCATCACAACGATGAACAGCCGCCATTAATTTTTTATCCTGATCAGAAAAAAAATCACCAGAATAAAGCATGGTCTCTGGATCCATTTCAGGTTCGAAGTCACTTTCCTCAAATACCTGTTGCACTCGCTGCAAAAATAATTTGTTTTTTTTAACAGAAATATATCGACTTTGCGCTTGCTCTAAATTCAAATTCCAACGTTTAATAGATGCTGGATCGAGAACTGTCACTGGTGCCAGAATTGGTGCTCGATTTAAATGCACTGCTTTTATGGGTAAACGTTCCATCGCTTCAGGCAACTCACTGGCGGATGTAAATATACGTTCGGCGATCTCTTCCTGTGAATAGTTCAAGGGATCAGAGCTATCATATGCTAAATCAAAAACGATAATGGCGTTAGGATTGTGAGGATGCACACACAGTGGTGCGATCAATGCCATGCAACCTCGAAGAGCGGAATAGCGTCCAGAAATGTGTACTAAAGGTTGCCCCATCTGCTGATCCAGTAATTGCTGTAATACTCTTTTAGATCTGTGTTGATAGGCAAATCGAAAGAGTCTCGGCTGCACTTTTTGTACTAACTGTGCAACCGCTATAGTTGCCTGAACATCGGAGAGCGCATCGTGCGCCATCTCGTGAGATAAATGATTGACCTCAGTTAAATGTTCAAGCTTAAAGCTGACCATTCCGTTCTCATGGGTTGGCCACTCTATTCCTGCCGGTCTCAGTGCATAGGCCAGACGCACCACATCTAGAAGATCCCAACGGGAATTCCCGTTTCGCCACTCACGGGCATAGGGATCTCTTAGATCCCGATAAAAACCAAAGCGAATAAACTCATCGTCAAAACGAATATTGTTATACCCGACGACACAGGTTTCTGCTTGAGAAAATAGAGATTCGATTCGTGCCAAAGAGTCGGTCTCACGTCGTCCATTTTGGTTCACTTCACGAGGCCCTATTCCAGTGACCATACAAGCCTTGGGATCCGGTAAATAATCCCCTGCCAATTTCACAAAGTGCACCTCCGGATCACCGAGTGGATGCAAATCCAGATCAGTTCGTTGACCGGCGAACTGCGCAATCCGATCACGTTTCGGATCGAGACCAAAAGTTTCTAGATCATACCAATAAAACGACTGCATCTTTGGCATATCCTATTCATGGTGTGCCCAGTTCACTTTTAGCAATCTCATGAAGCAATTCAACGATGAGATCCACCTCCGCAAGCCCACCCTCTTCATCCCATGTCACCCACAATGAACGCCCTTGGCGCTTGACTGAAAAGTGCGGCAATGTTGCTGGCCAACTTTGACGACACCGAACTAAACCATTTTTTACCCCTTCGGGTAATTCGACGAGTTCTGGATACAACTGCCAATCTAATTCTTGTTGATTATCTGATTGCTGCCTTGCTTGATAATGCCACTCCTGCGCTGCGCTTTCAGGTAAGGTTAATCGATACTCTGCCCAGGGAATGCGGCTACCAGGAACATACTTTAGTTTGGTCCGACCTTGGTCGTCTTTTTCACGAACAAACTGCACATCCAATCCCGACTCAATGGCGCGCGCGCGCAGCTGCATCACTCTTTTCTCACGGCCTTTCGGTAACACCCCTAAAAAAGGTCCCACTAAGGCTGCTAATAGAATCGCGGCAAATAAAATCCAGATACTGTTGTTATCCATATAGACAGGTTCAAAGCGGCAAGAAGTATCAACCTAATACAGGTCATACCAATCATATATAAAACGTTGAGTAACAAAAAGAGAATTTTGCGAAGATTGTAGCGGCCCCCTGTTCCCCCCAAGAACTGAAATGATGGGACCGCCACAAAAACTAATCTGAACAGTACCCAAGTTATCGCAGTCCAATTTAAAAACTTTAACGCTTTAACTGATAAAACTGATAATTGAACATTTTATAATCAAAGCGAAGTGAAATGGCACACATAAAACCTAATTGATAGGTTTTATGTTAAATGTTGAAAGCGCTGTTTCGCCAGTTGTTCCAATTTAGCTTGTATTAAAGCATTTAAAGTGCCTGGCATAAACCTACCTGTCTTATCACTTTCACCCACCTCTCGACCAGTTAACAGACTAAACGCTTCATCCACGTGACTCACCGCATAGACTGCAAACTTTTTATCTCGTATCGCTTGTCGTACCTCTTCGTCTAACATCAGATGTTGCACATTCGTTCTCGGTATGATGACCGCCGCAGGCTCGATAAATCCTCGCTGTTTCACGATTTGAAAAAATCCCTCTATTTTTTCATTGGCACCACCAATCGCCTGCACACGACCAAACTGATCCATTGATCCGGTGACCGCATAGGATTGCTTGATAGGTTCACGGGCAATACTAGAAAGCAACGCGCAACACTCTGCTATAGTAGCGCTGTCCCCATCTACCGGGCCGTAAGATTGTTCAAATACTAAACTCGCATCCAGCGAGAGTGGAAACTGGCTGGTGTAACGAGACGCCAAATATGCATTTAAGATCAAGATCCCTTTCGCGTGAAAGGATCCGCTTAGTTCCACTTCCCGCTCAATGTCGATAAACTCACCTTTCCCTGGTCGCACGGTCGCCGTGATGCGCGCAGGCATACCAAATGGTGCGTCCAAACCATGTCTCACTGCTAAGCCGTTTACTTGTCCGATTTCTGATCCAGAGGTATCTATATAGACAGTTTCATTGAAAATGGACTCACGCATTCGCTGTTCTATGCGACTATTACGTTTTTTGTCCGCTGCCAATGCCGCGTCCACATGAATCAAATCCACTCGTTCATTTTGATCACGTCCGGCCACATAGTTCGATTCGTACATCAGATTTGCAATGGCTCCCATATGTAAGCTCATTCTATTCTGGTGACCGGCCACCCTTGAACTAAATTCGATTAAGCGTGCAATGGCTTGGCAGGAAAATGGACGCAACTGCTCGCGACGGGCCACCGTAGCAAGCATCTGCGCATAAAGTTGGTTGTTGCTTGTTGTTCTCTCGATTTCATCTTCCAGATCTGCAACAACCCTAAATTGCTTAGCGAAATCTGGATCCATACTATTCAGTACTTGGTAGGTTCGTCGACTACCCACTAAGATAACCTTTACATTTAATGCAATACATTCCGGCTCTAGGGTGGGCGTACGAGAGGAGCCCAGTGCATCGGATAAGGATGCAATACTGATTTCACCCGAACGCAATGTGCGTTTTAATCCTTCCCAAGACATCGTATGCGTGAGAATACGTTCTGCATCGATTATCAGATAACCGCCATTCGCTCGATGCAATGATCCTGCGCGTAACATTCGATAATCAGTTGTCCAGTTGCCCCCTTCCGAACGAAATTCTAAGCTACCCATCAATCTAGTCAGTAAAGGATGCTCTTCATAAATGACGGGCGCACCTTTTATTTCACTATTATCCACTAATACATTAACTTCGTATCGGGCCAGTACGTGTTCACTCTTCTGACCATAATTTTTTTCCGAGTCATGTTTGAATATTTCTATATTATCAATGATGTCTTCTCGTACTTGCTTTAAGTAGTCGATAATCGACATAAATTCACGATATTCTAGTTCCAACTTGGCGAAATGCTCATGGATAACAAACGCCACCACCAACCTATCTAGCGCACGCACCTTATCGTGCAACTCTTTCTCCCATAGAGGTTGACGCTGCATTAACTCGTCGAGCGCTCGTTGAATGGGTTCAAGATTATTTTCAAAAATTTCTTGTTCTTGCTCTGATAAATTGGCGAACTCTTTGGCACTCAATACCTGGCCATCTTTACTGGGAAGAAGAGAGACGCCTTCGTTGGTTCGCATCAGAACAATATTCTGTGCTTTAGCCTGACTACTTAAATCAGAAAAAGCATTTTCCTCTCGTTCCCGACCCTCTTGAAGGACCTCATTCAGACGCATCATGTACTCTGTGCCGGCGAATACCGCAGGAAGGGTATCCACAATGTCCCTTACTAATTGCTGCATGTTGGCAGCAAACAGTCGCCCGTAACCAGCAGGTAAAGATAGTGCTGTGGGTTTATGAGACGAAACAAAATTATTCACATAGCAGAGATCTTTAGGTGCATCGGTGGTCGAAGCTTTTGACTCCAGCACGTGATTAATTAATGCCCGTCTTCCCGAGCCTTGAGTCCC
This sequence comes from Thiotrichaceae bacterium, assembly GCA_041940025.1. Taxonomy (GTDB): domain Bacteria; phylum Pseudomonadota; class Gammaproteobacteria; order UBA5859; family UBA5859; genus UBA5859. The sequence continues at coordinate 90,555 of JBGTSY010000002.1, read as the reverse complement.
CATGACAAAAAGGTTGTATCCTTCTCGTCGCATGTTGACGGCAAATTCAATTGCCTCTTTTGCCCTTTCCTGACCTAGGATTTCATGAAGGTCTTCCAGATCGGCAGTAGAGCTAAATGTTAACTCCTCCGCATGATATTCATGATAGAGTTGCTGTTCTAATAAAGGTTTAATGCGTTTACTGAGTTTAGAGTTGTCCACTCATTCTCCATGTATCCTGAGTTTAAGTTCGATACAGAGCCAGATCCGGCCATGCCCTGATTGAATCGATCTCCAAAGCCGGTAGATTGATTCTTTAAAAAGTCTGGGCTCAGTACAATTTGTGTCACACACTATGCCAAGCTCTTAGATTGCTAGTTTAATCTCGCCACTCCCTCAGCCAATTAATTTAAAAAGGTGCAGGGTGCACATGGCAGGTATCAGAAAAATTGAACCTCTATGATTAGAGCGATAACACTATACGATGCGCTTGAAGCAGATTGAATATTCACCGATTCCAGCGCCACAAGCAAATCAGAACAGATTTAGACTCTATACTGCACAGATTACAAGTGATTTTCTCAAATAGTATGATGCGTTAGACTAGTCACAGACAGTTAGTCTTCAAATTTTAACCGGGATTCCATGCGATGAAGACAGAGACTCGCCTCACCCCTAGCGGACCCATTATCGGTCTCGAAACAGCACAAGGTGAAGTATACAAGGGCATTCCCTTCGCGGCACCCCCTGTGGGCAACCTTCGTTTTCGCGCCCCCCAACCCACCACCTGGCAACGACCGCTCGAAGCCACCCAATTCCAAAAAGCAGCGATGCAAGTGAGCAATACTTTCTCACCCGTGGGAGAAACGAGTGAGGACTGTCTTTATCTCAATGTGTGGACGCCAGCTAAACTAACGGAATCTAATGCCGCGAGACCAGTGTTGGTCTGGCTACATGGCGGATCCTTTTTGAGTGGCGCAGGTAGTATGGCCATGTACCATGGTGATGTGCTGGCTCAGAATGAGCAGGTCATCGTAGTGACCCTAAACTACCGCTTGGGCGCCTTCGGATTTGTCCATTGGCCGGTGTTAGACAATCAACTCGATGCGGACACCAATCTTGGATTAAGGGACATTCTATGCAGCCTGAAGTGGATCCAGAACAACATTGAAGCATTTGGCGGCGATCCAGACAATGTCACTGTATTCGGTGAATCTGCCGGCGCCATTGCCCTTGCTTGTCTCATCACGTCTCCTTTAAGAGATGGATTGTTTCGACGCGCAATCATTCAGAGCGGAACACCGGATCAAGTGATCTCCCCCGCTGCAGCAGAAGAGGTGTGTCATGCATTGCTCCAGGAATTGAAAATTAATAAAAATAGTCTTAACCAACTGTGGAAGGTACCTGCGGCCGATCTGCTAGCGGCGCAACGGATATGCCAAAAAATGTCGGTTCGAAGAGGCGAACATGCAGTGGACTTGCCCCTATTTGAAGCCACCATGAGTCCGCTATTCGGTGACGATTTGTTACCAAAACCGCCTCTAGCCGCTTTGGCCGAAGGCGCGGCGGATAACCTGGATATCATTGCCGGAACCATGAAAAACGAATGGGATCTCTTTCTGCGGTTAAAGCGGGGTCAAACCTTTGCCACCCAAAATCCCAAATACCAACAATTGGATCAAGCAGGTATCTTGAAGTTATTTCAACGAGGATTACCACAGCACGCACAACACGCTCTGGATTTTTATTTATCAACTCGTGAGTACGGTCACACAGGCGCAGATCTACTAGCTGTCTATAGTGATTTTGAAAGTGATAGAACATTTAACATTCCCACTTTTCTCCTTGCCGAAGCGCAAGCGAATAGTGAACGTCCCATTTATCACTATGAAATAACCTGGGACGCAGGCATGTTTGGTGCCGCCCATGGTGTCGATATTCCGCTCACATTCGGCAACACAGAAGGTGCCTATGCAAAAATGTTTTGCGGCGATAGTGCCGGACTGCAAACACTCAGTCAGCAAATCCAACAAATGTGGTGCACATTCGCAGAGAGTGGGATCCCCAGCTGCCGCTCCATTGTAGACTGGCCAGCTTATACTCTTGGTGCGCGACACACCCTGCTGTTGGGTAAAACCAATCACTTGGTACTCGATCGAAAAATAGCCGAGTTAGAATTTTGGCAATCTTACTTCTGACACCATTAAGGTTAGTTATTATTTTGTTTCACTTCTTTGCTGAATATTTTTGATTGTTGACTGTTACGAAAAGTCAGTGCCATTTCTGCACAGTCTGCCTTTTCAGTTTGTTCTATTATTTTTAATACCTGATCATGGTGTGGACTTTTATCACACACCGGATCTGCGTCTCGAGCATCACCCGTCATTAGATAAGCTTGGCAACGACAACCACCAAAATCCTTCTCCCGTTCAGGACAATCAACACAGGGAGATCGCATCCAGTCAAAACCCCTGTATTGATTGAACGCATCAGACTGATGCCATATCTCGTCGATACTCTGTTCAGTCACTTTAGGGAAGGACAGATCGGGTAACTCCCGGGCCGCATGGCAAGGTAGCGCAACACCATCGGGGGTCACGTTTAATGACACTTGCGCCCAACCCCCCATACAGGCTTTGGGTCTACCTTCATAATAATCTGGCACCACATAATAGACTTTCATTGGTCCAGAGTATTCTTCTCTAAACTGTCTCACCGCAGCCTCTGCCTGCTGTAGCTGTCGGCGACTCGGCAGCAACTGAGTTCTATTTTCTAAGGCCCAGCCATAATATTGGGTGGTCGCCAACTCCACATAATCTGCTTGCAATGCCACTGCCATTTTTAGCATATCTGTTATCTGATGCAGGTTTCTTCGATGCAACACAAAGCACAATACCATGGGATACCCAAGCTCTTTTACCCATGTGGCTACCTGCTTCTTATGGCCAAATACTGCGGTTCCTGCCAATTCATCATTTAATGTCTGGCTACTTGCCTGGAAACTCACCTGAACATGATCCAAACCCAGATCCTTCAATCCTTTGAGTCTTTCTTTGCTCAGGCCATACGCCGAGGTGATTAGGTTAGAGTAATAGCCCAACGAGCGCGACTCGGCCACCAACTCTTCCAAATCGCGACGCACGAGGGGCTCACCGCCTGAGAAACCAAGTTGTGTCGCACCCAGCGCCCGCGCTTCGCGCAACACCCTGATCCATTCATCAGTCGACAGCTCAGTTTGATAATAGGAATAGTTTAAAGGATTACTACAATAAGGACACTGCAACGGACAAGAGTACGTCAGCTCTGCCAACAACCATAACAACTTAGGAGGTTCTGACGACATCAATCCAACTTTTCTGGTGCGCATCTGTCAAAAACCATAGCACATCTTGTTTTAGATCCACATCTGGATAATCGGCAGATAAATCTTCGATAATTTGTGCCCCGGTTTTCGTACCATCACACCGTTTTAATATCTCTGCCGCACTCTCATTGAGTTTTATCACGCCCTCAGGAAAAAGCAAAACATAAGCTTGTTGTGCCTCCTCCCACTGAATACGGTGGCCCACGCGTAATGCAATTTTCTGCTCAAGATTAAAGGTCTGCATCATAGATCGGGTTCTTGCGTACCATAAAAGGGCGGCATTTTATTAATGTAGGCCATGTACATCGCATCAAGCATGGACCACAACACTTCCAACTTAAATTGCAGGATCTGCAGTGCCCGATGCTGCAAGTCTATGGTGTTGAAATAATCCAATGTTAATGCCAAACCATGCTCAACGTCACGACTCGCTTGCTGCACTCGATTGCGAAAATAGTTTAATCCTTGATCCTCTATCCACGGATATTTACTGGGCCAATTGGCAATTCTCTGTTGATGAATTTGGGGCGCGAACAGTTCTGTCAAAGAGGAGCAGATCCCTTCCTGCCAACTCGCCCGTCGAACAAAATTGACATAGGCCTCCACCGCAAACCGTACCCCCGGCAATACCATTTGCTGAGAAGTGATCTGTTCGCGAGATAAACCGGTTGCCAAACCAAGCTGGATCCAAGCTTCTATGCCTCCAGGATCATCTGCCTCACCATCGTGATCGAGGATCCGCTGGATCCAGGCGCGCCTCACCTCTCGATCCGCACAATTCGCCATCAATGATGCATCTTTCTGCGGTATCTTGATTTGATAATAGTAACGATTGGCCACCCATCCTTGAATTTGCTGACGATCTAACTTGCCGTCGTTCATCATCACCTGATAGGGATGGTAGATATGATAACGACTGCCTAATGCGCGAAGCTTTTGTTCAAACTCGTCTTTAGTCCACGGAGCCGTCATAGAGAATTGTACTCAGCTAGATTTCTAGATCCATGCCATCATAGGCCACTTCAATTTGATGCTGTTCGAGCAACGCGCGTTGTGGTGAATTTTCGTTCAATATTGGATTAGTGTTATTGATATGGACCAAAACCTTGCGTGGTTTAGACATATTTTCAAGGACGGATATGAGCCCATTATTGCCACTCTGTGCCAGATGTCCCATCTCACTTGCTAACTTGTGACCCACGCCTTCCACAGACATCTCATCATCCCGCCAACAGGTACCATCCACTAACAACAGATCGGCATCCTGCATGTACGCCGCAATACGTTTATCCATCTCTCCGAGACCGGGCGCATAGAACAGGTTTCTACCGCTTTTGGTGTCTTCAATTTTCAAACCAATATTATCACCAGGATGGGGATCGTGGCGGTGTGGTGAATAGGGCGGTGCTTTACTTGACAAAGAAACGGGATAAAACTTTATTCCGTCTGCCTGCGGAATGGTAAACGCTTCTCCGCCAACGCCAATCGCATGCCAATTCACGCCACAGTAGTGCTGTAGCATATTTAATATGGGAAAGCCGCTGGTCAAATCCTGGTGCACCATTTCAGTACAATAGAGTTCTAGAGTGTCGCCTTCTCTTAAAGTTAATAAGCCGGTGGTGTGATCGATCTGGCTATCGATCAAGACAACTGCCGAAATCGCGGTATCACGAACGGCACGTCCAGGTGTCAACTTAGGGAACTGTTCTATTTGTTGGCGGATATCGGGGGACGCGTTGATTAATATCCAGTGAATACCATCCGCGCTGACTGCGATGGAAGATTGAGTTCGTGCTTGAGCCTGGATTGTGCCGTCTCTCACTCCCTGACATTGGCGACAGTGGCAATTCCATTGCGGAAATCCACCACCTGCCCCGGAGCCCAAAATATGTATATACATGTAAACTTCTAATCACCCGAGGCGAAATCTGTCGTCACAGAACGGCAGTCCGGGAAATGCAATACCCGGACTGGTTAAATTAGTATGTCAACGCTGGAGAATTTCTCAGGGCGTATTAGCGTACGAATACGTACATGGTCACTTCAAAGCCCAAGCGCAATTCAGTATAGGCTGGTGTAGTCCAAGTCTTCATAGTTATTTCCATCTTTTTGGTTTGGTGGATTAAGTGGTGATTCTGTCAATTATAACCTGCTGGCACAATTTCGCTAGAGTTGAAAACAGATTTAGATCAAAGACGCTCTAAATAGATAAGTGATTGTTTTTTTGTTTTTATTTAAGAGAGCGAATCAGTTCGCCATAAAATTGACGTTCTAATTCTAAACAACTTTGAATCGTGTCACTGTGGCGAAATCCATGACCTTCATCTGCAAATTCTACATAGCGACTCTTAATACCCAACTTTTCTAATTTTTGACTAAACAGGCGCGATTGATTCGGCGGTACAATCTTGTCTTTAGCTCCTTGAAAAAAAATGACAGGTGCATAGCTCAGATGCGCTTGAAGCAAAGGGGAGCGTTGTCTGTAAAGCGGCTGTTCATGCGGCCATTGACCAATTAACCAATGAAGATAGTATGACTCAAATTTATGGGTCTGAGCCCTAAGTCGCACCAAATCGCTAATCCCATAGTAACTTGCACCCCCTGCAAAAAGAGAGCTTTTACCTAGGGTGTTTAATACCGTGTATCCCCCAGCGCTACTCCCGCTGATAAAACAGTGGGCGGCATGCACCAGTTTGCAAGAGATCAAATTCTCTACCGCCAATTCTACATCTTCCACATCTACTTCACCCCAACCACCATAAAGCGCACGCCGATAGTCGCGACCAAATCCAACGCTACCCCGATAGTTGAGATCCAATACTGCGAATCCCTGCTGACACCAATACTGGATGCGAAGATCCAAAGATTTTTCCGCGCAACCCGTGGGTCCGCCGTGACACTTCACTATCAGAGGCGGTAACCTCTCCTGGTTGGCATAGGCACCATCAGGTTCGTAAAACCAACCGGTGTTGGTGCTCTCATCGACAGTAAAGTGCATCAACTGTGGTGCGCGCCAGGTTCTATGTGGCGCACCCTCAACAGTCGACTTGTCTACAATTTGTAGGTTCTTAGACTCCGTATGCAATTGATATACAGCATCCAATGAGTGGAAACTAGCCCCGACAAAAAACAATTGCTTCTCCACTACGTCAAGTGAGTGAATGGCACTAAACTCAGTATGTAGCGCAGTTAATTGTTGTTGCTGTAAATCTAACAGCATGAGCCGATCCTGTGCCTCTGAGATAACCCGGCAAACTAATTTTTGCTTCGGCAGAAGACCATAGTTTTTACTGCCTAGACGCCACAAAGGCGCGGCAAACTCCATTTCAGCAGCATAAACAAGATCGCACTTTTCTCCATCGAGACAGTAAAAATTCCACCAGCCATTACGATCAGAAAGAAACAGCAGCCTGTCATTGGAAATAAATTCTGGTTGACAGATGGCTTCATTTGCATGCCCCGCCAGATGCCGCTCTGACAGGATCTGCCAATCAGTAGTTAGCTCTGCACACCACAGTTCCGCTGCATCCCACGGCATATAGGGATGATCCCACGCCAGATAAATCAGTTGTGTCCCGTCATCACTTAACCTTGGATTAGCATAAAAATCACGCCCCCGATGCATCACCTGCACCGCGTCACCTGCGATCCTGACCAAATAGGATTGCGCGCCCTGGTGTTCTGTCATCGATTCAGCAACCGCGAATAATTGCTGCTTTAGTTGATGAAAATAGAGATCTCCGAACCGGTACTGTGGATGATTGGTCACCTGTGCTATCTCGCCATTGCAAAACAGCCGATAGACTTGCTGATCCGCTTCGTTTACGAAGTAGACAGACTCATTTGCCACCGTCATGGCACCACCACCGTACTCATAGACTTTGCTTCTGACACTGTACGGATAAGATAAATGGTGTATATTTTGATTGGAAAATCGCGCGATAAGTTGAGTTCTGCCCTCAACGGGCAGATGATGCGTCCACGCGACGACCGCTTGATTGGCGCTAATTTCAGAGTAACGTTTATGCTGTTGCGCCACCTGTGCAGCAGTTAAGGGGGTGTTTTTGGGCCGATGCGGAATCTTCATGATCTTTTGGTTATGATTAGAAATGTTGAATAGATGCCTATGACAAACAAAATGAACCAACCCTCCGCAACCTTTAGCATGCAACATCTCATTGCTGCGAGCATCTTAACCGCTCTGCAACTGTTTTTTGTTGCGATGCTATTTGGCAGCTTAAACACATATTACGCTAGCATGATGTTGTTTAACGCAATTGTATTACCCATATTGATGGGTTTAAAAAAGCCTTGGAGAATTCAAAACCTCATTCCTCTGTTCAGCCAGCTATTTGTAGTGGGATTAGCTGGCTTCATGCTCAGTGGATTGCTAGCGATTGTCATTCCAAGTGCCTTTATAGAAGCTCACCCATTATTGTTGGAGGCTTTGTCTACACTGGTCGCAGTCAGCGCCACTCTCCCGGCTTCTATGTTTCCATTTTCTATTTCTTTGTTTCTACTGGCAGTGCTCTTCACCCGTGACACCTCAAAGCCGTCCTGAATCGAGCGGTAGATTTATGTGGACGAGAGCGCTTTCGATGCCATGGACATCAGCTGATTAAAACCTGTAGGTGTCAATCGTGTGAGCCAATCAGACAAATAAGAGTCCGGACCGATCCGTACTCTTCTTTTGTTTTTTTCGATCCCGTGGACAATTTTATTTGCAACTTTTTCTGGTGCAGTTGCATAGCGCATAAACTTTGAGGATTGTGATTCCATCTGGGTGCCAAGGGTTTTTTCATTGCGCATGATATTGGTATTAATCGCGCCTGGATGAATACAAGTCACACCTACGTTTGTGCCTTTCATTTCAGCACGTAGAGATTCCGTAAAACCTCGCACAGCGAATTTAGTGGCACAATATGAAGATTGGGACGGCACGCCATAAAAACCGAACATACTGGAGACGTTCACTATGTGCGACTCCTTTTGCCGCTTTAGTATCGGCAAAAAAAACTGACACCCATATATGACTCCCCAAAAATTAATACCCACTATCCATTCAAAATCCTCCAAAGATTGCTCTTCAAAGCGGGTAGTAAGCTCAACGCCAGCATTGTTCACGAGTACATTGATTCGTCCATAGGTCTGTTCCACCTCTCCGGGTAGCGCTGCCATCTGCTCCTTGTTAGAAACATCCACCTGATGTTGAGAGACCTTGGCACCTAAGGATGCCAACTGCGCTGCCGTTTGCGCCATCCCTTCTTGATTCACATCCGCCAACGCCAAATAACAGCCCTTATTTGCCAATGCCAAACTAGTCGCCCGTCCAATGCCGCTGCCAGCACCCGTTACCACCGCCACTGCGCCCACTAATTTAGTCATCTGAAATCCCCCTTATCTAGTTATAATAATTTTTTAGCATACTTCTAATGAATGCCGGCTTGTTCCAGATTGCGGACTTTGTCGCACTCCGATAAAAACTTACTCATCAATTGAAAACAACTTTCAGCACCACTTGCCTGCATTTGACACATATTTGTTATCCACTCAGTTGCATCGGGCTCTAAAGAACTGGGGACAGGCTTACAGACCACGGCGGCGTCCTCCGCAGAATGCATACATCCTGAAAGAATGAGTTGAGATTCCGCCATACAACTCACATTGATGGCAGAGCAGACCTTGGATTTTTCCAAGGTCAAATCCATACACATCTGTGCCCCTTGTTGGCTACCTATATCCTGGCCTTTAACATAGGCATTCTGCAACTCTTCACGATTAGACTGTACCCAGAAGAACCCGGCAATCAGCAATCCCACGATGAGTATGAATAGCGAAAAAAGCACTTTTTTCATAGTTCGATTCCTAGTTTTTTCATATCATGTTCTACATCGGTGGTAAACATTCTAATATAGGATAAACACACATTCTAAGTTCTTTTGTTCACAGGTTAATCTGGCCTATAAACAAAAACCCCCATGATAAACACGGGGGTTTCTGTTTATTGCGAAGCTATTTTAGAGTGAAGCTTATGCATCTGGCTCAAATACTGGATAATTTTTACCGCCAGAAAGTTCTTCCCAAGTGACTTTAACCCGATCACCCACTTTAACTTTCTCTACATCGGCGTTGACGATTTCACTCATCATGCGATAACCCTCATCCAGCTCTACGATGGCAACCGCATAGGGTACCTTAGGCATATACATAGGCATAGTTGGCTTGTGTACCACAGTCACAGCATAAACTTCACCTTTACCTGAAGACTCACGCCATTCCAGAGTCTCCTTTAATGAATAGGGAGAAATCTGTCTCGGGTAAAACACCGGCTTATCGGTAGCAGTACAATATTGGTACATCAATTTTTTTTCTTTAGTGGCTTCCCAAAATGGCTCGGCATGTTTGGATTGGCCCATTGTCATGCGGCTCATAGTGCGTCCTCCGTTCCGAGAATAGCTGTTGAAGTACAGGACAACACCCCACCGCAACCATGTGCTATGGCGACCTTAGGGTTATCCAATTGTCTATCGTCACACTCACCACGTAACTGGCGCACAGCTTCAACAATCAGGAACATGCCATACATGCCAGGATGGGTATAAGAGAGTCCGCCACCATTAGTATTCACAGGAAAAGAGCCCCCTGGGCCTAACTTTCCATCCTCAACAAACGCACCCACTTCACCTTTAGGACAAAAACCCAAGTCTTCAATAGACAGCGCCACGGTAATGGTGAACGAGTCGTAACTCATCAACAAATCCACATCATTCGGTGTCAGATCGGCCTGTTTGAACGCCTCACGACCGGAAATGACTCCTGGCGTCGTCGCCAGATCGGGCATTTGACTAATCATCATTGCGTGATCATGTGCCGTGCCAGTTCCTAACACATAGACTGGTTTCTTTTTCAGATCCTTGGCACGCTCTGCACTGGTCATCACGAAAGCGCCCGCACCATCAGTCACCAAACAGCAATCTAAGCGGCGCAACGGTGTGGAAATCATCGGAGATGCAAAAACATCATCAATGGTGATTGGCTCTTGATAACGAGCACGAGGATTTTTACACGCCCATTCCCGGGTGGAAACGGCAATTTGAGCCAACTGCTCAGAGGTCGTGCCATATTGCGCCATGTGTCTGGAAGCCGCTAATGCGTAAGCACCGCCCGGCATGACATTACCAGCAGGCATTTCCCATTCTACCATCGGCATAGGATTGGATTGATCCATCATGCCCATCATTGCCGACATGTCACCTAATCCCTTACCTCTTGCACGGGGAGTTTGTGCATAGACAGAAACCACTACCTCTGCCTGACCCAATGCAATTGCTGCGGCCGCTTGTTGTACATGGACCTCAAAGCTGGATCCACCAGTCATGGTGCTATTGGTCCATCGCGGTGTAATGCCAAGATGTTCCGCTAGCTCCATGGAAGGCATCATGAATCCTGCTGCACAAATACCATCCACGTCTGCGATGGTGAGGCCTGCATCTTCAAGCGCCTCACCAATCATTTCCATTTCGAGTTGTCTTTCGGGTACACCTAATACACCCGTAGGTGAAACCCTATCGGTAACGCCAACAATCGCGGCTTTACCCTTCATATAGGTTGGATCGATAGCCATTGGAGCCCGTCCCCCTGTCAAGGTTGTCGTTATTGATTAACCCACTTAACCTTCTCGTTAAATCACTTAGAAAATTATTCTTCTGAGTTAAAAGGTCTCAAGTGAGCGCAGAACATACTAGTCTGCAGGTCACGCGTCCTTTATCGTTATTGAACGCTCCGCACTTATTTAAATAAGCGGAAGGGAGACTACGGGATTTATTTTATGATGGCAAGCATGCCAATTTTATGACGCAAGGAGGCGGGATCTGCCTGCCACAACCCTGGTTGATATCAGACTTGTTGCGCAGTTTTGTCAGGGATCCAAAGTTCGCCAATCAACTTAGTCAGTTCTTCCGGATCCACAGGTTTGGTTAAAAAGCCTAAAATTCCAAGCTCCCGAGCCTTATCGGCATCCATGAGATGCACAAATCCTGTGGTCAAAATCACCGGCAATTCCCGCCGAATCGCTAGCAGCTCCTGCGCCAGTTGATCGCCTCTCATCCCAGGCATATTCATATCTGTAATCACTAAGTCGATACGACTGGGATCCTGTCGGTACACGTTTAACGCCTCTACGGGATCGTGGAAACGCCACACATCAAACCCTCTGCTCATGAGGAATCCACTCAAACACCTCAACAAAGTATCATCGTCTTCCACCACCATGATTCGACCCTCTTCTTTCGCCACAGGCGACGATTGCATGGGAGCGGATCCGAGAGACATTTCCATCGCCACTGCCGGGAAATAGAGTTTCAACTCTGTACCTTGGCCGACCGTACTGAGCACCTCAACGTGTCCATTGTGTTCATGAACAATTCCGTGTACCACTGACAAACCCATACCCGTACCTTCGCCGCTAGGCTTTGTGCTAAAGAAGGGATCAAATATCTTTTCAAAGGATTGTGGGTCAATACCACTTCCGTTGTCCGCTACAGAAATCACCAGGTACTCGCCATCAATCTGCTGGTGACAAGAACAACAACTCAACTGCTCTATCGATTCGCTATACACTTTAACCTGAATTGTCCCCGATTGGTCCGGTGAAAGCGCATCACGGGCATTGAGGCATAAGTTCATCAACAGTTGGTGCAACTGTATGGAATCCATCATCACCACTGGTAAGGTACTGTCTATTGTTGAATTTAATTCGATATTGTCGGACAACATAGGTCGCACCATCTTCAGCACCTTATCCACCAAAGGTCCCAAAACCATCGGTTTTGACGCAACAGAGCCTCCTTTACTAAACAACATCATTTGCGAAATGAGGTCTCTCGCTCTCCTTCCGGCGGTGTCGATCTCTCTCAAATATTCTTCAATCTCTGAGCCATCAGCAATCATCAGACGATCTCGCGCCATATGAACATAGCCCAACATACTGCCCAGAATATTACTGAAGTCGTGTGCGATACCACCAGTTAGTTGGCCAAGAGATTCCATTCTTTGGGCCTGACGAAGCTGATTCTGCATGCGTTCCCGCTCCAACAGCTCCAATGACTGTTGCGTCACGTCCTGTAAAATACCACTGACTAATACGGGCGCACCGAATTCGTCGCGCAGTACGGAACCCACTACTCGTGTATACAGAAGTGTATTATCAGTCCGGTACACTCTGCATAGCGCATCTAATTTGTCTGTTCCCACCAAGGCCGCATCGAGCGCATTCATGATTAATCCAATGTCGTCAGGATGAATTAAATTAACCAATTCTTGCAGTAATTTTGGTTTTCCATCGACATCCAATCCTAACAGTTCGAGTAATGCAGCGGAGCAATTTAGTTCATCTGGGACAACGGCCCACTCCCAAATGCCAAAATGAGCAATTGATTCCGCGTTCGCCATATCGTCATGATGTTTGTCTAATTTCGCCTTATTTTTTCTCAACTCAGTCACATCTTGAAAGATGCCATCAATATGCGACGGTTTGCCTTCATCATCAAACAGTAGCTCGCCCCTAAGTTGGAAGAACATCGGATCACAATGAGGAAATAAGACCCTAAATTCCTCCTCGATAGGTTTTTCCTTTTCTATCGCATTTTCAATTGACGCTAATAATCGGCTCTTATCAATTGGATGGACATGTTCAATGGTAGTATTAAAATCTTTAAAGTACTCTAGATTTTCCTCACCTACCAATGTTTTTCCCATGTCATCCAACTCAATCACATTGGTGGCCAGTTGATAGCTCCAACAACCAATCCTCGCCACAGATTGAGCTTTAGAAAATTCGAATTCCCGCTTTTTCAATCTCTCTAAATTGACCTTGTAGTCAGTGATATCCATCAACTGAACGATGAAGTGTATCGGGTTGTTAAGCCTATCTCTGACCAGAGTGATTGCTAAAATAGCATGTATTTCATCGCCTGAAAGATGTTTAAAACGGTGTTCACCACAATAGCTATTTTTCTGTGCCGATAACAGTTGACGAAAGACACCTTGCTGTTTACTTAAATCACTAGGATAGACTAACTCTTCATACTCTACCTGATGTATTTTAGATTTTCGGTAACCAAATATTGTGCAAAGAGCCTGATTGCCTTTACGTATCACGCCGTCTGGCGAGACAATGGCCATGCCGTGTCCGGCAGAGTCAAACACACCACGAAAACGCTGTTCACTCTGACGTAAGGCAGAGTCCAATACTTTTTGCCGGGTAATATCCGTGAGCACCGCGATCAATCTAATGGGCTCTCTATCCGTTTCATCACGAACAATACGGCCCCGTATCAACATCCAAATAGTTTGGTCATTTCGATCTCTGAAACGAATTTCTGTTCTAAACTTTTCAGTCCTATCCTTCAAGCAGTCACGTACGATGGCTTTTGCTTGCTCCCTATCCTCTTCATGGACTCTGCTTAACCAATCGAAAGAGAGTTCGCTGAGCGCAACCTCATCGATCTTGAATCGATATCGAAAATGCGGGGAGAGATAGGCATCCGCTGTGCGAAAATCGTAATCCCAGAGCGCATCATTGGCACAGCTTAATCCCAGTTCAAACCGCTCTGCTTTCTGTTTCAACCCCTGCTGCCACCTATGCAGCTCGGTGACATCACGGATGATCTGCAATGATCCCAGTTGCGGATTAGCCGGATCGAGAGGAGAACTTGAAATCATTAAATGTTTTGATGCGCCGTTCTGCAATTGGTGATTGTGGCATGGACTATTATTTTTAACCGCCTGACAAAGCGCACAGTCGCGGGATTGTTGTGCAGGATTGTGGAACAGCCGGTGGGCTGATTCTCCGATTAATCGAAATTCCAATTCGTGCAACCATGCTACAGCGGCTCGATTGATCTGTTGAATTCTGCCGCAGGCATCTACTAATATTGCCGGATCAAGTATCGCGTCTAATGTTCCGCCGTTTTGCCCGATTGAAGAGTCAGTCTGAAAGGGCATCTCAACACCTTTTTCGTGCAGTGGTTGGACAGGGATCTATATTCAGGGAGCGGTCATAATGAGCGCCCCGGATTTCAGCCAAGCAGCTGATCTGAATAAACTATCGGCGAATTGGGCGATGCCTATATGTCAGGGAGGAAATAAAAGCCGGGTATTTGCTATTTTTGACGTAGCTTAAGCTGGTATTTTTGCGCCCTTGCATCTGGCGCAATACTCTCTAATGTAACAATTTTTTTTGCTTTAAATTTAATTGGATACCATGCATAGGCGTCCACTTGCACGGGTTCATTCTGAGCATCGAACCAAACAAACCGGTACTCGATAGTGAGCCCAAGACTTTCCCTGCTGCGCAATCTCACTCTCGCCCGCAGCTGTGTATCACCCATTTTGGTGCTGGCTTCAACAATTTCGACTCGACTACGCAGGAAATTGTCCGAAAAAACAATCTGCTCAGATCCCAACACCTTATCGGCACTGCGGGGCAGATTCACCTGTACGTCCGCGGCACTGCACGCTAACAGTAAAATCGTGCTAAACATTAGTGTAGAACACTGTTTCATCCGCTTCAGGCACATAGAGATCTCCTCTTTTTTAATATCGATTAGCTTCATGATCCGAGCTTGGGGTACACTTACTGCTCCTAAAGATGGTGAGAGGCACACCTAGTTAGATATTTTAATTTTAAACCATAACAACCCAACTAAACTATCAATAAAAGACCATAACGCAATGAACAGACCCTTTCTTTCCAATTTCAAACTAATTGGCAAACGACTACCAACTCTACTTATATTAATGTGTGTCACCAGCTCCACGGGTTTTGCCCAAGGGCTCCCGGCTGGCAGCTTACATGTGGGGTTTGATTTGGGAATAGTCGATTACAATCAATTGGGAGACGCTACCAGCGCAGGACAGATGTTCATTGGTTACCAAGTTAACGATATCTGGGGGGTCGATCTGGGTTGGAACGATCTCGGGGATCCCAAAACTCTTGATGATCTAAGAGCAGATACGGACGGCGTCGCCTTGCGCCTCTATGCGCAATTACCTTTCCAAGACTATCTATCCCTGTTTAGTCGAATAGGGGTATTGTCTTGGGATAGCCAACTTTCTGAAGTGGGCCGATCCTTTGAAGATTCTGGTAGCGATCTCACTGTTGGAGCAGGTGTGCAAACTAATTTTTATTCCGAAGCGCTGATCATTCGAGGCTCCTTTGATGCCTTTAAAAGCGGCTACGGAAATGGCGAAACAGAAAATATTCTCAAGTATTCAGTGGCATTGCTGTTTCACTTCTAAGCTGACTCTAGCGGAGAACCTGTCAATCCAATTTTTCTTCATTTGATTGATAAAATGCTTTTTTGTCTTGATACATAGCGTCATCAGCACAACGCATGACGCGCTCTCCAACGACCTCATCGCTACTGGCCAAACCGATGCTTATTTTTATCGCCACCTTCTCTTTTTTATCTCCTCGCACAATTTCAATATAGGCCTGCCGCTCCTGCTCTCGAATGCGTTCTAATAAAACAGATGCCTCTTTTTTAGAAGTACCTGGGCACAGCAATACAAACTCATCTCCGCCCATTCTAGCCATCACATCAGATTCCCGTGATACCCTGCGTAACATCTTCGCTACCAATATGATCGCGCGGTCGCCTTCTTCATGACCATAAGTATCATTGATATGCTTGAGCCCATTCACGTCAATCACGAACAGCGCAAAATCTACATCGGGACTGGAACGAGAAAGCAGAATTTGATTGCGCAATTCACGCTCGAGATATCCCCTGTTGTAAGCGTTTGTCAGTGCGTCTGTACTGGCCAGTTTCTCCAGTTCTAATGCCAACAGTTTGTTTTCTGCTGCCACTGAAATTTGGCGTACCAACACATTCATCACCTCTTGCTCTTCTTTAAATTCTACCGGTCCTTTGATAATTAAAGTGCCAATTAATCGATTGGTTCGTCCCCATAAGGAATAGAAAGTCCATCTAGAATCTGAATTATCGGGCAATTGCAAAAGCGCCTGCTGAACCGGTAAATAATTTTGATGAATCAGTTCCCCACGCAACCCTAGCAAGATATCCACTTCACTATCCACTAATCCATGGACAGCAAAATTGCGTACCACGTTAGCACGGGTACCGTGCACAATGATGGCGAATTTTCTATCGAAGTAAATGCGATACAGGGTGGTCAGAGTACACTGAAGAAATTCCGTTAACTCATCAGAAGACTGCAGTGCGACACTCATCTCCAAGATGGAACGAAAGCGCTTGTTTTTTGTGTCAATCTGCTTATTTGCAGAAATGAGTGATTGCTCTCGATCTTGAAGTACGGCCAATAAACGATGTACAGCAATGCTCATGGGAGTAACCGTCATGATAACTGTCAGGGTAGCCGCCACATGCACTCCTGCGGTCACTTCGCCCTCCACCCAGCGATAGATCATACTGGCCAAAAGTTCCGCAATCATCACGCCCAATAGATTGGCAATCAACATTAACCATCGCAACTTTAAACCAAACAAAAGCCTGACAATCCGCTCCATCATCGTAGATTAAATCTTTCACTGTAATTGTTTTCAAGATACTGACCATATCAACTCACATTATCGGCGAGGCCACCAACATTATTCTAAAAAATTATCGACGATTGCCATTGAACGTCAACTTTACCACCCGAGAGGGATAGGAATGAATGTCAATAAAAGCAGAGATCGACTCGGAGCGGCAGTTTAATGGTGTTTATAAAATCAATCAAATCGATTTTTTAGTCCTTGTAATTGTATTTGGCGCTGTGCAAAAGGCAGGGAGGCCAACTGCTCGCTTTTCCGATAAAACTGGCTTATATCTGAGCTTTCGCCAAGCAGCGCACGAAATGCAGGGAGCCAGTGTTGATAGGTCCCTACCCGCGTAAAATGCGCGTTATTAAGGGATCTGTTTAACCAGTGGTCAAACCCGCTATAACCATCCCATTCTACCTTGAGCAGGGTTAATTGACGCTTAAAATTATCCAAGATTAATTGCTTGGAGAGACGCATCTGCGCGTCAGGCAATGATTGTGTGTATAAGGCCTCCAGTTCATAGCGAGTTCGCTCTAAGAGCGGACGCATCGCTTCTACTCGCTCGTTGTATCCATCTAAGCGGCGCAACTCAGCATCCTGACCATTCTGCTGATACCAGAGGCGAACCCCATACTCAGCCACTGCTTCTGCGAATGCCTCATTAAAAGACGAGTCATCTTTTGCATACAATTTTTGATGGGCCAATTCATGAAATAAAACAGAAATCATTATATGTTCTGGCAACTCCAGTTGACTGCTTAATAAAGGATCCGGCAACCATCCTAAAGTGGAATAAGCCCGGACACCACCGACGGAGACGTCAAATCCTTGCTGCTGCCAGAACTCAGCGGCTTCTAAAGCCTTCTTTTGCTGAAAAAAGCCTTTGTATTGCAAACATCCGACGACGAGGAAACAAAATTGCTTGGGTTCTAATGAAAATTCAGGTGTGGCAACTAGATTCCAGACCACATATTTATCTTCAAGCGAAACATAATGTTTATAACTCTTATTGTCGGGTAGCAGCAATTTTTCGAATGCAAACTGGCGTACCTGCTTGAACAAATCTAATTTCTGTTTTCTCTGTTGAGACAGCGAGGAAGAACGCAACGCCTCCTCAAGGGGGACCCTTTGTCGGAGTAGTTTTAAATGGCCTGAAACCGCGCTGTGATAATACGGAACAGAGCACCCGCTCAGATAACCCAGTAAAAGAACATAGATCACTGACTTCACACTCTGTTTTACCAGCGCCTTGGTACTGAATTTTTTACTAAACATTGGCATTCCAAAATACATACACTGTTTCTTTGGGATCTGGGGCGAAGGCACCATTTCCAAAATTCTCCTGGCAGACACAGGCCTGCGCTAAGCGACGAGGTGATGCCAAGATCGCAACCGCAAGAATTCACAACTATGAACAAACCAATTGCTCAGATCACATCATACCGCAATCCAGAAAATCCCATATCAAACTGTTGTACAGCCTCACGGGGCACACCTACCCTATTAAAATAGATAGAAAATCGCTCCATCCACGCATCGCTACCCGACTCCTGGTATCTCACGATCCCTCTACATCAGCAGCATGTTAGGCAACAGGGTGCTATGGAAAAGCAGATAAATTGCCGTTCGCAGTCCGGCAGGTGGCACACTTCTAGATTGGTCACATCAGTGAACAAGCTCCCTCGAGATACGTGCCATTGCGTCGACTCAATCAGACTCGCCTCATTGACACAGCGATTAGTCGGTTTTTAACATGCACAGAATGGATTCCACTTGGAATCCTACAAGGGTACTGGCATTATTAACCGCTTGATAACAACTATAACTTAAATGATCATGACTTCTATGATGAAAAGAGTAACTACCGTCTTAAGCATTGGGGCTTGTTTATTTTTATCGGCATGTGCACACAATTCCATTGAACAACCTCTGGATCCTTTAGAACCGCTAAACCGAAAAATATTTGTATTCAATGACCACTTAGACTCGATGGTTCTTAGGCCCATCGCAGTACACTATAAAACTTATACTCCGGAAATTGCGCAGCGAGGTGTCAGCAACTTTTTTATCAATCTGAGCTACCCAAAGGTCATCATCAATGATTTCTTACAAGGAAAAATAAAACAGGGCGGTGCTGACACAGGCCGATTTCTGTTAAATAGCACGATTGGGTTGTTAGGATTCATCGATGTGGGTAGCAAACTAGGTTTAACCATTAACAATGAAGATTTCGGTCAAACCTTTGGCGTTTGGGGGATCGGCGAAGGGTGGTATCTGGTGCTACCGCTATTTGGACCCAGCTCCAACAGAGACGCTTTAGGTTTGGTCCTGGATACCAGCTTAAATCTAGTCACTTACAGTCCGACGGATTGGCGCTTGGCACTGACCACCTTCAACTTTGTACAGATCCGTTCTCAATTATTAGGAGTGGACAATGTATTGGATAATGCTCTGGATCCCTACGCATTTTTACGTAGCCACTATTTACAGCGCCGACAGTCGGCAATAAAAGACGGCATTACTTCTGGCGAGGGCAGCGATAGCGACGCAGACTTTGACTTCGAAGAATACAACTAAGTCGTCACTATACTGCGTACGACACCACCGGCTAAAGCAAGTAAAATATCAATACGTTAGCTAATGAACGCCGAATAGTTTAACCAATTCATCTTCATGGGCTGCCGCGTCGTGATATCCTAAATCAATTAATTCGGATGCAAATCCGCCATCGAATAATAAATAGGTTAAAAAATCATTCTCATGGCGTGACTCGCCGCTTGATAGTTTGCCTAGAAGCCATTGAGCCAATTTGCTTTTTAATTTCACCCGACCGGATTTAACATAGTCTGAAGCCATCGCTCCTATATCTACTGACGGTCGAATATGAACCTGTTCAATGGGACGCATCGGATTATTGGGTTTGCGCCCCAATTTTTGATTTAGAATAGCTTGAAAATCCTCACCAAACGCCTCAGTTCCAGCCTGAATCAGGGCGTTTGTACGCTCTAATTGCTCCAAGTCATACTCTGTGTGATCTAACAACAAAGCATTAAGCATTTTGCCTAATAAGAATAGAGGCCGTGGCAAAACCATTTCGCTGGGTGGTGCAACAGGTCTAATACTCTCCTCATGTCGCAAGGAGACCACCAAAATTCGATCCGCCCCCAAACGTAATGCCGGTGAAAGAGGCGTATTCTGTCTCAAGCCACCGTCTGTATAAAAATCTTGCCCAATACGTACCGAAGCAAACAGTAGCGGGATCGAAGCCGACGCCAATACATGACGCGGACTGATACGGGTTTGGCGAACCTCAGTATAGGGTCTTCCGCTCCAAGAACGCTTTTCGACAAAACCTTCATCTAGAAATACTACCGAATGCCCGTCCCTAACCTTGGTAGTAGACACCGCCAAGGATTGCAGCGCCCCGACTTTAAGGTTATGCCGTATATTTCGCCAAGGGATCGTGCGAGCGACAAAATGCTCCAAGCCTGAGCTGTCGATTAATCCTCCATAACGCACCACTGTCTGCATGTTGCGAGGGGGGCGCCCACCCAACAGATGACGAAGTGCACGTAGAAAATCTCTTGCGTGAAGTGACATTAGATTTTCCACTTCTAAACTGCGCCAAGCCTGACAGAGATCGTGTCCCTGCTGTGCAGGATCATTCATGGTCGCGGCCATAAATGCAGCATTAATGGCACCCACACTGGTACCGGTGACAATATCAATGGGCGTGGCATACCCTAGACGTTTATCCAACCGATCGCGGATATAAAGTAAGATTCCGGCTTCGTAAGCGCCTCGGCCCCCGCCTCCCGACAGCACCATCGCCGTTTTAGATCTATTTAGCTCTTCCATGAGTCTATTATTTTGCGATAACCTATTCCAAAAGTAACGGCTTAAACACCAGAATCTAAAAAGCGTGAATTCAAGATAATCTCAATGTTCTATTTTACTCAATCTGAATTTAATTTTTTCTGGGGTAACACCATTGGATAAAAGTGTTCAACGTGCATTAGAAAAATGGCCAAATGTGCCAGCAAATTATGGCTGGCTCCGACTAGACAGACGCGGACGCTGGTTAATTCAAAATGAACCCATCCACCATCCTAAAGTCATCGAGTTTATCGACCGCAACTATCTATGCGATCGAGTGGGTCGTTGGTTTTTTCAAAATGGTCCGCAAAAAGTCTACGTGGCATTAGATTATACACCTTGGATCTATGGACTGTACCAACAGCCGCAACAGCCACTCATTTTGCGAACACACACACAACTAACGGTAAACTCTCTGAAAAATGCCTGGATAGATGAGCAGGGCAATATCCTGCTAGAAACCGAATGGGGTATAGGTCTTGTCGATAACCGGGATTTAGTCAAATTATTCACCAGCCTACAGACGCAAGAGGGCCATCCGCTGAGTGAAGAGGCGCTCGAGCTATTCTTTTCTGCGCCCCCCAGAGATATTTCCGATGCCAAAGTATATGTCGCCTTATTGGGTCAAAGTCGGCCATTGTTAGCTATTACCGCTGACGAAGTACCTAAAAAGTATGGATTTCAGCCGCAACCGAAGGATCCGACAGCGCCCTAGTGCAGCTTTAACCACCAAATTTTGTCTGGCGCTGGTGCATCAACCTGTCAGGTGTACCTATATCCGACCACCGACCCTGATGAAGTTCACCTGAAATAAAGCCTAACTGGGCGTGCTCTTTGAGAAGCGCGCCTAGACCAAACACCCCTGGCTGTCGGTGCGCAAAGAGTTTGGCGGACAACAATGCAATGCCGCTGTAAGTATGTTTTTGACCACCCGCTAACCCTAATTGCCCATCCGATCCTAAGACAAAATCTCCCTCGGGATGGTGCGGTGGATTGGGCACCAAAACCAGATGCGCGTGCTTGGTCATCTTTCTTCTAAATAGAGAAAAGTCAAAATCGGTATAAATATCTCCATTCACTAACCAAAAAGGCTCCTGCCCCAAAAGCGGCAATGCTTGCAAAATGCCCCCACCGGTTTCTAATAGCTGAGGTTCACGGGAGTAGGTGACTGACACACCCCAGCGCTTGCCAGAGCCCACAAACTGCTCTATCTGGTCCGCCAGATGATGTAGATTGATAACGACTTCCGCGACGCCAGCGGTAGCCAAAGCCTGTAGATGGTAATCAATTAGGGGGCGCCCATCTACGGCTAACAGAGGTTTGGGCATGGTCTGCGTTAATGCACCCATACGCCTACCAAGACCTGCGGCCAAAATCATCGCCTTCATTCGTTACGTTCCAGTAATCGATGCAAACTGGGATCTGCGGGAATGACCTGCTCCAAGAAGAACTCCCTCAACCCAAATAGTGGATGATAACCAGCTGTGGCGTCCAACAGGTAGGCCATCACTCGCGGCACATGCATCAGGTAAGCGGGCTTTCCGTCCCGATGGTTTAGACGCGCAAATATACCGATTGCCTTGAGATGACGCTGAATCCCCATGAGATGAAACCAGCGCCTAAACTCTTTTGCCTGCCATTCCGGCGCGCCGATACAGAGAGAATATTGGGAAAAATATTCCTCCACCATTTGATCGATAAATTTTTTCGGCCAGGCAATATAGCAATCCTTGAGTAGAGAGACCAGATCATAGGTAATGGGGCCAAATACTGCGTCCTGGAAATCTAGTACGCCCGGCGCTTTGTCATGCCGCCAAACTAGATTCCGACTATGAAAATCCCGGTGAACCGCTACCCGCGGTTGCTCGAGCGCACTCTCCGCGAGCGTGCTAACACTCTGATGCAAGACCTCTTTGGCTGCCACATTCAGCTCCAAACCAAGGTGTTTGCCCAAATACCAAGTGGCAAACAGTTCCATCTCCTGCATCAACAGGGCGCGATCGTAGTTGGGAAATTCAGCAGCAGGAGCGCTTTGGATGCGAATCAATTCACCAATGGCCATGCCATACATGTTAGCCGCATTTTCCGCACTCAAACATTGCAGATAGAGCAGATCACCAAAATCCTCTAACAATAGAAATCCATTCTGTAAATCTTGATAATAAATTTCTGGCACAGAAACACCGGACGCTGCAAAGATTTGAGCACCATGTATAAATGGGCCACAGTCTTCCTGCTCGGGTGGCGCATCCATTAGAATATAACTTCTGTTCCGATGACGGACACGAAAATAACGTCGAAAACTGGCATCCGCTGAAGCGGGCGTCACCTCCGGGTGGGCACTGGACAAAACTTGGCTGCACCATGCCACTGCCTGCTCTAGTCTCTCATCACACTTTTGACTCAAAGGGTTTTCCTATCGAAACACGAAAATGAATTGTTCAGATTATAATCCTCAACTATTAAGCAATGAACTGGCCAGTGTAGGAATGAAATGACATAATTTACCCCTACGATGATTGCTGCACCACACCAAGCCAACCACCTTCAGTTTTTCAGTAGGATCCACCTAACAGGATGAAATTAGCTCAGAATATCCTTTTGACGCTGTTTTATTGCTTAAGCAGCATTGCCGGTGTCGGTATGCTCACCCCTAGTCTGGCCGCGCCTGCATCCTGTCCTCTGCTCGATTCCGGACTAGATCTCTCCACAGGGCCAATTGACGACGAAGCGCCGGTGGATCTCAGTGCCAATACCATTCGCTATCAAACACGCACATTAGTAGAGGCTCATGGAGAGGTGCTGGCCAGCCAACCCCACCGTAGGATCTCCAGTGAGAATCTCTTTTACGACATTGAAGATCACTTTATCTCTACCCATGGTCCGACCATCTATGTGGACAATTATGCACTCTTTCGTGGAGAAAATTTAAATTACGCACTGGGAGATAAGACCGGCCAAATAGAGGAAGTGTTTTATCAATTTTTTGAGCACCAAGTACAAGGATTCGCTGAAGAAATATCTTTAAAGTCCTCCGGCCTAATCGTCTTAGAGGATGCCACCTATACCGCATGTCCTCTCAATGATCGCAGCTGGTATTTGCAAGCAGATAGATTGCAGATAGATAACGAAAAATCACAGGGTCGCGCCACGAGTATCAGTCTACACCTCTTTGCTGTTCCGCTATTTTATTTGCCTTACATTCAATTTCCCATAGGGGATCAGCGTATGAGCGGCATCTTACCAATTAGTCTGAGCCGCAGCCAGGAGGACGGATTTGGCATTGAAGTACCCATTTATTGGAATATTGCGCCTAATCAAGATGCCACCATTTCGCCAAATTTTATCGAACACCGAGGTCTCCTATTGCGAAACCAATATAGGTTTTTAACTGAGGAACACTCCGGTAGCTGGCAATTGGATATTATCGAAAATGATAAAAAACGAATGGAGAGACGCGAGCATGCACAGTTAAACCATGTCTGGATCCCGACCCGGCGCTGGTTAGGTACGGCGACATTAAACTACGTATCAGATGCTGATTTTTTAACGGACTTCGAGGAAGGCACCCGGCTGACTACTTTAACTCACCTGGAAAACGAGCTAAGCGCACTCTATACCAGTCCAAAATGGATATTCGAATCAAGATTACTTGGCTTCCAGACCATTGATGACACCATACCGGAGTCTTTAGATCCCTATCGAAAACTGCCTCAATTACTATTAACCAGCCAACTTCCGGCGGTGGGTTGGGGTATACGCCCTCAATTAAATTCAGAGCTGGTCTATTTCGACAAAGACGATGCAATTACAGGAACACGCGCAGATATATCAGTGGGACTGTCTCGTCCATGGCGTAGAGCCGCTGGTTACTTCACCCCAAGTATTCAACTCAGGCACACCGCCTATGAAATTGATCCCTTAGTCAAGACGGAAACAGATACCCTGCGCAGAACTCTGCCCATTATATCCGTGGATGGGGGAATTTTCCTTGAAAGAGATTTGACTCTATTCGACTCACTTTTTTTACAAACTTTAGAACCTCACCTATTTTATCTGAGTATCCCAGAACGTAGTCAGGATGATATCCCTATATTTGACACCACTATTCCAGATTTTAACTTTGCCAGACTTTTCCAAATCAATCGATTTAGTGGAGCCGATCGCGTTGGCGATACCGAGCAATTGAGTGTCGCTGTCACTTCTCGTTTATTCAACAGTGTCACCTCTGAAGAAGTCATTAAAGGCACCATTGGTCAAATTATTTATTTGCAGGATCGAGAAGTTGATATAGTAGCGAACAACAGAGATACCCGTAGTACCAGTGACCTACTGGGCGAGTTGAATATCACTGTTTCTAGTGATTGGAGATTTAATACCTTTGTTCAATACGATCCTTTCGATAACCGCATGGATAAAGCCTCTACCTCGGTGACTTTCCGCAAAGCGAGTCGACGGGGTGCGAAACTGGAATATCGTTTTGATCGTGTCTTATTCGAACAGTCCGTGGTGGGCTTTTACTGGCCTATGTTTCAGCGAGTGAATGGTTTTGCTAACTGGAATTATTCGGTACGAGACAATGCGACAGTGGATTCTTATGCTGGCTTTGAGTATAACAGTTGTTGTTGGAGCATTGCCCTACTGGCCCGGCAATATGTTAGAGACGAAACAGGCGACAAAAACACCGCCATTCAAGCACAATTGGAATTAAAAGGCTTGGGCAAAGTCGGTAATAAAATTACGGAACAGATACAAAAGGATATATTTAGTCAATTATGAATAGCCGCGAACCCTCTCTCAGCAGAGTTTTCTTGATCAAGTTTCTACTACTCATTATTACTGTTTTCAGTTGCTATTCCACATCAGCGAAAGAGTTGGATCGAATAGTCGCGGTCGTCAACAATCATGTGATCACCGATACAGAATTGACTGCAAAAATGCGAGAGATCCAAGCCCAATTAGCACGGAATCAAACTACCCTGCCACCGGATGCGGTGTTACGTCGCCAAGTGCTTGAGAGACTCATTCTCACGGAGCTACAACTTCAGCTGGCCACTCTAAACAATATTCGCGCGGACGATGAGATGGTCAATAGCGCCATTGAACGCATCGCACAGCAAAACGGTATGCCCTATGATCAATTTATTCAAGCAGTCACCGCGGATGGTATCCCCTTTGACTTATTTCGAGAGGATGTGCGCACGCAAATCGTCATTAATCGCCTGCAACAGCGTCAAATAGCCAATGATATTGTGGTCACAGATGATGAAATAAACATTTTCCTAGAGTCCTGGACAACAGATCAGTTCGAAAAGGCAGAATTTCGCTTAGGGCATATCTTAATTGCTCTGGCCGAAGGCGCGGCACCAAAAGAGGTAAAAGCCGCCAGAAAACAAGCAGAAAATTTGCGCCAAGAGCTACTCAACGGTGCGGATTTTAAATCCACCGCAGTGGCCCATTCTGATGGACAATTTGCATTGGAAGGGGGCGATCTTGGTTGGCGCCGCTCTTCTGAAATTCCCAGCCTATTCGCGCCCATTGTTCGGGATTTGACGCCTGGAGATATTAGTCCGTTGATCCGCAGTGCCAGTGGCTTTCATATAGTGACGCTACTGGATGCCAAGATAGATACTAATAGACATGTGGTAAAACAGACACGTGCCCGTCATATTCTAATAGAATCCGATGCCATCACCTCTGATCAAATCGCACGAAATAGACTACAACAATTGCGAGAGCGAATTGAATTGGGTGAAGAGTTCTCTGAATTGGCACAGCGATACTCCGCCGATAAAGGCTCAGCCACCAACGGTGGAGATCTTGGCTGGGTGAACGAAGGTGATCTGGTACCCACTTTCGAAGAACAGATAAACCAACTTTCGATCAACGAAATCTCTGAACCTTTTCGCACCCGTTATGGTTGGCATATTGTGCAGGTCTTAGAGCGTCGTGAACAAGATAATACAGAAGAATACCGTCGCGTTCGTGCGGCCAATATTCTGCGCAAACAAAAATATGAAGAAGCCCTACAAGCTTGGTTAAACAATTTGCGCAACGAAGCGTACGTTGAAGTACGCCTCTAATCTCTTGTAGATAGTATGCATCTAGCCCCACTTGTGCTGACCGCAGGAGAGCCTGCCGGAATCGGTCCGGACTTAGTACTCTCTTTAGCAGCCAGTAATCAATTAAAAAACACCATAGTGATTGCGGATCCGACACTATTAACCGAACGCGCGAAAATATTGAATCTATCCTTAAATATGCAGGAGATCTCTATCGGTGCCCACCTTGAATTGTCAGATCCGCACACTCTATTTGTACATCCGGTTCCCTGTGCCGCACAAAGTGAGGCCGGGCAACTCAATGTAGAAAATAGTGCCTATGTGATAGAGTGCCTAAAGGTAGCATTAAATTCATGCATGAACAAAAGTACCAGTGCGATGGTGACCGCGCCGGTACATAAAAAGATCATCGACGCAGCTGGATTTGAATTCACCGGACACACTGAATGGTTGGCGCGACAATGCCGGTGCGATCCTGAAAAGGTTGTTATGTTACTAGTCAGTGATTCATTAAAGGTCGCTCTGGTCACCACTCACCTACCTTTGAAAAAGGTACCAGAGGCAATCAATCAAAATAGCGTAAGCAATACAATCGAAATTTTAAATTCATCATTAATAGAGGAATTTAACTTAGACAAACCAACTATAGCAGTGTGCGGTTTAAACCCTCATGCTGGTGAAGATGGACTGCTGGGTGAAGAAGAGATCTTAATCATACAGCCAGTGATCGATAAGCTAAAAGCTCAAGGTCTCAATCTAATTGGACCTTGTTCTGCTGATTCAATATTTACTGAAAAAATGCGATCAGAATACGATGCAGTGGTCACTATGTACCACGATCAAGGTCTTCCCACCTTAAAACAACTCAGTTTCGGTCGTGCGGTCAATGTTACTTTAGGTTTACCCATCATTCGAACTTCTGTGGATCATGGTACGGCACTGTCGCTGGCCGCTACTGGAAAAGCTTCAGCGGAGAGTTTAAATTACGCGTGTCAAGTCGCCAGAGAAATGGCTCTTGCTCGCGCAGCAAATTATGGCTAAGAAACGATTTGGTCAGAAGCCTTCCCCTATCTGAATTTTCCACGTAACTCAGCGGGTTAGGGAGTTGGATAAGATGTGCGCTGCCACTTTTGAGCACAGTTATTAGACACCAACGACAAACCTATCTCATTGATATTCTGACCGTTTTACTCTGGCAGTCCATCTACCTGAAAACGCCCAGAAACGATGGGATCAAGATCATCTGCCTGAACTCTGGCCCACTCAGCCCACGCCATTAATTGCTGCTGTTCATCTGAAGATGACGAATCACCAGTCAACTCAAGAACTCGAGCAATATAATCACGAATATCACAGGCTTGCCTATGCGCTGACGCTTCATCTAACAAACGCTGAATGCGGTCCTGCCTGAGCTTTTCCAGCCTTTCACGCTCCAACCTAGCTTCCGTCTCGATTCGCTGTCTTTCTTTCTCTTCGAGCTCTTGTTTCCGCTCTAGCGTCCACTCATATCGATACTCTTTTTGAGCCCGATAGTGACGTTCACCAGCCAAAACCACCTCTTCGGCAATATCTCGAAGCATTGCCTCTATCTTTTCGTCCCCGCTATCTTCCCAGACCAACTGATCTTGTTCTTTACTACGCCACCCCTCTTTTATGGTGAACCGAAACCTATCCTGGGGGCGGCCCTGCTGCTTCTTGCCCCTTCGTCCCTCATCAATCACCTCAAGTTCTAAATGAACATGCTCGTCCCCTACCGTAACGCTAACGTCTTTTGCATCTTTGCTAACTGAAGGCTTTGCTCCGCATTTAGCAACCGCCTTGAAAAGACCAGATAGGATTCTGAGACGTCGTTTTTCAGCGGGCGAATCAAAATATGGCTCATCCCAGGAAAAGACATAACGGGTATTCGCTGCTTTTATTCGTCTTTGCTCATCCTGCTCTAAAAGGCTAGAAATCAGTCTGTGTGCATCCTTAAGTGACCTGGGCTGAGCCACTTTCCCTAACTGCTTCTTGATTCGTTTTCGAACATTTTCTATTGGCTCATCAAATACCGGCGGTTGCGGTATCTGCTCCATGATTTCCTTATCGGTCTGATGCCTCCCATAGTCATACCTTGATCCACCCAGTTTGATCTCATCATTAACACCTGGCGCCCTAGGTGGTAACGGCATTCTTCTAACTGTCTTACCAGCCTTCTTTCTAGCCCAGAAGCCTGCTGGTGGCGTTGGTATTCCAGCCTTCCGACACGCCTTCCCTATTGCGACATCGGAAATACCAAAGCGTTTAGCCAAATGTGTTCGTGGCTCCTGCCAAACTAACTCATAGAGCTCCTTTCTAGAAATAAAATGTGCGTTTTTTGACATACTCCCCCCTTTGCCGTGTCGATTAACATTGGAGGGGAGTACTTTATCTTGGACGTAATCAGATAATGAAGTTTTTGAAGCTTACTGGATATTGAGATCAAGCATTGCTACTAAAGTAGCGCTGAATATCATACCCAATGGACGTGCCCTTTGCGTCGAACATACCGATGTATTTTTCTAATTCTTTTTTCCCGCTAGACCCGAAAATGAGCTTATTCAGTGTAGCTCTTACACCAAATTGGTTTTTCAAATAATTAATTGGATCCCCTATTCCTATCGACAACTTAAATATCCCTATTCCTGCCTCCAGTGAAGAAGAGGACTTGCTGTCGGTTAGTCCAAGCTTAGTGCTTACATATACCGCCACCGAATCTAGCTCTCTTCTTTTCTTCAGAAGCTCTTGCGTATCTTCATCTGATATCGAGTTCTGAAAAATCTTTAGCCACTCTCTGAGATCTTTGAAATCGCTTCTCATCTCTAGTGCCACAGAGATAATCTGGTCAGCTGAACTAGACTCTTGAATCACACGAACCGGAAATGAAGGAATTCTCAAATATGCTGAATAAAGAGAGTCGTTACCGTATATTTTTTTCGACACTTTTACTCTGGCATCATCAAGAAACGTAGTTACCTGGTGTAACGCATCTTGTGCAGGCAGGAGAATGAAAGAACCCAAGTGGGGAAATATCTGCGCTAAGAATTTTTCCACTCTGTTAGTCAGGCCTTTGATTTTTCTATTGCCTCATCACTAAACAAATCTGGATATCTGAGAACTACCGCTTCGAATGCGAAATCTTCTAGGCCCATTTCCACCAAAGCGGTATATCCTTGGGTTTCAGTATCACGATTAACCGCTCGTTCTACTGCCTCAATAATTCCGTGGCGTTTAATCATTTGCCATGTTCTTGATGCCTTGGTTTTCTTCCCGTTCTTTTTGGTTAGCACTTCCTCATAAGCATAGATCGCCTGTAGTGCTTCATTCTCGGCTTTGGATTTCGCTCCATAATATTCAGCTCGTAATTCAACCGCTCGTCGTTTGGCCTCAGTTGCCAAGTCCGGGCGATTTTTATTCAAGGCGTTCCTTGCAAATATCTCACAGTCTTCTGGAGTTTTTAGTTTTTTTACTCGCTCATCCATTCTCTGAATAACCTAGCTCTTCTAATCTTTTTCTAGCAACAGAAAGCTCTTCGTCGGTAAACAACTGACTCCAAGGCTCCTGGAGGATTGTTGCTTCCATGGATATATCGAGCCTCTTCGCCTCCCATAACCGTGTCAATCCTTCCGAATATCCACCAGAGGTTAACAATTTCTTTGCGGCCTGAAGCCCTCCCTCAGCGTTTACCATTTGCATAAATCTGGTTGCCGTATAATTGCACTCAGTTTTTGCTTGTTCGTATATCTGGCTCATTCGCTCATGAAAAGCTATTTCTATGTCCCCTGGTTTAACCATATCGTTCCCTAAGATCTTAAATATGTCGTTATCAATTGATCAATCCGGTCGAATTACAAAATAGCATAAGTGGTATAAAGATCCCATCTAAGTCATTATAATCATTGGAGATTCACTTTTGTTACGCATAGATTATAGGACATGGGGTGCTATTAAGCATTGGAAGCAAAATAATGAGTAACCAGAGGTCAAATATTTCTATACATTTGATTTCTCACAAGAAAACAATCGAATGACAGGAATCCCGCATGCCAATTTACCGCATCGACAATAACAAGATTACCCCGATCGAACGGACAACGTTTGCACAACAAGGCCTGCGGGAGCGACATGACCTCCAAACCCTGCTGAAGGCCCAAATCGATGTGATCTCCCCAGATACATTGATCGTGGCTGAAGAATTCGGCGAATGGGAAGACAGCAGGCGGCGCATAGATCTATTAGGGATTGATAAAGGTGCCAACCTGGTTGTGATCGAACTCAAACGCACTGAAGATGGCGGGCATATGGAACTGCAAGCCATTCGATATGCCGCGATGATCTCAACCTTAACTTTCGACAAGCTTGTGACAATCTACGAGCGATATCTCAACGATAACAACATTGAGCAGGATCCGACTGAAAGCCTTCTGGAATTCCTAGATTGGAATGAGCCTGATGAAGAGCAGTTCGGTCAGGAGGTTAAAATTGTCCTCGCCTCTGCTGAGTTTTCTAAAGAGCTAACAACATCAGTGATGTGGCTTAATGATTTCGGCCTAGATATCCGCTGTGTGCGTATGCACCCCTATACTAGTGATGGCCAAACATTTATCGATGTACAGACAGTGATACCAATCCCTGAGGTTGCAGATTACCAGGTCCGTATTCGTGAGAAGAAGCAAAAGGAGCGGGAATCCAGAAAAAGTGCCCGAGACTTCACAAAATATGATGTCAGCATTGCCGGGAAGGAATATCCAGCTCAGAGTAAGCGCTGGATGATGTTCCAGCTGATTTCAGGAGTCTTGAAAAATGGCGGCACACCACAGCAGGTTATAGAAGCCATCCCATGGAGAAAAAAACAGCTCTTCGAAATATTTGAGGGCAACCTGAATGCAGGACAGGTTTATGAACAGATCATGAAAGATGATGTGGGAGGCGCAATTCCTCGCGCGAAGCGATTCTTCTGCAGTGAGGGGGAAGTGTTCCACTTTGATGATAAGACCTACGTCCTGACTAACCAGTGGGGCAGAAGGTCATTAGAGGCAGTCGATTCTTTGGCAAAGATGTTCCCTAATCTAAATATCGATATTCACCCCACCTCTTAGAATTCTATTAAATTTGTGAGGCAAAATTCAGCACGCTGACACAATCAGACGTAAAACTTGAGCGGCTGCTTTTCTGAATCTTTTGCTGAACCCATCGTCAGTACATCGCCGACCTTATTTGCAAATCGAACTGTAACCGGCAAACCGTCACTATAATTACAAGCATTATAATTGATCTTGGTTAGGCCCATTATATCCTTCAGCACAGCTCTTATATCAGGAAGATCTCCAGTACTACGTAAGATGGTTATCCAGAGTGGGTTAGGTGTTTCCGGACCAATATATGTATCAAGTCGCGGCACAAACCCGTTCGTCCAAAGATACGCATTACGCTCATCGAGCAATACAGCAGTACCACGTAGTACAGGATAGTCGCCGTCACGGAATAACTTTATATCCCCCGTTGTTGTCTTAATCCTAACCGCTATAACATTTGTGCCTTCGGGTGCAGCTTCTGTAAAGGCCCTCCATTCATCATCATTGAAGGTTGTTCGACCATGAATGAACAGTTCCTTTGGTGGAGTACCATGCTTATTTTCAAATGTTTCCAGTACCTTGCCAACCAGATTCCTAGCTTCCGGTTCCTTTAAGTGATATTCATAGTCTCCTGTTTTCCAGGGGCCATTAGCTCCACGAAATACCACAGCATCTCCTTCGTTGAGGAACATCTGCGCAGCGCAACACGCATGCTCTTTTGGATCGTTAGGAATCTGCTTAAAGACCAATCCTATATAGCAGACACCTGGCCGTACATTGGCCAGTTTCCAAGGCGGAGACGCTTGTGTCTTGTAATAAAGACCAGTTGCAATATTCCAGGCTACGGTCGCTGGCTCCTGAACTGGACGCAAAGGATAACCTGCTTTGTTCAGGAACTTGTCTGGCGCAAGTGTTGTTTCACGAATAATCTGAGAGGTATGACCTAGTTTGAGAAGTCTTGCCTTAACCTGCCGATGGAAATCTGGGACATCCTCGAAAATATCCTCATCACTCTGATCGATAACACCTTCGAATAACGGCAGAGCTGATCGTGTCTTCTGCTTTTTACTGAAATCACCTTTTTTCAGTTCGATTCCTGAACGTCGGGACAACGGTTTACAGCGTTCGAAAACAAGTTCTGGCAGGATGAAAATCCACACATCGACTGTCTTCTCTTCATTGTTGTCGTGGCGCTCTATTTCTTGAATGTACACATCAACTGCTTTACGGACAGCCTCATGCTGATTCAATATTTTCGTGGCGGCATCAAGTTCTACAGGATCAATAGTTTGCTCGACAAATTCTCCAGGGCTGATCAAAAGGTTAAACGCTTCTTCCATCCCTGGAAAGTTGGAAAGATGAAGGCGGTTTTCCTTTTCTCTCTTCCCCCGTGGTGGAACAGAGACAAAACCGCCAAGCTTAATAGACCAATTCCTAAAAAAGGAAAGCCCATCTTTTGTGCCAATGACACCAATCGAAATTTCTTTTGAACGCACGGGCCCAGCATGTGGTCCGTAGAGAAAAAGGCCGTCTTTAGGATGATCCGAGATCTGACCATAGCCAAAGGACAACCCCGGTTCCGAAATATATACAACCTCTAGAGATGGCTCAGGTAACTTCATCAATCATTTTCCTCGATCAAATAGTTCCCAAGAGTTGAAGCATCCTGCTCTTCTGCCTCATCATCCATTTCATCTGATAATACAGTTGTAACCGGAGATACTAAGGTCATCGGATTAGCATCCAGTCTCAACCGTGCAGTACCAGAAAACGGAATATCAATCATGGAAGATT
This sequence comes from Thiotrichaceae bacterium, assembly GCA_041940025.1. Taxonomy (GTDB): domain Bacteria; phylum Pseudomonadota; class Gammaproteobacteria; order UBA5859; family UBA5859; genus UBA5859. The sequence continues at coordinate 56,820 of JBGTSY010000002.1, read as the reverse complement.
CATCGGATAAAAGCTCTAGGAATGCCATTAATCGACCATGCCACGCTTTATTACGCCAGCCACTACAAATGCTTCGCCTCAGCCTGTGCTGCTGATCGGTATCGTTGAAAACATTCCCGACTTCTTTTCCAGAAAGCTCTGCAAATAGAACGCGTGACTTGAGTTTGAAATGTGGATACGGCCAAAAAGATGGTGAGGCCGAAACTCCGTATTGCCACACTTTTCCTCGCGAGATATTACGCAACATAGAATTACGACGCTGACCCTGTCGTCCCCAAGAAACTCGCCTGCCAAGCGGGAGCTGGTCCTTACTCACATGAAAAGCCAGTTGTTTCGAAAAAGCATATTCGAATAATCCCTTCTCTCGGCAGAACTGCTCCCAACCCTGGCGAAACATCGATGATAAGAGATTCTTTGCCTCGCGAGGTCGGATATCTGGTGATTTACTTCCGTTATCAAGAAGCGTCATCAGTTCATATTCAGAATGAACCATGAACTTACCAACATGAGCGAAACTGTCTTTGATCTCTTCGGGTAGAGCGAATGAGAAAAAACCACGTAAATAGACTTCGGCTGGGTACGGAGCTGTTTTACATGCATTGGCCATAAGCCCGTGATCAATCGCACCCGAAGGAGAGTAATACCTGACAGCATCAGGGACTTCAGCAATCCGAAGCCAGTTCAATGTTAGGTTTTCAGGAGCATCTTCAACCTTGATGGCTAGACGTTTCTTGTAGGCCTCCCAGTTCGGGTTGATCGTAATTTTTTCCTTTGCACAGGGTACGTTCTGTTTCTCTAGAGCATCTAACAGATCACGAAGTCCTTTGGCCCAGCTTCCAACAAAATCAACATACTGCAGCTCACCGATTCCAAAAAGCTTCTTATAAGGCTCAATACGTAAAGGAATGATAAAACGGGGATCTTTCAGTTCTTTGACTAGGTCTTCCGCAATACCGATTTCTTCCTGAACACCATTTTTTGCCAAAGTAGAATCACGGCAGCAAAGTAGCATTTTGATTGATTTATTCTGCAGTGTGCCTGTAACTTCTTTTCTCCAGCGGTCACCGGGTTCTAGCGCTAGAATATCCGCAAAGACCTTATAACCAGCAGCTTCAAGCCGAGGAGCCAGCCAGAGCACAAACTCGTCGTCTTCCGGTGTCGCTTTACTGATAAAAACAGTTTCTCGTGTAATGTCGGGGGTCTCCTGTTCCATTCCCTAAACGTATCCAATCTTCCGTAACCAATTAGTAAGTATGTGTATTCAAGATAACTTCATGGAACTCATTAGTCATACTGAACAAGCCCTATAGGATTCAATAAAGGATATACGGAGCCAATAAGTATTGGAAGTAAAAGGAAAATTTCTTATATAGACACTGCATGACATATCAAAACAAATGATATGATTTAGCGAGCAATAGATTCCATCGAAGAAATAGCGATGCGAATATCGATGAGAGTTGTAATCGCACCCTATATGGTCCTAACTGGGTGTTTTTAGTGGATATATTTTATATGCAGCGTTTTAAGTCTTTGAAAAATCAGAATAATGGCAGGGTAAACCCTTGAATCACCGTCCAAGGAAAAGGTTCGGTCAGAATTTTCTACAGGATGATCATGTCATCAAACAGATTTTAGCGTCGATCCCGCTGGAATCATGTCAACAGATTTTAGAAATTGGCCCGGGTCAGGGCGCGCTGACATTCCCCCTACTAGATAAAGTAGGCTATCTTCATGCGGTGGAAAAAGATCGAGATTTAATCCAGAAGCTGCGTTCAGAAGCCCTAGCGTATGGAGATCTGAACTTATTTGAGCAGGATATATTGCACTTTCAACTCTCTTCATTAGCTATCACCGAGCCGGTGACAATTGTGGGCAACTTACCTTACAACATCTCAACGCCGTTGCTGTTTCATCTCACAAAACAACAAGATCACATTAAAAACATGTTCTTTATGTTGCAGAAAGAAGTAGCCGAAAGATTGTGCGCCCGCTCCAATAGTAAGCAGATGGGCCGCTTATCAATGATGATGCAGGCAGATTGGCATATGGAAATCCTGTTTTTTATACCACCAGAAGCTTTTCAGCCAATGCCCAAGGTCACATCCGCATTTGTGAGTTTTTATCCTAGATCTGAACCCATAGCGCAAATGCATAGAGAGGAATTTTCTCAAATTGTCCTGTCTGCTTTTCAAAGCCGTCGAAAAACCATCCGCAATGCCTTAAAACAGTGGTTAACCGAAGAAGATATATCCGCATCTGGAACAATACCGACAGCACGAGCAGAGGATCTGACTCTGCAACAATTTGCACACCTGGCAAAAACACTCTCAGAGAAGAAAAATCAAGAGGGTCAAGAGTGACCAACAAAAAACACCTATTGATCCTCTATCATAGCCAAACTGGCAATACCAAACGCATGGCAAACGCAGTACTGTCCGGCGCACAAAAATGCGAAGAGATCGAAGTTAAATTATTAAAAGCCTTTGACGCCACATTGGATGATCTTCTATGGTGTGACGGATTGATCGTAGGCACACCGGAAAACTTTGGATATTTATCTGGCGGCATTAAAGATTTTCTTGACCGCACCTATTACCCGGCTCGCGATGATCCTTCTTTTGTTTCACGCCCTTATGCGCTCTTTGTGAGCGCCGGTAATGATGGCACCAATGCCATTCGCCATTTCGATCGTATTGTGAAGGGCTATCCTTTAGTGAAGGTAGCAGATCCCATCCTATGCCAAGGAGAAGTCACTGAAGAAGCATTAGACAGATGCAAAGAACTAGGTGAAACCATCGCAAATGGGCTTGCTTTTGGTGTCTATTAAACTCAGTTTTATTTTATCGAATAAAATTTAATTCAATGCGCTCATTTGCGCGTCTTCCCGCCTCATCAAAATTTGAAGCAATTGGATTCATCGAACCGTATCCTTTAGTGGAAAATATCATGCGCGGCGACACACCATTTTTGCGCAAAAATTCTGCGACGACATTTGCGCGATTTTGTGATACCTCTAGATTAAAATCGAACGAACCACGATTGTCCGTGAAAGCAGCAATCTCCACTCTTGCTTTTGTCTCGTATTTCAATGAATCCGCAATAGTTTTGAGAACCAATTCTCCCTCTGGAGTTAAAGTGGAACTGCGAGGTAGAAAAAGAAGTTTAGCCACTCGATAAGTCTGTTTGATTAAACAACCATCGGTGCCTACTAAGGCGCCTTGAAGCGTTTGTAAACATAAATCGTTTTTATCAATGACACCATCTGCATCTGCATCTGAGTTATCCTGAACAATTGGCGCGGCCGGCACGTCTTGCTTAGCCTGCGAATCGGCTCCAGTTTTGTTATCCTTTTCCTCTGCTGCACGCCCAGTATTGTCCGGTGTAGAAGTGTCCTTTCTAAACGCCTTGGGCAATCGATGTGTCGCAACACCTGCTAGTTTCAGTGCAGTGATTACCTTCTCTTTTTGCTGCTCTGTTAAGTCTACCGTCTGAGTCGTACCCTGTACCTGAACCGCTAACTGAATAGTTTGAATTGAACGCATATCTTTAGTTAATGCCGTTGCTAATACTTTCAATTCCGCTCTCGCTAGTGCACTTAGTTTTCTGTCATGGGTAAAGGAGTCCAAAGGCAGTACCCAAACTTCAGCGATTTCTTCACATTCTAAAGAATAAGAACCGTCACAGGCCTTAACCGCTACTTCTTTTGGAGCCTCATCACGGGTTTGATTCTCCATCGGCGCAGTTTGATTAGTAGTGCCGCGCTCACTGGGGAGTGGCTGTGAACCAATAAACTCAATTTCCACTCTGCGATTCATTGCCCGTTGCGCAGTAGTTAAATTGGGCGCTCTTGGATAAGCTGAGCCCAGCCCTTGAACCAAAGTGATTTGTGACTGAGCCACGCCATTGGAAACGAGGTAACTTGCCACCGCCTGCGCTCGCTGCTGAGAGATATATAGATTGGAGTCTTCGCTACCGGTGGAATCTGTAAAGCCAAAAATATTTAACCTCAATTCAGGCTGTTGTTTAATAGCTGCGGAGAGAGATTGCAATTCTTTCTTTGCATCGGATGAGAGATCCGAAGAATTAAAACCAAAGAGTGCACCATTTAGAATAATTTTTTCTCCTTTAGGACACCCTTTTTCATCCACCAACTGCCCGGCTGCCGTTTCAGGACAAACATCCAATTCATCAGTGATCCCGTCTTGATCTAAATCGGTCTCCACAATGCTGTGAGTGGCAGCAATAGGTTCTGCATGCGAAACGATGTGTTGTTCAATATTATTTTCAACTGTCGATCCCTGCCCGCTATCATTATGCGATTCGTCCTTGACGCATTCTGATAGTGATCCGTCCTGATCCTCTGTAGGAACACCACAATCAACTATCAAACCAGTGGCATCAGTCGGCTCCTGATCGTGCTCTAATTGACCCACTTGTTCAGTAGCATCCAGCTCGTCCTTTGCTTTTGTTTGTACGACTTGCTTTGAATCCGGTTGAGATTGCTGACGCAAATTTATTGATGAATCATCCGAAGTTGTCGAACCGATCGCGCTACGTGCACCGGCTCTTTGTGTCTCGTGGCAACCTTCATCATCGACCGGCATGGCAGTGGAGCCTGGACATTTATCTCGACTGTCCCATACCTCGTCACCGTCAGAGTCAAACTCGCAACTTGGTGGTAAACCAGGCACATTTACTAGAACACCCTCACACACTATTGCCTGTACCGGCAAGGTGATGGCGACATTCAACAGTAGGTATAGACAGATTAGTGGCAGGGAAAATACTGCTTGAGGCCCTTGGCGCGAAAGATGCCAGCTCTTTGGATATTTTAAAATGGAGATCATGAATCGATTATACATATCGCGGATTCGGATAATAAGAACAATTTCTGAGAATAACCGACAGCGGATAGAGTGCATCAGTTTTCTCGCCACAGGAGAATACACAACGGGCAACGTACGCTAACCGAAAACCAACGTCCCAAACTAACTCGGCGCTAAAGATCCCTCGTGAATGATATCTGGCAGCCAGTCATCCGAATCACCGCCTAACTGAATTACACTTATTCGTTGAAAACGCGTATGCTTTGACTATCCAATAAATGAAAATGCGGGGTGCATTTGCCGATTTCAAGCTGATGAAACGAGCCTTTTCAGTTTACATCAGCTGTTGAGAATGGGAACGCGCTTTCCTTGTCCATCGATTACTCGATATAATTCCACCATGACTGTTCACTCTGACTATAAAATCGTCGTTATCGCCGAGGCAAGCTATTTACCAGATCAATCTAAACCGAGTGAATTGCGCTATGTTTTCTCCTATCGCGTGAATATCAAAAACCTGGGGACAAAAGCGGCTCAACTCGTGTCTCGGCATTGGTTTATCTCCGATGCCAATGGTAAGGTCCAAGAAGTAATTGGTGAAGGCGTCATTGGGGAGCAACCCATCTTACAACCCGGACAAGAATTCGAATATACGAGCGGAGCCATATTGGATACTCCTGTGGGCTCTATGCATGGATATTACTCTATGGTCGGGACCGATTCTGTCACCTTTCAGGCAGAAATTCCTGCATTTACCTTAGCGCAACCCAACCTGATTCACTAACAGAGATCGCTTAAATGACTTGTTATGCCATCGGTGATCTACAAGGATGTTATCGAGAATTTAAGCTGTTGCTGGAACGCATTAAATTCAAGCCTGACTGCGATCAACTTTGGTTGACGGGTGATTTAGTCAATCGAGGACCAAATTCACTAGATGTGCTGCGATCCCTTTATGCACTCCGTGATAATCTGTTCACTGTTTTAGGCAACCATGATCTCCATCTACTTGCGGTTGCACATGGTCACGCGGATTTAAAAAGAAGGGACACCTTACAGGATATTTTAAAATGTAGAGAATCGGACAGTCTGCTTAACTGGTTAAACCATCAACCCTTAATGCATTATGACGATAAACTCAATATTGCCATGGTGCACGCCGGAATTTCCCCGCGATGGGACTTGTCCCTTAGCCTTTCCTACGCACGAGAAGCGGAAGATCAGATCCGCAATATCAACACTAGTAATTTTTTTTCTCAGATGTATGGCAACACTCCATCAGATTGGCACCAAGACCTAACCGGTATGGAGCGTATTCGATACATTGTCAATTGCTTTACACGCATTCGCTATTGTACAAAGCAAGGTGAACTAGAACTATTAGAAAAGAGCGCTCCAGGATCTCAACAACAGGATCTTATCCCCTGGTTCGATGTGCCTACCCGGCCTCCGCTAGAATGCACCTTAGTATTTGGTCATTGGTCGACTTTAGGATTCTTTAAAAAGGATGCGCTAGTGTGCCTCGACAGTGGCTGTCTCTGGGGGGGATTTCTCACCGCGTTGGCACTGACACATGGGTCCAATGCCTACTTTCAACCTGCGGTTCAAGCACGACCACTTCACTAGTCAACAGTTAACAATCTCCGAGAATCAGCAACAATATTCTCAATGTGTCTCAATTGCAGAGATAAAATGTAAAAGATCGTGCAATCTAAGTCTGTTCATAAAAAAGGCGGCCCATAAGACCGCCCTTAAGAGTTTACTGAATATCTATTAAAGAATTAACCTGCGTTAACTAACCAAGTCACAATACCAATGAAGAAGCTCGATATGGCGCTGATTGTAGAGAAGACTACATTTTTGATTGACTTCCATAAGCCGCCCTGCTGTTCCAATTTTAGTGCTTTGTGTCCCAACTTAGTCAAGTAAGCGTGTATCGCTTTTGAATCCTCTTGACTCATAATATCGGAAAACGCGGGCATCCCTTGCTCTATAAACAGACCGCCTAATACTATCGCATCAAACTGTTCGTGAACCTTGGCATCCATATAGCGTAAATCTTTTAATCGTGGATTACTGATGGCCGCGGGTCCATGACAATAGACACAATTGGCATGATAAAGTTTGTTCCCCTTGGTCACTAACTTCTTATCTTCTGATGTTAGCTCCGGTGGTTCCGGTAAGCGTTTTTCATGCACCACAGGCGGCAACTCGCCTTCGGCACCCAGTTTGAAGGTCAATAAACGCCCTTCCCGGGTCATCTGCTCTTCGTTTGCGTTTCCAATAATGCTAAAAGACAAACCGATGGAGCCGCCCCAACCTGCCAATACGGAGACATACTGCTCTCCATCTACTTCATAAGTGATTGGCGCTGCAATGATGCCGTTTTGTGCATTAAACGACCATAAGCGTTTACCTTTGTCCGCGCTGTACGCGACAAATTCACTATTACCGTTTCCTTGAAACACGAGGTTACCGTCTGTACACAATAGTCCGCCGTTCCAAGGACCCGTATGGTCCACTCGCCACGCGACCTCTTGTTTCACTGGATCCCAAGCTTGTAAATAACCCCGAGTCATCGACGGTGCAATTTTTTTCACCATGTCGGCAGAAAGAAAGGTGGGTACCGCCAAGTCCTTTGCTCCGGGCATGCCGAGATTCCAGTAGTTGTCTTCATATTCGAATTCGGGATCATGAGCATACAACATGCCCATCTCACGGGTGGGAATATAAACATAGCCCGTCTTCTGGTGATAACACATCGGTTGCCAGTTGTGGCCTCCGAGGGGAGAAGGAAACTGAAACTGTGGTCGTTTCTCATAACTATTATTGGTTTCCACCGGCCGCCCAGTTTCGGGATCGATATGCGTGGCCCAAGTCACGGGCACATAGTTTTCCGCAGAGATAAATTCTCCCGTTGCTCTATCCAATACATAGAAAAAGCCATTTTTCGGGGCCTGCATAATCACTTTACGATCACGCCCGTCGATTTCCATATCCGCCAGAATCATATGCTGAGTGGCGGTGTAGTCCCACCCTTCACCCGGAGTGGTTTGGTAGTGCCATACATAACTACCATCATCAGGATTGATGGCCACCATAGAAGACAGAAACAGATTGTCTCCTCCTCCAGGGCTACGTAGGTATTTGTTCCATGGTGATCCATTGCCAACACCGATATATAAAAGATTTAGCTCGGAGTCATAAGCCATAGAGTCCCAAACAGTACCGCCACCACCAATGGCCCACCACTCACCATTCCACGTTTTCGCCGCCATCTCCATAGCAGGGGACTCGAAACCGTTCGCGGGATTGCCAGGTACGGTATAAAAACGCCACAACTGTTTGCCGGTGTGCGCGTCGTATGCAGTAATGTATCCACGCACACCAAATTCAGCACCACCATTACCTATAATGACGCGGCCTTTAACAATACGTGGCGCACCGGTAATGGTATATTCATCATTGAGATCTACGGTAAGCTGATCCCAAACAATCTGACCGGTTTTCGCATCTAGCGCCACCAATCGACCGTCGATGGTGCCTACAAATACTTTGCCTTCCCATACCGCAACACCACGGTTCACCACATCACAGCAGGCATACCTGGCGCGGGCTTTGTCTACGTTCAGATTGTTTCGCCACAACAACTCACCACTTTTTGCATCTAGAGCGGCAACTTCACTCCAGGATAGTGAGACATACATGATACCGTCTACCACAATAGGCGTGGCTTCCAGGCCATTGATGGTGCCAGTATCAAATTTCCAGGCTAAACCAAGCTCATCCACATTTTTATGATTGATCTCTTTAAGTGGACTAAATCGTTGCTCGCTATAAGTGCGGCCGTGCGCCATCCAGTTTCCCGGCTCGGAATCTGCGGCGACGATTCTTTCAGCGCTGACATTTGCCTGTAGTTCGGCTACAGACTTGGGTTCAATTTGCGCTGCCAATAGTGGCAAGCTGAACACACACAGGCATAGTGTCGACCATGTCAAATGAGTACGCTTCATCACTCCCCCTTTTTATATTAGTCATCCCTTATATTCGAGTTTAGTCACAAACGACTAAACCAAATACGAAATTTATAGTGTTGCGTAGACTACCAGGAAAAGTACTCCTTCTCCAAGATTAATAGTTGTTTAAATCAATATCTCTCCCTTAATACAGTGTTTTTTATTGAGTGAATATAATTCCTTTATTTGACAAGCGTTGAAAATGTACCCTCTCATCAACACAATGGAGAAGGCCAGTCACGCAACAAAGGAGCGCGATTGTTTTCGCAGATAGCCACACATAGGTCTGACAACGCGGCTAAATTTTTAATACTATCTATATATAGTTATAGGACACATAAGTTTTTTTTGTATTGATGAGCGACCCGTTACACAATCCAGCGTTCCATTCATATGTTGCTAGATCTTTAGCGACAGTACTGCTGCTGATGATCTTCTCCACTACGGGTGGGTCTTCTACAGCGGATCCCCTATCCTGGCGTCTCATCAAAGATGCGGGAGAAATAAAAATATTTAGTCGTCCCATCCCGGGTCAAGCCATCGATGAGATCAAGGCAACCACTCGAATAAAAGCCACCATCCCTTCCTGGTTGAGCCTTTTTGAAGATGAGACAAGGGCACCTGACTGGCTATATCACTGTGTACAAGCAAAAACTTTGGAAAAAGGCAGCGACTGGATAACTACTTATATAGAAACCGATTTTCCCTGGCCGTTAAAAGATCGCTATAGCATTATTCGGAGTGAATATAGGTGGGATAGAGAAAACCAAAGCATTCAGGTTGTAGGCACTACTCACCATATCGACATCCATGAGTCCAACCACCTTGTACGCGTGCAGATGGCAAAAAACTTATGGCAAGTTGACGCCCTTGAGGAGGGATATATTGAAGTCACGGTATCAGCGCAAGTCGATCCAGGCGGCATCATCCCAAAATGGATTGTCAACCATGCAACCGCATATGGACCTTACTATAGTTTGTTAAAAATGCGCCGCATTTTGGAATCTGAATCTGCAAAACCTAGCCAGAAGATTCATTGATTTCTGACACCTGCCCATTCAAGGTACAAAAATCGTATAGCCAACCGAGAAAAAACAAGCCACCAGTAAATAAATAGACAAAACCGCTTATCCACTTCCCTAGATACATGCGATGTAGTCCAAAGATCCCCAAGAAAGTCAGCAATATCCAGGCAAAAGTATAACTGATGGAGCCACTCTGATAACGTCGATCGGCCTGTCGATCTAACATGGGCATTAAAAACAGATCGATTATCCATCCCACGCCCAGTAATCCCAGGGTAAAAAAGTACAGGGTCCCACTAATCGGTTTACCATAATAAAAACGGTGGGCCCCCAAAAAGCCAAAGATCCACACCAGATAGCCCACAGCCAGAGAATGAGTATTTTCATTAGAGTTCATATTGTCACCGTCCTAGGTTAACTGCCAGATTGGTAGGATTAAACATTAAAACGAAAATGAATGACATCTCCGTCTTCAACTAAATAATCCTTACCTTCCAGTCGCCACTTACCCGCATCTTTGGCGCCTGTTTCACCCTGATACTGCACAAAATCCTCATAGCTCACCACTTCTGCGCGTATAAATCCTTTTTGAAAGTCTGTATGGATCACACCTGCTGCTTCGGGCGCTGTCACCACTTTTTTCGTCGTCCAGGCACGAACCTCCTTTTCGCCCGCGGTGAAATAGGTCTGTAACCCCAACAAATGATAACCTGCCCGTATCAATCGATTTAAACCGGGCTCAGATAAGCCTAACTCTTGCAGAAATTCAGTTTGTTCCGCTTCATCCAAACGTACTATTTCGGCTTCGATATTGGCGCAGATAGCGACCACCGTTGCCCCCTCTGCGGCTGCAATTTGCTCTAAGGTGGTTAAATATGGGTTGTCGCTAAATCCTGTTTCATCCACATTTGCCACATATAGTGTAGGCTTACCAGTTAAGAAATTGAAATGTTTGATCAGTTTCCGTTCCGATTCCGATAATTCGACGTTACGGATTAAATCTCCATTATCCAACGCGTTTTTCAGTTTTTCCAATACCGCCATCATCGCTTTGGCTTCTTTGTCGCCGCTCTTAGCCACACGTACCAGTTTGATGATTTGCTTGTCCACCGACTCCAAATCAGCCAGTAACAGTTCAGTATTAATAATCTCGACATCGTGTGCCGGATCCACCTTACCATCCACATGGACAACATCTTCATTTTCGAAACAGCGAACCACGTGAGCGACTGCATGTGTATCACGGATATTGGCTAAAAATTGATTCCCTAACCCTTCCCCTTTCGAGGCACCGGCTACCAAACCCGCGATATCGACAAACTCCATAGTGGTGGGGATGACATTCTGTGGTTGCACTATTTCAGCAATCACTTGTAATCGGGGATCTGGCACCGGTACGACACCCACGTTGGGTTCAATCGTACAAAAAGGGTAATTTTGTGCGTCTACCTGCGCTTGGGTGAGGGCATTAAAGAGTGTCGACTTACCTACGTTAGGCAACCCGACTATGCCGCATTTAAATCCCATAAACTAAGTCTCCTGCCCGATTAACTTTGACTACGCCTATGTAGCTGGTTCATCACCGAGGTAAATTCCTGTTCTGCCATTTGTGGCCAAAGCGCTATCGCTCGGGTTAGTGATTCATCCAACTTCGATCGATCTTCGGAGCTTGGCTTGGACAGGACATAGCCACTTACGTTCTGGTTTTTGCCAGGATGACCGATGCCAATGCGTAAACGAATGAAATCGCGCGCACCCCATTTTTGTATAATATCTTTAATACCATTGTGACCGCCTGCACCGCCACCGATTTTCAGCCTAACCTCACCTGCCGGCAGATCCAATTCATCATATACAATTAACACTTCACTTGGCTGCAGTTGGTAATAACGGATAAACCCAGCCACAGCATCTCCGCTGAGATTCATGAAGGTTAGGGGTTTTAATAACCAGATAGGGTGAGGAGTCGCCAATTTAGCTACCTCACTTACAAACTTTTTTTCAGACTTAAAAACGGTACCCGCAGATGCAGCCAGCTTATCGATAAATTCAAATCCCAGATTGTGGCGGGTTCCCTGATGTTCGACACCCGGATTTCCTAAACCCACAACTAATTTGAGCATGCCGGATTTTATCGAATATTGAATAAACTATTCGGATCCCTCAGGGGTTCCTTCAGCGGACTCTGGCTCTTCGGCGGCTGTTTCGTCAACCTCATCGCCACCACGCTTGGCGGTGATACTGACGATGGGTAAATCATGTTCGGGACCATGACTCAATTCTGGAATCGTCACGCCGTTGGGCAAAGGAACATCAGATAAATGTAATGAACTGCCTAGCTCCAACGCAGAAATATCCACCTCCAGAAACTCGGGTAGATCCTTCGCTTGACACTCAATTTGAACTGTAGCCATTAAGTGAGACACCAATCCACCTTGCTTCGCACCAGGCGCAACTTCTTCCCCGAGAAAATGGATAGGTACTTGCACATGGAGTTTTTGATTGGCGCTGACACGTTGAAAATCAACGTGCAATATCCTCTGCTTATAAGGATGGCGGTGCAAATCTTTAAGCAATGCCTTGTGGTTTTTACCATCCACCTTTAGATCCAGGATATGAGAAAAGATGGCTTCGTTTTCCAAAGCTTTGTTCAACTCTTTCTCCTGTAGTTGAATATTAAGCACAGGATCTGATCCACCATAGAGCACAGCTGGAACCAATGACTCTCGACGTAAGCGACGCATGGCCGCGGTACCGGTTTCCCGGCGGGATGTACTCGACAATTCAAAATCGACAGACATGATAACTCTCCAACTTAAATGACTAACTCAGCCCACAAACCGAAGTTCAGTAGGTTAAAAAACGCTATATTAGTCCATATAAAGTGAACTAACAGACTCCTCATTACTCACACGCCTGATGGCTTCCGCCAACATAGGTGCCACACTCAGTTGACGGATTTTGCGACAGGCCTGCGCCTCACTGGTTAAGGGGATGGTATCCGTTACCACCAACTCATCTAACAGTGCGTTGTTCAAATTTTCAATCGCCGGACCCGACAGCACCGGGTGGGTGCAGTAGGCTACAACACGCCGGGCATTATGTTCTTTTAGTGCCTTGGCAGCCTGACACAGTGTTCCTGCCGTATCCACCATGTCATCAATCAACACGCAGTCCCGTCCCGCCACTTCACCAATTATGTGCATCACTTTCGCCTCATTGGCTTTCGGACGTCGCTTATCGATTATCGCCAGATCGGCATCGTCTAAGCGTTTTGCTAATGCTCGCGCACGTACCACACCGCCCACGTCGGGTGATACCACAGTGACTTTTTCATACCGCTGGCGCCACAAATCCCCCAATAAAATAGGCGAAGCGTACACATTATCCACTGGAATTTCAAAAAATCCCTGGATCTGCTCCGAATGTAAATCCATGGTCAACACCCGATCGGTACCCACGCTCTCTAACATTCTAGCCACCACTTTCGCAGAGATAGGAACGCGAACCGATCTCACACGCCGATCTTGTCGGGCGTACCCAAAATAGGGCAATACTGCGGTCACTCGTCCGGCAGACGCTCGTCTCAGCGCATCTATCATCACCAACAACTCTATTAAGTTGTCGTTGGTGGGAGCAGAGGTAGGCTGCAAAACAAAAACATCGGCGCCACGAATATTCTCTAATATTTCCACCATCGACTCACCATCGCTAAAGCTACCCACTATAGCCTTACCCAAGGGTTGACCTAGATGGCGCGCCACTTCCTCCGATAGCAGACGATTGGCGTTCCCACTAAACACCATCAAGCCCCTATCTAACATCGGAAGCCGCCTCGATACATAATTTAGCCTGCAGTTTCATCTTAGAGCCTAGTGAAGATGGCTGGGGTGGCAGGATTCGAACCTGCGCATGCGGGGATCAAAACCCCGTGCCTTACCACTTGGCGACACCCCATTAGGGCCGAGGATTGTACCTGAACATCAGCGTAAAATCCTCAATTCAAGTACAATTTTTCCAATAAAGGGGATTGATTCAAACTGTTTACTAGATAACACTCAGCGGATACTGGACAATTTTCAGCAATGGACTCTAGGACAAATCCTGCATCGACCTGGACGAAAACGCCTCCGCCCGTACCGGTCAACCTCGCCCGGCCGAATTGTGCCATCCAGTGAAACAACTCATCCACCTGGGAATAGAGCATCCGGGTCACAGGTTCGCAGACGTTTTCCGCAGTGGACAAGCTGCTGTAGGCTTTCTGCATCGGCAAACAGTCCCTTTTTAGTTCGGGGTGCTGAAAAACCTCGGCCGTTGCAACTTGCACCTGCGGTACAGCCACAAAATAAAGTGGCTCCGCCAACTCTCCAGGTGCAGTCGGTGTCAGCAAGTCGCCAATGCCTTCCGCCCATGAGGCTCTACCGTGTATAAAAACAGGCACATCGGCGCCCAAAGATATTGCCAAACTGCTCAGCTCTGCTAGCGAAAGCCCTAGATCCCACAGTCGATTCAATCCATGTAAGGTGGTAGCCGCATCTGAACTCCCTCCCCCTAATCCAGCACCCATTGGAATATTTTTCTTCAGGGAAATATGCACCCCTTGTCGAGTACCGGTGAACTCTCGAAGGCTGTGCGCTGCACGTAGAATTAAATTATCTTCGTTTTTTACCCCGCACCAGTCGCTTTGAAAACAGATCTCCGTACCGCCGAGTTCGAATCTGAGTTCGTCACATAAATCAATAAATTGAAAAAGCGTTTGCAACTCATGATAACCGTCCGTGCGGCGGCCCAGTACGTGTAAAAAGAGATTTAGCTTCGCAGGTGCAGGTAGAACTAACATCCTCTGTCCTCAAGAATCAAAGCAACCACTCACTGACTACCAAAGTAATCCGCATTTCATCGCGGTTTAAACGCAGCTTCCTCGGCAATGAATAGCCCTCAACGTTTTGAGTATCCACTACCAGGATGCGCCAGCCCTGCTGGATAAATTCGAAATCTGAGAACTGCTGCCACGGTTCACTAGGATCGGGGATGCCTCTTATCCAAAAAACCAATCCCGACAGCGGCAACTGATTCCCCAAAAACCGAGAGGCGAGCGCTTCCGAGCTTTCAGCGGTCCCCTGGTTCTTATTATCAACATATAAGGTAACTTCTCCCTCCTCACCCACTAACCGAGCATGGCCCACCCCGATGGGACCGGTAAAATCTATTTGATACTTTGACTCAGATTGAAGCCAGTTGAAATGGGCTGTTCCTCCCTGACCCTGCTGCTTGATGCCAACTCGACCAATACACCGCCAATGCGTCAAATCAATGTTTGCCCTAGTGACAATATCCTCTGGTGGACTGGGCAGGCGTGCACAGCTGGTTAAACAAAGACATAAAAGAAAACGGGCGATGATTCGCCCGCTTGTCATAGATTCCATTTAAACTCTCTTTATTATTGAAATAACCGCCGAAACACATCTAACAAATGGTGGTTATCGGGCGCCAATTCCAGACCCTCCTCAATGACCTCCTGAGCTCGTTCAGTTTCTCCCATGGTCCAGAGAACCTCTCCCAAGTGAGCGGCAATCTCGCCATCCCAAGTAATATCCAATGCCTCACTTAGATAACTTAGGGCCTCATCGTAGTCTCCTAAACGAAATTTAACCCATCCCATACTGTCGAGGATCGCAGCATCCTCGGGTGAGAGATGTAACGCTCTTTCAATGTAGATCAGGGCTTCTTCATATCGGTTTGAGTGATTACTTAAGGAATATCCCAGCGCATTCAGTGCTAACACATTTGAAGGATCTTGCACCAAAATCTGCGAAAGATCCTGCTCAGCCAAATCCAATCGGCGTAACTTATCCGCCGCTAATGATCGCGCATAGAGAAGCTGAATATCGTTATTAAAATGGTCTAAGGCGATACTGTACACATCAAAGGCATCTTGCCAACGATTTTGATCTTGCAGCAATTCTCCGCGTAGTAGCGCAAGTTGTTTTTGCTGCGTCGCATTGTTCGGCTGCACCGACTCCAAATAAGTCAGAGCAGCTTCGTAGCTCTCTGTTTCTGAAAGCAAAATAGCGGCACGTATCTCTGCGAAAAACTTTTGATTGTTGTTACTGCCGCCCACCATTTTATACCAACGCACCGCACTCACTGGATCGCCCTGAGCATCACTAATATGTCCAAGGTAGTAAGCAATGTGTTCTACCGGCATGCCATACTGGATCGACTGTAGTAAGAATCGTTCACTTTGGCGATAGTGCTTCGCCTGTAGAGATAGAAAACCGGCTTGAGCCAAATTGGTAGGATCGCTTGCCAACAACTTCTGCAGAGGGGGATACTCGTCTCGCATCTCTTGTGTACGATCGGCCTCGATGAGCATCTTCAGTAAACCAATTCGCATACCCACATGCTCGGGATGCACAAAGAGAGCTTCTCTTAATAAGTTGATGGCTTCATCAAACGATTTAGATTGCTCCAACATCTGGACTTTTAGCGCCACCGCATTGGGCCGGTACTCCTCAAAACTCAACACCTCATTTACTATAGTATTGGCCTGTTCAATTTGTTGGTGGTTAAATAACACCTGAGCATATAGCACTCGAGTATCCAGGTTGGCAGGGTAAGTATCTGCCAGGTACTGAACTCCCTCAATTTCCAGACTGTTTCGCCTTGCCATGGAATGTAACAACTGAAATAGCAAAGAACTGGAATCCGACGATGCCATCACACCATTAAGATGAGGAGCAGCTAGAGCTGGATCTCCAGTGGCCACAAACAAGCTCGCTGCATAGGATTGCGCTTCAAGGTTTTTCTTATCTAAATCGACCCACTCTTGTGCAGCCACCAGAGCTTGGGAAATCGCACCAGCTTGAAAAGAGAGTTTTGTCGCCCGCTCTGCGACCCCTTTGTCCTCCACATTACTTAGCGCGTGTAAATAATGAGTAATCGCAATATCATAACGGTCTCGTTTTAGTCCCATCTCTGCTACCAACAGAGTGAATAAGACTTCTGGTGTAAAGGGCTTCGACGGCGTTTCAATCTGTAAATCAGGCTCAGCAAGGGGCGTTAAGGCTTGAGAGGTTTCCACAGTTGTGGTGTCTTCTTCCCATGCCACGTGAGCACATCCTGAAAGGAGTAAAAAAATCGGTATTAATTTGGCAGCAAGGTTAAGTTTCATTCCCATGACCTCTATCCAACGACGCACTTCCAAGTCAGTGTCGTCGAATTTATATAATTCGTATTGTCGATTAAAATCTGCACATTTATTGTTAAATATTTGGTCATTTTTCGAAATTTCATCTCCAAGCGATCACCTAATATGTCGTTAGTCGTCTGCGGATTAAATCACACCACAGCAAACTTAAATCTCCGGGAGAAAGTACACTTTCCCCTAGATGAGACCGAGCCAGCACTGAGTGAATTACACGATAAGCTAGGGATCCCCGAGGCTGTCATACTGTCCACCTGCAACCGTACGGAACTCTATTGTCGAACGGAATCCCATACCGCTCCTCATATTAGCGGCTGGTTAGGCCAATACCATCAGCTATCTAATTCCGATTTACAGCACGCTTTATACCATTATAAGGACACTGATGCTGTTAAGCACCTCATGCGGGTCGCCAGCGGCCTCGACTCCATGGCACTCGGTGAAACCCAGATCTTGGGCCAAGTGAAGCAAGCATATTCCATCGCCCGTCAGGCTGGCATGGTGAATAGTTTTATGTCACGCCTGTTTGAATGCTCTTTTTCCGTTGCAAAACAAGTACGTACGAAAACTGAAATAGGCGAGAATCCAGTTTCTGCGGCCTCAGCAGCGGTACGTCTATGTAAACAAATCTACCCCGACTTGAGTAAAGTGACGGCTCTGGCCATTGGTGCCGGAGAAATGATTGAACTCACCATTCAACATTTACGTGGTCAAGGATTAATTAACCTGTTGGTCGCTAACCGCACGGTTGGTCGGGCCACAGTTCTTGCCAAACCCTATGGCGGCCAGGCTATTGCACTAACTGAACTTGGAGAACAGCTTCCGCGGGCTGATGTGGTTATCAGTTGCACCGCCTCCCCGGTGCCAGTACTTGGTAAAGGTACGGTTGAGCGGGCGATTAAGATCCGCAAACACAAACCAATATTTTTAGTTGATCTCGCCGTTCCAAGGGATATTGAACCCGAAGTAGCCTCTATGGACGATGCCTACTTATATACAATCGATGATCTTGAATCGGTCATTGCTAACAACTTAAAATCTCGTCAAACGGCCGTTAAGTCTGCTGAAAACATCATTGAGAAAGAATCCGCCACTTTTTTGGCGTGGGCACGCACATCGGTAGTGGTAGACTCCATTCGCGAGTACCGAGATAAAGCGGAAGATCTACGACAACAAGCTATCTCCAAGGCACTGCAACAACTGAATTCCGGTGTCGATGCGGAGAAAGTGGTAGAACAATTAGCCCATACGCTTACCAATAAGCTCACCCATGGTCCGACCACACAATTAAAAAAATTCGGCTCAGAAAACCATGAGCAGGCAATATTAATCGCTAGGCAACTTTTAGAATTAAATCACGAGAAAGAATAAATACAGACATGATGCACGCCTCTTTGCTACAAAAATTGAATACCCTCGCAGAGCGTTACGAGGAATTAGGCCTGTTGCTAGGCAATGCGGAGATCATTAAAGATCAGAAAAAATTTCGTCAGTACTCACAAGAATATGCGAGATTGGAAGCACTCACAGAATCTTACAATGAATATAACCAGGTGCTAACGGCGATTGAAGATGCCAATACGATGCTGGAAGAGGAGGATCCGGAACTACGCACCCTAGCGCAAGACGAATTGGCGCAAAGCAAAGCGCGGATTGAAATCCTTGAACTAGAACTAAAAAAACATCTCTTACCGAAAGATCCCAATGACACGAAAAATATCTTTCTCGAAATTCGCGCCGGAACCGGTGGCGACGAAGCAGCACTATTTGCCGCCGATCTCTATCGTATGTATGCCAAATATGCAGAATCGCAAGGTTGGCAAATCGAAATCATGAGCGAAAGTTTCAGTGAACAGGGTGGCTACAAAGAAATGATTATCCGCGTCGTGGGGGCCGGCGCCTATTCCAGGTTAAAATTTGAATCGGGAGCTCATCGCGTCCAGCGGGTGCCGGTGACAGAATCCCAAGGTCGTATTCATACTTCCGCTTGTACCGTGGCCATCATGCCCGAAGCAGATGAATTAGAAGAGATAGATATCAATACCCAGGATCTACGTATAGACACCTTTCGTGCCTCCGGTGCGGGTGGTCAACATGTTAACAAAACAGATTCCGCGATCCGAATAACCCACTTACCAACGGGAATAGTCGTAGAATGTCAGGACGAACGCTCACAACACAAAAACCGAGCCAGAGCGATGTCCCTGTTAAGTGCCAAACTACTCACGCAAGAACAGGATAAGCAAGCAAGCGAGCAAGCTCAGATGCGCAAGAGCCTGGTGGGTAGTGGGGATCGTTCAGAGCGCATTCGTACCTACAACTATCCCCAAGGACGCATCACCGATCACCGCATCAATCTGACACTGTATAAACTTGAAGAGGTGATGGAGGGTGCGCTGAATCAAGTGATCGAGCCGCTAATCAACGCCCACCAGGCAGACATGTTGGCTGAACTATCAGAGAGTGACGCATGATTGTTCAACAGGCCCTTGACTATGGGCAAAACCAGCTCGCTTTTAGCAGCGAATCAGCTAAATTAGATGCTGAGTTGTTACTCGGTGCAGTGTTAGAGTGCAATCGAACATGCCTGCACATCCACCCAGATCGCCCCATTCCCGATTCACACTCCGAGGCATACCTTAAATTAATTCGTCTGCGTCGAGAAAACGTACCGATCGCCTATTTGTTGGGAGAAAAAGAATTTTGGTCCCTGCCCTTTAAGGTGACACCGGATACTTTAATTCCTCGCCCCGCTACTGAAACCTTGATTGAAGTGGCATTAGAATGTTTGCCACCACTGCAACCAAGCAAAATACTTGAGCTAGGTACCGGCAGCGGCATTATCGCGACCGTATTAGCAACAGAACGCACCAAGTCTCATATTGTGGCGACAGATATTAGTGTGGAAGCCCTGAAGATTGCGAAACACAATGCGTTGATGCACCTGTGTTCAAACGTTAAATTTCTATGTAGTAACTGGTATGGTGCACTGAACCGGATGGAATTCGATCTCATAGTTTCTAATCCACCCTATATCAGAGAAGATCATGAGTGTCTGCTGGATTTGAGTTTAGCCGCTGAACCCTTGCAGGCTCTTTCAGCGGGAAAATTCGGACTCAGCGCCTTAGAAATCGTGATTCCCGGTGCAGTATCATACCTAAATGACGGTGGCACGCTGATTGTGGAGCACGGATTCGATCAACAACCTGAGGTGCAAAATCTGTTTCGACAAGCCGGTTTTACCCAGGTTCATACCGTCAAAGATTTGCAACAACAACCTCGCATCACCGTCGGTCAAATGCGAGGCTGAGGGTGATTTGACAGTGTTATCAGATAGACAATTACAACGGTACAGTCGCCACATCCTGTTGCCAAATGTAGACGTGGCAGGACAACAGAAGTTACTGCAATCTCACGTGTTGATTATCGGTTTAGGTGGGTTAGGATCGCCTGCAGCCATCTATCTAGCTGCATCCGGGATCGGAAAAATGACCCTGTGCGATTTTGATCGAATAGATGAATCCAACCTCCAACGCCAAGTACTCTACCGGGATGCACAGATTGGTCAGCTTAAAACCGAAGCCGCTAAACAACATTTGTTACAGCTCAACCCAGATCTTCAGATTGAGTTGGATGCCGAAGTGCAAACCCTTGACACCCTCCGCCACCATTGTCATCAAGCCGACATCGTCATAGATGCTTCTGATAATTTTCAAACCAGACATGCTGTGAACCAAGCCTGTTTTGCCAAACAAAAACCCCTGGTTTCCGCTGCTGCGATTCGCATGGAAGGGCAATTAACGGTATTTGATTTTCGCCAAGCGGACTCGCCCTGTTATGCCTGTCTCTATAGTGAGAACAGTGCGGATCCTTCCCAAGAGACTTGCTCTGAAAATGGTATTTTAGCACCCGTCGTAGGAATTTTAGGCGCCATGCAAGCGCTAGAAACCATCAAAGTGTTACTTCATTTAGGGGAAACCCTAAGTGGAAAACTATTGCTTTTTGACGCGCTCATGCAAGATTGGCGTCAAGTTAAACTGCCTTCAGATCCGGCATGTGACGTATGCGGTTTAAAATAGATAGTATGAAAATTCCAAGAACGCTGGCCCTATCCTTAATTAAAAAAGCCCAAGATCTCTCTGCGACCCAGATCGGTATAGTCATTCAAATTGACTCTCATCAGTTCCAATGCTCTATCCTCAATGTGGACGTTGAAAAATTGACGCCTGAGGCCGGAGCCGACTTAATTAAAGCCCAATTAAATGAATATCACTCGCAGAAAGGTGAGCTGATCTCATTTTTCTGTCTGCAACCCGTATCTGACAGGTTACTGAACTCCCTTTGGATACTCCGCCAAATTGCTCCGACTATACTAACTATCTCCATGAATATAAAAGGAGTATTTGAAATCTCCGCACTCACGCTGGAAGCTAATGAATGGCGCGAGACGCCTATCCAAGTGGGATCTGGTGCTGAATAAAAAAACCATAGATATTTACCCGAGAATAAAATTAAAATAAGCAGTTATAACGTTTTAATAGATTTTACTAAAAAATACTGCCTAAGCGTTTAATTGTATATTCTTTCATGCGTTACTTATTATCGAAGAGAAATACAATCAACTCGAACTTATCTTGTCGACAAAGCGCTTGAATGAGTTTTATACAGAGGCGAATGTATTCCATGAGGCGCTTTTCAATAGCCTCATTGACGGGCAAAGTACGAAGTAAATGTTGGTCAGTTCAATGGAAGACCCTATCCAACAGATTCCACGGTAAGGATGCCAAATAGTCCTGAGTGACAGACACTCAGGCCACAGAAAAAACGTCAGCGGTATAGATCGTGTCCTGTGCCCTGTTTGGAGAATGCTCCGTGCGAAGATTATTGGCGATACTTGCACAGTTAAAACTATACCAAATATTTCTGATATCAGTTTTTTCTGCCATTTTACTGGCAGCGCTCATCGCGCCACAAATTTATCGCTTTATAGAAGGTGAAATTAATACCGGCATTCATGTGGCCACAATTGTCTCCACCTTTTTAGTCACCACGCCACTGATATACCTATACATACTGAATATTGTACGCTTACTAGAACACGAAGAGCGTATTAAAAAAGCCAATGCGAATACACGCTGGAAAAACCAAGTGTTTCGATCACTGCTTGAATTAAGCGTCAACATGCATCAGACGGAAGAGTTGCCCGCACTCATAGATAAAATTCTGGCTACTTTAAAACAACTCTATGGCGATTTTGAGTTTGCGGTGATGATACTTGGAAATCGTCCAGGTATTGTCAAATACTTTGCCACCACCTCTCTCTCCGATAAGGAGAAAGAGTGCTTGATTGACCACGCTGCTCAATTAGGTCAAAAGGAGTTTGATACCGTCATAGAAATGCTCGAACAACTCACACCTAACAACCGAACAGATGGCAATGAGCTCTGGCCACGCCCTACCTGGACGATCTTACCCATGCATGGCCGTGGACAGAATCTGATCGGTACGCTAATCATAAAAGTAGCCGACCTTGATACCTACGCGAAAGAGATCATGACACTGTTCTTAGAACAGATCTCGGTGGCAACGGAAAACAAACTACTGGCCATTGAGCTTGAACAGTTAGCGAATACGGATGCCTTAACGGGGGCCTATAATCGAACATTTTTTGAAAAAGAACTACAAAGATATGTGCAAGCTGCCTATCGCAACCCAGAGGTGTATTTTTCCATTTTGGTTATCGATATAAATGGTCTAAAAGAGATCAATGACAAATTCGGTCACGCAGCAGGCGATCAATTAATTATTATTGTTAGCCGCTTGCTCATGGGTATTATTCGTGAGGCTGATTTATTGACTCGATTTGGCGGTGATGAATTTGTCATTCTGTGTCCGAATACAAACAGTCACGAGGTACATTTAATCGAGCAACAGATCAGAGACAAAGAAAAGAACGCAGAAGTGATCATCCGGTCTGAGGATTCTGAGACGATTAAGATCCCCGTGCGCATGAGCATCGGTACCGCCTGTTCAACAGACTCGCCTGCAGATCAAGTGATTAGTCGCGCAGATACATCTATGTTCGAAGATAAAGAACAATTCTACAATCAGAGAAGTCGTTACCGCTAACCGGATCGTGACGACAGTTGTAACAGTTGTTCTACCACTTTTTCCAACTGGTTTAAGGTGTGGCATTCCTCTAACAGATCACAGAACGGCTTATAACGATAAATGTCAGAGTCACCCGTGCCCCAACGAACTTTAGGTTCAGGATTCACCCAAATTAAATTCTTACAACGATCCCGCACGAGTTTCAATATATCGACCCTGGGATCTTCTTCGTGATTTCGCGCATCCCCGAGAAATAACAATGTGGTTTTTTTATCAATATGATCTAAATGCTGCTCTTTAAGGTCTGACAATGCCCGAGCATAGTCCGTAGATCCATATTGGACTTTCATCTGCGCGCGACGTATCGCTTCTTGAACAGTATTGTTCTCAAATTCTTCTGTCACTTCAACTAAATTCGAACAAAACACATAGGTGTGCAAATCATCAAAAACTTCATGCAGACTATGTAAAAAGAGCAACATAAAACGCGTATAGTCACGCACTGATCCACTGACATCACATATAGCGATAATTTTAGGTCTATCAATTTTTTTCTGTTTCCAGTGGATGTCAAACAAGACACCATCATTAGACATATTACGACGCATGGTTTTACGTATATCCAACTTACCTCGTTGCGCTTTTTTGCGTCGCTTGGAATACAAACTGCTCAACTCATCTGCCATACGCTTCACTATATGCTGCATTTGCAGATAATCACGTTCTTCCGCATCCGTTAAGATAATGTCTTTGAGTTGTTCTTCCCGTAACTGTTTAGTGGCCGCCGGAGCATATAATTCAAATTGCTCTTCTACAAAAAGACGAACCTGCTTGGTGAGGAAGCGTTGCGCCTCTCTGAGTTCAGTCACATCTTCCTCGGTATATCCGTTTTCACCCGCTTCTGCCTGCTTGATTGTCTGCTGCAGTGTCTCTACACCCATCTCGCGCATGATTTTCTGGATAAATACACCTTTTTGGCTAGACAACCAGATATCACTGAGGTCGGCTCGCCGAGAAGCGGACAGTAATTGTGTTTGCAAGCCAACAGCATCCCGTTGAAGCAACATCTGCACAAAGGGGTCGTCAAATTTATCTGCCTGGGACAAAGGACAAGAACCGGAACCGCCTTGTGCGGAATCCTGCTGTAGGCCATGAAAATCCGGCACCTGAAAAAAACGCTCAAAAGCCGAATCGTATATCTCTTTTTCGTATTTGTTTTTTGTCAACGCCAAAGAAAGGGCGTCTTTCAATACCGTGCGATCTTCAAGCCCAATAAAATCTGCCACCTCATAAGCGTCTAGAGCTTCGGCAACAGAAACCTTGACGTCAGACTTGCGTAACGCCTGGATAAATTCCTCAAGCGTTTGTTCCATCCTTCAAGGCCTCAGAGTGGGGAAGTAGATTGTCAAGTTCGCGATTGGCAACTTCTATATCATCTTCGAATTTCAAAATCACATTTATGGTATCGCGAATAAACTCTTCATCCATAGACTCAGCATTCAAGAGCATCAACGTTCTTGCCCAATCGATGGTTTCACTGATAGAGGGATGCTTTTTAATTTCCAAATCTCTTACATTTTGTACAAAACGCACCAAGCTGTCATTCAACGCTTCGGGAATGTCAGGCACACGTGCACGCACAATACGTTTTTCTAATTCTACTTCAGGATAGCCAATATACAGATGCAAACAGCGACGTTTTAAAGCATCGCTTACCTCTCGATTGTTGTTACTGGTTAGAATCACGAATGGGTTCTGCTGCGCCTTAATAGTGCCGATTTCCGGAACAGTCACCTGAAAATCCGACAGCACCTCTAACAACATGGCTTCAAACTCTTGATCAGATTTATCAATTTCATCGATCAAGAGCACGGAGCCCTCAGACTGTCGCATGGCATTCAATAATGGACGGGGCTCAAGAAAATGTTCAGAGAAAAATATATCTTCATATTGATGCAATCTGTTAATAGACTCTTTTAGGCCGGTTGCACCATCCATCAGATCATGAAGTTTGTCTTTTAACAATTGCGTGTATAAAAGCTGCTTACCATACTTCCACTCGTATAAGGCTTTAGTGTCATCCAACCCTTCGTAACACTGTAGGCGAATTAATGGTACCCCAAGTACATCCGCAGCGGTTTTTGCAAGTTCGGTTTTGCCCACACCTGCCGGACCTTCTGCCAATATTGGCTTGCCTAAGCTGTACGCCACATAAATGGCCGTTGCAATGCTTCGATTACATATGTAGCCGAGCATTTCAAATCGACTCTGAATCTCTTCAATGGATGCAAAATGATTGTTGTTTGAGGCATTCATAACCACTCACCGCCTTTATAATTTTTAGAATGGGATTTCACCCTCTCTCCCAGTTTTTCAACAAACCCTCTATGGTTAGAAGATCGATTTATCAACTTCTGGACGGGTTAGACCCCCGCCCGAGGTCTGGGAGGCATTTTTCACTGAACGCGCATTCTAAACGGATCCAGAATTAAATTGCACATTTTTTCTGGGTGGAAACAATATATGCTCGATGTTTAATTATAACTAATTGAAATGTTACAGGTTATGCGAGTTTTTCCGTCACCACTGTGCCATCTTTTTTATGAGCTTGAATCACCTCATTGAATAGTTCCGGCTCAGGACGAACACGATAATTATCGGTTTGATCACTTAAAATAATATTACCTTGGGGATCGGTAATGATCACTGTGGGCAGTGTGGTATCCGAATGATAGCCCATCACCTGCATGCCCAAAGGTAGGCCATCTTCTTGGAAAATGCCTAGTTTTTTTGAAGCCTGACAGTCTGTATCCACCAAGTAATCAAATGCTACTTCCATTTTTTCCGCCAATTGCTGGGTTTTTGCATGAGATTGCGGGCTCACCAATGCAACACGTACCCCGTTTGCAGCTAAAGATTGATATTGGGATGCTATCTCCTTAATTTGAGCCATACAAAGAGGACACCAATTACCGCGAAAAAAGAGAAAAATCGCATAATTTCCACGAAATAGTCTCGAATCAATCTTTTTACCCTTTGCATCCTCTAGGGTAAATTGAGGCAAAACCTTACCCACCTCTATCACTGCACTTCGATGGCGACTAAACCGCGAATACCAAAACACATACAAAAATGTACCGAGTAATGCGACACCACCCGCGTAGATCAGAGGCAACATACTGGGGAAGTTCTCTACAAAAATACCCATGGCGCTGAGAAGTGTGCCAATGAGGGCAAGGAGTAGGTGGTAGGAGAGATTTGGGCTGGTCCTAGGAGCCCCCAACACGCCCAACCAAACAAAAAATACCAACATCGGAAGCGTGGCAAACACTGCTCCCAGCCAGGCGACCGCAAATCCAGAATGGAAAAAAGCGACGATTGAATGGATCCCCGCCAACCCTAATAGGATAATATAAAGTGTGATATAGAAAGATTTTAATTTCGAGCGGGACATACATACCTCGTCTCATGGATGGAAAAATAGCTGAGTATCATTTGCACACATTTGACTGACAATCCATTCAATAGTTACAGAGACCACCACTCAGCCAATTAAGAGCAGCCAGTGTCGTGAAAAAATCAAACAATTTCTTTCTAAACCCTATTCATGCGTAGCTTGGTTCATCTCCTAGCCGTTTCCAGTGTCGGGTTCATCATTTTTATGTTACCCGAAGTTTCGTTAACCTTGAAAAAAGGATTATTTATTTTTTGGGTGGTTGCCTATCTATGGGTGAGTGAATTGATTCATTTATCAGTAACTGCTCTGCTGGTTCCGGTGTTGGGCATCATATTGAATGTAAATGGGGCACGCGAGCTATTTGCCTACTTCGCACACCCTATCATTTTTTTATTCTTAGGAGGGTTTGCCTTAGCCACTGCGTTTCAAAAACACGGGCTAGATAATCTCATTGCAGCAAACTTGCTGAGATTATCGCAGGGGCGCATGTTGTACTCTTCTTTACTACTGTTTACTGCTACCGCACTACTTTCCATGTGGATGAGCAATACTGCCGTGACTACCATGATGTTACCTTTAGCACTCGGCCTATTGTCCGCTTTCAATCAAAACGAACACCCTCGCATCTATCTTTTTGTCCTTTTGGGGATCGCTTATTCTGCAAGTGTTGGTGGCATGGGGACACTGGTGGGTAGTCCACCGAATGCAATTGTCGCGGGGGCATTGGGACTCACTTTCCTCGATTGGATAAAAATCGGCCTACCCAGTGCTCTGATCATCTTACCCATACTGTGGTTCGTTCTTTATCGCGTGATCCGACCCCCTACAGTACAGCTAAAGACACCCTCAGCATCCAATAAGTTGAGTCCAGCACAAATTGTCACTTTTATTATTTTTTTATTCACCGTTCTCGCATGGCTATTTAGCAATCCGTTATCAAACCTGTTCGGGGTAACCCAATCTTTTGACTCGGTGATTGCCATCTGCGCGTTACTGCTACTTATCCTGACTCGCAGCATGACCTGGAAAGATTTGGAAAAAAACACTGATTGGGGGGTGCTCATGCTTTTCGGAGGAGGGCTCTGCCTAGGTGGCATTCTCTCCGATACAGGCACGACTCAGTATATGGCCACTTCTTTTTCAACTCTCTTCAGTGAGACACCATTATTGATTTTCTTAATGGGGCTCATCACTTTCGTAGTTATTCTGACAGAGTTGACCAGCAATACTGCTAGCACCGCTCTATTAGTGCCTATATTTATGAGTATTGCCGACACGCTGAATTACTCACCGCATTTTTTTGCTATCGCAATTGGATTATCTGCCTCCTGCGCTTTTATGTTGCCAGTCGCCACTCCACCGAATGCACTTGTGTTTGGCACGGGCTTTGTCCCACAAAGAAAGATGATGCAGGTGGGGTTAACATTGAACCTCATCGTCATTGTGCTACTAACCGTCCTCATACATTTATTCTTAAAATAATCATCCTGTGGGAGTTGAGAAAAGATTTGTCTCCGATCTCAACTGCAGCATTGGATCCGACATGAACATACTTAAGTGAGCATTTATCTGACACCCTCTAATATCATCTGACACCAACTCGATGGGTCTACTTGCATTTTTTAGAGTCGTAATCATCCAACTCACAGGACAATCATGCACTATCATAGAATGAGCACTGCTACTGAAGAGCACAGTGGCCAATTAAGAGATGTCTTTAAACTCCGCCCCTACTTGACGGGATTTTGGCACAAGATTTTGCTGGCCTTATTGCTGTTATTTCTAGCAAAACTGGCAAATATTGGTGTGCCATTACTATTAAAGGAAATTGTCGACCACCTGAATATGAATGGCGTAACTGCCCTAACACTTCCTTTAGGATTACTACTAGCCTACGGCGCGATGAAGTTGGGTCATACTCTATTCAATGAATTTAGAGATATGATATTCGCATTGGTTCGATATAGCTTAATCAAAAGATTATCGGTTAACCTGTTATCGCATCTGCATCAATTAAGTATGGAATTCCATTTAAATCGTTCCACTGGTGCAATTAGTCGCG
Organism: Thiotrichaceae bacterium; assembly: GCA_041940025.1. Lineage (GTDB taxonomy): Bacteria > Pseudomonadota > Gammaproteobacteria > UBA5859 > UBA5859 > UBA5859. The sequence goes on along the minus strand of JBGTSY010000002.1, from coordinate 28,113 downwards.
ATATAGAACGCGGTACGCGCAGCGTGAGTGCCTTACTGAGTTATTTACTATTTAATATCTTCCCAACATTTGTTGAGTTGGCGCTAGTCACCGGTTTGCTGCTCATTAAATATCCTGCCAAATTTGCCTTAATGACCGGTATCACCGCCTTGTTGTATGTTGCCTTTACCTTTCTAGTGACAGAATGGCGCATGCAATTTCGTATGGCGATGAACAGAGAAGATTCAAATGCCAACCAGCGTGCAATCGATTCTTTACTCAATTATGAGAGTGTAAAGGCTTTCACAAGCGAACAGGAGGAAATCTCTCAATATGAAAATAAACTAGGAACCTGGGAAAAAGCAGCCATTCGAAGCCACCTTACTATGAGCCTGTTGAATTTAGGTCAAGGGACCTTAATCTCAGTAGGCGTGTTAGCGATTATGATTTTTGCTGCCCAAGGTGTGGTAGACCAACAGCTCACCCTGGGAGATCTGGTACTCATCAATACATTAATGTTGCAACTATTTATCCCCTTGGGATTTCTTGGTACGGTTTATCGTGAACTTAAAAATAGCTTGGTGGACATGAGTAGATTATTTGACCTATTGGCCAAACAACCTACTGTACAAGATGGCACTCAGATTTTCACGATGCCTACTAATACGGCGTCTCTTAAATTCGAGAACGTTTCCTTCTGCTACTCTCCCGATAGAACCCTCTTACACAATATTAGCTTTGAACTCATGGCAGGAAAGTCACTTGCTATTGTTGGTCCTTCTGGTTCCGGAAAGACCACAATCGCGCGATTGATTTTTCGATACTATGATGCAAGTCGAGGGAACATACTTGTCAACGACCAACCCATTCAGTCATTCACATTAAAAAGCCTACGACAGGCAATCGGTCTGGTGCCTCAGGATGCGAATTTATTTAACGACACCTTGTATTACAATATTGCCTATGCCAATTCCAATGCGAAAGAAGACGACATACACAATGCAGTAAGTGCTGCACATCTTACTCCTCTGATCGATCAGCTCCCTGAAGGATTACAAACATGGGTGGGAGAGCGGGGGTTAAAACTTTCCGGCGGAGAGAAACAACGAGTGGCAATCGCTCGACTCTTACTAAAAAATCCTGCAATCATGGTTTTTGATGAAGCAACCTCTTCCCTCGATACCACTACAGAGAGACAGATCCAACAGACTCTTTCTCAAGTAGCAAAAAACCGTACCACTCTCATGATCGCTCACCGGCTTTCCACTGTGGTAGATGCAGATCAGATTCTCGTACTGCAAGCCGGTAAAATTGTCGCCAAAGGGAATCATACTGAATTGATGAAACAAAATGGATTGTATGCGGAAATGTGGCGACTACAACAGAAATCGGAAACGAACGGCGCGCCCCCTGCCCTTGCCTCCGAATACACGCCTTAAAGGAACACACTGAATAAACTTTCCAATATGAATGTGATTGATGGCGACTTACAAGTGATTGTCAGAGGCTCCTGTGTGGCGCTAAAGGTGGCGGTTCAGTGTGCAGACAACGACCTGTGAACCACCACACACTTTATCCCTGAGGGCCAATACTCCTTGGAATTTTGTGATGCGCTTCTCCTTTAGAATGTGGTGTATACCACGCAGTTTTGACCACACCAACCGTTAACCATAGCAACGGCAATCAAAACATCTGAGGAAATCAACATGACCATTCTCAAATTAGCTGGAATCGCAATAACAGCCTATTTAGCACAAAAGCACGTTACCCTTAACGTTGAAGATTTAGTGCAATATAAAGATATTATAATGAGCGCTTTGATAGCTGCCGCATTGCTACCAAGAGTATCAGAATGGTTTGAGTAATTGCTCGGCTATCACTGATACTAAAGTAATAGACTTTCTAAATCTCAACATCTAATCGGGCAAGAACCAGACCGAGGCAAGTTGCCAATGCGAATTAAAAACCGGCCTGGGGAGGAGCAAATTAAAATTCTGCACCTGAGTTGCCGTCAGGATTGGGCAACACATCCAGCGACTGAATAAAAGCAGTCTGTTTTTCAATGGCGTCCTGCTTCGCTTCTTTGTCCACCCAGTAGGGACCCACTTGCCAGATCAAAATTTTGCTGAGTAGATGCCCTAGGTTTGGGTAGACCGCTAACTCACACCTCTGTTGAAACTCAACCACTCGACGACAAAACCGTTCAGCACCCACTAATGGAGTTTGAGAATCCCGCTCTCCCTGTACTATAAAAACGGGTGGGATATCTGCCTGGATATTTTCCAAAGGAGAGAGTTGTGCGGCACCACTGCGCCCCCTGAGTAAGCGTTCAAAATACTCATTATTGGCCAAATCGAGTCCGGGAGACCATAACAATAAGGCCCGAAGCTTGGGACGTGGACCAAGATTTCCACATCCTATGGTCACCAATGAGGAGACCAGATGTCCGCCCGCTGAGACACCGTGCGCCAAAATCCTATCGGGATCCAGTTTTAACTCCTTCGCATGATTCACTAGATAGTAGTACGCATCACAGACATCAATCATGGCCTCTATCGGTGTCACCTGTCGATTGCTTAAACGATATTCCACTGAGACAGACACCAGTCCCATAGAAGCGAGTTGTTCAGCGTCATCAAAGGTCCATAAAGGTTTGCCTTCGGTCCATCCGCCACCATGGAGTAACAATACGGCGGCGCGCTGTTTCTCGAAACCTCGAGGTTCATGAATAACGAATATGAGCGCCTCTTCATCTGTCTTTTTATATTCTAATATGACTGGTTTGCGTACGGCATAGCTTTCAGCTATGGATAAATTAAACCACGATGAAATAAAAGTGAGCAGAATAAAACAAATAGTATGTCTAACGTTTAAGTACTTCATAAGATCCGGCCATTTTATTGACAATAGGTGAACGATTCAATCTCGCTACAACGAGTCATCAGTAATCCAAGGTCCGCAGTAGAACACCGTAGCAGTATATCTTCTCACATATATACCAAAAGAAGATAAATGTGACCCTGTTCCCATTTTGCATACTCTGAGAGCTATGTGTGATCTGATTCACACTTAAACTGTGCTCGCGATAACACAGATGACTTGCCTTAAGCCGTTACAAAAAATATCCATCACAAGTCGAATGTGAGGCAATCAAGATGAAGATTCTACAGGTTATTGCTGCGCTAATTGTATGCATTTTGGTGTCCCAAAAGGTGGGCCTATCTGCCACCGAGCTAGTGGGCTTTAAGGAGATCCTCTTCTGTGCGGCCATTTCTATCATTGCCATGCCTCAAGTGGCTCATTGGTTTGATTGATGCATTGGCACTACCGACTCGACCAACGAATGATGCCACTTTGATGACTAGCAACCCTCTTTCGCTAGCCCTTAAGCGAAAACCGCCAATATCTCCTCTGCAGGTTTTCGATTGTTTCCTTGGCAACTAATGGCACGCCGAACCTTAAAATTGACCAATTTCGCCTGCCGATAATGTTCTCGAACAAATCCAGTATCGTGATTTGAAATCAAAACCGGGATCCCTCTTTTCGCCAATATTTTAGCTGTTCGTACCAATCTCTGCTGATCTTGCTCATGGAAACCATTGGCGCTATACGCAGTAAAATTGGCTGTAGAAGATAAAGGAGTATAAGGCGGATCACAATAAATGACGTCCCCCTTTCTGGCTTTTAACATAAAAGCTTCGAAGTCTTCACTGACATATTGAACATGTTGACTGTGTGTCGCCAAATCTAATAAGGCTTGCTGTGGAAACAGTATTCGTTTGTAACGACCAAAGGGCACATTGTATTCTCCTTTAGAATTGTATCGACACAATCCATTGTAACCATGTTTATTAAGATATAAGAACAAAGAAGCGCGCACTCTCTTGGAACGACTTCGATTAAACTTATCTCTAAGCCGATAGTATTGTTCCGCACAGTTATTTTGGTCACAAAAAAGGGGCTTGGTTCGATGCATATAAGCACCCACATCTTCTTGTACCGCACAGTAAAATGAAATTAAATCTTGATTGAGATCGTTTAATAGATAGGCACTGAATTTCATATTGAGGGAGACCACACCCGAACCGGCAAAAGGCTCCAACAATCGATTTCCCTTCGGCAACTGGGCACAGATCTGATCCAAGATCTGATATTTTCCACCCGCCCATTTGAGGGGAGAACGTCGACGTGACAAAGAGTGAGAGTTCGCCAGAGTAGGTTCCTTAATTCATCCTAAAATATAATATTGACATCCTGTTACCACCTTCAGGCATCCAACTTGTCTTTCAACATTTGATTCACCAGTTGCGGGTTGGCCTGTCCTTTTGACAGCTTCATGACTTGCCCCACCAAAAAGCCAAGTACTTTGGTTGACCCTGCTCGATACTGTTCAACCTGTGCACTGTTGTTGGCCAACACCTGAGTCACCCATCCTTCTAAGGCACTGACATCCGTTACCTGTTTTAACCCCTTAGCGGCGATAATTTCATCTGCGGATCCTTCACCCGCCCACATGGATGCGAACACCTCTTTAGCCATTTTAATGGACAACGTCTTATCTTCAATGCGAACAATGAGTCCTGCTAACAATTTCGCATCGATCGGCGCATTTTGAATCTCTTGAGTATGCTTATTCAAATAGGCAGTGACTTCTCCCAATAGCCAGTTGGCCACCAGTTTGGGATCTGTGCTGCCGAAGGAGAGCACTTGTTCAAATAACTCCGCCATCTCCTTGCTTTCGGCCAACTGCACCGCATCATTTTCAGACAGCTGATAATCTTGTTGAAACCGGATTCGTTTCTCATCAGGCAGTTCGGGTAAATCCTGGCGAATGCTATCGATTAGATCTGCTGAGATATCCAAAGGAAGTAGGTCGGGATCGGGGAAATAACGATAATCATTTGCCTCTTCCTTAGATCGCATGGCACGCGTTTCATCACGTTCGGCATCATATAAACGGGTCTCCTGAACCACCTCGCCCCCCGATTCAATTAGGTCAATTTGCCTCTCCACTTCAAAATTAATCGCTTTTTCTACGAATCGAAAGGAGTTGATATTCTTTATTTCAGCCCGGGTGCCAAACTCCGCTTGGCCTTTGGGGCGCACCGAAACATTGGCATCACAACGGAAAGAGCCTTCCTGCATATTTCCATCTGATATTTCCAAATAACGCACTAATGCGTGTAACTTGCGTAAATAGGCTACGGCCTCCTCTGCCGATCTTAAATCGGGCTCACTTACTATTTCCAATAGCGGGGTGCCTGCACGGTTTAAATCAATACCACTGTGCTCGGCAAACTTATCATGGATAGATTTTCCTGCATCTTCTTCTAAATGTGCGCGAGTCACACCGATGGTTTTCTCGCTGCCGTCTGGCATCAGGAGAGTCAAATGACCTCGGCCCACAATCGGTAATTCAAATTGGCTTATTTGGTAGCCTTTGGGTAAATCCGGATAAAAGTAGTTTTTCCTGGCAAACACCGAGCGATCGGCGATCTCAGCATCAATTGCCAATCCGAATTTAATCGCTTTATGTACCGCCTCTTCATTCAACACCGGTAACACGCCCGGCAATCCCAGATCGATAGCACAGGCCTGACTATTTGCAGGGGCGCCGTAGGCGGTACTGGCACCAGAAAATATCTTAGATTGGGTGGATAGCTGTACATGTACTTCTAAGCCAATCACTGATTCCCACTGCATGGGCTGAGTTGCTCCTAATTACTTGAATGGTTCAGGCATCTGCAGATGCCATTCTGTGTGTTGCTGATATTGGTGGGCTGCATTTAACATCAATGCTTCCTGTAAATGGTTGGCGACTAGCTGCATACCCACCGGAAGTTGATTCACATACCCCATTGGCAAAGAGATCGCGGGTAACCCGGCCAAGTTGGCAGGAATGGTGTAGATGTCATTTAGATACATAGTGACCGGATCCTCCATTTTCTCACCCACCTTAAATGCTGGTGTCGGTGTAGTGGGACCCAATATTAGATCAACTCCCTTAAAGGCTTTAGTAAAATCCTGGCTAATTAATTGGCGAACTTTTTGCGCCTTTAAATAATAGGCATCGTAATAACCTGCCGACAGCACATAGGTGCCCATGAGGATGCGCCTTTTCACCTCCTGGCCAAACCCTTCGCTACGACTTCTGCGATAAAGATCCTGTAAATCCGCTGCATCTTGGCAACGATACCCATAACGCACACCATCATATCTGGCTAGATTTGATGAACTCTCAGCACAAGCCACCACATAATAAACAGGGACGGCAAGTGGACTATTTTCCAATGAAACCTCTTTTATCGTTGCACCGAGAGATTCATAGACTTTTATGGCCTGTTGCAACTGATCGGCAACCGCTGGATCTAATCCCTGACCTAGAAATTCTTTCGGCACACCGATGCGGAGCCCTTGAATCGACTTACCTAACTCCAGGCTAAAAGCAGGGCAAGGTGTATCCAGTGAAGTGGAATCTTTTTCATCAAAACCCGCCATGGCCTCTAACACTAATGCGGCGTCTTCCGCTGTCTGCGTCATGGGTCCTGCTTGATCCATACTGGAAGCAAAGGCCACCATTCCATATCGAGACACCCGTCCATAGGTAGGTTTCAGTCCCGTGACGCCACATAGCGCTGCAGGTTGACGTATCGATCCCCCTGTATCTGTACCAGTGGCAACGGGCGCAAGCCGAGCAGATACTGCCGCCGCGGATCCGCCTGAAGATCCTCCGGGTACCCTACCCAAGTCCCATGGGTTGAATGTAGGGCCATAGAAGCTCGTCTCATTAGAGGAGCCCATGGCAAATTCATCCATGTTGGCTTTGGCGAGCATCACCATGCCACATCGATTTAATCGTTCGGTGACCGTGGCATCGTAGGGTGCGATAAAATTATCCAACATTTTAGATGCACAGCTGGTACGCATGCCCTGGGTACAAAAAATATCCTTATGAATGTACGGTACACCGCACAATGGATGTGCCTGTCCACTGGCCAAATGACGGTCCGCTTCTGCCGCCCGTTGTAACGCCAAATCTGCATCAAAGGTAATGAGACTATTTAACTTAACATCATGGGATTCGATTCGCCGGATAAAATGTTGGGCAAGCTCTACGGCGCTATATTCCTTTTTTTTCAGCGAGTTAGCAATCTGCGCAAGGGTTTGATTATGCATCATTCGTGACTTTTAGACTATTATTTAAGGTTATTCAGAAGTGGGGGGATGCTACTCAATCACCTTCGGCACTAAATAGAGTGCATCCTCGACTGCGGGTGCAATCGCTTGTAATTCAGTCCGCCCATCACGCTCGGTGATCCTATCCTGGCGTAATCTCTGCGTGGTATTGAGCGGATGCGCCATCGGCGTAACCGCCCCAGTTTCTACAGCATTCAGTTGTTCCACCATAGATAATATACGGCTTAAATCTTCCACTAGGGGTTGTATCGCATCTTCCGCTATTTCCAATTTTGCTAGATTGGCGATCTTGTTCAGTTGTGCAGCATCCAAAGTCATCACTGTTTTCACTTCAGGTCAATAAAAAACTATTTTATTTTGCCATCCAATGGGAGTTGGCCTATAGATTGCTGAGTAAGGTAACATATTTAGATTACTTGCCCAATCATAGGGGCACTGTTACATTAGCCTGCTTTTTTTTCAATCGCCACCATAGGGAATGTGTTTTAAATGTTAAAGCGATTGCGTGGTCTGTTTTCCAACGACCTATCTATTGATCTCGGTACTGCCAACACCCTAATTTACGCGCGCGATAGGGGAATCGTTTTGAACGAACCCTCTGTTGTGGCAATACGACAGGAGCGCGGCAGCCGACGAGTGGAATCTGTTGGTGCGGAAGCTAAATTGATGCTCGGCCGCACACCAAAAAACATTGTGGCGATTCGACCTCTAAAAGACGGGGTCATTGCTGACTTCCACGTCACCGAAAAAATGTTGCAACACTTTATTCAAAAGGTACATGAAGCCCGTTGGCTCAAACCTTCCCCAAGAGTGTTAATCTGTGTGCCTTATGGCGCCACCCAAGTGGAACGGCGAGCAATTAAAGAGTCCGCCGATGGCGCCGGTGCCAGCATGGTGCATTTGATTGAAGAGCCGATGGCTGCGGCAATGGGTGCCGGTATGCCAGTGGGCGATGCTCATGGCAGCATGGTAGTAGATATCGGCGGCGGCACCACAGAAGTCGCAATATTGTCATTGAATGGTATCGTGTATTCAGGCTCAGTGCGCATCGGCGGCGACAAGCTGGATGAAGCCATTGCCAACTATGTGCGTCGAAATTATGGCAGCCTCATCGGTGAAGCCACGGCAGAAAGGATCAAAAAAGAGATAGGTGCCGCATTTCCATTAAAAGAAGTTCGTGAAATGGAAGTACGTGGGCGCAATCTCTCCGAAGGCATACCCCGGGCATTTACCCTCAATAGTAATGAGATTTTAGAAGCCCTTCAGGAACCATTAGCAGGCATCATTGGCGCAGTGAAGGTTGCCCTTGAGCAGACGCCCCCAGAATTGGCGGCAGATATTGCCGAACGAGGCATGGTGATCACTGGCGGTGGTGCGCTACTGCGAGCCATGGATCAATTACTCAGAGAAGAGACGGGCTTGCCCGTGGTCATAGCTGATGATCCTCTCACTTGCGTCGCCCGCGGTGGTGGCCGGGCATTAGAATTGATGGATGAATTGGGTGGTATCTTTCTTGCGATTGACTAGACTGCGGATCAGCCCCCAAACTAGTTGAGGAATTTGCACCCGTGACAGGGAGTCCGTCATCGAACCTATTTTCAAAAGTGGGCCAAATGTAACTGCCAGATTTGTCTTTTTTGCCGGCTTGGCATTGCTGGTAATGACATTAGATCACCAAAAGCATCCAGTGGCGCTGGAGTCTCGTGCTTACCTCTCACTGTTGGTGTCACCGATGCACTGGCTACTGAATGCCCCGGTCACCACTGCAACTTGGGTGAACGAACAAATCACCAATCGCCGATATCTACTCGAAGAAAATGCCAGCCTCAAAGCGGAACAGATGGCCATGCAAGCTCAGCTACAGAAAATGGCCGCGCTGGAAACGGAGAATCGACGTCTTCGAGAACTCATGGATTCCGCATTCAATGTTGCCGATCAACTCTTGATCGCCGAATTAATTGCGGTTAGTCCCGATCCCTTTAGCCACCAAATCATCATAAACAAGGGCAAAAAAGATCAGATCTATCCCAATCAACCGCTGTTGGATGCTTACGGTATTGTCGGCCAAATAATTGACTCTGATCCGCTAACCAGTCGTGCATTGCTCATTACTGATGTGAGTCATGGCATCTCTGTACAGGTCAATCGCAACGGCGTACGGGCGGTGGCCGTCGGTACCGGATCGGTACAGGAATTAGAACTACTACATGTGCCCGACACGACAGATATCAAAGTGGGAGATTTACTCGTCACCTCAGGATTGGATGGAAGATTTCCATCCGGTTATCCGGTGGGTCAAGTGACTGAAGTGAAACATGATCCTGGGCATCATTTTGCACAAATTAAAGCGAAACCCTCGGCAAGGTTGGATCGGATCCGCGAAGTGCTGGTGATTTGGCCTGGGGAGAAACATCCTGCACCTCAAGAGGCAGAGGAACAGAGTTCCGATCCCAAACAGTCTGATCCTGTTGATTTAGATAAGAACGATACCCTTGCATCATGGCAGTGATAAACCAAGCGACTCATACAAATGCACGTTGGGTGATATTAGCAACATTCATTGTTGCCTTTATCTTAGCTTCGCACCCGCTGCCGGTTTGGGCCGAATATTATCGCCCGCAATGGATCACCATGGTGCTTGTGTATTGGTGTTTGGCCATCCCTCATCGAGTCAACATCGGTACCGCCTGGGTAGTCGGCATTTTTACCGATGTGTTACAAGGAACCCTACTGGGACTACATGCATTAGGACTAATATCCGTGGCTGTGATCACATTGAGATTGCATCGTCGCATCCGCGTATTTCCTATTTGGCAACAGGCTTTAAGCATCTTGCTACTGACACTTATGGAGCGCTTGGTCACACTATGGGGTAAAGGCTTTACCACAGGGACCGCACCCGATGATTGGCGATATTGGATGCCCGCCCTAACAAGCACCCTTCTTTGGCCTTGGGTATTTATTATCTTAAGAGATGCTCGCCGCAGTTTTCATGTTAAATAAATAATGCGTGATTCGATTCGGTTAAAAGATCACTATCGAGAAAATTTACTTTTCTCCCGCCGCGCCTATACACTCATTGTTGCCGCAGTAGTATTTATGATCTTGCTCATGAGTCGCATGATCTACTTGCAGATCATTCAGAATGATTTCTATAGCACCATGTCGCTAAACAATCGTGTACGGCTGGTACCCATTCCACCCACACGAGGACTGATCTACGATCGAAATGGCAACTTATTAGCAGAAAATTTACCCACCTTTGGCATCGATCTGATTGTTGAGCGTACGCCGAATCTGGACCAAACCCTGGACGAGTTGGCAGATATCATTCATATTCGGCCTCAGGATTTAGAAAAGTTTCACCGACTGAGAAAACGCAGCAAGCCCTTTGAGCCTGTACCCTTAAGACTACGCCTCAGTGAAGAAGAGGTGGCCAAGTTTGCTGTCAATCGGCACCTATTCCCCGCAGCCGAGTTAACGGCCACCTTGACCAGACATTACCCTTTTGGAACCTTAACCGCTCACGTCCTAGGATACGTCGGTCGGTTAGATGAAAAAGATCTAAAAAAAATAGATGCAAAACAGTATAGCGGTACTAGACACATTGGAAAAATTGGTATTGAGCGCTTTTATGAGTCTCAGTTACACGGCTCGGTGGGCCATCAACAGATTGAGACTAATGCCCGCGGCCGGATTCAGAGAGTTCTGGAAAGAACTCCTCCAGAGCCGGGCAAAAATCTACACCTGGCCCTTGATATTAATTTGCAACAGAAGGCGATGTCTTTACTTAAGGATCAACGTGGCTCATTAGTGGCGATGGACCCATTTAGTGGCGAAATTTACTCGCTGGTTAGCATGCCCACATATGATCCCAATCTTTTTGTGAACGGAATTGATCAGAAATCTTTTGATAACCTAAATCAATCCATCGATCGCCCCTTATTCAACCGGGCCATCAGAGGTCAATATCCTCCCGGCTCTACCATTAAACCGATGTTGGGGTTAGCGGCATTAGATAACGGAATTATCGCGTCGGACTATAAAATTTATGATCCTGGCTGGTATCAGCTAAAAAATGACGACCACAAATATCGAGACTGGCGTCGAGGGGGACACGGCTGGGTAGACTATAAAAAAGCGCTAGTCGAATCCTGCGATACCTATTACTACGATATCTCTCTACGCATGGGAATTGATACGATTGGCACCTTTCTGCATGAGTTCGGCTTCGGACAATCCACACAGATCGACATGGGTAGTGAGGCAACAGGTCTACTTCCCTCCAGAGAGTGGAAGTACGCCTTTAGAAACGAACCCTGGTTCCCGGGAGAAACGCTTATTACTGGCATCGGGCAAGGATTCTTTCTCGCCACCCCCTTACAATTGGCTTATGCCACCAGCATTGTCGCAACCCAGGGGCACCGTGCGAATCCACATCTATTGCGCGCGACTTCAGATCACTCCAGTAGTAGTCTCAATTTAGTCGATCATCCGGCCCGAGTTCCATTGAGCTTAAAGGATCCTTCCAACTGGCAATTAACCACACAGGCGATGGTCGCCGTCGTCGAACACGTTCGAGGTACCGCCAATTCTATTGCCGATGGCCTGACCTATTCTCTAGCTGGAAAAACAGGTACCGCACAAGTATTTGGCATTGAACAGGGAGAACGTTATGAAAAAGAAAAAATTGCCGTGAGACTGAGGGACCATGCTCTGTTCGTAGCCTTTGCTCCTGTGGATAACCCCGAAATTGCAGTGGCATTAATAGTGGAAAATGGTGGCAGCGGTGGCCAAGTCGCTGCCCCCATCATACGTGATTTCTTAGATTTTTACTTCGCGGAAAAATCCCATGCAGACTTATGACTACTTAGATCGCACCACCACATCCCCACTCTATGAGCGGATTGTGAAACGCATGCATCTGGATTTACCCCTACTGTTGGCGTTGATCTTATTGTGCGGTATCGGACTGATGGCACTCTACAGCGCCTCCGAACAGAATATCAATGTCATGGAAGCACAAATAAAACGGTTGTCTATCGGCTTCATCGCGATGCTTGTTGCCGCACAGATCCCTCCCCGTTATTATCAGTTGAGTGCCCCTTGGTTGTTTGCAATTGGACTCAGTTTATTGATCGCAGTTTTGTTGATTGGGGACGTTAACAAAGGTGCGCAACGTTGGATCAGAGTGGGAGGATTCGGCTTTCAACCCTCAGAACTGATGAAACTTTTCGTGCCACTTATGGTGGCATGGTATTTTTCTGACAGGCCCTTACCGCCTCAACCGGTAGAAACCTTAATCGCTACCATCTTAGTTGTGGTCCCGGTGCTGTTGGTGGCAAGACAACCGGATTTGGGAACCGCATTACTGATTGGCTCGTCTGGCTTCGCGGTATTGTGGTTATCGGGGCTGCGCATAAGCACAACCTTCTTTCTCCTTTTGTTTGCAAGCGCCTGCGCGCCACTGTTCTGGATATTAATGAAGGACTATCAGAGACAGAGGGTACTGACCCTGTTAAATCCGGAAAGTGATCCACTCGGCACCGGCTACCACATCATCCAATCAAAAATCGCTATCGGTTCAGGCGGTCTGTATGGCAAAGGATGGTTGAACGGCACCCAATCCCACTTAGAATTTTTACCTGAACGATCCACTGACTTCATCTTTGCAGTATTTAGTGAAGAATTTGGATTATTTGGTATCATTTTCCTAATGGCAATCTACCTGTTCATCATCATTCGCGGCATGCTCATCGCCATTCATTCGCAGGATAGTTTTACTCGATTATTGGTGGGTGGATTGATATATATTTTTTTCGTATATGCATTTGTCAACATGGGCATGGTATCGGGGTTGCTCCCCGTGGTAGGTTTACCCTTACCGTTGGTGAGCTATGGCGGAACCTCATTGGTGACCTTATTGTTAGGATTCGGTATGCTGATGTCCGCACACACTCATAGGCGTCTTCTTTCGTCCTAACTATCATAGGAAATGGATTTTGCAAAATTATTGGCGGAGTGACAGAAATTCTCAACAAGTTTCCAGACTGTTAAAAATATTCGCAACTTGTGCACTATTCATCAGTAGTGCGGCGCAGGCGCTGGAACATCCGAAGCTGGAACCTTTAATTCAGGAACTTGTTTCCGAGCATCAATTTGATGAATCTGAACTACGCGCTCTTTTTAAACAAGCAAAAATAAAATCCAATATTATCGACACCATTCAGAGGCCCGCGGAATCTAAACCTTGGCATTGGTACAAAAAATTATTCGTCAATGACAAGCGCATTGCTCAAGGAGTCGAATATTGGCAAGAAAATAAGGCGATACTGGCACGAGCAGAAAAAGAAACTGGTGTTCCGGCGCACATGATTGTCGCCATCATAGGTGTGGAAACTCGATATGGACGTCAGACCGGCGGTTTTCGAGTGCTTGATGCGCTTTCCACTTTAAGTTTCGAATATCCACCTAGAGAAGCGTTTTTCCGCAAGCAACTTATAGAATATTTACAGTTAACCCGCAAAGAGAGCATTGACCCTCTCTCCTTGGAGGGCTCCTATGCCGGCGCCATCGGAATTCCCCAGTTTATTCCCAGCAGTTATCGTGTCTACGCCGTCGATTTTAACCAAGACGGCGTACGGGATCTGTTGAATAGTCACGAAGATGCCATTGGTAGTGTCGCCAACTATTTCAAAGTACATGACTGGCGTCCAAATCAACCCGTGGTCGTGCCAACCATTGTCAAAAATCCGCCTTCCCAGGCACAACTGGACACACAATTAAAACCAACTCGTACCTTGCACGCTATTGCCGAGCTGGGTGCCTGGGTGCCAAACGACTTAGCGCCGAATCAAGTGGCCACCTTAATGAAACTAGATGGCAAAAATGGAGATGAATACTGGATAGGTCTACATAATTTTTACGTGATTACCCGCTATAATCGTAGCCGACTCTATGCGCTGGCCGTCTACCTACTGAGTGAAAGAATTCGATTCGAATACCAACATTCCAATCAAGGTGATATGTGATCTATGCGTGGCACTATGTTTTTTACTAATCCCAGATGCAGTTTGTTAGCTATTTTACTGCTCACAGGTTGCGTGAATCTGCCCAAAGATGAGTTCACTCACTATGGTGACGGTCCCCCTAAAAATCCGCCAGACTTATCAAAAATTGTTGATCCCATTCCAAAAATTGAGCCTTTAGCGAAAACAGGTAATCGTTCCTATAGGGTAAACGGTGTCGACTACCATGTATTAAGCACGGCGGACAATTATGAGGCGGTGGGGCATGCATCCTGGTATGGAACTAAATTTCATGGCCGACGCACCTCTAGTGGCGAAACGTACGATATTTACAAAATGACCGCTGCACATAAGTCGCTGCCGCTGCCGACCTATGTGGAAGTCACCAATCTAGATAATAAAAAGAGGGTGATTGTGCGAGTAAACGACCGGGGCCCCTTCATTGATAATAGGGAAATCGATCTTTCTTACGCCGCTGCCTACCGACTGGGCATATTAAAAACGGGTACGGCACCGGTCAGAATTCGAGCACTGACACCTGAGGAAAATAAACCCCCTGAGACTGCTCAGCTAAATGAATCACACAACTCGTCTCAATATTTACAGGTGGGTGTATTCAGCGATGTGCAAAATGCTCAAGCGCTACAACTCAAACTAAAATCACTGATGAATTTGCCCATCGTGATCGCCAGCGAACCCGATACCAACACTGGACATAAAGTCATAGTGGGTCCCTTTGATAATGAAGCCCTACTACATCGCATCAACGGCTTACTAGAATTTCATGGTATTATTGGTTTTCCAACACGCCTCAACTGAGAGAGTCAAGTGACACACCCAGTTTTCACAACTCATTTTTTATTTAAATTTGTGTACCGATTTTATCTACCCTAGAGGCTCATCTACCATAATAATTTATCCTGATAGATTGATAGAATCTTTTCCATGAGACATTCGCTGACTATAAAAAATATCCCTTCGAGACTTTGGCTGATAATAGGCCTCTTAGCAATATCCTATGCAGGGCATCTGTTTGCAACAGTCATCCCCGCTCCTCCCCAGATTGCGGCCAGAGGATATGTGCTGCAAGATTTCCATAGTGGAAAAATTCTAGTTCAAGCCCTAGCTGACCAACGCATGGAGCCCGCTAGTCTGACCAAAATGATGACGGTCTATGTGGTCTCTCATGAGCTGAAACAAGGCAACATAAAAAATGATGATCTGGTTCCAATTAGCAAACGTGCCTGGCAAGCTGAAGGCTCAAGGATGTTCGTTGAAGTCAATAGTCAGGTCAAACTTGAAGATCTACTAAAAGGGGTAGTGATTCAATCTGGAAATGACGCCAGTATTGCACTTGCAGAATATGTAGCAGGCTCTGAGGAAGCCTTTGTCTCTCTCATGAATCATCATGCGGCACGTTTGGGTATGTTGGGTAGTCACTTTGAAAACAGTACCGGACTGCCCTCTGACAATCACTTTTCAACCCCTCTGGATATGGCGAAACTGGCTCGTGCTGTGATCAGAGATTTCCCACTACATTACGATTGGTACTCAGAAAAGGAATTCACCTTTAACAACATCAAACAGTACAACCGCAATAAACTGTTGTGGCGCGATCAAAGTGTGGACGGTATCAAGACGGGGCACACTGAATCCGCAGGCTATTGTTTAGTGGCTTCAGCAGAAAAGGAGGGCATGCGTCTCATTTCAGTAGTGATGGGCACAGATTCTGAAAATGCGCGCACCGCAGCGAGTCAACAACTGCTCTCTTATGGATTTCGTTTTTATCAAACTCATCGTCTATATTCGATTGGTGAACAACTTTTCAGCACCCGAGTTTGGATGGGCAAACAAAAAGAATTACCTTTGGGGCTCAACGAAGAGTTATATGTCACCATACCCCGGGGCAAATACGATCAACTAGAAACCAACATGCTGATAGACGACGTCATTCGGGCGCCAATTGAGTCACAAGAGCAGATTGGGCAGGTACAGGTCATTCTTGAAAGCATGGAAGTGGCCCAACGACCTTTAGTTGCCTTAACTGAGGTAGAGGAAGGCAGCCTTTGGCGGCGGCTACTCGATCAATTGATACTGCTGTTCTACCAGTTTCTTAAATAACATTATGTCTATCTGCTGGCTAAACGGCGAGTTCCTGCCTTTGGAAGACGCCAAAATTCCTGTACTCGACAGAGGCTTCATCTTTGGTGACAGTATCTATGAGGTCATTCCAGTATATGGAGGTAAGCTATTCAGACTGGATGAACATCTCCAGAGACTCACCAGTAACCTGGCAACCGTAAAAATCGACGCAAAGACCAGCGTTGACGATCTGCGGGAACGACTGGAAGAGTTAGTACGCATCAACGGCTCTGGTGATCTGTCTGTCTATGTGCAAATCTCCAGAGGCGTGGCGGCGCGGGATCACGGATTTCCAGAAAAGTGTGCGGCCACTATTTTTGCCATGGCGAACCCGCTCGTGGGTTGCTCTGAAAAGATATTAAATGAAGGCGCCAGCGCCATTACCCTGGACGACATTCGCTGGCGTTATTGCCACATTAAAAGCACCTCGCTGCTGGCCAATATTCTACTCAGACAACAGGCATCTGACGAGGGTGCCACGGAAGCCATTTTGGTACGAGATGGTCTGGTCACAGAGGGTGCAGCCAGCAACCTATTCCTGGTTAACCAGGGCGTGCTTCTCACACCGCCGAAGAGTACATTTTTACTACCGGGGATAACCAGAGATCTAATTCTGGAGTTGGCAGCAGCGCAAAATATCGCTTACAAAGAGTGCGATATCAAACAAGACACATTAAATGCAGCCAGTGAGATTTGGCTTTCCAGCTCCACTAAAGAAATCGTACCGGTGACACGGTTGAATGGAAAACAGGTGGGAAATGGTAAACCCGGTACGCATTGGAAGCAGATGAAAACTCACTTCCAACACTACAAAGACAAAGTACGACAAGGTTTAATCGGCTGAACTGATGATAGAGCAGAGTAACACAGACTCAGTGTTGGAGTTTCCCCAGGAATTCACCATTAAAATTATGGGGCTAGATGAAAGTGATTTTAAACGAATTGTCACTAAAATCATCGATAAACATGTCTCTTCTTCTGCGCAGCAGGGTATACGCGAACTAAAAAGCCGAAAAAATAAATATATTTCCTATTCGATTACCTTTGTAGCCGAAAGCCGCCAACAGTTAGATAGGCTATATGAAGAGCTGAATTCACACCCAAAGGTATTGATGGTGTTATAGATGTGGTTGCTGTTCCAAATATGAATGTTCGCATCATGGGGTTACAACCCTATGAATCTATTTGGCAACAGATGCAGCGCTATACAACTGAACGCACAGCACAAAGCGCCGATCAGATCTGGCTTTTAGAACACCCTCCTATTTATACGTTGGGTAAACGCGACCAACAACAGCTGTTACCTAAAGAGACAAAGATTCCCTGGATCACCAGCGATCGCGGCGGGGAGATCACCTACCACGGCCCAGGACAATTAGTGGCCTATCTGTTGCTTGATCTAAGACGACGCCAATTGGGAATCAAAGAATTGGTCCATCAACTGGAACAGACCCTTATTGAGTTTCTCTCGAGCCGACAGATTGCGGCCCACCGACGAACGGGGATGCCGGGAATTTATGTGAATAATGCTAAAATAGCCTCGCTAGGGTTACGGGTGCGCAGAGGTTGCAGCTACCACGGAGTGAGTCTGAATGTGAATATGGATCTCTCTCCCTTTAGTGCCATTGCACCTTGTGGCTATCCAGAATTAAAGGTGACACAAATGGCAGACTTTGATCCATCCATTGAGGTGAGCAATATCCTGCACCCTCTGAAATCCGAATTCGAAAAACAGTTTCAATTGATATCGCAGGAGAAAAGGGAACAATGAGTTCAGATCCTTCTCACTCAAAAGTCGTCAGAGGCGTGAAACAAAGAGGTGAAGCCAAGCTCTCTCGTATCCCAATCAAGGTGGAGCCTTCTTCTGATCTTAAGAGGAAACCAAAATGGATCCGCGCCAAATCGCCTTCAAATCCTCAGGCCATTCAGTTAAAAAAGATCTTACGCCAGCATCAACTGCATACCGTATGTGAAGAGGCCTCTTGTCCTAACCTTGGCGAGTGCTTTGCTCATGGGACAGCGACATTCATGATCATGGGCGACATCTGTACTCGACGCTGCCCTTTTTGCGATGTGGCTCACGGTCGGCCAAATGCGTTAGATCCTCAGGAGCCAGAAAATCTAGCAAAGGTGATTGCTGATATGGCGCTTAAGTACGTCGTCATTACCTCGGTAGACCGTGACGATCTAAAAGACGGTGGCGCGGCCCATTTTGTCCAGTGCATCCGAGCGGTGAAAGCTGCCAGCCCGAATACCAAAATCGAAATTCTGGTGCCCGATTTTAGAGGACGCATGGAGCGTGCGCTGGATATTTTCGAATCCAATCCACCAGATGTATTTAACCATAATCTTGAAACCGTACACCGACTCTATAAACAAGTGAGACCTGGATCGGACTACCAATGGTCCCTCAATTTAATTCGTGAATTTAAATCCCGACATCCGTTGATCCCCACTAAATCTGGAATCATGCTTGGTTTGGGGGAAACGGTAGAGGAAATTAAAGGAGTCCTTAAGGATTTAGTATCACATCAGTGTGACATGCTTACCCTAGGGCAATATTTACAACCCAGCCCATATCACCTGCCAGTAGCACGCTATCTACCACCGGAAGAGTTTGAACAACTTGGAAACTATGCGAGAGAAATTGGGTTTAAAAATGTGGCCAGCGGACCCATGGTGAGATCGTCCTACCATGCAGACTTACAGGCAGCGGGCGAAATCATAAGTTGAGTGTTCACACACCCTCAAAAAAAGGGAACGTCCTTGTCATGGAGCCAACTTCCTTATTACAACAATTATAATACCTGCAAATAGATCTTGTGCAAGTGTTTGCGATTAATTAATTCCCGGTAAAAAATGGATTCCGCATTGACATTATCAGTAGTAATCTGAAACTCTCAAAGAATCGGATCACAAAGATTTGGAACTCTTTTGAATATCGAATTCATTATTCAATGGATCACCGCTCACCCGCATCTTGCTGGCTTAACAATCTTTCTTGTTGCCTTAACTGAATCCCTGGCAGTGGTGGGCATCGTCATCCCAGGCGCGTTTATCATGTGGGCCGCTGGCAGCCTAATCGCCTTAGAGATCCTCTCCTTCTGGCCGATTTTCATCTGGTCTGTTTGCGGCGCATTTATAGGTGATACTTTAAGTTACTTGTTAGGAAAGATATACCACGAACAGCTACGAGATATGTGGCCATTTAAAAACCATCCTCAGTGGTTGGATCGTGGCCAAGATTTCTTTGAAAAACACGGTGTCAAAAGTCTTGTCTCTGGCCGATTTGTTGGTCCGATTCGACCATTTGTGCCCTTGGTCGCGGGCATGATGGATATGGGGGCCATCAAGTTTGCTATTACCAATGGTTTATCAGCTCTAGTGTGGGCCCCCGCATACCTACTACCAGGATATCTAGTGGGCGCGTCTCTCTCAAATGCATCTCCACTTGCCGGTCGGCTTACCCTGCTACTACTGATCATCTTTTTTTCGGCCTGGGCGATTCTGTGGTTAGTATTACGCGGCATCGAGATTACACAAGACAGTTCCCATAAGATCCGGGACTTGATTCGTGTCTACAACCTATCCTGGGAGGTCCGTTGGAGTGCATGGATTGGCGGGCTGGGTATGGTGAGTCTCTTTGCACTCTATCTTTTACTGGGCGGGATCCCGGCCAACCCCTTACCAAGCTCGTCCCCTCTGGCGCAAAACTGGTGGCAAAGTGATTGGCAGCAGTTACCTGCCTATCACCCAGGGACACTGTACACTGAGGCAAACGCCTTCAATATACAATTTTTTGGTGATATTGAACGATTACGCACGACGCTGGAAAACCATGGATGGCAAGCATCCACATCCGTCAATTTAACGAGTCTGATGTACATTCTGTTACCCGAGCCTACTATTGAACAATTGCCGGTGTTTAACAAGCAGTACTATCGACAACCGCCTCAGCTATCTTATCTCTACCCCCACCAACAAACCAAGGACGCTTATCTCTTCCGGCTTTGGGCTTATACATCACACAAGGGTAGTGATAATCTTTGGATCGGCAGCGTGCATCAGGTTACTGCTAAACACTATCTTTACTTCTTTTCTTTAATCGCCAATAAGGGCGATTATGAAGAAGGACTACGACTATTGCGTGAGATGGATCTGCATCAAAAACTTGTTTCCACCCATCCTCAACTGCAACACGCTCAGGATAAATTAAAGCATCCTTGGGATGGCGAGGTGATTTTGATTCATTCCCCTAGTCCGTCCGCGCTGTCTTTGAAATCATTCACACAAACTGATTGAGCGCCAAAGTTTCGATTTTTATTTGATCTCGCGGTACGCTTATCTGAATTAACACCTGCTTTAGTGCTTCTTCACTGGGAACCGACTTGTCCACTCTATAGGTAGTATGGACGCATTCTTCACGAGTAAAACGCACCACAGAGTAGCCAAAATAATTGGCGTTAAAATAGCGAATGTAGGGATTGGTAGTGGTCACGATCGCTTGTTCCAATGCGTCTGCATCCAATTGTAAGCCTGCATTTGCCAACGCATCTCCCACATTTAATGAGGTAACGGAAGGAGTCATCACCTCCACACCGACTAAGTTATCCTGAATCAAATTTAGCGGATCGCGCTCATATTTAATCTTCATATAACCGGCCATGTAGGCGTGTAAATCACCCGTTAACGTAATCAAATTGTGCACACCTTCTGATTTCAGTGCAGTCATGAGTTGATAACGTTCAAATTCATAACCATCCCAGGCATCCAGATTCACATGCAATTTACCCAAATCTAATTTAGCGAGTAACACCTGATTCGCCCATAGATTCCAAATCTGTGTAGACTGAGTCATGCGATCTAAAAACCAATCTCGCTGCGCTTCGCCCAACATGGTGCGATCGGCATCTCGTTGCTCGGCACAACCCAAACTGGCATAACGTTGCCCGAGAGTCTCTTCACCACATGGATGCGAAGAACGATAGCTTCTATCGTCCGTCATTACCAAATTAACTAAATCACCAAATTTAAATTCACGGTAAATATCGAAAAACTCATGAGGATGAGTGGCTTGGTGATTGATATTCAGGCGAGCGGGTATGTATTCTGCCCAAGCAGTCATGGCATCCATACGCAATTGACGTAACAAATTGGCGTCGTTGCCGTACATAGGATCGACTGTAAAAGGGTGATCTGGTGCACCCAATGTATCCCGAACCTGATCCCAATAACAATCATTCGCTGTTTCGTGATCGTCCCAGATCACCATCCAAGTGTGGCGTTCCATTGCGGCTTGCAGAGACTTGTCACTGCGGTAGGTGCGATACAAATAACGGTAATCTTCCAAGGTTAATGCTGCACTGCCCGCTGAAGGGAGCAAAATGTTACGAGCAAATTGACTGTCTGTGACTTGAGTTTCATAAATAAAATCTCCCAGACAGATAACAAAATGAATGTCTTCTTCCGCTAAATGGGAAAAAGCGCCATAAAATCCGTTACTGTAATCCTGACAGGTGACCACTCCAAATTCGACACTGTCTAGCCCGCTGCCGGGTTCCGGCAAGGTACGGCAACGTCCTGTTCTACTGACGACCGAACCATAGATAAACCTATAATAATAGGTACGATTGGCCTGCAAATGGCCATCTAGATCTAATTTAACTGTGAAATCACTTACTTCGGTTAACTGATCAGCCGGCACGACGCCGCTCATCACTATCTCAGAAAACGCTGCATCATTGGCAACCTCAAAAGCTAAGGCCAAATCGGCTTGCCGCTCTTCAGGCCGAATGTGGGTCCAAAGTATCACTCCTTGGGAACTGGGATCTCCGGAGGCAACAGAAAGATCAAATACAGAATAGGGATCCGCGTTCGGATCAATCTCCGTCGTGCAACCGGGTTTAAGTTCTGATTGTTCTGCCATGCCGGTTAAAAAGAACGGGGTGGTGAGCAACGCCACGCCTGAACTACGAAGAAAATCTCGACGATTAATCATTTTTATTCTCTCAATTCTGTTGACTAACAATGACGCAAATCATCAGTAGAAGTTACCCGATTTAAATTACAAATGGTAATTGGGTGAATGGTGTAAATTTTGCGAATTTTCCCATGCTTCATCCACTACCATTGGTCGGAATAACTGAATGACTCAAGTCTATCTATGCCGAACCAAGATGGGTACTGACAACGTCTGGGCGCACCATTGCTTGCCTCGGAGAATACTCTACTGATCTATTTAGATGCGGATCGGCTTGATGGTGCCGGCACAATGGGAAAATTTAACGATCGATTAAGTCACTAGTGGCGGCTAGACGAGATCAAATGTGACTCTCCGTCACCAGTCCTCCCTGATAAACTCTTGAATTAACTGTGTGCACACTTGAGGTTGCTGCAACATAAAACAATGGCCCCCTGTCGTACTCAACAGATCGAAATTGCTATTCCTAGCCACCGCACGGCGTGCTGCATAAGGTATAAAAGGCATGGTTTTATCCCCATAGATAATCCTTGTGCGTACGGTCAATGCACGGATACTGCGCCAAACCCTCTGTGGAAAACTGGCAAATATTTTTCCTTCCATCCAACCTGGACACTTTAATTCTCGCGTCCCATCCTGCATGCCTATGGTAGCGAAATAGACATAATCTTCTAAGGCTTGTGGATGCCAACCTTTGAATATGCCTCTATCCTGCAAATAGTGCCTCGCCTCCTCAAAGGAGGTCCAAGAGGATTGGCGCGCCTTTGCCTGACGGGCCATCGGATTCAGGTTTGCAAAGAAGTCTAACGAAGCCAATCCTGTGAAGGGGCTAAACAGAGGCGGGTAGAGCACCGGATCCAACAACACCATCCCCGCCACTGGGAAGCGTTGCAGCCTGCTCATCAGTAGCGACATGATGGCGCCAAAACTATGGCCAACCAAATAAACGGGACAATCGGAGTAGTGGTGCTTAAACGCCTCGAACACAGTGGAACAACGATCTGCTGTTGCGTTCCACCCGACAAAACTTTTCCCATTATCACTCTCTCCGTGCCCTTGCACGTCCTGTAAAAATAGGTCGAAATGCTGACTCAGAGAGTGTAACAGAGTCCAATAAGTTAAACTGCTAAAACCATTTCCATGTATAAAATGTATGAGCGGACGTTGCCTGGATTGGGTACGTGCTCCCCGCAATACCAAGCCTCGTTCTATCTCATATTCCCAGGCGACGAGCGGTTCCGGTAAGTGCATCACGACTCCCAAAAAAGCCGATGCACACCACATCGGCTTTTTAACTACGCTTACTATTTACTAAAAGCTCACTCCAAGATTCAACGCGCCCCCCACTTCCTGATTCATATCATCAGAATTGGTGTAAGCAGCAATATCTAGTTGGGTGCCAAAGAAGGTCACACCGAACCCGACCGTTAACAGAGTTTGATCGCTCTCACTTAAGTTGGTGCGATAACCTGCACGTATCTGCGCCAGATCCAACAGATCGAATTCGCCTCCAAAGGACAAAAATTGCGCTTCCCCATCAAATAATCCGGCTGAATCCGTTTCTACTAGATCTACATCCGCAGTAATAATATAAAGATCCGTTGTCCAACTGGCCCCTAACTGCCACTGGGATTCGATGGTCAATTCTAATGGTGTGAATCCAGCGTTAGGTGAAGTTTCATACTCCTCCTCAATAAGATTGCGCCCTACCAGGCCCACTCTCAATCCCATACCGAAATCTTTGATGACACCGATATCAAGATTGACACTGGAATCATCCGCAGTATTTTCATCCAATTCGAATTCAGCATCCTCCAGTTGACTACCTGTGTGAAAAGTCTCCACCGACACCAATTTTGGCGCCACACCCACAGCGAAATCGAAATCGGAAATCACTACCTCTTTAGCTAGTGCAACACCCACTTCTGTGACAATTGCACCCACAAATTCACCGCTTGAGACAAATGTAGGATCAGTAATCGGTAGTGGAGGCGTACTCGTGACTGCAGTGATTCGATCTTGAATTGCAGTCACATCTGCTTGCGCGATGTTTAAAACGCCCACACCTTGCACACGCGTTGTCCCAAATACGGAAAAACCGAAATCGAACATGGGCACACCCAACACTATGCCGGCATCGACACCCACGCCCAGCGGCCTGCCTCCCAAATCGACCAAAGACTCAACCAATTCATTACCGGTATTTTGCACATTGGTGGCGTTCGCCGAGGTAGGATTAATCTGATAATTGTCCACCGCCAATTCAAACTCTTCGATCAGATCATCATCCTGCAAATCTTGTAACTCTGTTATCAACTCATCCTCGTCCTGAGCGCCACCACCGGCAATGATTAACAGACTAAAATCATCTTCGTCGCGATTGGATGCTAACAATGCCGGATTAATCAAGGCCGCATTACCTGTGTCACCTGATGAGACACCGGTACCGCCCATCGCCATGGTTCGCGGGTCGGGACTACTGAATGTTGCGCCCTGAACCGTAGACATCATCATTAATGAGCCAATTCCTGTTGGCAGTATTATTTTCTTGTTCATGTCACATGTCCTTTCAGTACAGTGATAGTTTGCGATTTGAGTACTTCTAAAAATTTATGTCATTGCGCCTGGTGTCTCCTTTGAATACCTATTTCCCCAATCCAAATCAAAAGGTAACTGGCATCTCAAGTTTATAGTTTTAGGAATTTCTTCATCTCACAATAAACTTGTTCTAACCTTTCTAAAGGATCATCCAATTCTAATAATTTTTGTTTCGCCATCAGTTCAATCGGCAGTCGTTCAGCCAATCTCATGCCCACCCACTCAGAATCCTGCATTTTCGATTCTGAATATGGCTCCTTGGCTTTATGCATCCAGGATTGAAGTAAATCCTGTAAAGCTGCATAACCCTCGGGATACTCTTTTATTTGAGCGGCCGGTAATGATTCAATCGTACCCTGTTTTAACCCATCAGCTTCGATCCAGCTAGACAACAATCTAAATCTCTCCTGCCCGACTGCATGAATGCCTAACATGCCTCTAGGTAATGGTTGCCAATCTACAATTTGAGCAGTAGTACCGATGCACATCACCTCAGCGGTACCCACTTCTTTACCCTTAGAGATTAAACAGACGCCAAATTCGTTTTCATGTTTCACGCACTCGCTCACCATACGCAGATAGCGCGGTTCAAATATACGTAAGGACATCTGACCCTGTGGAAACAGGACTAAATTCAACGGAAAAATAGGGATCTGCACGGTTGAACTTTCAGAGAGATCTGCATTTGAAGTCATTAGCCCACCTCGATAGATCTCAGCCTGTATTAGTTATATTTATCCAGAGTACAAACTTACTCTATATCAAGCCAAGTTTAGTTAGTTCGAACTTTCAAATTGTCCACAATGCGTTGGTGTATACTGCCGAATCCGCCATTACTCATGATCACAAGACTATCATTAGGTTTTAATTCTATGGTTAGATAGTCCACAACCGCATCTAGTTCATCGAAAATTTTATTCGTCTGTTCACCCTTTGTCACTATAGTAGAAAGATCCCAACTCAGCTCCGGAGGGTTATAGAGTAACACAACATCGGCTGAGTTTAAGGAACGCGCCAAAGTCGATCGATGTACACCCATACGCATGGTATTGGATCTTGGCTCAAGCAATGCGATTATCCGCCGGTTTGGCGAGTGTTTGCGCACGCCTAACAAGGTCTGTTCAACTGCTGTAGGATGATGAGCAAAATCATCATAGACTTTGATGTTCTCAATATCTGCTATCAGCTCTAATCGACGTTTGACGCCAGAAAAATCATTCAATGCGTCAACCGCGTTCCCCACCGGTACACCCACCTGACTGGCAGCTATTAAAGCGGCCAGTCCATTCATCACATTGTGTTCCCCCATCTGGCTCCAATGTACCTTGCTGGCAACCGCTTCACCTCCGATTGAGAGTTGAAACTCTGTTCCGTCATCTTTATCCAATTGTGCTTGCCACATTCCCTGCTTGAATCCAAAGCTTATTTGTTGAGACCAGCATCCTTGAGCCAACACCTGGGAGATATTCTCATCCAAGGCGGGATAGATGATTTGGCCCTCTCCAGGAACGATACGAATGAGGTGATGAAACTGGGTTTGAATGGCCGCTAAATCGGCAAAAATATCAGCGTGGTCAAATTCCAAGTTATTCATCACAAGCACGCGTGGATGATAATGTATAAATTTAGAACGTTTATCAAAGAACGCGGTGTCATATTCGTCAGCCTCGACGACAAAAACAGATCCTTTTCCTAAACGCGCGGAGAGACCAAAGTTATTTGGGATGCCGCCCACCAAGAACCCTGGCGAATAACCACATTTATCTAATATATGCGCCACCATAGATGTGGTGGTCGTTTTGCCATGGGTACCAGATACGGCGATAACCTGGCGTTGCCGTAATAGGTTTTCGGCCAACCATTCTGGCCCGGAGGTGTACGGTAAATTCTGATTCAGGATCGCTTCGACCAGAGGGTTTCCTCTGGAAAGCGCATTGCCTATCAAGTAACAATCAGGTGCTATTTTTGTTTGCTCTGCTGAGAAACCCTCTATCAACTCGATGCCGAGTGTCTCCAATTGACTGCTCATCGGTGGATAGACATTGGCGTCACAGCCGGTCACACGATGTCCTTGCTGAGCCGCAAGTGCGGCGATACCGCCCATAAAGGTGCCACAAATTCCTAATATATGTATATGCATCCTAGGGACCTAAGAATAATCACAATTATCGAAACATTAATGTCACGCCATTGACTACCAAGTATAACAATGCCGAATAACCCAATGCGATTAGAATGCCAATACTAAGATTCTGTCCAACAGCATGCCGAAAAATATTCGCAGTCGCCACAAGTTCCCATACCATCAAAATCAACAATGCGAATTGGATAGTCGCACTAATTTCCAATGTATCCGCTTCACCGATTTGAATTTGGACTAACACTGGAAAAGAGGCCAGCCAAATCACTATGCTTACCAACCAGAGCGCTTCTATGGTTTGCAGGGCTCTTTCCGGCTTATGAATTACATTTAAAAACAGGTAGACCAAAGCCGCGATGGCAGTCATTTCCACCACTACAGATCTAAAATCTGTCTCTACAACCACCAACCAAGATGCAGTAAGCAATCTGAGTAAGAGATAGATGAATGCGCACAATACTAAATAACTATATTGAGCGGGAAGTTGTTGCGGCCCTGCTCTTAAAAAACAGAGCTGGACTGCAGTTTTTATCACATGCTGCATCAATTCGAATCTATCATATAAACCAATAATAAACTGGCACTTAAAAATAGAAACGTCACTATTGGAGCGTTGCGACGTTCTGTTAAATTGGCAATAGACTACTGTGCCTTAGTTTTATTGCAAACTAAAGCCCAATACAAATATGCAGGAATTGTGGCTATTCTACTCGAAGAATAGATGCACACTCACGGATCAGAAAGTCAAACTCACTAATCGCGAGCCAGAAGAGAGCTGAACAACAAGCTACGAAGTGTTCTCGGACCTTCCTATGGGTGACATATCGCTATGCAATCGATATGTCACCCACACGGACAAGCGTCGGTCCGGTAGCCTTAGCCGGAGGCTAGGCTAAGAACACACGGTTCGCTAATTTCTCTACGAAGCAGTTCAGCGTCGAGCACGACTACTGCGTCGTTTCTTCTTCGTGCCAGCCTTCTTCTTAGTAGCCGCACGTTTCTTCTTCGTGCCTACCTTCTTCTTGGTAGCCGCACGTTTTTTCTTCGTG
>JBGTSY010000001.1:87631-522953 GCA_041940025.1 Thiotrichaceae bacterium | reverse complement strand
GTGAAAACCCATTCGCTCCAAAAGTGTTACCCATGTCTCCGGTATGAAGTGTTACCTATGTCCCCGGAATGGACCGTTTGTTATCTGGTGGGCCCGGTAGGACTCGAACCTACGACCAAGGGATTATGAGTCCCCTGCTCTAACCAACTGAGCTACAGGCCCTATTTAGGTAAATGATGTAATCGAAAATTTGTGCCTATGAGCACCTTTTCAGGTTATTAGCCTTCAAGAAAACTGCGCAGTTGTTTGGAACGGCTGGGATGACGCAACTTACGGAGGGCTTTCGCTTCAATTTGGCGAATACGCTCCCGTGTCACATCAAACTGTTTTCCCACTTCCTCCAACGTATGGTCTGTATTCATGTCGATGCCGAATCTCATACGTAACACCTTTGCTTCACGAGCGGTTAATCCAGACAAGACCGACTGGGTGGTTTCACGCAATCCTTCGTTGGTAGTGGAATCCACTGGAGACAACATATTCATATCTTCTATAAAATCTCCAAGATGGGAATCTTCGTCATCTCCAATTGGAGTTTCCATAGAGATGGGCTCTTTGGCGATTTTAAGCACCTTACGAATTTTGTCCTCTGGCATCTCCATCTTTTCAGCCAACTCCTCAGGAGTCGCCTCCCGACCTTTTTCTTGCAGCAATTGGCGGGAGATCCGGTTCAGTTTATTGATAGTTTCAATCATATGCACTGGAATTCGAATGGTTCTCGCTTGGTCGGCAATGGAGCGAGTGATCGCCTGCCTGATCCACCAGGTGGCATAGGTAGAAAATTTATAACCACGGCGGTATTCAAACTTATCTACCGCTTTCATTAGTCCAATATTGCCTTCCTGAATTAAATCTAAGAACTGTAATCCTCGATTGGTGTATTTCTTGGCAATAGAGATAACCAGTCTTAAATTGGCTTCCACCATCTCTTTTTTCGCACGACGAGCTTTTGCTTCACCAATAGACAATGAACGATTAATATCTTTGATTTCGCTGATCTGCAGTCCAGATCTATTTTCAAAAGCTTGTAAGCGTGCCCGAGCTTTCTCGATATCTTCTATATAATCCTCAATCACCAGCGCATATGGCTCTCCCGATGCGAGAATTTCCTGCAACCACTCGGGATCGGTTTCGCGATTCGGAAAACTATTGATGAACTGTTTACGCGGCATTTTCGCTTTTTCCACGCAAATATTCATAATGAGTTTTTCTTCAGCCCGAATGGCGTCCACTTCGTCTCGAACCTGCGAGACTAAAGTATTAAAAACTTTGGGTAGCAACTTAAGCTGTACAAATTCAGCCGCCAATTTTTCACGTGCCGATTGCACACGCTTGGAGCCTCGACCATTTTTCTGTACCGTTCGCTCCACCGTACTATATAATTTTTTCAATTGCGCAAATCTAGCCGCTGCCTCTTCGGGATCGGGTCCGGTGTCTAGCTCCACTTCGGAGTCGTCATCATCGTCACTCACCGCGTTGGCCATCTGTGGTACCGGAATTTCCACTTCCTCCTCATTGGGATCAATAAAATCCACAATGATGTCGGTCAACCTGCCTTCTTCTTTTTCCACCAACTCATACATATCGAGCAGAGTTTTTGTGGTCGCCGGATAGAGTGCCAAGGCTTCAGAAACCTGACGCAAACCTTCTTCGATGCGCTTAGCGATTTCAATCTCACCTTCTCGAGTCAACAGCTCGACGGTACCCATCTCCCGCATGTACATGCGCACGGGATCGGTGGTGCGTCCAAGTTCCGTTTCCACACTACTGGCCAGTGCAGCAGCTGCTTCTTCCGCCGCATCTTCATCTGGATCAGATGAATCAGCAATCAACATGGCATCTTGCTCAGGTGCCTCTTCGTGCACCTTGATGCCCATGTCGTTTATCATACCAATGATGTCTTCGATCTGTTCCGAGTCTACGATCTCATCCGGCAAGTGATCATTCACTTCATGATAGGTTAGAAAACCTTGCTCTTTTCCCTTTGCTATCAATAACTTAAGCCGGGACTGACGATCCTGTTGATCCATAATGGTCAAATACCTCTAATTGCGAAGGAATCCAGTCTAATTAACGTGAATCGCTGCTAAAACGCATTATTTTACAATGGGGTTAAGATTTACTCCAAGGAAATTTAATTAAACCCCCGTAAATATTGCAACTCAATTAGCGGAATCCTGATCCTGTTTACTACGAGCTAACAATTTTGCCCACTCAGTTCTTTCTGGTGATGTTAATTCGAACTGACGAGATTTATCGATAAGTTGTTCCAACCGGGCATCCTGGTGTTCGCTAATTATGCGGTTCACGGTCGCCTCAAATTCAACTTTGACGCCCTCTTCAGGAACCATCAGATCTAACACCTGCAACTTGGCCAGTATTGGCTCTTGTTCAGACCCGCGAAAACGTTCTAATAAGCCTGCGGGTTGAATATGTGGTTCCTGGGTGACTAATTCAACTAAGGATAGCAAAAGGGCCATCCCAGGGCGTTCAATTTCAACAAGTTGTGAGGTGTCAGATACATCTAATGCTAATTGGGGATGTTGCAGTATCATCGCTACCGCTCGACGCATCAGATTGCCGCCACTTGGTTTACCGTTGGCCTGTTTTGTTTCGCTTACTGCTTCCACTAAGCCCTGCTCACCAAATAATCTACCCTTTAATTGCGCCGCTGAGAAACGACTGATTTGCGCCAATTCGTCCACCAGTAAATCTCGATAAATGCCATCAGGGATCCGCTTAATATGGGGGCTCAGGTTTGCCACTAACTGCGCCCGACCGTCAGGGCTAAATCCGTCGACGGTTTGTGTGTAGCGTTGCAGCAAAAATTTAGACAGGGGCACGGCGTCTTGAATACGTTGCAAAAATGCCTGTTTGCCTTCTTTATCCACCAACGTATCTGGATCCTCCCCCTCTGGCAAAAATACAAATTTTATTTGCCGTCCAGCCTCCATCACTGGCAGTGCCTGCTCTAAGGCGTGCCAGGCAGCACGTCGTCCGGCCGGATCGCCATCAAAACAGAACACTAACTCTGGCACTAACCTCAATAGAAGGGTGAAATGCTCCTTCGTAGTAGCAGTACCCAAGGTGGCCACAGCGTGATGAATACCCTGTCTGGCGAGACCAATCACATCCATATAACCTTCAACAATTAGTACCTGCTGCAAGCGTTTTATCTCTTCGCGAGCCTCCCACAGACCATACAACTGCCGACCTTTGTGAAACAAAGGACTCTCAGGAGAATTCAAGTACTTAGGCCCATTCTCACTCATCGCTCGTGCGCCAAACGCGATGGCACGACCTCGACGATCGCGAATGGGAAACATAATTCGATGTCTAAACTTGTCGTAGGTGCCACCACTTTCCCGTCGGACTGACAAACCTGCTTGAAGTAAATGTTTTTGATTCACCTTATTCGACAAATGGCGTTCCAAGGCCTGCCAATCGTCCGGAGCATAGCCCAAGCCATACTTGAATATGAGATCAGCATTGACTCCCCTCTGACCTAAATAATGACTGGCCTCCCGGCCCGATGGACCCTTCAGGGTCTGTTGGTAAAATTCGGATGCCAATTGCACTGCGTCCAATAAATCGCGGTACGCGTTGGGTGTTGTCCCAGTTTCACGTGGCAATTCCATATTAATGGACTCAGCCAACTCGGTCACTGCCTCCACAAATCCCAGATGTTCAAAAGACATTAAAAATCCAATCGCACTACCATGGGCACCGCACCCGAAACAGTGATAAAACTGCTTGCTTGGACTGACCGTGAAAGAAGGGGTCTTTTCCGCGTGGAATGGACAACAGGCTGTAAACTCTCGGCCCTGCTTTTTTAACTGCATGCGCGCCGAAATCACTTCGACTATATCGAGACGAGAGAGAAGTTCATCGATGAAGGATTGAGGGATCGGCGCGGCCATCTTCTGAAGGGTGACAAGCTTTAGGTCAGATCGCAAGTAGCAACTTAAACCTAAATTTGACTATCCCTGTAATGCCTTTTTAACTAACTGACTGACCTCACCCATGTCTGCGCGCCCAGCAATTTTTGGCTTAACCACACCCATTACCTTACCCATATCTTTCATGCTGTTCGCTCCCAGCTGCGCTATCGCCTCACCAATCATCGCCACTAATTCAGCTTCCGGGATGCTCTCTGGCAAATAGGTCTGGATAATCTCAATTTCAGCCGCTTCTTTTTCTGCCAAATCCTCGCGGCCACCCTTTTGGTACTGAGTCACGGAATCACGGCGCTGCTTCACCATTTTACTCAGTACATCCACAATGCCCGGATCATCAAGGGTGACGCGATTATCTACCTCAATTTGTTTAATCGCAGCAGAGATCAGCCGCAAAGTTCCCAGGCGTGCCACCGCCTTGGACTTCATCGCTTCTTTAATATCAGTTTGAATTTTATCTCGCAGGTGCTCCGCCATGGCCCATCCCGCTCAGCTTAGAAATGTCAGTTAGTACAGACGATTACGTTTAGAGAACTCACGCTCCACCTTTTTCATATGGCGCTTCACCGCAGCAGCGGCTTTACGTTTGCGTACTGACGTGGGCTTCTCGTAGAATTCACGCCGACGAACTTCAGACAGCACCCCGGCTTTTTCACAAGATCTCTTAAATCGACGGACTGCTACTTCGAAAGGTTCGTTATCTTTTACACGTACGCTGGGCATGAAAATCCTTACAAATTAATTAAATCGACTATACTTTCCGGCCTTAATCGGCGTTAGGGCCCGAAATTTTACTGAGATCTCTCTATCATTGCAAAATTATGCTTGTTTTAGGTATCGAATCTTCCTGCGACGAAACCGGTATCGCTCTTTTCGATAGCGACAAAGGGCTGCTGGCCAACGAGCTGTATAGTCAGATAGATATTCACCGGGAATTTGGCGGTGTGGTGCCAGAGCTGGCGTCCCGCGACCACATTGTTAAAACTGTACCCCTGATCAAGCAATGCTTAAAACAGACCAACCTCGACCTAGGTAATCTCGACGGGGTCGCCTACACCGCAGGTCCGGGGCTTGCGGGCGCGCTGATGGTTGGTGCCGCCATCGGACGAAGTCTCGCTTTTTCCCTTGGTGTCCCCGCTCTTGCGGTACACCATATGGAAGGACACCTGTTGGCACCAATGCTCGCGCCTCCAGCGCCAGCATTCCCATTCCTTGCCCTATTGGTCTCCGGAGGACATACGCAACTGGTGATAGCAGAAAAATTTGGTCACTACCAAATTATTGGCGAATCCGTTGACGATGCCGCCGGAGAAGCTTTTGATAAAATTGCGGCTCTACTCGGTTTAGCATATCCAGGGGGGCCTGCCTTAGCGGCCTTGGCGACAGAGGGCGAGGCGGATAGTTTTCACTTTCCGCGGCCAATGACAGATCGGCCCGGATTGGATTTCAGTTTTAGTGGCCTCAAAACCGCTGTAGCCAATACTTGGCGCGATTGTGGACAGAGACCAGAGCAAAAAGCCAATATTGCTCGCGCTTTTGAAGAGGCCGCAGTGGATACCATTAGAATCAAATGTCAGCGGGCGCTGAAGCAAACACAGTTGAAACGATTGGTCTTAGCCGGCGGTGTGAGCGCCAACCAGCGCCTAAGACACGCCATGCAACAACTTTCAAAGCAGCGGCAAATAGAACTCTTCTATCCACCGGCAGAATTTTGTACCGACAACGGCGCGATGATTGCTTTGGCAGGATGCAACAGACTGATGCTGGGGGAGTGGGCAGAGATGCAGATCCAAGTAAAGCCAAGATGGCCCATCTCCGAGTTAAACGAAACCGAATCGATTTAGGTTCGGATCTCAGTTTCTTGTACAATTTATACTACTTTAAAATTTGGACGACAAAATGAGCGAGCGTTGTGCCCAAGTCTCACGCCACACTAAAGAGACCCAAATCGAGATAGAACTAAATTTGGATGGTTCGGGAAAAACAGAATTTCAAACGGCATTGCCTTTTCTCGATCACATGCTAGATCAAGTGGGTCGTCATGGTTTAATCGACCTTAATATCAATGCCCAGGGTGACTTGGACATTGATGCTCACCACACGGTAGAAGATATTGGCATCACTCTGGGCCAAGCAATTAAAAAAGCGCTGGGGGATCGCGCTGGCATCTATCGATACGGTCACGCTTATGTGCCGCTAGACGAGGCTCTGAGTCGGGTAGTCATCGATTTTTCCGGGCGGCCAGGGCTAATTTACGAAGTAGATTTTCCGCGACCCCGTGTGGGAAACTTTGACTTGGATTTACTCCATGAATTTTTTCAAGGCTTCGTGAACCACGCAAATGCAACCCTTCACATTGACAATATTAGGGGCGCTAACGCACACCATATCGCCGAAACCATGTTCAAAGCTTTCGGTCGAGCGCTGAGGGGAGCCGTGAGTTTGGATGCTCGCCAGGGCGCCACCATACCATCCACAAAAGGGTCGCTTTAAGAGTCAGGTATTAAGATGGGCGCGATAGCAATCATTGATTACGGCATGGGCAATTTGCACTCCATCGCCAAAGCCATATCCTTGGTGGCGCCTGAACAACAGGTTTGGGTCACCCACGAGGCGGAAAAAATCCGCCGTGCGGATCGACTGGTACTGCCTGGTGTAGGTGCCATTCGTGACTGCATGAATGAAATCAAACGATATGGAATAGATGAACTTTGCCGGGAACAGGTGCAAAAGAAACCTCTGTTAGGAATATGTGTGGGTTTACAAGCGCTGCTCAACCATAGCGAAGAAAATGAAGGCACTCAGTGCATTGGGTTAATCCCAGGAGAGGTAAAACGCTTTGCGGAAAACAGTGGTGAGCACAAT
Source organism: Thiotrichaceae bacterium (assembly GCA_041940025.1). GTDB lineage: Bacteria > Pseudomonadota > Gammaproteobacteria > UBA5859 > UBA5859 > UBA5859. The sequence goes on along the minus strand of JBGTSY010000001.1, from coordinate 516,132 downwards.
CTTAAAATTCCTCACATGGGCTGGAACCAAGTGGCACAATCGAACCCAAATCACCCAATGTGGGCAAATATTATGAACCAGAGTCGGTTCTATTTTGTGCATAGTTATTACGCTGAACCCATTAATGATAATGTTATCGCTGGGACAACAGAATATGGCACACAATTTGGTTCTGCATTGCACCAGGACTACATCTTTGCCACGCAATTTCACCCGGAAAAAAGTCAAAAAGATGGTTTACAATTATTGCGAAATTTTGTGCGCTGGAATGGTGAGTCCAGTTAGGATCCCCTCTCTTGACAAATTCCTAGGGCGTGTTTACATAAAACAAAAAGTGGTGGCAATCGAACCCGGTTAATGGTGAGAGTTTAATATGGAATTGATACCTGCTATCGATATTAAAGATGGACGCTGCGTTCGTCTCAGGCAAGGTAAGATGAACGAAGACACGGAGTTCTCCAAAGATCCGGTCGCGGTCGCCGATCGTTGGATAGAGGAAGGTGCTCATCGATTACACATCATCGACCTCGATGGCGCCTTTGCAGGCCATCCAAAAAATGCCGATATTATTCATGCTATTGCCAGTAATCACCCCAACGTCCCCATCCAAGTCGGTGGTGGGATCCGAGATGTGAATACCATTCAAGGATACTTAGATACAGGAGTAAGCTATGTCATCATCGGTACCCAAGCCATCACCGCTCCCCATTTTGTACAAGATGTGTGTATGGAATTTCCTGGACATATTATCGTTGGACTGGACGCAAAAGACGGTAAAGTCGCCATTGATGGTTGGTCTAAACTCTCCCATCACGATGTCATAGATATGGCCCAACGGTTCGAAGCGGACGGCGTCGAAGCAATCATTTTCACCGATATCCGGCGCGATGGCATGATGGCCGGAGTCAATATAGACGCCACGCAAAAATTGGCTAGCAGTATCCTCACCCCCGTCATTGCCTCAGGTGGAATATATAATCTCGACGACATTCGCCGAGTATGCACCCTCGCAGAAGAAGGTGTCATCGGCGCCATTACCGGAAGAGCCATTTACGAAGGCTCATTAGATTTTGCCGAAGGTCAAAAGCTTGCCCAAGAACTGAGTCAGGCCCGCTAAAGCATATGGGATTAGCAAAAAGAGTCATCCCCTGTCTGGATGTGGATGCCGGCCGGGTTGTCAAAGGTGTGCAATTCGTCAATATACGCGATGCGGGTGATCCAGTGGAAGTCGCACGCCGTTATGATGAACAAGGCGCAGATGAACTCACTTTTCTCGACATAACTGCCTCCTCCGATAAACGCGACACCATGCTGCATGTGGTGGAGCAGGTTGCCAGCCAAGTCTTTATCCCCCTCAGTGTGGGTGGCGGCGTGAGAGATCTGCAAAATATTCGCGATCTCTTGAATGCAGGCGCAGATAAAGTCTGCATCAATACTGCGGCCGTTCATCGACCTGAATTTGTACAAGAAGCTTCTCTTAAGTTTGGAGCCCAATGCATAGTTGTGGCCATTGATGCAAAACAGATCCAATACACACCGACGCCAAGTTGGGAAATTTTTACCCATGGCGGACGCAATGCAACCGGTATAGATGCCGTAGACTGGGCGAAACAGATGGTGACACTAGGTGCAGGAGAAATATTGCTCACTAGTATGGATAAAGACGGGACTAAAAATGGATTTGATATTGCCCTCACTCGAGCAGTGAGTGACGCCATAGAGGTGCCCCTGATTGCCTCTGGTGGAGTGGGCACATTGGCACACTTAGCTGACGGCATAATCGAAGGGCACGCAGATGCGGTATTAGCAGCCAGCATTTTTCACTTTGGTGAATATACTATCCAACAAGCCAAAGACTTCATGGCCACTCACGGTATTGAAATGCGCCACGTACTCAGATAGTCACAATGTCTTTGGTTTGCGCGCTGAAAACAACGCCACACAACCCACTAACTCCACGTTAACTTTCTGAAATCTTGCTGTTAACACCTCCAACAATGTATTGGTAGTATCTTCAGTATTAGAAAATATTTTAAGACGATTAAACATTCCGTTCACCATGCGAGAAAATACATAGTGATCGACGCCATCTTTGACGATAGTGGATCCGAACACTACGCCATCTGGATTCAGTAGTTGAATCAAATTATCGAACAATACCGCCTTTTGATGCATATGGCCGGGTAAACAGTGAATAAGATAGTTACAGCCGATAGAATCAAACCGGCGTGGAATTGAACAGTGTGTCATTTCTCGGCGACTGAGTACATTCGCTCGATAACGCTCAGGTTGAAAACGTGCAATGCGCTTCGCGGTAAAGTTCAGACTATTAGGATTTAAATCCAGTAAAGCCACACGAGGATTCGAACTCGGAAACCCAACAGTATCCAGCAACAATCCCGAGCCAACCCCCACATCCAAATGGTTGCTGCTGATGTGGTTTGCATACAGGTGTTTCATCTCATCTAAGGAAATATGCCAAATCAGAGGTGTATTGATATGGTGCACCCAAAAGTCGTAATTGCTGAGCAATAATTTACTATAGATTCGCGCACCTGCTATGGCTTCTTTGTCAATTGTAGACATGAGTTGCTTTTCCCACTGAGAGTATAAAATCCGGCACTGATCCAGCTAATCGATAAGTTTGACACATTCTCAAATCATCGCCGCCCTTCTAGTGTACGACGTTCCTCTCGAAATGCCATCGATATTCAGCTGTGACAATACCCTTCGGGTTTAGAAACTGGAGTCATGACAAAAAGACAAAAAGTCTAGTTTATAGCTGTTTATTTTTTAATCACGCAACTTCCCTGATTCAGCAAAGCTAAAGGAATGCTCACCCGCAATAATCAAATGGTCGAATACTTGTATATCAATGCTCTCTAACGCTTGCACTAAAACACGCGTGAGTTGGATATCTGCGGAAGAAGGAGTGGGATCACCGCTTGGATGGTTGTGCGCCAGCAAGACACTACAAGCATGATGCTGCAATGCGAGTGACACCACCTGCCTCGGCGAGACAAACGCTTCATTCACGGTCCCGCTACTTAATAGGGCCGGAAACCGCACACGGGCCTGTGAATCCAAACAAAATACGTAAAATACTTCTTCTATCCTTCCTAACATTAAAGGTTTGACATAGGCGATCGCTCTTTCAGGCGAGGTTAAGGACTCTCCTCTCCTGTGCACCACATCCGCTAGATATCGACGACAAACGGGTGCCACTAATGACAACAACACCGCACCATGCTCACCCACGCCTGGTATGGTGCTTAAGTCTTTGGGATCAGCATTGAACACGGCCGATAAATTTCCGAAACGCTCTAATAATAGATGTGCCGTTTCGTTGGTATCGGTTCTCGGCCGCGCATAAAAGAGCATCAATTCCAATATTTGATGATCATTAAAAGAATCAATGCCTTCATCTATAAATCGTTTTTTTAATCGCTGCCGATGACCATCATGCACCTTGAGTGCACACATGTGGCGTACTCCTGTCGCGCAGAAAATACTATGATCGGGAGGACTCACTACTTAACAAGTCGTCTCACTAAGCCAGCGCCGTGACAACTTTGTGTTCTTCTATTGTGGTATATCGATAGAGTCCATCTCTGTGGATCTCTCTTTTAATTTTGTTTTGATAAATTAAATAATGTAGGTGGGCAACACCCTCTCCTAATGCCATCATCTGTTGCATGGGATCCAGTTCACGATCAAACATTGCCCTCACCACTTCAAGAGCGGGTAATCCACCACTGCTGCACGCGGTAAGCACTCTATCGCATCGTTCATCATGATGGGCATACATGGCATCCAAGCGATGATCTATCCCACGATAAGGTAATTCATGGGACGGTAACACCAAACAGTTATCGGGGATCTGATAAAACTGTTTTAATGATTCCAAAAACAGACGTAAGGGATCTCCTTCCGGCTCTGAAGGCATGATACCAATACTGGGTGTGATTCTTGGCAATAATTGATCACCACCGATTATCACATTTAACTCTGCACAATAATAACAGGCATGTTCCGGGGAATGCCCTAAACCGATCATCACCTCCCATCGCCGTCCATTAATCATAACCGGATCCCCGGCACGCACTCGATGGAACATGGGTGGCAATGGACTAATCATCTCCTTATAAAAGCTCGACATTTTGCCCATCATGTTCACTGTGGATTGCGGCAGACCATATCGCAAATAGTGGGCAGCCATACCGGAATAGAGATGACCTTCTTCATCGATGTGAGACATCTGTGCAAACATGAACTCTAATGGTGTCATCCAAAGTTGCGCTTGCCACTCATCCACCAGCCAACCGGCCAAGCCCAAATGGTCTGGATGAAAATGGGTCAGTAACACGCGCGTGACCGGACGACCATCTAGGTACTTCGCAAAGATCTCCCTCCAAATAGTTTTAGTCTCGTCATTGCGCACACCTGAATCCACTATGGTCCAACCCTCTCCATCTTCCAGGAGCCATAGATTTATATGGTCAATGCCGAAAGGCAAAGGCATTCGTAACCAAAATACTCCATCTGCCACCTTTTGTAGTTGACCTTTTTCTGGTGCAGATTTAAATGGAAAACTTAAATTTTCGGCCATGTTATGACTCCGTTAAACTTTCAATCATTGCTATTTTTATGTTTATCATGATTTGAATTGGCCGTGTGTAACCTGATCCTGTCGCCATCCTCATATCAAATACTGCACTTTTATACCAAACCTGACTGCGGAATACGATGACTCAGCGTTAACTTATCAATGTCAGAAGCGCTAACCCTTTAATTCTTCATTTAATTTTGACATTCGATTCAGTGCTGCTTTGTCTGTCTGCCACGACTTGTGCCCCACTTCCGGCAACACTGGCAGTGAATGAAATTCGATTTCTAATGCCTCACAAACTTCGTGAGGTGTGGCCAAACCATTTTGCGAACTGAAAGCCAAGTTGACATAGGCCAACGCTGCCAATTGAGAGTCAAAAATAAAGCTTTGCTGCAATACGATAAATCGCTCGTTCGCGCCAATAAACTGCGATCGCAAAGTAAATCGTCTGCCTATGGGAATAGAACGACGATAAAGAATATGTGCCGCACCTACTACCACTTTAAATTTTTGCCGCATTATCTTTTTCATCAGACCATGACGAACAAACAACTGACCTCGTCCTATGTCCATAATAGATAAATATTTACCATTATTGATGTGCATATTAGGATCACAGTGCCACGGCATGGCGCGCATTTTGAGATCAACAGAGGTGGCAATATCAGTCTCTGGTGACTGCCAAATTGTAGGTAGCAATTGATACATTAAGCTCAACATGACGAAATCGTTCTCACGACAGTGCAAACATATGACTAAAGATAATTAACTACTAGAGTCACCCAAGAGACTACTTAGCGAATCTAGCCTTTAGTTGTTTCATCGCAAATGGATAAGTCCGGGCACCAATTCCAACGACAGTCCGTGGGAAAAAACGCTTCACACGCCACATGATTTTGGCATCTAATGTAGGCAGTACATAGAGTTTATTTTTAGCGATCTGATCTAAGCATTTATTGGCGATGTAGTCTGCGCTGTATTGGTTTTTAGTCAACGCCAAACGGGTCACTTTTTCTATTTCCGGAGCAGTGGTTCTAGTGCGCTCCATTAGGTTGGTTCTTAGGAAGCTAGGACAAACAGCAGATACCCGCACCCCATAGCCTGCAAACTCCGCCCGAATGGTTTCCGAAAACATCACCACACCTGCTTTAGCGGTGTTGTATAAGGACATGCCGGGTAGGGCACCAAATGCCGCTAAAGATGCAGTATTGACCAAGTGCCCAGAACGCTGCTGTTGCATGATACGACCAAACGCACGACAACCATGAACCACGCCTAACAAATTGATGCCAATCAGCCAATCCCAATCTTCTGCAGGGATATCCAAGAATTGCCCACCACTGGCCACTCCGGCATTATTAAAAACGAGGTCAATCCGCCCAAGGTACTCCTGAGATTCACGAGCCAATTGCTCGACTTGCTCACACTGAGAGACATCGCACCGAATAAATTTGGCCTGCGCGCCCAGAGCAGTCAATTGTGTTAATGTTTCTTCGCCACGCACTTCATCTAAATCTGCAATCACAAATTTGTTGGCGCCACCGCGCTTGGCTATATTGATGGCGTATGCTCTTCCGAGACCACTACTGCCACCTGTTATCACGACATTTTTATTATGGTAATAAGACATGTTTAGTTCCTACCTGATATTCAGTTTAAGCCACTTTCTTCAATAAGGGCGGCACATAATGAGGTGCATCTAGAGTGATAAAATGACTGGTGCCCTTGGTCTCCACCACTTTCAGATTGCCATTATTACGGCGGGCACTCGCTAACATTTTCTTAACGCTGAGTACGGTATCTTTCTCACCAATCAATATGGTGCCATGGCTGGCTAGGTCAAATAATTCGACACTATTTTCCACCGACCAACGTTGCATACCCTTTATATTTTCTTCCAATATTTGAGGATATTTTGGGTTATTAAATAAGCCTTGAATCAGATGGGTTTTACGAGGTGTGACAGGCCCAAAATAGGGCATGACAAACGCAGGAATTTTCATTCTGGACATCACTATCCCTACTAAAGGCAAAACATAAGAGTACACGACGGACATCACACTAGAAACGGTTGGCCCGCCGGGTAATACAGATGCTTCTGGCAAAATTGCCGCCTCTAAAACTATCTCTGCTCTTTTAAGTAATGCGTGATTTTGTTTTAAAGATTCCAACACGACCGCACCACCGCGAGAGTGACCATGCAGTCTTAATTGACTGCCTGTTGCTAAGTTCTCAACGGCCTGAATCAGAATTGCTGCATCATACTCGATAGAGCCCAAGCCATAATTGGGTGTCTGAGCCCAACTGGGTGTGTCGCGCACTTGTCCGATATTTGGTCCATGATAATCACAACTATTGATTAAAATCAGTTCCGCGTCAGTTGGACCATAGAGCTCAGTAAAATATCGATGATCTTCTACCCAACCATGCATAGCAACAATCGTTTGCGAGCTACCATTTCGCGCCGCACGATAGGCCACCAAACTTCTATCTACCTGAAACAAGGTGCCTTCAAACTCTTCATGATTGCGTTTAGGCAGTTCAGCAAAAAGCTGACGCTGGCGAAAACGATGGACCAACAGAGATGACACTAAAACCAACCCAGACAAAAATACAGTACTAGACATCCGGCCTCCTCCCAAAAATATATTGTCAATTTCTAATTATGTTAGGTGAATCAAAATGATTTTAATATTAGGTCGTCTTTAATAATTGTACAACTATTTCAGTTAATCCAGAGGTTATCCCTAATGTCTAGCAGGATGCTTCCTTAAAATTCTTTCACCGATTCAAATGGGCTTAGAATCCATAAATAAGTCAGGTTTCACTTCCACATCAGCCAGATAGCCCTTAGAATATGCTTTTTGACGTTTAGATGACATTGTCATATTGATTAAAATAATCATTTATATCATTCACTTGAAGAGCGATCAGTACAAAAATAGGGGTACATTAATTTAATTAAACGCATGTTTGAATAGATAACTTTCTAAGCGCCAGATAATAAATTCGCCCCAAAATAGTAAGTAACTTATGAGCAATCGACACTACATCTTTTCTCTTCTATTCGCCACGATTGTACTCGCTGGCTGCCAACACAGCGGAGAGTCATCCCCCACTGTTGAGGCCTGTGATGGTTTTGAGGCAGTCATTACCCCTGCAGATTTGGAGGCATCACCTCGACCCGCCCTCGACGCGGAACAACTCTCCTATGAAGGAGATAAAACCTTATTGGCGATAGATAATACCTACGAAAGAGTGTTGATAGAGTTAGCGGCGATACGCAATACAGCAGCCAATAGTGGTGATCCTGAAATTGCCTCCATAGCGAATGTACAACCCCGATCCTCTTGGGATAACACTGTGTTGTATCTCATTTTTGATGCCAAAAATTGGGACCTAATTTTAGAAGGGACCTATTTCGATTGGGATTGCTCAAATGAGTTTTACAAAGGCACGCCCCAAGAAGATAGGCCGATAGCGGAGCTGCCCCCGGCTACTCAACAAGTCCTGCAAGATCTTATCGTACAAGTGTTTGGCTCAAACGCGGTCAATAATGTGGAAAATCCTACACTGGCAGATTATCGAACAATTCAGGTTAACTTCGACGAAGACTACAACATGAACTTCATGGCAAGTATCTATAGCAGATTAGATGGCGTGGTGTTTGCCCAGATTGAAGAAAATGGAGATACAGTTGATCAAGAAGATATCTGTCTAGGTATAGAGACAGAGGTGGATGCTCACCACTATATATTTGTTAACCAGGTCTCACAATCCATTGGCATTACTATGGATGCTGACGGTAATTTTTCTTTTTTCGATCCTAATGACGAAGCGCTTACTAATGAGGAAACTTCTCCCAGTTGGTATCGCAGTTGCCGTAACTGGCTATAAGCACCAATTAAGAGATTAAAATATCTTTAACTAATTCGAGTGCTTCTTTGGTTTTATCAGTCGATATCGCCACAGCACTGTCGTTAGCGCCCCGTTGAATAATGCGCATACTACGAATATTAATACCTCGATCACGAAATAGGCGTGCCAATTTTGCCAGCGCGCCGGGCCGATCTTCAATGCGCACCAAAATAACATCCTCAGTTAATATTCTGTAGGTAGTTTCTGAACGTAACGCCCTGAGAGCTTCGTCATATTTATCTACAGTCACCAATGTCACCGCCCATTGACCGAACGTTTCCGCATCCAGTGAGTTAATATTGATCTGGTGATTGGCAAGCACTTCGCTGATCAAAGCCACGACACCTGGTTTATCTTCAGAGACCACAGAAATCTGCTTCATCGTGTCTAATCCTCCACTCGGTTTGAGTTCTGAATATCTTTTAGCAACAACTGTATGTGTTGTTTGGTCACGTTAGGCATGATAATTATGTGTGACACATCTTTGTATCGTGCTAATTGCCATTTTTCAATCACTGCTTGATTGAGCCGGGGCATCACTACAGTAGTGGAATAAGGATGTCGCCAAGCTAAAACGCCGATGTCAGCTAACGCCTGGACAGCAAATTCCGCCAACTCAATACACTTATGAACAAGCTCACGAAATCCAGCACGCCCTTTGGTTTTGAAGGCATACCACATAAACAGTGGCGTTAACCCATTGCGAGATCCTGAGATAGTGGTATCTCTACTGCCCACATATTCCACTAGTCGCGCAATACGTTCTACATGAGCGCGCTTGCTTAACACGACACCACAGGGGACTGGGGAGCCAATCATCTTGTGACCACTGATGGCGATACTATCTACTCCAGAGGTAAAATCGAATGCAGGAGCGTCCGTCAAGAAAGGCAAAATCATCCCACTCAATGCTGCGTCGCAATGGATATAAAAGTTAGGAATAGAGAATTCCTTTAGAATACTTTTAATTGCCTTAATCTCATCTACCGCGCCTTTCATAGTGGTACCAATATTAGCAATAATGATCGGCGGTACATCACGATAGATTCGAACAGTTTCTCTCAAGTCCTCATAATCTATAACACCATCCTCTTGGCTACGAATCATGATATTACGCAAGTTCAACACCCGTAAAATTTTAGTCACACTGTAGTGGGTCTCTTCAGAATAATACACAATGCCCTGAGGTAACAATTCGCGCGCTAAAAATAGACCATACATATTTCCTTCGGTCCCGCCGTTGGTGACATAGCCCCAGTGGTGATTTTTGTCTCCATTTGTTAGCGTTAAAAACTCATCTAAAACTTGCGTCTCAATTTCATGGGTGTTGACTCGAAAGCTACTCGGTAGATAAGGATCACCGATATTGTTTATTGGTAAGCTTAAAAAATCGTATAAAGGAGAATAATCAAACGCCTGAGAACAAGGATAACCGAGTACGTGCTTCGCTTGTGTGGTCAACTCTTCACGCAAGCGAGTGAGATACGATTGATCATCCTTGGATAATGAATTTGATGTTTTCATTTTATGGGATCGTTATATGGTTGGCATCAAGAGCAAAATAGAATCAACCCTAGCATAAAAAAAGCACAGCGCCAGCTGTGCTTTTTAGTCTAGCGCCGAACAGCTGGTTTAACCAGTCGTCATTGGCACCCTATCGAATAGATGTTTGGCAATCACTGTCTGCTGGATCTGATGTGTGCCTTCAAAAATATCAAATACCTTAATATCGCGATAACACTTATCGACAATGGTGCCAGACAGTGAACCATGAGTACCCATGATATCTACTGCCTCGGAACAGATCTCCATGGCGATACCCGGCCCGTACATTTTAGACATAGAAGCCTCTTTGGTATTGGCGATACCGTTATCTGCCATCCAGGCTGCTTTCCAACAGAGTAACCGCGCTGCTTCCAGTTTTTGTTGCATCTCAAACAGGCGATCGCGAATGGCCGCATAGCGAGGGATAGGTCTGGATAACCAATAATGATCTTTAATCCACGCCTCTAACTCTTCATAGGCGGCACGACCAATGCCCACCCCCATGATGCCCACCATCGGTCGACTGGTATCAAAAAACTGCATCGCAGTCTTGAATCCTTCTTTTGCTTTATCTTTGCCTTCATAGGCCGCTTCACCCCCAACTAAATTTTCCTCCGGAACACGACACTCTTCGAAGATCATTTCTGCGGTTTCCGAAGCACGGAATCCGAGCTTGTTTTCAATCTTACCAATTGTGAGTCCCGGCGTATCCTTCTCGACAATGAACACTCTTTGTCCCGCATGACCCAGCTTCGGATCCACCGTTGCAAACACAATCGTCCATTCCGCTTTGGCGCCATTGGAAATAAAACACTTCCTACCATTGATCACCCACTCATTACCTTCTTTTCGGCAACTGGTTTTAATATTGGCCACGTCGGAGCCCGCTCCCGGCTCGGTTAAACCATAAGCGGCCCACTTCGCGCCCTTGCCTTCCAACATGCCGAAGTATTTCTCTTTCTGTTCCGGTGTCCCTCGCGCCGCTAATGCCGGACCACCGGTGCCGGGACCGGGCATATTAAGCGCAAAAGTGGGATCACCCCACCCAATCTCTTCACCGGCAACTATTGCCATCAGCGCCATGTTTTTCATGCCCGCAGCGTCTGACATACCACCACCTTTTTTGCTACTGCCTCCGCCGCCACCGCCTAGGGACATGCCACTCATCATCGGCGCTATTTCGTCATAAAAACTTTCGGGATACTTACCATCACGGTCAGCCTGAATACAAAGGGGACGTACTTTGGATTGCATTAATCCGTGCAGCATGTCCCTAATATTTTTTAAGTTCTGAGGAATTTCTAATTCAATCATGTTTGTGCTCCAAATCCGGTTCTATGCTGCTGGGTAGAGGTACTCACCTAGGACTTCGTTATGTTCTGCCTCACTCCCTAACACATTGGCTAAGGTACGGGCGTCCCGCATATAACGCTCTACATTCAGATCTTTCATGAATCCCGCGCCACCAAATACCTGGATCGAATCAATGGTGGCCTGAACCGCGGCACGATTGGAATAATTGATTGCCAAACAGGCGGCTTGGGTGGCATCTTTCCCCTGAACAATGCGGCTGATCGCTTTATAGTTAAGCGCCTGAGCTGCATTCAACGCCACTTCTTTATCCACAATAAAGAATGCTAAACCTTGATGCTGGCATATTTTCTTACCGAATGCTTCACGCTCCTGAGCATAATCAATCGCCATAGCCAATGCCGCCTGACCAACAGCTACGTTTCGAGCACCATTCATGGCGCGCCCAATATTTAAAATTTGCACAATCTCTTGGGCAACATTTTCCGCATCACAAAGCTCGTCCTCTTGGGGCACTTCACAATCGGTGAAAGTCACCTCAAAAGCAGGCGCAGCATTTAATCCCATAAATTTCTGTCTGCTACCAACTTGCACTCCAGGAGTATCTTTCTTGACTACTAGCGCCTTGACACCAGAAAAGCCAGCTCCCCCATCTGCCCGTGCCAGCACAATAAAATGTTCAGCTCTATCAGCATTCAAGACTGCCAATTTTTGGCCATTGAGCAGGTAACCTGAGCCTTTTTTCTCTACCCGGGTCTGAAAATATCCCGTATGACTAGCCAAATCAGCTTCAGTCACTGCAAAAGCAAATACACTATCTGGTCTCTCAACCATCGATTCCAGGTAACGCTGCTGCTGTGCATCGCTGCCTAATCGAACAATTGTTTGTGCACCTAGCCCTGCGCTATCAAGCGCCAGCGCATGACTCGCAGAAGCCGTTGCCAGCACCTCCTCCATGAGCAATTTGGAGGTTAGAGTGAAGCCTCCTATACCGCCCAATGATTCAGGAATGCCAAGCAAATGTAGCCCCAAATCGTAGTATTGACTGTAGATAGAGGGCTCGATTGCCCCTTTGACATCCGCTTCTCGTGCATCGGGAGTGATGACATCATCACTAAATCGACGCACAGTTTCTAACAATTGTTGTTCTTCGTCTGTGGGTTGAAAAGAAATCAAATTATCTTCTCCATTCGTTTCTATTAGTTATTGTGAACCACGCTATTTTAATACTAATCCGCGACTCAATTCACGGTATCGATATCATTGTTAAAACACCAATTGGCCGTGCAAAGCAGATATCTTACTTGTCGGTTGTTAACTGCACGCTCTCTCCTGGTCGGACCAGGAGACCGGATGAGGCTGTGATTTTGAATATTATCTATTCACTAAACTTGTGCATCTTATAAAAGATTGTCAAAATAAAATCTAAGATTAATCGTTTCGGATAAAAATTTTCGCCCCGTTCTCGGAAAATTGAATTCAACTGAATTCAAAGCGACCGATTCCGATGCGTTGCTTCAGGCAAAATCCTATCCAATTCGTTAAAAGTCACCCCTTATGGTAAGCCCCAGCCCACTGCCGACCCATGCAGCACAACTCATTACTGTGAACGATGCTGGCGAAATTGTCCAAGCGACTCGGGCATGTGAAGAATTATTCTCAACCAGTCCAGCCCAATTAATTGGCAGAAATTTTTATAGCTTGGTCGACTTGGATGCGAACTTGAACCACCAAACATCCGATCTACCGTTAGATTTAATCGATGCGACACCGGTGCAAATTTTGAAAAATCCGCATCTCAACGTCATTGTTAAAGCACGCAGCGCTAAAATCAGTGAAAAGTCGTTCGTCATTTTTCATTTTAGCAGCGTAGCAACCGCAGCGAATGACATAGAAGTGTCGCAAATAACCGACGAAAATGGTTCCCATTTGAAGCTGGTGTTAGATCCGCTTTCCCTAATTGAAATAAATGAGAATGGAAAACTCACCTACTTAAGTGAACGCTGGCATAGTCGGTTAGGGAATTGCTTACAGTCACCACAGCCCCCTGCCTGGTCTGACATTATTCACCCGGATGACAAAGTTATCATAAAAAATCACCTGAATCAGGTGTCGAATTCTAGTGAATTAATTAGTCTTCGTTGTCGAATTCGCAATGTAAAAGGTAGCTACAGTTGGATCCTAATAGAAGCTCATCCCTGTTTGACCGCAGACGATGCTATCTCAGGAATGGCAGGTAACATCATTTCTTTAATCGAAGAACAAGACATAGTGCTGCCTAATAATGCAGAGGATGATCGATTTCACAATCTATTAAACGCCGCGCCCGTAGGCATTTTCAGAGCCTACATAGATGGCACAATCTATTACGCCAATCAAAAGTGTTCTGATATCACTGGGCAAGATGCGACGCAAATCATCGGTAATAGTTGGCTAAAACATATTCATGATGATGATTATGACCGCATAGTGGAGGAATTCAAACAGGCGCTACAAACAGAGCAAGAATTTATCGCTGAATACAGATTTTTAGCAAGCTCCGAGGAGATTCGATGGGTGCTCGCCCATATTGTGATTGAGCTCAACGAGCATAGCTTACCAGTCGGCTTGATTGGCACATTAACCGACATCAATGAACTCAAAACGACGACGGAAAAATTAAATCAGTCAGAATTGTCCGGTAATCGATTAGCAAGAATATTGGACAATTCGCAAAATCAAATCCTCATCTTTGACGAATATAGCTTAAAATTTAGATTGACCAACAGAACTGCTAGAAAAAATCTTGGCTATTCGGAAACCGAATTTCACCATTTAACTATCACAGATTTATTGTCAGAGTTTGATGAAGTAGAAATTCGGCGACTATTGCTCCCACTTAAAACAGGGCTCCGTAATCGCATCACCCTTGAAACGCGGCTAGAACGCGCGAACGGATCAGGTTTTCCAGTGGAGATGAACATTGAATATTCTTCTATTGAAGCGCCCCCGGCTTATATCGCTTTTATTGAAGATCTCACCGAACATTATGCGCAGGTGGCCGCCATCGAATATCAGGCGACCCATGACGCCTTAACTCGTTTGCCCAACCGGGATCTGTTACTCAGCCAACTCAATCACCGAATCGAACAGGCTGACCGAGAAGGACATGGCATCGGTTTAATCCTGCTAGATGTGGATGGCTTCAAAGAGATCAACGACGCTTTCGGTCATCGCTACGGTGATCTTCTGCTGCAAAAAATAGCTGACCGTTTGGGAAGCGAAATGAGCGACAACACCTTTACAGCACGTTTAGGGAGTGACGAGTTTGCGCTAATCATTGACCCTATCAGTAACCCGAATCAATCTTTGGAAACCGCACTAAGAGTACGCTCTTCCCTTAGTCACCCATTCCAGGTTGAAGATTTAAACTTGAAAATAGATGTGAGTACCGGAATCGCACTCTATCCTTACCATGGACCAGAGGCCGAAGTGTTGATGCGCTGCGCGGACGTGGCCATGACTCATGCAAAGCAAACTGGTCGCGTCGCCTCAGTGTATAATTCAGCGTTAGACAGCCACAATCCGCAAAGAATTATTTTAATTTCTCAATTGGCAGATGCATTAAAGCACGAGCAATTGGTCCTGCACTATCAACCTAAAATTAATTTAAGCACAGGCACCATGTGTGGAGTGGAGGCTTTAGTTCGATGGCAACATCCGAGCCGCGGCCTGGTAGGTCCAGATATCTTTATCCCCGCCGCTGAACGTAATGAAATCATTTTGCCTCTTACCGCATGGGTTTTGGATCAAGCATTAGCAGATTGCCGGCAATGGCGTGATGATGGGCTGGATATGAAAATATCTGTCAATCTTTCCGCCCGTAATCTTCAAGACACCTCGTTACCAAAAGAGATAGGCGCATTACTCAAAAAACACCAAGTGGGCTCGGAGAACCTAAAATTAGAAATTACTGAAAGCTCTCTGCTCACCGATCCCGCACGCGCCAAGAGAGTCGCTCGTGCACTGGATAACATGGGCATCAGCCTATCCATTGACGATTTTGGTACCGGATTCTTTTCTCTGGTGAACCTAAAACAGCTACCGGTAGATGAACTTAAAATAGATCGTTCCTTTGTATCACAAATGCACCATCAATCGGACGATGCGGCAATTGTGCGCTCCACAATTGAGCTGGCCCATAACCTCGGATTAGATGTAGTCGCAGAAGGAGTGGAGAACCAACGTTGTTGGGATCAACTGGCCGATTTAAAATGCGATTCCGCACAAGGGTTTTTTATGGCGCAGCCAATGGCGGCGAAAGATTTGCTAAACTGGCGATTCTAAATACCGTCCGTTCTGGCCCCCGTTAAATGGGCCACCCAGCAGATCTATGCTGTCAAATCTCTCGAACATCCAGTGCCTCCAGGGGCTATCGACATAACGAAAGCCGTCGCATAGAATCCCCAACTTTCAATATTCGTCTCCGCTGCACCTCAGCTATCCATCAGGTCTTGATTGACGTAATAAATAAGCGCGAATCTTTGTAAGCGATTGATATTAATGTCTTAATTTCTATAGATATTTAATGGAATAAGCGCGCCTGAGAAAGACAATTGGTGTACCAAAAGAAAAAATGTCTCGAATAAAAAAGGGCGCCAATGGACGCCCTTTGAGAGTTTAGACAATCTAAACAGACTACAAACTTGCACCTACCGATTGCAACATATAATCAACCGCCGCTTTTAGCTCTTCATCCGAGAGTGTGGCATCCCCTCCACGTGGCGGCATAGCTGCAATACCATTGATTGCGTTATCTAATATAGTATCCACGCCTCGTGCTAATCGCGCCTCCCAATCCGCCTGAACACCCAATTTCGGTGCACCCATCACGCCTGAACCATGACAAGTTTGACAGACGGTTTCCGCCAGTTGTTTTCCACTACGCGGGCCGCTGGCTGCATCACCACCGGAGATCGCCACCTGACCCACAGGTGAAATATGTTTCACTATGGCCGCTTCCTCAGCTAGCGGATCCACCTCTTGACGGGAAATGACTTTGCCGATGGCAAAAGTAAATCCGATCAAAATCACCGTCAATACGATAAGAAAAAATATGATGGCCTGAAAAGTAGCCATAAATGTCTTGTCTTCCAAACTATACTCTCCAAATTAAGCTGGAAATTTCCCCCTGAGCCCTAGGGGTTTCATATTGGGCGCCAAGTATAAGCCAGACTGAACGGAAAGAAAAATCTAACGCCAGTATCCACACCCGTGCCGTAAAATCGGCGTTATAATGGTCGCAGTTGATTGAAATATAAGTAAGTAACCTAAAGGAGCTGAGGTTTCTTCCCGCTTCGGAATCAAAGCAAGGAATTCTCATATTGATGCATACCCCTTCCAACATACAGGCGACACCCGTTGACTAACATCTTGATAATCGGCCCCTCATGGGTAGGCGACATGGTAATGGCACAGAGCTTATTCATTCATTTGAAACGCCAATATGAGTGCTCTATTAGTGTATTGGCCATGGATTGGAGCCGCCCGCTGCTGAAGCGCATGGCCGAAGTGGACGACATTTATTCCATGCCCGTTGGCCACGGAGAGCTTGCCCTAGGTGAGCGCCATCGCATCGCGCAGAAATTGGCGAAAAAAGCTTTCGACTGGGCGATTGTGCTGCCTAATTCCCTAAAATCCGCACTGATTCCCTGGTTTGCTAAGGTTCCTCGTCGAACCGGTTGGCGAGGCGAGTTCCGCTATGGCCTGCTGAATGATGTACGTATTTTAGATAAGCAAAAATACCCATTGATGATTCAAAGATTTGTTGCGCTGGGCGATGAGGCGGATCGGATCCCCACAGATTGTCCGCAACCAAAATTGCAAATCGAGCAAGAGTCTCAGCAGCAGGTCCTGCAAAAGTTGGGATTAAACACCACCAAACCCATTGCCGCGCTCTGTCCCGGCGCCGAATTCGGCCCGTCTAAAAAATGGCCGGCGTCCTATTATGCAAGCGTGACCGAAAAACTGATTTCAGAGGGATGTCAGGTTTGGGTATTTGGATCTCACAACGATGCGACAGATGCACACGACATCCAAAGCCATCTGCCCTCTGAATTGCTAGAGCACTATATCGATCTCACGGGTCACACGTCGCTCTCAGAAGCCATAGATCTGTTGGCGCTGGCTCAGTTGGTACTCACCAATGACTCTGGCCTAATGCATGTAGCCGCCTCATTGGCACGCCCATTGGTGGCAGTGTACGGCTCCACTTCCGCTGATTTCACCCCGCCCTTGGGCGAGCAGTCAACAATTGTGAAAAATCCAATCGAATGCGCCCCTTGTTTCGAGCGTCAATGTCCACTGGGGCATCATCGATGTATGACAGATCTATCTGTGGATCGTGTCTGGCAACATCTACATGCATTGATACAGACGGATGCCTAGTCTCCCGTGAAAATCCTATTAGTCAAAACTTCATCGCTTGGAGATTTAATTCACACCTTCCCGGCAATCACAGACGCCGCTACTGCGCTTCAGGATCTCGAATTAGATTGGGTAGTTGAAGAAGGATTTCATGCCGTACCCCACTGGCATCCCAAGGTGAATGCCGTCATCCCGATCTCCATCAGGCGTTGGCGACACAATCCACTGGCGAGCTACAGAAATGGAGAAATTCAGGGCTTTCTCGAAGAGTTGAAAGCGAAACAGTATGACATGGTTCTGGATGCTCAGGGATTAATTAAGAGCGCCCTCGTGACCCGCGCTGCGCGAGGGCATCGTGTCGGATACACGTGGCATAGCGCACGAGAAGGGGTAGCCAGTTGGGCATATCAGCAAAAGATTGCGGTAAATAAAACCGAGCACGCGGTACAGAAAAACCGACAGCTATTTGCACATGCATTATCTTACCCACTGCCCCATAGCTATCCCGATTACGGCCTGCAAAAACGCACCATCAAACTTCCGAATGAAGTTAAACCAGTGGTGTTTTTACATGGTACTACCTGGAGTACTAAGATGTGGCCCTTGGAATATTGGCGTGAGTTAGCCGAAAGATTGCATGAGGCTGGCCAGCCAGTGACTCTGCCTTGGGGCAACCAGGAGGAGCGTCAGAGAGCGGAATTCATCGGCGACTCACTTCAGCGCATTCAGATTCTCCCGGCAATGGGACTCAGCGAAATCGCAGCGCACCTGGCATCCGCCAAAGCAGTGGTTGCCGTAGATACGGGTTTGGCTCATGTGGCAGCGGCTTTTGCAGTCCCAACGGTTTCAGTTTATGGCGCAACCGATGCAACGCGCACTGGCACATTGGCAAACAATCAATTGCATCTGCAAAGTCAGCGCGCCTGCTCCCCCTGCTTAAGTCGCCGTTGCAATCAACCGACAGATACGGGCGTACAACCCCCCTGCTTCCAGCAGATCACCCCTGCAGAAATTCTACAGGGTTTGGCCAAGTTAGGAGTTGAGTAATACTCATGCGCATTGCATTAGTGGTTGCCAAATATTTTCAGTATGGGGGTATGCAGCGCAGTATGAGGCGTATTGCAGAGGAGTTGATTAAACGCGGTCACCAGCTTGAGGTGTTTTGTTTGCAATGGCAGGGTCCTGCCATTGCAAACTGTACAATTCATCAACTTTCCATTAACAAGCCAACCAATCACGGCCGCATGAAAGGCTTCTCTGATACCTGGATAGAAGCAAGTGAAAATTCTAATTTTGATCTGGCGATCGGCTTCAATAAAGTGGCCGGACTGGATATTTATTATGCGGGGGATCCCTGTTTAGCGTCTCAATTGGCTGAAGAGAGGCCAAATTGGATAAAATATTTACCCAGATATCGGTGTTACTTAAATCTAGAGAAAGCCGTATTTCGCAAGGGGGAGGCAACGAAAATTTTACTCATCAGTCATGACCAAAAAGCGAAATTTCAACATCACTACCAAACAGAAGATGAACGATTTCATCTACTGTCACCTGGCATACAGAAGGAGAGACTTGAACCCGCCCCGTCGAAAAATGAGATAGCCCGCCTACGCAATCAATTAGGGATCGATTTAAAAAGTAAGGTGTTGTTGACTATTGGCTCAGGGTACAAGACCAAAGGTGTCGATCGAGTCATTCGAGCTATCGCGGCGTTACCAGAGGAAAAGCGGCTAAATGTTCATTATCTGGTGGTAGGAGAAGGGACTGTGGGCCCGATGAAACGACTGGCAAAGAAACTGCACGTTTCAGATAGGGTTCATTTCCTCGGTGCGCAACACAATGTGGCCTTATATTATTATAGTGCAACTGCATTAATTCACCCGGCACGCACAGAGAATACAGGCACCACGCTCATTGAGGCGATGATTTGTGGCCTGCCGGTACTCACCACGGCCAATTGTGGATTCTCACACTATGTCTCTGAGGCTAACGCTGGGGAAGTACTCCCACATCCATTTAAACAAGATCACTTATCGCAGGCATTAGACTGCTGGTTAACTGGCAATCAATTGGAACACTGGGCACAGAAGGGTCCAAACTACACCAATCAACACAACTTTTTTAGTCTCATTCACGACGCCGCAGACATCATTGAAAGTGCGAACAGACATGATTCGCATTGAATCAGACTTTATTAATTATTTCCAAGGATTGCGCACAGTAGAGGCATTTCAGGAAATAGAAGGGGATATCGCCAAACGCATTGATAATCGCGAAACCCGCCGGTTTGTACGATCGAATCAAACTTTCTATATCAAGTGTCATCAAGGTATCGGCTGGCAAGAGATCATAAAAAACTTAAGCCAAATGAAACGACCCATATTGGGTGCGACAAATGAGTGGCTTGCATTACACAAACTCAAGGCGTTAGGCATACCCACATTAATGCCGGTCGCATTCGGTAAGCGTGGTATGAATCCTGCGCGCCAACGCTCATTCTTGGTGACTCTAGATCTGGGGCCCAATATCAGCTTAGAGGACTTGACCTCACAGTGGCAACAGTCTCCACCGGATCCGGTGACAAGATATCACGTCATTAAATCTTTAGCGCAAATCGCCAAAACTTTGCATGACAACGGTTTGAATCATCGTGACTTTTATCTCTGCCATTTTTTACTGCGACAGCGCGATCTAAAAAACACCAGTTTAGCATGCATATATTTGATCGATTTGCATAGAATGCAAATCAGGCGGCGTACGCCCAAACGATGGAAAATTAAAGATCTCGGTAGCCTCTATTTTTCTGCAATGGATATAGGGCTGACTAATAGAGATATCCTCAGATTTATTCATCACTATAGCGATCGATCATTGTCGCAAACACTGAGGCAAGACAAGACGTTTTGGGCGAAAGTCCACTCGCGGGCAGTCAATACTTATCAAAAAGTATGGAAAAAAACACCCCCAGATCTAAGGTAGTAGTGAATACATGCGTATCCTGTTCCTAGTGACGCGACTGGACAAAGCCAGTGCTCGATATCGAATCCTACAATATCGACCCTATCTGGAAGCAGCCGGATTTGACGTGCAGATTCAAACTTTCGCGAACACTTGGCGAGAAAAATTGAAATTACTTGATTCTGCAAATCAGGTTGATTGTGTGGTCATTCAGAAAAAATTAATGGCATATTTAGACTTAAAGTTGCTTCGTGCTTGTTCTAAAAAGCTAATTTTTGATTTCGATGATGCGATTATGTTTCCAGACAGCCATGCGAAAGCGAACAACAGCACGACTCGAATAAAAAAATTCTCCCGTATGGTGAAAACCGTTGACACCGTGATTGCAGGTAACGCTTATCTCGCCGATCGCGCTCGTCCTTATACAAATCAAATCCTATGTATTCCCACCTGTATTGATCTCAGCCGATATCTCATATTAGCAAAAGAACCTGGACACACCGTGACCCTAGGTTGGATTGGCAGCGCAGTGACGTTACCCTACTTAGATCTCATTCGAGATCCATTGGAAAAAATCGGGGAAAAGTACCCGAATGTACGGCTAAAAATTGTATCGAATGAATTCATTAACTTAAAAAATATCGACGTCATTCGCAAGGTGTGGAATTATGATGAAGAGATCGAGGATCTCAACAGTTTTGATATAGGACTCATGCCTTTGAGCGACGATCCTTGGACACGAGGCAAATGTGGATTCAAACTACTGCAATGCATGGCTGTGGGCAAACCTGTGGTCTGTAGCCCAGTAGGGGTGAATCGTGACATTGTCAAACCAAACATGAACGGGTTCTGGGCCCAGTCTGATGAAGAATGGCACAATTCACTCACAAAGCTCATTGACGATATTCCCCTGCGCCATCGGTTAGGTCAAGAGGCACGACGAACGATCGCATCACAATACAATTTGGCATCCTATGCAGATGTCTTGATTGAACAGTTTAGGGCACTGCAGCAACACTAAACCTATGAGAACCCTTTTCTTCAACTCTAACTTAAGCGCTGACAGCGTACGGTTTTTAAAGACATGCATCACCCCCTTAAGTTCGCGTCAACTTCCCCATGGCTGGCAAACAATACCTTGCTCTGCTCATGCTTGGGTCGCGCGCATGGAAAACCCCCCTAGTGAGTTGGGACAGACTCTGTATTTTAAAATATATTTTAATCGTAACCGTTGGGAATCGGTCAAAGCACTGTTAAAGGGATCACGTTCGACACGCGCTCATAAACACAGTGATCTCCTCCGGAAAAATGGTTTTAACGCACCGACTACCTTCGCTTGGGGTAAAATCAATCAACACATTTTTCTCATATCCGAAGGCATGGCTGGTGAAGGCCTGGCTGATTATATGTATCGATATTGGCAACGACCGTTGACTCGGCAACAAATACTGCACAAAAGACACATCATCAAGGAGCTGGCGTTACATATAGCGGAGTTGCACAACCTAGGGTTGATCCATGGCGATCTACGGCCAAATAACTTATTAATACATACTGAAAATAATTCTACGTCATTCTCCTTTATTGATAATGAAAGAAATTATCTCTATCGTCACCGCCCACCTATTCGTAAAATAGTGAAAAATCTTGTTCAACTCAATATGATTTTCCCAGTGGTGTTGACCAGAACAGACAGGTTACGTTTTTTCCAATGTTATGCTGAAAAACGACAACTGAGCTTCAGTCAAAGAAAATTAATTTTGAATCGAGTGCTTTTCATCACGCAGAAACGAATGCGTCATAAACAGCTACCTAACTTTCCTATACAGCAGGGCTGATTGAGTGGATAACTTTATAAATATTTTACATATAGTTAAGGCATATCGTGGTAATTACCCTTTATTAAATCAAATCACAAACATGGATAATAATATATTTCAATCCCATGTCTGCTATTTAACAGGTAATGACGACGGCAATAATCTTATTGTAGACCAGGGCACACAAACATATTATTTACATTCCAAAGGAAAACTACATCCCTACCGATTGGACATCGCCAAACAACTCGGTCAATTAATCGATTCTATTAACGCAAACTTTGTGATAGCCCATTTGGAAAAAACGATACACCTATCAGCATTATCTTCATACTTTTCTAAAACCCATTCGTCTTATATCGGTGTCATACACGGAGTCGTTGGTGCCGATCATTTGCCGTTGAATAAACAGCTTCGCAACTGGTTGGCTTTTAAAAGAATGGACAAAATCGTGAGCGTATCCAAGTCCGGGGTTAAAGATATTATTGATCAAAATTGGGCTCTCCCTGAGGATAAAGTATTCAGCATACAAAACGGAATCGATATTGCCACACTCATCGAAAGATCCAAGTCAAAAGATTCGAGCACTTTATTACCTCCGCATATGAAAGACTGTTTTGTTTTTGCTACGGTTGGTCGTTTAGCCGCCAAAAAAAATCAGTCTCTTTTGTTAAAAGCATTTTCTGAAGTGTCAAAAATACGAGATGATGCACGGCTAATGATTATGGGAACTGGCCCGCTCGAAAATAGTTTAAAAGCCCTAGTTGAGGAACTTGGCATCGAAGATCGTATCTGGTTCACAGGACATAGAGACGACGTGCCTTCGTTACTGAGTTTAATAGATGTGTTCGTCTTTCCAAGTTTTCGCGAAGGATTGCCCTTATCACTTCTAGAAGCAATGGCATTGAGTAAACCCTGTATTGCTTCAGACATCCCTTGCAATCGTGAAGTGATTCAATCTGACTCAATCGGCCGTCTCGCCTCTCCAGAACAAGTGGACAAATGGATTGAGTACATGCTTGAGTTCAGTCGCATGCCACAACAACAATTGCAACATATCGGGCACAATGCTTTTATTCGTATCCAGGAGCAGTTCAGCGATAGACGAATGACGCAGGACTACGAAAATTTAATACACAGTCTCGATGAGCATAATTTATCAAGTAATCGAATTGATGAATAAGATTAAACTGAAAACCGAAGATTTTATCCTTATAGAAGTCAGCCCGACAGAAACGGGACAGTTAAATCTAGTTTCACACACTTTAGCGCGTTCTAAAGGACTCTTAAATTCACTTCAAACCAGGACGATAAAAAGCGAATCGAAACGTCACTCTTGGATATGGACTATAAAACAACCTCAACACAATTCATATGTCAATTATTTCGTAAAGACTTTACACACCGACCATGTTAATAGCATACATAGACACTATATATGGCATAAACTAAAGCAACAAACCAAATGGCGTACACTACTAACGCAACACGACTTTTATCTACCTCCTACTTTATTTCTTATGAGACGAATAAATGCGCCGAAAGACGCATGGCAAATTGATGCTTATCTGGAAGGCTTTTCGAATCTAAAAGTTATCAATAAACTCGGTCATCTGACATCTGATCACATGATTGATTTACTGTCTCGTTTCGTGGATCAGGTTTCTAAACTACATCAATTTGGTTTTATTCATGGAGATTTAAAGTGGAGCAATCTATTATGGCATGCACAAGAGGATCAGATAATTATTGTCGATTGGGACAAGTTAAAGAAAAGCGACTCACTAAAAGGACATGCCAATGATATGGCGAGATTGCTTGTGGGTTTCTTAGAAGACAATTACGATTTAGAAACTATAAATAATCTAAAAAAACAGTATTTAGATAATTTCCAACACTCAAAATCGAAAATTAATAAACTCGATTATTATATAGATAATCGCATATCCAAACTAAGAAAGCGTAAAAATATCTAAGGCTTTCGCAATAGAACTGCCACCTGTTTCGCATAATCAATGCCAATCAATTTATGCAGTGGATGTAACAAATATCGTCTAACTATTTTTCTATGCAGTGCATCATGATAGAGCCGATAAATATCAGATACCTCAAATCCGATCAATTTACCAAATCCTGCCAACTCATCGTATGCCCAAGGGGTTATATGAGTGATGTCTCTTAAGAACGCGGGCGGATAATAGATGTTTGGTGTGGTAATAAGCATGATTCCATTTGTGTCGAGCAAATCATAACAGCGACTTAATATTTGAAACGCCATGTCAATGGTCAAATGTTCAATGACCTCAAACATACAAATAATTTGAAACTTACCCTCAATCTTATCTAAGTCGTAGTAATCATGAAAATTATCTGTATCGATATCATAGCTTTTATACTCGATGTCATCACATAAGCTTGATAATTGATCCTTCAATTTTCTTTGACCTGCGCCAATTTCTAAAATCGTACTGCGGCTGACTATAAAGGGTTTGAGAAGTGTCTGCGGTCGTTTTGCGATCTTTATTTTCATCGGATCGGAATAGATATGATTCACCTCCCGACGATATTGATACAAGCGACTCCACGGTATAGGACTGTTAGTTGTATTCATTATTTCCTACTATCTACGTTCCCGTTTAGTACAGGGAAACCCGTCTACTGAACATCCAAAACTCGATCGAATAGTCGCTATATGAATCAACACAAAAATTAGTTCCCTATAATTTTGCAGTCACAACGATACCGTTTCTAAACAAAGGATAGGTTGTTAACTGCCATTCTTTCAGCAATTGTCTTTTTTTTGGTTTTTTACGCACACATAATCTTACTAGATCTATTTCGTACCCAGCCTGAATCAATATCTTGGCAATAGTATAGGGAGTGAACCAGAAACGGTGATCACTATTGATTCTTTCAATGTGTTGCTTAGAGTGACGGTGATTTTTCAATGCAAATGCGTTTGGTACGGTCACGATAATTGAGTTGACGTATGGCTTGTATCGTTCTCTGATATTGGCTAAGAATGTCACTGGATTATCAAAATGCTCTACAATTTCTGCCAATACCAATGCATCCCATTTGCTTTGACTAATAACAGCACTGGTTTCTTCCCCAATATCTAATTGCTCAACTAGGGGATACCCTAATTGATTCTTAATGTAATCAATCCCCGTTTGATTGATATCGATTCCCAAACAGGTTTCTGCATTGTCACATAATAAACCATGAAGCCATTCATTCTTTTTAATTTTTTTTATTATCGTGTCAATATCATGATCAACACAACCCACATGAATTACTTTTTTATGATTTACCAACTGTATCAAGCAATCTTGCCTGGTCACCAATAATTTATCCTCATCGTCCCAGTTAAAAACAAAATCATAAGTCGTAGAAAACTTTTTGCCTGATAAATAATCCAAATCTTGTTGCTGAATTCTCATAAATGCCTTAACAATCTTTAAATATTTTTATTTGATTTTGTTCCACTAAAACCCAAGAAATTGGCAACCAAACACCCCACCACAACACATCAGGCTTTGTGAGCAATATTCCACCATCAAATTGAAAGTGTATAAACGAATATAAAAAAACACCGGCAGATACGGCTTTAAAAGCTTGAACCTGAATTGACAAAGCGTATTTAATCCACATCACAATGACACCTAAATGTAACACCAAGCCTAACACTCCCAAGTGATAAAAACTCGCAATAATTAAGTTGTGTGGGTGATGTACCTCACCCAAGATTGGTAGTGTGAATCTCTGTTCAGGTAAAATACTGTGGCCAATATACATGTGTCCCGGCATACTTTGCCAAATCAGTTTCCATATTTCGGGTCTAAATGAGACGCCCCGACTTGTGACTAATTCTGTTAACACCGGATTGTTTATCAGAAGGAATGTACCGAGACCCAAAAAAATCAGATACAAAGTTAATGTGCGATACATTTTTAAAACAAAAATCTGAATAGGTAAAGCGATACACAGTGCTAAAATAGGCCCTCTACTTTGGGACAGCAGGATCCCTGTAACTAATATAGCCACGCCGATAATAATACCACTATACCACCACCTATTATTGATTTGCTTAATCAATCCAATCGACACTAAAATCAGCAATGCATTGACCACACTATGCGTAATAGGTCCATCCAATCTACCGAAAAAAATCAGTCGTTGGTCGATCGAATGAAGCTGATAAAACGACAAAGCTGAATATATTGTTGACAAAACCGCAATTGGAAACAGCACTATAAAAATTAGAAAGACCAAATCTTTTGCTGATAAATGTGTCACAGTTTTCAGATAACTTGGAATAAAGCAAAATACAATCGTAGAAATTGCCAGTGCTATGTATTTAACTAAATAGGCATTGGTGTAGTGAGACGACCAAAATATACTCAAGGCGGCGTAAAGTAAATATAGCACTGTAAAGATAATCAAAGGTTCTTTGAAAGACCGCCAATTTATTTTGCTAAATGACAGTATTGAAAACAAAATCACAAACATGGCAAATCCGTTTTTATGTAATCGTCCCTGTTCGTAGGGAAGTACAAAAAAACCTGTTAAAAAGGCGACATAACCAAGTGCCCAAGGGTTTGAATAAAATGTTCTAAGAGTATGACTATTCATTTATATTTCTTTTTGTTAGAACGATCTTTTTTCGGGTACCAGTTTTTCTCTCCTTCAGGACGAGACTTAAATCGTCGATGAGCCCAGAGGTAATTTTCTGGTTGCATGCGGATGGCTTCTTGCACACACCGATTATGACGAGTCGCATCTTCAATCAAGTTGCCACTCGGAAAATTCTGCCATGGCGCATGAAAAATGATACGGTGTCGTCTCGGATTGGCGCCACGAATAAAAACCATCGGGATCACTTCCGCTTGAGTCAACTTGGCCAAGCGGCTCAAAGCGGTCAATGTTGCGGCGGGATGGCCAAAAAACGGTGCAAAGACCGACTGTTTTTTACCCATGTCCTGATCGCCAGCGTACCAAATTATTTTTCCTTGTTTCAAAAGTTTAACCAACTGACGTAGATTATTTCGCTCAATGATCTGCTCAAACTGACGAGTGCGACTCTTCAACATGAAATAATTCACAATGTCATTCTCATGAGGTCGATACACAGTGGATATTTTCAATTGATTCGCAATGAGACGACCCGCTATTTCCAAATTCATGTAGTGAGCCCCAAGAAGAATTATCGGTTTACCGAGTTCCATTGCGCGCGTGACATGATCCAACCCCATTACTTCCAAATTGCCCTCTAGCTGTTCTTCCGTCGACCACCAGGCACGCCCCAAATCCAGAACTGCATATGCAAAATAGGTAAAATTTCTTTTTACCAACTGCTGTTGTTCCGATTTAGGTAAGTCATTAAAACAGTGTTCAATATTGGCTTGAATGATTGTTCGGCGGCGTGTTGCCAAAAAATAGAGAATATGTCCCAGTCTTTTTGCCGTCTTTTCCCACATTCGCGGCGGCAGCAACAGACTCAGGCGTAACAACACCAGGCCAAACCAAGCCAGCCAATAGCGAGGATAAAAATGACGTGGTTCAAGCTTTATGGGAAAATCCTTAAATCTACAAAACCGGTTATTTTAATAGGAAGCTGATGCAACGCAATCCGTATTCACCCAATGAAAAGATAAAGTTATTCCAATGAGCGTATTTCAAGAAAGCTTAAATCATCATCTATCCACCTTTGACCAAGTTAAAAAACTTGAACCTGAGGTAGAAGATGTCGCCAAAGTCATGATCCAGTGCTTGGAAAAAGGAGGCAAAATTTTATGGTGCGGTAACGGTGGCAGCGCCGCAGATAGCCAACACTTGGCCGCTGAATTGATCGGCAGATTCACACGAGAGAGAAGAGCCTTACCCGCCATTGCTCTGACCACAGATTCCTCCATCTTAACCGCGGTTGCGAATGATTATCAATATGAGCAGATTTTTTCTCGCCAGGTTGAGGGATTGTGCGTCGAGTTGGATGTGCTAGTAGGCATCAGCACGTCTGGTCAAAGTCCTAACGTTCTAAAGGCGATTCAGTCCGCGAAAAATAAGGGTGCAAAAACCGTGGCCTTCACCGGACGCGATGGTGGCACACTCGCACAGATCGCTGATTTCTCACTTAACGTGACAGAAAAGGATACGGCGCGAATTCAGGAAGCGCACATTTTTCTCGGACATGTACTCTGTGATCTGATTGAAGCTCATTTCGCTGATCATGAGTAAACAAAGAGCGTTGTTTCTGGATAGGGATGGGGTGATTAATTGTGATGTTGGCTACGCCTGTCGCCCCGATCAAATTGAGTTCGTACCCGGCATATTTGAATTTTGTCAACAGTTTCAGGCAGCCGGTTACCTATTAATCGTGGTGACGAATCAATCTGGGATCGGGCGAGGCTACTACACTGAAACAGAATTTCTCAGTCTCAGTGAATGGATGACGGCCCAACTCAAGCAACAGCATGTATCTTTAGATAGAATTTATTATTGCCCTCACCACCCTATTCACGCTAAAGGAGAATATTTACAAAAGTGCAACTGCCGCAAACCTGCACCAGGGCTCATCATTGAGGCAATAAACGACTATAATATTGAGCCTAGCAACTCTATATTAATTGGTGATAAAGAAACTGACATGCAAGCTGCTGAAAGTGCGGGTATAGTCCATCGCATTCTGTTAGGTACCGCCGGTAACAATTCCAAAGCCACGATTGAAATGGCCCACCTACGAGATCTGCAAGCTGTTGAGCATTTGTTAGTACCTGTTACCAGTACCAATTAGTCTCGGGACGTTACGATTTATGAATGGCAAAACTCACTTAATGAAAGATGGCAGGCTGCTGGTGGTCGGCGATCTCATGTTAGATCGCTATTGGGGCGGGCATACTCAACGGATCTCTCCTGAAGCACCCGTACCGGTTGTGAATGTTCTTAATCAGACCGAACTACCCGGTGGTGCCGGCAATGTCGCATTAAATAGTGCTGGGCTAGGCGCTCAGGTTTCCCTGATGTCTATCGTTGGCAACGATGCAGATGCGGAATTACTCACGCAAACCCTTAAAAAAGCAGGGATACACTGTCTCTTCGCGACTCTACCAGACATTGCAACCATTACGAAACTACGCGTCATGAGTCAGAACCAACAACTCATTAGGCTAGATTTTGAGAAAAATTTAGGCGACTGGGATTCGGAATTTTTTGTACAAAAATTTAGGGATCACGTTAAAGAGTGTGATTTGGTAGTGTTCAGCGACTATGCTAAAGGAACATTGAAACCCATCCGAGAACTTATTGCCATTGCGAAGGCCGCAGATAAAGAAATTTTAGTAGATCCAAAAGGAACGGATTTTACTCTATACAAAGGCGCAACAATGCTCACTCCGAATCTCAGCGAGTTCGAGGCTGTAGTAGGGGCATGTGCTCACCAAGAAGAGTTAGTCGCAAAGGCAACTCGATTACTTTCAGATGTGCAACTTTCTGCCCTGTTAATCACTCAGGGAGAACAGGGTATGACTCTAATTGAACAATCGGGCAACTACACTCATTATCCAACGCAGGCAAAAGAGGTATATGATGTCACCGGTGCGGGTGATACAGTCATAGCTACCCTAGCGGCCAGTATCGCCTGTGGACAGAGTTTTCCAGATGCCGCACAGCTGGCCAATGTTGCCGCTGGTATTGTGGTAGGTAAACTGGGCACTTCTGTGATTACATTAGAAGAGTTGCAACAATCATTAGACAGCTCTCCGAATTTTCACCAAGGCAAAATAGAACTCCCACTGTTACTACAAGCTGTTCGAAATTTTCGTAACGCCGGAGAACGCATTGTATTCACTAACGGTTGTTTTGATCTGTTACATCCAGGGCACGTACACTATTTAGAAAAGGCCAAAAAACTAGGGGACAAACTAATCGTCGCCGTCAATGATGACGACTCGGTGAAAAGGTTAAAAGGTTCTGACAGACCAATTAACACACTTTCAGATCGTATGTCTGTATTGGCAGGTTTAAGAGCGGTAGACTGGGTTGTTGCATTTAGCGAAGACACACCCCAAAGCCTGATCGAAGCAATTCAACCAGATTATTTAGTTAAAGGTGGCGATTATACTGAGTCTGAGGTGGTAGGTGGTCAATGGGTTAAAACACATGGCGGCAAAGTAGTACTAATTGATTTTGTCGAAGGCTACTCAAGCTCAGCAATCATTGAACAAGCACAAAAAGTATAATCCCTAATTCAGTTTTTTAGATTATGACATTTATCTTACACTCTATCTGGATCTCTACCGGCGGATCATTCCCTCTGAAAAAAACCATGTGTCATTCAGTGCTTATTATTAAATCATGTTTTCACAATAGAGAGGTGTTCTTGCGATGATCATCGTCACGGGTGGTGCCGGTTTTATTGGTAGCAATTTGATTAAAGGCCTAAATGAGAGGGGCGAAACCAATGTCATTTGCGTAGACGATCTTTCTGATGGTCATAAGTATATCAATATTGCGGATTGTCAGATTGACGATTACGTAGATAAAGAAACCTTTATTTCTCACATCGAACGAAATGAATCATTGGGTTCTATAGATGCAATATTCCATCAAGGTGCCTGCTCGACCACTACCGAGTGGAATGGCAAAATGATGATGCAGAACAATTTTGAATATACCAAGTTATTACTTCACTATTGTGTCAGACATAATATACCTTTCTATTACGCTTCTTCCGCTGCGGTCTATGGTGCAAGCACTCAGTTTGTCGAACAACCCCAACATGAACATCCATTAAACGTGTATGGATATTCAAAGCTACTTTTCGATCAATACATTCGCCGCCGCGCTTCAGAAATAACTATTCCCTGGGCGGGTTTTCGTTATTTCAATGTCTATGGTCCCCGAGAACAACATAAGGGTAATATGGCCAGCGTCGCGTTTCACCTACATCAACAGATGCTAAACCAGGAAAACCCTAAACTTTTCGAAGGAAGCGGTGGCTTCGGTCCTGGCGAACAAAAGCGAGACTTTGTCTTTGTAAAAGACATCATAAAGGTAAATTTTTGGTTCCAAGAGAACACACCAGCAAGTGGTATTTATAATGTGGGTACCGGGCGAGCCGAATCCTTTAACGACGTAGCAAATGCCATCATCAATCATCTGGGCAAAGGCGAAATTGAATATATTCCATTTCCAGAACATCTAAAAGGTTGTTATCAAAGTTTTACTGAAGCGAATATCGAACGCTTAAGATCTGTCGGATATGATCAGAAATTTCTATCGGTTGCCGAAGGTGTTGGTGACTACATGAATTGGTTAGAGACACAAACATAATTGTTCAATAGATTCTTGTTTGATTTATTGAAGTGTTTATAGCTATTTTTTCTATACTCCTATTTAATCTTTACGGGATTCATTATGAATACACACGCCATAACTTTTCGCTATATTACACTCACATTTCTGATTGCTTATCTAACAGGATGTCAAACACTCTACCTGAACTCATTGGAACAAATCGGGATTGAAAAAAGAGAGGTATTGCATTCCCGCGTCATTAAAACAAAACAATCTCAAACATTGGCTAAAGAACAGTTTTCAGATTCACTCACGGCTTTTAAACAACTGGTGGCGTTTGAAGGGGGTGAACTCGAAAAAACTTATCGACAATTAAATAAAAGCTATGAAAAAACAGAAGCACGTGCACTAGAGGTATCTAAACGCATAGAAGCTATGGACAAGGTAGCACAATTATTATTTAAAGAATGGCGATCTGAATTGTCGCAATATCAGAATAAAAAACTGAAACAAAAAAGCCAAATACTCCTTAATCAAACCGAAGGCGACTATAAATTTATGCTGAAATCCATGTGGGCCGCTGAAGCAACCATGCAGCCTGTTCTTAAATCCATGCATGATCAAGTGCTCTTTTTAAAACATAACCTCAATGCCCAGGCATTAAGTCAAATTGACGTAGAAGTGACGAATATAGAAAAGGAAGTTGCTAATCTAATAATAGACATGAACAAATCTATTCAATCTGCAGATCAATTCATCCAATCCCTAAATTCAATTTAAAGGATCTGATAACTTAATTGAGCTTTCTAACCAATGCCTCCATGCCGTGGGAAAGCCTTCCCGCGCAACAAGGTATCCCTCCCCTATAGGCCTTTGGAAATGGTGGCAACGTGAACGCTCTCAAACCAATAATATGATAGGCAGCACATCCCATCGCACCTAACGCGCTTACCGTTTCTGGCTCGGGTTCGGGATAGACCTCGTTTAGCACCACAACTTCACGCCACAAGTTGGGTAGATTTTGTATTAGTGCATCCTGGCTAGCAAGGTTCAATAAAATGGCTGGCATTCCTCTTAATGATTGATACCAAGATGTATTCTCTACAGTTTTGGGATCTGCCTTATCAACCAAAAATAGATTTCGATGAGATAAACGACGCACAACTCGACGCCCAATGAAGCCAGCGCTGCCGAATATTATTATTGGCGTATCCTCTGTTAAATCGAGAGATCGTCGAAGCGACTCTTCCGCCTTTATGACCGTTTCAACAGTGACTTGTGCTTCGACGGAACCTTTTACAATTCTTTGCTTATTCAGCACACCAGGTAAGACACCCGCGAAGCTGACTTGCGTCGCGCCGACTATTGTTGCCAACTCATACGCTTTGTCATACATACGCTTCAGATTGGGGACATTGTCTTGATTGCGAAAATCGCGTTCTGTCGATGAAATCACTGCGGATAATCCTAACTTTCCGTTCTGAATGTAGAGACCGACAATCCAAGGTGACCAGCGCATCTTTTCCCTCTGGCTAGGACAAACGTAAGATTTAGCGTACTCTTCAGATGCTGGATACATGACAAAGAAAGTGGAAAGAAAATTAAAACGTCTATTGAGCCAACCAATAATAGATAAAACGGTACGTCGGTGTACCATGAAGTTGAATAACCCAGCAAACAACACCCGTGCCTTTAGTTTTTTTAGATTCATCTCGCTATTCATTCGTTATTAGTAAAAATATATAATTAAACGAATCAAATATGTGGACTAGTACACTTAATGTGTTAACGAGTCTTAATATTTAATCCCCAATTTAAGTACTCTTTCACCCTATATAACCCGTGGACTAACAAATGGTTTTTCTATTATTGAATTCAGTTGAGTCTCTCAATAAATCATAGCTATTGAAGCTCGTCGTAAAATACAAAAAATTCAAAAAATTCAAAAAACGATTAAGGATCTGGAAAGAATATTAACAATTTAAAATTTGTTACTTAGCGATAACATTTAATACAAAGCTTATTTTCTTTTTATAATTATATCGGCACACAAGATAAAGCAGGGGTCACACCCAAATACGCTTGCTTCCGCCTAATTAATTTATCGACAACTGTAATGATTTCCTCACATTTCATTTAGATAATGTGGTCTCTTTGATGCATCCATAATATAGCCGTGACACCGCACGCAAATTGAATAAAGAGGATGGGCTAGTGACATTATCTTTAGAATACTCCTACTCCTAATGCGGTTTAATTAGCCCACCGACCCAAAAAAAATTTAGTACACAACATTCTGGTCGATTAGTATCATTATTGACCAACATATTGCAAAATTCAGAACGCCATGGACACAGATTTCATCAAGGCGTGGGGCACAAAGACTCTACCAGGCTGTAGAAACACTTTAGAATGGACAGATTAGCGGCATGTTAATTGCTATCGAAACGACAGGCGGTTTGAGTGCCAGTGCGCTAGGTAGCTAAATGTACTCAGTCGAGCCTCACCGTTTAAATTTGGGTACCGGTTGGAAAGGATTCCTGACGCAGCAGATTATCGGTTTTAGCGTTTTAGGAAAAATATATCAACCAATAAGAATGTTCTCTACGCATGACCGCGGTTGAAAATGAGTGGGGCAATTCAACACCTATTTTGAACGGACCAAGAAGTGAATCGACCTGGCAAAGGCAATACATGAAAATCTTTACGTATCGAGAAATGAAAGAAATATCATTATTAGTGCTGTTTTGCTGCTTCTGTACTGGGGCATACGCTGAGCGAAGCATTCAGACAAACGGATTCTTGACCGCCGGCTTTAGTCAGAATGACCAGGATGTGTCCTATACAGGTGTCAAAGATGAGATGAATTTCTCAAAACTCTCTGTAATTGGCATCCAAACGAGTTTCACACCCAATGAGAGTTCTATTCAACTCGTGTCTCAGTTACTCGCAAGAGGTAAAAATAGTTGGGAAATTGACGCCGAGTGGGCCTATCTTGCTTACCAACCCAATAATCAGGTTGAGTTACAAGCGGGACGCTTCAGATTCCCTGGTTTTATGATTTCTCAATACTATGATGTTGGTGTGAGCTACCCCTGGATCACCCCACCAGAAGAGCTGTATGGATTTGCCAATGTTCCAATCACGGCAATAAATGGATTGAATGCCGTTGGAAAAATCGCCGCTCCTCCTTTCGACTTTGTTAGTCAAATATATATTGCACAAACTCCTGAGACAGATTTACCTTTAATTGGTGAAATTTTCACGCTCGGGGAATTTCGCATAGGTGGGATTATATTAGAGCTGATTCACCCAAATATTACTGTGCGTGCCAGCCACCATGTGGTTCCAAAACTCACCGCCGAGTTAGTAGACACTCTGGCCGCGGCCACAGGGCTACCGGTTTCTGCGATTAATTCATTTGGTATTGAAGATACCACTGACGGTGAAGTGGTCTTCAGTTCAGTAGGTGTCGATATCAGTTGGAATCAAATCAGATTTCTCGCCGAGTGGGCGCACCGCGATGTTTCTAATTCTATTTTCTCCAGCTCTCAAAACTGGTTTGCCACCATTGGATATGAATTTGGTCATCTCTTTCCACATTTTACTTACAGTGTAGCCGATGCGGAAGATGTAGAATTCTTTAATCAGGATCAACACACCGCGACACTTGGGATCAAGTTTAGTATGACTGATTCAGTAGCGGTCAAATTTGAATATGGCTTCACGGAACTGGATGGACGGGAGAACGCAAATGGACTATTTGATTCGATACCGACTGTTTTCGGGGGTCCGACTATAGATGACGAAATTAACACCATCACTGCTGCGGTCAATTTGGTTTTTTAGATTAATATAAGTATACGCGCGCAGCTAAGATGGTATTCTAAATAGGTTTCAGCAATTCACTATATTCACTGCACTTCTTGAGCCACATTTTAGACAAATATCCCCTCTAATAACCGACACTGATTCTCTCAACCAGAATGCCCGTGAATTGAGATTATAAGCAGTGAATTGATTACTGCGCCTTGCAAGAGTTGTCATTATCAATGCAATTCGGTAATTTGAACGCCAGTACATCACTAATAAATACTTCAATCATAAACTATACAAAGTTGTGCCCATCATGACAGAAGAAACATTAGGCCTTTACTTACAACCAACAAACTATATTGATTCTGATAACTCAACAATAATCAAATACGCTCGTGACGTGATTGGCACGGAGACGGATCAAATCACTCAAGCCGTTAAGCTCTACTACGCCGTTCGAGACGATATCCGATATAATCCCTACGCCTTTTCCGGTGGTGACGATACTTTTCGAGCAAGTTGTGTACTTGACAAAAAAGAAGGCTATTGTGTGCCCAAGGCAATCCTACTGGCGGCAGTCGGCAGGGCAGTGGGGATCCCCACCCGTCTCGGTTTTGCAGATGTCCGCAACCATTTGACCTCACCAAAACTCAAGCAATTGATGCAAACGGATATATTTGCGTTTCATGGCAATACCGGATTCTTTCTGAACAACAGATGGGTTAAATGTACTCCTGCTTTCAATTTAAGTTTATGTGAAAAAGCCAACGTCAAACCATTGGAGTTTGATGGAACATCAGACTCTTTATTTCATGCACTAGATAACTCAGGAAACAAACATATGGAATACCTGAAAGAGAGAGGAGATTTCGCCGATTTTCCCAGAGAAGAAATGGCAAAAGCTTATGCAGAAGTATATGGAGGCATACTGGGCTCAGCGAGTGATATTCATCTTAACGACCTTTCCAACCGAGATTTCGAATCTGAAGTCACATCAAACTAGGCTTCAATTCGATTCGCGTTTTTGCACACGATGATCACATCCGTTGCCGAGCCTTCTTAAGTTTGGCCCCCTGTCGTCTTCTGACAACTATAAGCGCCGCCAGCATATGCTCTATCGAACAGGCAAAGTGCTAGCGAAAAATCTATTCCAGCTACCTAACGCTTCCCTGTTTGGCATCCAAGTGTATAATCCTAAAATCAGTCCTCCGGATTGATTCCCAGCCTCATCCGTGCAGTTTGCAACTCGCTCATGCCCACATTGATTCGACAAGGATCTGGACAGCATTTCCTAATGCGTAATGCGAGAATTTCCCTGTGACAGATGAGACTGACATACAGATCCTGCATTTACGCCAGGGCGACTGGCACTCACGCACAAGATGCCGTACCCTGCGCGCTATATGAGCAATTAATCGAAAATAAGGATTAGACATGGCCGAAGACAAAGTGGAAATTGGCATGAATGCCAGCGACCTTTACCGTGAAGAAGTAGTGAGCGATCGCCGTTCCGGTAGTATACGGATTATGACTCCCCTAACTGCCGAGGGTGAAGTGGATAGTACGCGAGAGGTGCTATTTGTTGGCCAGGCGCAACTCATGACGCCCGTTGGCTCTTTACCCTTAAGCTTTGATATTAAAGCTAAATCACTTAAAGAGGCCGTCGCCGGTTTTGGTCCCGCAGCAGAAATCGCAGTACAGCAAGCGGTTGAGGAGTTACGTGAGTTACAGCGCGAACAAGCAAGCTCGTTAGTGGTCCCAGGCGCAGGTGACGTGGGCGGTGGAATGGGTGGCGGCCCAGGTGCAGGCGGACTTTTAGGACCCGGTGGAGGGAAATTAAAGTTTTAGCTCTTAGCTTTCCAAACCAGATCCTTAGTCCTTGAACAGACAAACAAAATAAAGAAAATGAAATAGGTTATTTTGCGGTAAGCAAATACGCCTTGCAGCGGGCAGCAAGCATTAGGAAGTAGTCTTCAGCGACTATTAATCCGTCTATAGTGACCTAATTGGGGCCACTCATTTCTGAAGAATTGAGTGGCTACCTAGGGATGAGAATCCGCCTCTGGATTCGAACCTATTTTATGAATGCTCAGATCTGCCCCCTGATATTCCTCCTCTTCGGTGAGTCTAATCCCCACAGTGAATTTGAGCATTCCATATACGGCAAACCCCCCCACCAGAGCAAGACCAATCCCAAGACCACTGCCCACTATCTGAGCCATCAAACTCACTCCTCCTAAACCACCAAAGGCAGTGGTACCGAATATGCCACAGGCTAAGCCTCCCCAAAGACCACACAGACCGTGCAAGGGCCACACCCCCAACACATCGTCAATCTTCCATCGATTTTGCGTGAGGGTAAAAGTCACCACAAAAATCACCCCCGCGATTAACCCCGTGGCCAGAGCACCAACCGGATGCATCACATCGGATCCTGCACAGACCGCTACCAAACCTGCTAAAGGCCCATTGTGAAGAAATCCCGGATCATTCTTTCCTACTACCAAGGCGCCTAAGATTCCGCCCACCATGGCCATTAAAGAGTTCATCGCAACCAACCCGGAAACGGACTCAATAGTTTGCGCAGACATCACATTAAATCCAAACCAGCCCACGGTCAGGATCCATGAACCCAGAGCCAAGAATGGGATGCTGGATGGCGGAATACCAATAGTCTCCCCCGATTTAGTATAGCGACCCTTACGCGCCCCCAACATGACGACACACCCCAGCGCCAACCACCCACCCATTGCGTGAACCACAATGGAACCGGCAAAATCATGGAATGCAAAGCCAAATTGCCTCTCGATCCAGCTTTGGACACCAAATAAACCGTTCCAACTGATACCTTCAAACAATGGATAGATCACTCCCACAAAAATCGCGGTGGCGATCAGATTAGGATAAAACTTGGCACGTTCTGCAATTCCACCTGAGATGATTGCCGGAATTGCAGCGGCAAAAGTAAGCAGGAAGAAAAACTTCACTAACTCGTAGCCATTTTTTTCGCTTAAGGTTTCAGCCGACTCCATGAAACCCACTCCGTATGCAACACTATAGCCAATAAAAAAATACACGACTGTGGAGACCGCAAAATCAGCCATAATTTTGGCCAGCGCATTGACCTGATTCTTATGGCGTACCGTACCCACTTCTAAAAAGGCAAATCCAGAATGCATCGCTAGCACCATGATGGCGCCTAATAATATAAAAAGTACATCAGATCCCGACTGTAGCGCCTCCATATTTCCTCCTAGCTAATAGCCAATTCCAACCTTAGATGTCCCCTAGTCGAACAGCTCAACACGATTAGTAACTTCTTATATTTCAATCTATTGTCGAGTTTGTGCATGAGCATCATAGCTAAGGTCGCGAATAATTGCACTATTTGGGTACAGAACACTGCCCATCCCATGCTCTGTTTTAGTGCAGACCCACTGATGATGTGATACCGCTCGCCTGCTTTCTCCATCACCGCCCTAATAAAAAACATCCTGCCAACGCTAAAAATTAAACAGGAGAAATTCTTAAGGATGTGTAGTTGTCCAATCAATTGGAAAATAGATACCGCTACCCGGTTTATGGGCTGCTTATCAGTCTCTTTTTAGTCTGCGAGCAGATCAACGCTCAGATTCAGCTGCCAATACAGGAGCAAATAAAGCGAGACTATCTTGCTTATTATCAGCCAGATAACCTAGCTCAGCTGGGTTATCTCAGTTTAGGTGCGGCGCTGTTTGCCAACAGCAATTTGGATGCGACGCTTAGATCTGAGTTCCAACAACATATTAATACCAATACTAATCTTGAACTATTTGAGATAGGCACTCAAATTGGTGATGCAGGCCAACTTCTTATCTCGCTTCCAATCTACGCGAGTGTTTATTTATTATCAGAAAGATTTCATTTTATTGGCACAAATAATCTGGGCAAATGGGGAAACCGAGCATTGAGGGCTGCGCTATTGGCTGCGCCGCAGCATCTTTTGTTGGGTATCGCAACCGGTGCTGGACGTCCCAC
This sequence comes from Thiotrichaceae bacterium, assembly GCA_041940025.1. Lineage (GTDB taxonomy): Bacteria > Pseudomonadota > Gammaproteobacteria > UBA5859 > UBA5859 > UBA5859. Next base: position 476,439 of record JBGTSY010000001.1, on the reverse strand, counting down.
CGAAGGCGCTAGCAGCTGGCGACCATTTGACGATAATAATGGAGTCAGTGGACATGCACTATATGGCGCATTGCCTCTTATCACATTAGCTCGTATGACTCGTCAACCTTGGTTACGTGCTGCATATTATACAGCCTCTACCCTTCCTGGGTTGGCGCGAATAAGTGACGATAAACACTACGGCTCTCAGGTTCTCTTCGGTTGGTCATTGGCTTATTTATCGACCGGTACTATCTTTAAAAATGATCATAAAAGAAAACCACTGTTTTTGCCCATGGCTGTAGGCGGTGGCGCAGGAATAGTATTTCGTATGAGTTTTTAGTGCTGAGTCCGAGAATCGGTTTACGGCTTTTTCATTGATTTATTATCTCCAAATCTAGCCCCTGCAACACCGATCAATTGCTGAATGTCGTCTAGTATATGGTAAGTGGCTGGCACCAAAAGGAGACTCACAAAGGTCGCAAAAACCACACCGAAAGCGAGAGAAACCGCCATCGGAATCATAAATTTCGCTTGTAAGCTTTGCTCCAACATCATTGGTGTTAATCCACCAAAAGTCGTCACTGAGGTCAACACAATCGGTCTAAATCGTTCCGCACCGGCATCCTTAATGGCATCCAACAAGCGCGCGCCGCGCGCTAAATCCTTGTTGATAAAATCAATCAGCACCAAGTTGTCATTTACCACTACCCCGCTCACTGCAAAGATACCCACCAAAGACCACAAGGTCACCTCTATACCAATGAAGAGGTGACCAATCAGTGCGCCAATTGCACCAAAGGGCACCGCCCACAAAATCATTAATGGTTGCGAATAAGATCGAAACAACACTGCCATTAAAATATACATTGCCAAAAGCGCCAGAATATAACTACGGGATAAATAGTCTAAAAATTCCTGTTTATTTTTTTGCGCACCGGAAGGTTGCCAACTGACTCCTGGAAAATTATTTTCTAACTTATTTAGAAACTCTGATTTAACATGCGATTCTACAAGATCGGAGCCATCCATCCCGCTATCCACATAGGCTCTGACACGAACAGTTCTGGCACCGTTTTTACGTCTGATTTCAGATGGCCCTTCGCCATAGGACAGTAGGGCGACACTGTGGAGAGGTGCCACGGCACCCGATCGCAACATGACGTTCATATTTTCCAGATGCCACAGAGACTCTCTTGAAGATTCTGGATAACGTACTATGACATCTACCTCCTCTTCGCCTCGATGAACGGTTTGCACCTGAGTACCGTAAAACGCCTGGCGTACTTGGGCCGCTAATTCATTCACACTCAGACCCAGTTCCTGGGCACGAGGCTTTAACTGAATCTGTATCTCCTGTTTCGAGCTTTGTAAAGAATCACGAATTTCGTATACAGCAGGATAGGTTTCCAAATGACGTCTGAAGGAATTTGCCGCTAATTCTAGAGCATCGAGATGTTGGCCAATGAATTCTATGTCTAATGTGGGACCGGTGGTATCTAAGGTGGATTCGATTTTAAACTCAGTGGCACCAGGGATTTCGCCGACCGTCTCCCGCCAACGTCTACTGATTTCTTCACCAGAGACTTTACGCGCTTCAGAAGGTGCTAAATCCACCACGATTCGACCTGTATTCTCACCTTTTATTCCAATAATGGTAACCAAATTGGTAATTTGATCTTCACCATTTTCCTCTCTCAATTTTTTCCTCAACTCAACAGCAGCTTGCTCCACTCGCTGCATAGCATCAGCGGTCACCTCGTGAGGCGTCTGCTTGGCAAAACTCAAATTGGCGATAGCGACATCTGCCTCGATTGATGGAAACCAGTTGACCTTGAGCCACCCTCCAATCATTAAAGAAAGCGTTAAAAACATCATTCCAACAAAGAGAGCCACAGTGAGATATCGCAATTCCAATGTACGACTCAAAAATGGTCGGTAATACTGATCGACAAAATTTTCAATGCCGTCATCAAATGTCTTGTGCATTCTGTCAAACCATCCTGTTTGCTGATGATTCTCAGGTCGGATTGTAGATAAATGGGCAGGTAAAATTAACAAGGATTCCACCAAAGAAAAAAATAGAGTAATGGTCACCACCAGAGGAATGGCGTACATCAATTTACCTTGTGGTCCAGGGAGGAATAGTAGAGGTAAAAATATTAAGATTGTCGTGCAAACAGCATAAATTACCGGCTTAGCTACTTCTTGAGCACCGCTTACTGCGGCTTCCGTCCCACTCTTACCTCGACCATGTTCGGTATAAACTTGTTCCCCCACAATAATGGCATCATCAACAACAATGCCGAGCACCAGGATAAAGGCGAACAGGGAAACCATATTGATCGAACCGCCAAAGTAAGGCAATAACCACAAGGTTCCTAAGAAAGATATGGGGATCCCTAAGCTTGTCCAGAACGAGAGCTGAAAACGCATGAACAACATTAATATCGCCCAAACCAAGAAAAAGCCACCGACGGCATTGTTCGACATTAACTTTATGCGACTTTTTAGGTAGCTTGAATTATCCTGCCAGACATTTAGATACACCCCTTGCGGCAATCCTTTTTCTTGCTCATTCACATACTGATGCATAGAGTCAGCAATCTGTAAGATACTTTGATTACCTGTACGAAATGCACTGATTGCGATGGCTGGACGGCCATTATAGCGTCCTTCAATACGCTGAACGGCGAACCCTTCCGTCACCGTCGCAACATCTTTTAATCTAATATGTGCGCCATCAGGTAATGCACGAATAACGATATTTTCAAATTGCTCTGCATTTGCACGTCTCCCCTGAATACTAACAGCAACCTTTCCCGCAGTAGTATTGATACTGCCACCTGGTACATTGACGGACGACTCGCGAATTCGTGCTGCTATTTCAGCAAAACTGAGTCGATAACGCTGTAAGGCAACTTCTGAGACTTCAATTGATATCTCAGTTTTCTTTATATTATCAAAGGAGACCTGTGTGATTTCAGGTAACGCAAATAGATCTGCCTTTACTTTTTCGGCGACAGTTTTTAACACTGCATCGTCCACATCGCCAGAAACCACAACTTTTGCCACCATTGGAGAGACTTTAATTTGCTTCACTATCGGAGTGATGACCTCTTTTGGAAAAGTGCCGATACCGCTCACAGTCACTTTAATGTTCTCTACCACCTCTCGAACATTAACCCCATAATCAACGGCGACAGTAGTCTGACAAATACCTTCACTCGCAAGAGAGGTTAAATTTTTAACTCCATCCATCCCTAGTAAATTTGATTCAATGCGCTGACAAACGGCTTCTTCCACATCAGACGGAGAGGCACCAGGAAATGCGGTCGTAATGGAAATCGCATCCATTTCCATATTCGGTAAGATCTCTTTTCTGATCTCTGGTAAAGCTAACAGTCCTGAAATCAAGATAAGCGCCATCATCAGATTCGCTGCAACCCGATTATATGCAAACCATCTAATGATCGCGTTCACCTAGGTGTTTCCTTCATGGGTTTGATGCCAACTACAATCTGTTCGGCCAAGTTTGGCGCCCTATTGCTGTCCTCAACCGAGTCACTCCGAACTTCGGCTTTAGATTCAGATTCACTGGGTTTTTCTAATTCAGTAGATTTCTGTTCTTTAGTCTTAGTATTGGTAGTTTTGACGACAACAGTTTGATTATCTAATGACTCATTACTTGGTATGGGTTCTTTTGATTGACTATTGTCAACTTTTTCTCTCATCTGAGGTCGCAATATTTTCACCTGCATACCGTCCACTGCCACGTCAAGCAAGGTGGTAATCACTTGCTCGCCGGCGTTGATGCCATTTGCAATAAAAACGGTATCACGTCCTCGATGCAATACCTCCACCTGCTTTTTCTTCAATTTTGAGGATTCATCCACAGTCCAAACAACATCATTGGCATGCAATACTTCACGTGGCAATTCTATTATCCGATCATGCACACGTCCTTCAATTTGCGCATCGACAAATAATCCCGCAGCAAACGGTGGTTTTTCTGGTTGCCTAGGGTCCCTTTTATAAGGCGCATTTACTTCTGCAACCACATAAAATAATCTATTGGTTTCATCAAACCCCGCTTCGCTTCGAACTAACTTACCCTGCCACTCATACCGACCACTGGTATCGGTGAAACTGACATTCACAGGCTCGGTAAAAGGCTCGTTGTCCTCATATTGCAGCGGGATATCAATTAACTTCTGCTGTTCATCGGTTAGCGGTAAACGCACCTCTGCGGTTGCAGTCGCATAATAGATAGCCACCGGCATGCCTGGTGTCACATATTTACCCACGTCCACCAATTTTTGGCGAATACGTCCACGAAAAGGAGCTTTTAAGGATGCGCTTCGTAACTGAATTTGTGCTAATTGTGCATCCGCTTTAGCCGCTTCATAGCGTGTGCGCGCCTCTTCCAGTTGTGGGATCCCGAGCGAAAAATCGGTCTGAGGCAAACCTGAGATTGAACGATTCGCCTCTACGTTGGCTTGCGCTTTTTCATAATTTAGTTTAGCGGTGGCAACCATCGCCTCAGCTTTTTTAACGTCTAACTGAAACAAAGTCGGATCGACGGTGAATAGAGTTTCTCCCTTTTTAAAAAATCCACCGTTTTTAAAATTTTTAGATACACTAATAATTTTTCCCGCCACTTCGGCGGATAGTTGGATTTCAGTACCAGGGATCACGGTTCCACGAGTATAGACAGGAATACTTAAGGTCTTGGCCTCGGCCGCCACAACACTAACAGCCGGTACACGCTTCTCAACTTGTGCCTGCTCGACTTCGGGACCAAATTGAATCAGGAACCAAGCTACTCCCATACTCCCTATTAATACGATAAAGGGCACTAATATTTTTATAGTTTTATTCATTGTTCACTTCTTTATCTCTTTTCTCTAAGAATGCATTTTTACACATCGGCATGCTGTTCTGGTGCCAACAAATATTGAATTCGAGTCAATAACTCTTCCTTATCTGAATTCAAGAAAAAATGGTCTCCCCGAAACATCTGCACAGAAAAAACAGAATCAGTCTGCTGACTCCAGGCATCCAAATCACTAAAACTCACCTCCACGTCTTCGATGCCACCAAAGGCGGCAATTGGAATGTTAATTGGCGGTTTAGGTTGATAACACCATGTTTCAATTAACTGGAAATCCGCTCTCAACGCCGGACTTAACAACTCCATCAACTCAGGTTGTTCAAGTACTTCTGCGGGTGTGCCATTCAATCGATCTAATTCTCGTTTAAACTCATCTTCAGGTAAATCATAAATCTTTCTTTTTCGGTGCTTAAGTTGAGGGGCCCGACGACCACTCACCATGAGCATGCTAGGCAGGGCGGTCCCCTCTGCCCGCATTCGCTGAAGCAGATCGAACGCCACTTGCGCCCCCATACTATGCCCGAAAAATGCGAAGGGAACCTTGATTTCAGCCGCCAAGGCTAAATACAGTTCTTGAACCAACTCTTCCATAGAAACCAGAGGCGCTTCGAGCAGACGGGATCCACGGCCAGGAAGCTGAATGGCATACACTTCTATTTGATCTGACAAATAATTCGGCCAGTCGTGGAAAACTTGAGCGCTGCCACCGGCGTAGCTAAAACAGAATAGTCTCACTCGCGCGTTCTCACTAGGACGCGGTATATGGAACCATGGATTTTTATGCAAATTAACACTCATCAATGAAACATCTCATCTAAACTGTATTGATTGTTAAAACACTTCTTGCTTGAGGAGGTGAAACTTTGTATTCCATTGCAGTTTCTGTTGCGAAGAACTGTCTAGCCCATCTTTTGCGCCTGTACTTTTTATCGTCTCCAATCCATCTTTTCGATATTTCAATCTATTGATTTATAATCATATTTTTCATCTAATACTTTTAGACAAAGTAATTACAATGATTGCTAAGGGATCGCGTGCCTTTTGAATAGTCTCAAAGTGACCCTCTGTGTCGACCCGATTTTGCTCATTTTGAAGGAAAATATAACTGAGGACCAGGGACTAAAGTCATTATAAAAAGCGAATTCAGTTAATTTAACGTCATTTTAGTTTATCGACCAAATATTTCCGCAACAAATGGATTAAACACCTGTATTTATAGTTGTCTTTATGAGTTTCGACTACTCCATTCCATAGGTTCTATTACGCGATCATTGGAAATCTATGGACATGTTTGCTAACAATGAGTTGTTGTGACAATTTATGAAATATAATCGTATTTGGACTATTTAATCGAGGCTATCATAAATGACAATATATGTTAATTTTCTAAAGATACAGAAATTAGCCCTTGGATGGCTTACTAACCACACTTAAAATTAGCAATAGGGCCCCCTTAGGATGAGTTTATCAGTAAAAAATGAATCGATAACACGAGAAGAAACTCTAAACGTGAAAAATTGACTACTGAGAAGATTATCTGAAATTCATCACAATCGAGATTGGCCCGACTGAGAGTTCAAAGTTTGAGATACTGGCCAAATGAATGCGGATACCTGCAACAGTGCAAAATGGCAGATCCAGATCTGTATGGGTAATTCGCTCTGAATTCATTGAAGTCGTAATTATTAAAAGAAAGTTAAACAACATGATGTACCAAATTCGTCTCTTGCCGCTGGCACTTGCTTTAATCGCTCTTCTACCAACTACCACTCACTCCTCGGAGCTAACCGCCATATATGAGTTGGCAACAGAACATGATCACCAGTGGATAGCTGCCAGAGCTGCCCTTCGAGCGGGTCGTGAACTACCCAAGATAGGTCGGTCTCGTCTACTACCCAACATCTCCGCATCGGCAACCTATACAGAGAACTCCTATGACGGTCCAGGCACACCAGAATTTAATACCGACGCACTTTCTGATTGCGACTTTAATGTAGCCAACCTGAACCAGTTTGACCCCACTTGTCTCTTCGTTACCCAAGAAAGGGCGATAGACTATCGAAGCCAATCCCTTTCTCTGCGACTCCGACAACCTCTGTTTCAAATTGATCGCTGGTACGATTATCAACAATCCAAAGCGCTCAGAAATCAAGCTGAATGGAAGTTTGATGCAGAACAACAGAATCTCATTCTGAGAGTCACTGAAACCTACTTCGACGTATTGCGTGCTCTAGAAGACTTAGAATTCGCTACCCGAGAACAACAATCGGTGGACTTCCAGCTGCAACAGGCGAATAAACGTTTTGAGTTGGGTTTGATGGCCAATACCGCTGTATTCGAAGCGCAGGCAGCCGCCGATCTGAGCCAAACCCAAATCTTGCTCGCAAAAAGTGGATTGGCACTGGCGCTTCGTAATCTGGAAAACCTAACCGGCACCAGTATTCGGGAGATTGGGCGTTTGAAAGCAGAATTCCCCATTTCCAAACCGACCCCAAACAGTACGGACGCTTGGATCACCCGCGCCTTGGAATCCAATTTAGAACTATTTGCTTCGAAGCAAGGCGTGCAAGCAGCACAACGTGAGACGCAAAAAAACCAATCCGGTCATCTACCAACTTTAAATTTTGTCGGTGCGATCAACCGGGTAGACACTGAGGACGGCTCTGGATTTATTCCGCCAGCAGACACCGAAAGCCTTGGTCTAGAACTGTTTGTTCCGATTTTTAGCGGTGGTGGTGTGAGTGCAGCAACGAGACAATCTTACTATAAGTTTCGCGAGGCTGAAGAACTCTATCATGCTCAAAAGCGTTCAGTGGCAATATTCACAGAGAATCAATTCCACTTGGTTAACGCGGCAGTTACCAGAGTCACTGCACAAAAATTAGCGATTGTTTCCAATAAAAGGGCGGTACAAGCCACTAAAGCGAGTTTTGAAAGTGGTACCCGTACTTTGATGGATGTGTTAAACGCGCAACGCACCTTACTAAACGCACAGAGAGATCTTAATCTCGCGCGTATTGACTATGTTCTCCACAATTTTCGACTCAAACAAGCTGTAGGTGATTTAACGGTGCAAGATCTCAATCAAGTTAGTAAATGGTTGGAAACAGTACCCCTTCCAAAGACTGAATAGTCATCACTAACTTAACATCCCCTGACAGATGCAATGGCGTCCTGCCTATTAGTGGGAGCACATTCTAATTGATTCGCTGACCGCGGCGATAAATACACTTTTCTTCCCGTCCGGAAAAATAACAAGTACTCTCACCTTCAGGTAGATCATCAACGAATCTGCCCACGTATTTATCGCCATTAGGCCACTGAAATGTGCCTTCGCCAGTCTTCTTATTCTTCACAAATTGACCTTCATAGCGATGCCCATCTGGCCAGGTCAATACACCCGTACCCGATTGTTGGCCATTTTGGTATTCGCCCACATATTTTTCTCCTCCCGGCCAGGTCATTACCCCTTTCCCATGACGTTTATCATGACGATACTCCCCCATGTATTTTTTTCCGTCTGGCCAGTAACGAGTCCCCTTACCGTGACGTTTGTTTTCCTTCCAATTTCCTTCGTAACGTTCTCCTTCACCCCAAATGTATTCTCCAAATCCATGCTTCTGACCGTTCTTAAATTCTCCCACATAACGACTACCGGTGGCCCAGGTATAGGTTCCTTTTCCGGAAAACAGTCCATCTTTCCACTGACCCTTGTAGTGATCTTGATTGGCGAAGGTGAATGTTCCCTGGCCTGAGAACTGATTATTGTGCCATTCCCCTTCATATCGATCGCCATTGCTCCAGCGATAAATGCCCTTACCCTGTTTCACACCATTTTCAATTTGTCCTTCATAATAGTCACCGTTCGGTAGGTCGTACGCCATCTTTTCTGCGGCAGCGGTGCCAGACAGACCCAAGGAGATAACAAATAGGGTGGATACAAAAATTCTATAGATCATTTGAATTCTCCCGCTTTCCAATTTTGCTAAGTTCTTATATTTTGTACTCATATATTTATTTATATAGAACAAATGTGAACCGACTGCAATCGATTTACAAGACCATTTGTCCGACTACAAGTCATGAATGACGAAAAATATGCTAAAAAATTGAAATTTAGTTATATGACTCACTAAAATCCAACGCGTCCAATGAATGGATCACGCTGTTTCGACACTTATCGTGATCAGGTGAAGAAACCGTCAGTTGATAGTTATCATGGAGCACACGCCAAAAGAAACCCCATCGGGAGGCATCAAAACTGTGCTCATGATCACCGGGAAACCCAGGATGAAACACCATTTTACAATGATTTTTTTCGCCCTTCATCGTAAAAGTTTTCAAGGGTAATGACATTCCGATACCACAAGCTTTAATAAATGCTTCTTTATGCGTCCACAACCAATAAAATCTAAACAGACGTTCATGGCCCTTCAATGACATTAGGTGGCTCAATTCCTGAGCAGAGTAAACCTCCTGAGCGACCTGCTCTAAATCATCCAAGTGGGCTGTTAATTCCACATCAACACCACATACCTGATGCCAACTCAACGCACATGCAGCAAGCCCTTTAGTATGAGATAAATTGAAAAACAGACTATCAGGTAGACTATTGGCGATTTCTGGTTTGCCGTACTCATTAAAATTAAAGCACCAATCTCGCGGTGCAATAGGCGCATGTTGAGACAAGACGAATCTTGTTAAACCATGAGCCACAGCATATAAACGCTTGTCCTCGGCGGTTCGAAAAGCCGAATATTTTTTCTTCTCTTGCTGAGAAAACCAGTGTTTCACCCAGTACGCTATCTGCTCATCTGTGACACTATGAGTAGATTTTGTATAGATTTGAATTCCTTTTTCAACTTGTTTACTGGCTGCGTCACCTTGCAATCCATGTCACTCCGATTGTACTAACCAGAACCGTCAGTTCAATTTAGATCATTCTGCGGACACTCACTGAGTGCGTAAACCACCGATATATTTTGGCCCACTGACGGCTGGCATGTGGGTCAAAGAAGTTTGCTCTGCCTCAGGTAAGCCATCAAATTCTATGTGATGCGCTTGAGTAAGATCGGGGCCACTCACACTATTTTCATCCAGGTGCTGAGACAAATTAAATTGAACAATTGGTTTCGCTAAATATTTTACTTGTGTCTCCCTATCTTGCAGTTCAATCTCTTCTCGAATTTGCACCAGATGTTTTTCGGTTTCTGCATGTAGTTGCCACCCTAGCTTTGTTAGATCACGAATAGGATGTATTAATCCTTGTAATTGCGAATCATATCTTAACGAGACGGTTTGTTTGGAAATTTTCACAGCTTCGAAGCTTCTTGGAGCAGCTAACTGAACCCAATCTCCGATGGCATCCTTGAAAAAGGTCTGGTGACTAGATCCATCCTCTCGATAAACCCATCGATATTGGTTTACAAGATCATTTGCCTCGTCCGCTGCAAGTTGCTCGGTGGTAAGTATGTTACCTTCAGAATCCACCAACGCACCAGTATTATCGACTTGCCAAAGATCCCAAACGCTATGGCGCACCAATTCTCCTTCTTGTGCACCGCTGGCGTAGACTAAGGACATGAAGTGTGTTTGACTGTCGTTATTTTGAAACCTGTACAACTGGCTACTGTCTTCCCCACCACGAAATAGGATCTGGTCGGAAATCTCCTTCTCGGATACGGTATTGGGGTGTAATGCGTGCCAGTGTTCGTGAACCACTCTTTTTGAGCCATCTTCCTCTACTTTGAGCATTAATTTTCTACCAGGTTGGCGTAGGTGATAGACTCCAGGTTGCCAATCATGAAGATCTGTATCACCCGAGGAGATCGGTAATTGACTTGAGAGTAATGAATCAGTGACGCGGAATCGGTACCATTGGTTCGTGTCTGTTTCTTTCTTCAGTAATAGCGATGCCTGCATATTCAACTCAATCACTTCACCATCACTAGGGCTCCAACGCGCACCAACCGACTCTAGTTGACCTGTTTCTACATGATAGCCAGCTTCGTAAAACCCGTCGCCAGAATGGGCACGAGCATCCTCTAAGTAAACCAACTGAATATTATTTGTTTTGGAGATCATGTCATAATTCAGCAGTCGCTGTTGCTCGATGTGAGTCAATGACTCCATGTCAGCAAACTCTATCCAATCCGCATCGCCTTCACCACACCCTGTCAATTCGTGCCATAGCGATAAACAGCGGCGCCAAACTGAGTCATGGGCATCATATTTCAAGATCCAATGACGGTCATATTCAACTTCCCAATTCCAATGCTCAAGCTCATTGCTGACACCTTCATTGGATGAAACCACTTGATATAACACACCTTCAGTATGATGCGCGACTTGATAAGGACGTTCAATTGCACGATTGGCAATCTGTCGCCGAATAACAGTTGAATCGACTGGAGGTTGTCCTGCGGTCAAACCAGCTAAATGGTGCCGGCCATTTTCCGTGAGGTAACGTGCCCACTGCTCTTGTCCCAAGGGGTCCGTATAAGAGATTGGAAATTCAAACTGAAAACTATTCTTGATATCCTCTCCGGTGACGCTATTGTATAACCCATACTCTATTGGGATCTGTACTGACTGTTTCCGATCACGATAGACCGCAACATCTCCTGCCCGCTGTACACTCATTCCTTCTTTGTTATAGGCGTAAGATACCTCACGCACAGGCACCTCTGAAGAACAGGGTGCTGCCTCCGCCGCCAATTGTTGGTGACAAAAATCTAGATCACTGAAACGAAATTTACCAAAACCTCTATCACGACCTCGGTGCAGTTCGCCTTGATAAACCAATGCGACATTGGTGTTCGCCGAATCCAGCCAATGAGTTTTACGGCTATTAATATGTATTAGTGCTTCGCTATTCAGATATCGAACCTTTGTCACCATGAAATCATTGGGCTGCGCAGGAAAATTTACCCGTAAATCCCATTGTCCAAAATCACTCACTGCCCCTTCGCCATCGACATAAGCTGGGCTGTATATTGTCAACTCTACGTGCATTGACTGAAGGCCCGAATCTGTATAACTATCAATCCAGGCACGAACCGTATGAATGTCTGTTTCGCCCTCTTTCGTTTCTACTTCAGATTCAATCACCCAGTCCTGATAAGTAGTAGCCGGAACTAAACTGGATCCGTCACGAATGTATACTCTAGCTGAGTATGGACCAACATTGACATTCTCTCTTTCATCATAGTGAGTTTGCGCCAGACCAAAAAGAATGTTGTCAACTAAACCAAACTGTTCTAGTAAGGGCTCATATACGTACGAGCGTTTTACCACGTGAAAATTGTCCGAATCTGCGGGCATGCCATCGCCATCACTTAATATTGAGCCAATTAAATCCCCTACAGTGGAGAGAGTGGAATCCTGGGTATGAGGCGCTATTGAAAAGCTGGTGGGGAGAACATAGCCTCTCGGTTTCACCAAGGAGGTTTGTTGTTGAGACGCACCGTCTGACGCCTGTTGCAAATTTTCCAATCCAGTTTGCGAGGTTTGACAGCCGAAAATGAATGTCGACGAGAAAATTAGAAATAGTGTATTGGAAAGTATTCGTCGCATAGAAAACCCTCTGAATCGCTATGGATCCATCTAATATGAATAACTAAGGATTTTCAGTTTAGCTGCGACTCAACTATCTAAAATGATTGCAGAGTCAATTAACTGTTTTTTTAATTTATTACTTACCCTATCGGTATGTCGCAAGAAGAACTATAGCCTAGTGCCGACAAACGGTAGCCTCGCACCATGCAGATACATAGGACAACACTAACGTTTGTGGAGAGATTTTCTTAAGTCGTGGGGTAATTCCACTTCTACCGCAAGAGGTAGGTGATCTGAAGTGGCATTTTCCAAAACAAATGCATTCTGAATGGGAAACTGATGGGTCAATAAAATGTGATCTAATTTTTTTTGCGGTGCCCAACTGGGAAAAGTATGCAGTCCTTCATCGGCAATGATGAATGGAGAATCCATCAAGGGCGATTCATGCATCAGCTCTGCTGCCTCACAATTAAAATCACCCATCAAAATGACATGTTTGTCATCTTGTGTTAGTTCCCGTACATATTCTAACTGTAAGTTTCTTGTTCTGCGCCCTAACGCTAGATGCAGAATCACCACAACTAGGGGTCGCGTGTTGCTACCAAATCGAGCAACCATTGCCCCTCTTCCCGGTACAACGCCTGGTAATTTATGCTCTGTGATCTCCTGTGGGGGCACCCGACTAAGCAGGCCAAGAGCGTGTTGTGCAAATCGACCTATATTGCGATTAATCTGCAAGTACCAGTGAGGGAAATTACCTCGCATAGCCAGGTATTCAACTTGATTGATATAATCACCTCGCAAACTTCCGGCATCCACCTCCTGCAAGGCAACAATGTCATAATCCCGAATTAAATTGGCAATGTGCTCCAGGTTCCGTTGTCTTCTAGGGCAAGGTAAAAAATGACGCCAGCCGCCACTCACATAATCTCGATAACGATTGGTTTCTATCCCGACTTGAATGTTATAACTAACCAATCGAAGCCGTGACTGTCCTGACATAGTGTGTTTTAGTTCACGATGCGCGCCGTGATGCACCAGAACCTCGTTTCTAACTGACATAGCAGCAACTCCAACTTCAGATCCTGCTCTATTGCGAATCTGCTACCCGCTCCTGCCGAATTAAAAAATCTACTACTTCTAAAAGACGCTCATGACTTCCTGCCGCTGGTCCATCAGTCCGATATTTTCCATTCACGATAATCACAGGCACGCCCGTTGCACCGGTGGCCAACATCTCTGCACGAGATTTTCGAAGTTTTTGATCAACAGAAAAAGAAGAAAATGCTTTTTCAAATGCTTCTTTTTCCACACCAAACTTGGCAAAAAACTGCGCCAACTCTTTTTCACTACTGAGACGCTCTTTTTTCATATGCATGGCCTCAAAAAGTGCACCATGCACTTGCTCTAAGACACCAAGTTGATCTGCGGCATAATAGGCTTTCGCGTGATTCACCCAATGTTTTCCCAAAGCAGCAGGCTCTCGTCTGAAGAGCACATCGGCTGGTTTGTTTTCTTTCCATCTGTCTAATAAAGGCTCAAATTGGTAGCAGTGTGGACAGCCATACCAAAAATATTCCCGCACTTCTATTTTCTCCGCATCGGCTGTTTCCTGAACAGGTTCGATGAGGAAATAGTGTTTACCCTCAACAATTTGTTCGGCAGCATTTAGTGTCCACGTGTTTAGCCAACAGAACAAACAGATCAGAAAACCCTTATACCACTGCATCTTTTGCATCTTCACCCTATCACTCCTTTGTAGAACGACTCGCTTTTATTTTATCAGAGATTTCACTGCCTACATTCTTATTCGACAAAAAGAAAAGGGAGCATAAGCTCCCTTTTTCTCTGGATGGCTCCTGATCCGTACTAGGGCCTCAAGCCACGTATATATTCCGCCACCGCCTTGATTTCGGCGTCACTCATGCGTGCGGCTATGGAACGCATCATACCATTTGCATCGTTAGCGCGATCTCCTCTACGGAAAGCTTCGAGTTGTTTGACAGTATAGGCCACCTGTTGTCCGGACAATTGCGGAAATCCGGCGGGTAAATTGCCCGCTCCTGATGGTCCGTGACAGGCGCCGCAGGCAGTAATCTGTTTAGTCAAATTTCCACCCCGATAAATAGCCTCCCCCAGTGCCACTACTGAGGGATCCGCCTCTCCCATGGGCATATCCTGTTGCGCATAAAATGCGGCAATATTGACGATGTCCTCTTCAGAGAGATTCGCCACCTGTGCATTCATCACTGGATCTTGGCGTTTTGAAGACTGAAAGTCTTTAAGCTGTTTTATGATATATTTTTCGTTTTGACCGGCAATACTGGGAAAAAGCGCATTTGAGCTTTCGCCCTTGACGCCATGACAACTTCCGCAAACAACAGCAGCTTTCTCACCAGCTTTTGCATCTGCAAGTATTTCATGCTTGTCAGAAGCAGCCGTTAGCACCTGTGATGATAGCGCTAAAGCCATACCAAGAAGGCAACGCAAATTCATGGTAAACTCCTCTTAGCCTTAGATTATTCAGCAGTTTTTGTTTGAGACAACATATAATCCACAGCTGCCTCGACGGCGGCATCGGAAAGATCTGCACGACCACCTTTCGCCGGCATAAACCCCGTCTTGCCAGAAAATCCTTTAATCGCGTTCTGTTTGATGGTAGCCACACCTTTTTCTAAACGTGGTCCCCACTGTGCGGCATCCCCTAGTTTGGGGGCTCCTGCAATACCGGCGTTATGACATGCAAAACAGGCACTCTCATAAATTTTTTTACCATCTTCTTCTGCTTGCACAAAGGACGCTACAGACAATAGACAAAACCCGACTACAGCAACAAGGTTCTTCATGACATCATCTCCATAAATATTCTATACCTAAGATACAATTATCCGGCTCAAAATAATGACTTTCATTATTAAGGCTCACATTCTCTAGGGGAACTTGGAATGCGGCGCCATTCTACACGATCATGAGAAATAATATAGGGATCTCTAACTTTTGATGGACGTACAATCTTTATTCCAGCACACGCAATTCATTGGCGGCGCAGCCGATCTCTCCCAACTACCCCCAGACGAGGGTACAGAAGTGGCTTTTGCGGGCCGCTCAAATTCTGGTAAATCCAGTGCAATCAATGCGTTGACGCTTAGACGAAACCTCGCACGTACGAGTAAATCACCAGGACGAACGCAGCAGATCAATTTCTTTCAGTTGGATTCGGCACGTCGGCTAGTGGATCTGCCCGGTTATGGCTTCGCCAAAGTTCCTCACGCGGTGAAACGCCGTTGGCAACACACCTTGTCTCAATATTTACAGCAACGGCTTAGTTTAAAAGCATTGGTCCTGGTAATGGATGTCCGCCACCCATTAACAGACTATGATCGACAAATGTTGGCATGGTGCCAATCCTCAAATTTACCTGCACTGATTTTGCTCACCAAGACTGATAAGTTAAATCAAAGTGAGCGGCAAAAGCAGTTAAAGCTAGTGCGCAACCACTGCGCTGACTACGATCTAGATATTCAGGTGATCCTCTTTTCCGCCACAAAGAAATTAGGAGTCAATGAAGCCAGATCGATAATTGCGATTAAGCTTGGTATCGATTGAAAGTCATCCTTTTCTTCAGGCAAAAAAATACCCCGGTTTATAAGGGGGGAGGAACCGGGGTGAATTTACCCGGCCTGGGGTCGCCGGGGATCGTTACCTACCAACGTCGATCTCACTTGGTAGCTTACATTGCATCGCAATGCGTGATTCAAAAACATACCTATATCACAGCAAAAAATGAAGCTCAAGAATTAAATCTTACATCCGTCCAATCGAAAGAGAGTCAATGTGCTTCATCCCAGTTGCTGCCTATCCCAATATTGACAACGAGTGGTACATCCAATTGAACGGCGTGCTCCATACAATCTTTAATATTTTTTTTCAGCTGCTCTTGATGACTATTTTTTACCTCAAATACCAACTCATCATGAACTTGAAGAATCATCTTAGCATCGTATTTATCTTTTTTTATTATTTCATCCGATGTAATCATCGCTTTCTTGATTATATCTGCTGCACTACCCTGCATCGGCGCGTTGATTGCCGTGCGCTCTGCATATTGACGGCGTTGGGCGTTCCGCGAATTTATTTCCGGAAGATAAAGTCGGCGTCCGAATATCGTTTCTACAAAGCCTTCTTCTTTGGCGCGCGTGACCGTCTCCTCCATGTATCTGTGTACGCCGGGATAACGCTCAAAATAAACATCAATATATTTCTGCGCTTCCGCTCTGGAGACTTTGATCTGTTTCGCCAAACCGAATGCAGACATGCCATAGATCAAGCCAAAGTTTATCGCTTTTGCCCGACGTCTCTGCTCCCCACTCACATCGTGCAGATCGGTCGCAAACACTTCTGCTGCGGTCGCACGGTGAATATCCAAGTTCAATGAAAATGCCTCTAACAGCATGGGATCTTTAGATAGATGCGCCATGATGCGTAGTTCGATTTGAGAATAATCTGCAGCTACAAATTGATAACCCTCAGCAGCAATAAATGCCTGTCTGATTCTTCTACCCGCCTCTGTGCGTATGGGAATGTTTTGTAAATTTGGATCAGATGAAGATAGTCTACCGGTGCTGGCAACGGCTTGATGATATGAAGTATGAACCCTTCCCGTCTCTCGCACGATGAGTTCCGGCAATTTGTCTGTATAGGTAGACTTTAGTTTACTTAAACTTCGATAGTGCAAAATAAGTTCAGGTAACAGGTAGTCTTGCGCCAATTCTTGTAACACCGGCTCAGCAGTGGAGGGCTGTCCCTTGGGCGTTTTTGCCAATACAGGAAGTTCTAGCTGAGTATATAAAATTTCCTGGATCTGTTTAGGTGAATTTAAATTAAATGTGGTACCTGCCTCGTCAAATGCCCGCTGTTCAAGTTGTTCTAGTTCCTTGCTAAGCTCTTTGCTTTGTTGATGTAATTTATCCGCATCCAGAAGCACTCCGTTTCTCTCCATACGAGACAAGATTGCTAGCAATGGCATTTCAATCTCTACAAAGATCTGCTGAAGTGCACTCTGCTGAGTCAGTTTGGGCCATAGAACCTGATGTAGTTGTAAAGTAATATCCGCGTCCTCAGCGGCATATGGCCCCGCCTGTTCAATTTGAATTTGGTTGAATGTGGATTGATTTTTGCCCTTACCTGCAATGTCTTCAAAATGGATACAGTTATGGCCAAGATACTTGAGTGCCAACGAATCCATATCATGGCGAGTCACCGTACTGTCTAAAACATAGGATTCCAGCATGGTGTCAAATTCCACTCCCTTGAGATGCACGTCGTGATTGGCCAAGACATTCATGTCATATTTTAGGTTTTGACCCACCTTGGCGTGTACGTCACTCTCCAACAAAGGTTTTAACACCTTCAGAACATCTTCCCTGGACAACTGTGGAGGCGCAGACTCATAGTCATGTGCCAGTGGTACATAGGCGGCGGATCCTGTTTCAACAGCAAAAGAGACTCCAACCAACTCAGCCTGCATATAATTCAGACTGGTGGTCTCGGTGTCAAAAGCAAACAACTTCGCTTGAGACAATCTGTCTATCCATTGATTCAATTGGCTCTCAGTGAAGACTATTTCATATTTTGGTTCACGGGCGGGTTGCGGCTCTTTATCCAACAGCTCTTTCAACCAACTTTTGAACTCTAACTCCTGATACAACTGCTTCAGCTCTTGCTCATTGGGCTCGCCAATATGCAATTGATTCACTTCAACCGGTAAATCTAAGTCTCTCACGATGGTCACTAGCTTTTTGGAGAGCGGAAGTTGCTCCCGAGATTGACGTAATTGATTGCCCACTTGCCCCTTGATTTCATCAGCTGAATCGAGAATCGAACTTAAATCACCATACATATTCAACCACTTCGCGGCCGTTTTTGGGCCGACTTTGGGGACACCGGGGATATTGTCCACTGCATCTCCCACCAAAGTTAAAAAATCAACGAGTTGGCTCGGTTTGACACCAAATTTATTCTCTACTTCCTGAGGACCATATTTTTCTTCTTTCATGGTGTCATACAGCAATACCTGGTCATTCACTAATTGCGCTAAATCTTTATCACCAGATACTATCCAGGTAGGTGTGTTCCATCCCTCAACCTGAGAGACCAAGGTACCAATAACGTCGTCCGCTTCCACGCCAGATTCAACAATGATGGGTATCCCTAAAGCCTGAATAATGGCGTGGAGTGGCTCAATTTGCGCCCGTAAATCTGCTGGCATCGGCGGCCTGTTGGCTTTATATTCCGCATACCAGTCATCGCGAAAGGTTTTTCCCTTGGCATCAAACACCACCGCCATACACTCCGGCTGAGCCTCTTTAATTAGGCGACGTAGCATATTGACAACGCCGTATATCGCACCAGTATGCGCCCCTTTTGAATTTGTGAGTGTAGGCATGGCGTGGTACGCCCGATATAGAAAGGAAGAGCCGTCAACCAAGATAATTGGCTTGGGTGAATTCATATCACTTAAACTTTTATTGAGAATGTAAGAGATACTATTATGGATGATTTAGATCCCTCTGCCCACCTACGCATGGAACCGCTAAACGATCGCGCATTAACCCGCGAATCTTGGAAAATCTTTCAAATCATCGCAGAATTTGTGGAGGGATTTGAAAAGCTCGCCAAAATCAAACCTTCGGTAAGCATTTTTGGTTCAGCGCGCATGGCACAGAACCATCCATATTATAAGTTGGCAGAAGATATCGCCAATGAACTGTCAAACTCTGGCTTCTCTGTGGTCAGTGGTGGCGGCCCCGGAATTATGGAAGCTGCCAATAAAGGCGCTGCCGCCGGCAGCTCCCCCAGTATTGGTTTGAATATCATTTTGCCCAATGAACAGTCTGCCAATGATTACCAAGATATCTCGCTCCATTTTAGACACTTCTTCGCCCGCAAAGTCATGTTCGTGAAATATGCCTCCGCGTACGTGGTGTTGCCGGGTGGGTTCGGCACGTTAGATGAACTCGCCGAAATCTTAACATTGGTGCAAACCGGAAAATCTCGCCAGATCCCCATTGTGTTAGTGAAGTCTACCTATTGGCAAGGCTTTCTCGATTGGGTGAAAGAAAGAATGTTGGGCGAAAACATGATCGACGAAGAAGATTTAGATCTGATTCAAATCGCAGATTCTGCAAAAGAGGTAGTAGATGCAATTTTCGAATTCTATAAGGGAAGAGAATTCGAACCTTCGGCAGAGGAGTGGGAAATGATTCTGAATTTATAGAGGGCGTATCATGCCTACTCTGAACGAACTGCCGCCACTGGATCCTGTCGAGCAGTTTGCCAGCCAAAAATCATGCCGCCGAACCAACCTAATGCAATAAATCCGAAAATAAACAGGGTTAATTGTACTATTGGAAGATAAGTATCAATGGTCCAATGAAAAGATTGCGCATTCACTACATGAATCAAAATCATCGATATGGCCAATCCCACCAGGGTTCCAGTAAGCACGCCAACCATCATTAACAACATGGATTCAAACGCTAAACAATTGGCTACGGAAGAAGAACCCATGCCAAGGTGTCGCAACATGCCAAACTCTGATAACCTTTCCCGGGACTGCATTGCCAATGTATTGATCACTGAAAACAGCCCCACAACTCCCGCAATAAAAACCAATACGTAGGTGATTGCAAAGGTTCTGTCAAATATATTGATACTAACTGATTTAATATCAGAACTACTCACCAATTCTAAATGTAAACTGCCTGGCAATTGTTCTTTCATTTGTTTTTTTAACTCTATTGACGAAATAGCAGTTTCTGTCACTAATGCGATGCCATTAAAATCGTGACTACCTGTCAACTCTCGATATCGGTCGAAATCCATCAGAATACGGCCGAATTGGTAACCATAGTCGCGCCATATACTTGCAATTCGGAACGAATACTCCTCTCCTTGAAAATTGAGTTGAACTGTCTCGCCAACTTCCTTTTTATAGATGCCAGAAAACGTTTCTGAAACAATTATCTCATTTCTTCGATCAAATGTGTTTACTGTGGCCTTTTCCTGAATAAACAGTTCTCTTATTTTGGCATCAGCGAAATCCCTGGCACTGAATTTAATCGGATGACTCAGTGGATCGCTTCCATATAGATAGTCCATATCCAGAATCGGCGATGCTCTAAAGATATAGGGCAGTTTTCGGATCTCTTCTAGATCTGCCAGTTGAAAGCGAAAAGATGGATCGTCACCTTTGACAAATAGATAATAGTCCGCAGCCAATACATCATCTAACCATGCCACCACTGTAGTCCGAAATGAATACACCATTGAGGTCATGGCAACCAGTAACGCAAAACTCACTAACACTGCACCACTGGCATTCGCTGCACGGCCGGGTGCCCCTCTAAGTTGGTTAATGGCGACAAACAGAGCTGGGGGAACTCGACTCAATCGAACCCAACCTAAACACAACTGAATAAACGCGGGCAAGATGAAATAGCCACTCATTAAACATGCCAGGATAGCGCCGTATCCACCTATCGGTAGGGAGGCAATTGCGGGCTGTGTGGCTAAATAGTACGCCAACAACAACAGTAGAGCAGCAGCTATCAAACCCGTTTTCCCAGAGATCCAATGCACATCCTCCGCCGCCCCAGATCGAATCATCGGTTGTTTGGTCTGCAAGAATATCAAGCTAATGGGTATCACGCTGCTTAACACAGTCACACCCAGTCCAAGAAAAAAATAGATTGATATCTTGTGTATCTGTAACTCTATTGTAGACACATCAATTTTAAAATAGCCGGCGCCCAAATCTCCGCCTAATAACTGAACTCCTATCTGCGCTAATGCGATACCCAGTAGTAAACCAATCGTGCTTCCCACCACCCCTATCAATAAGCTTTCGAATGCCAAATTAATTAATAAGGAAAAACGAGATAAGCCTAATAATCTCAATAACTGTAACTGTTCTCGCCGACGGCGGAACGAAAGAGACAACAAACTAAACACCAGAAAACCCGCTGTCAGTAAAGCCACTAATGAGAGCATGCCGAGATTAATACGGTACGCTCGCGTCATCGCTTTCACTCTCTGACGATCGATTAATGCATTAGAGAGTATGATGTTTGGCCAGGTTTTAGTGATCTTTTGTTGAACCGCATACATGCGCTCTGGCATTTTTAATCGCACGTCTAAGCGATCAATTTTTCCATCTAAACTCAATCGCTGCCTGGCTTGCTGAATGTCCATAAGAATGCCATCGGTGATCAGTCCCGTGGCCGGAAATGCCGCGACAATAGTCACCGATTGTTGGCCTGTTTCAGTCTCTAGCCAGATCTGACTGTTAATCTGCCAACCGAAGTGGGACAAAGTTTCGTAGGAGACCAGTGCGGGAATCGTAAAAGGTACGGGTATGGACAGTAATTTCAGCGCCGTGCCTACATCGCCTAATGCATTGAACCTGTCATCCTGTGAAAAATCAAAGGCTGTTACCGTTATCGTGTCACCATTGTGCTTGTGGCTGAGTGGCCAATCACGTTGAATCATCGCAAAGGTATTATCAACTTCCGGCCAATGACTAATCGTCTGTAATATGGAAGGGTCAATCTGTCCGTCGCGCGACTCAAGATAAAAATCCGACTGAGCGGACAACATGCTTGCGCTGACTTGAAACTGCTTTAGCGCAGCACTATTGATGGCATCTACGGCCACACACAAGGCCACACCAATGACAACACTAATTAGCATCGTCAAGGTGCGTCCCGGATGAAATCGAATTGGACCGAGAACAATACTTTTGACTAAAAGCGAGACACTACGCCAATGTAAGTTTATGGTTTTCAAAATAGCAAGCCTTATCCGCATAGGACGCAGCAGAATCGGAATGGGTCACCATCAATGTTGTCACTTGTCTTAATCTGATTTGCTTGACCATTAACTTCAGCACTTCGTCGGAAAGCTCCTCGTCCAGATTTCCGGTTGGCTCATCTGCCAATAAAATTGCAGGTTGATGAATCATCGCCCTGGCAATCGCCACCCGTTGCATTTGACCTCCGGAAAGATGGCGCGGGTATTCATCACTAAGATCGGCAATGTTCAATATGTGCAATATTTCTGTTAGCTCTGGAGAGACTAAACTTAGCCGATTTAAAGCCAATGGCAATTGAATATTCTCCACAACGGTCAAATGCGGCAACAAATGAAATTGTTGGAAGATAAATCCCAGATTGTGTCGCCGCCACAGGGTAGCGTGCGATTCCGAAAAATTCGTCACATCTTCACCGATTAACCTGATCTGACCCTTGTCGGGCTTGGCTAACAACGCGATTAAATTTAATAGGGTGCTCTTGCCGACGCCGCTAGGCCCACGTATCGCAATAAACTCACCTTTTTTTACCGAAAGAGTTAACTCTTTCAGTAACCATGGACTTGTCTCATTGTACCTAAAAGAAAGATTGTTAATCTCTATCACATTTTCAGACATGACTTTGATTCTTCTTAAGCGATAAGCCATCATACTGCAAATAAAAAAAGGCAGCCAGAAGCTGCCTTTTTTGATTCAGTTAAACTCATTTAACTTCTAATAATTCCACCTCAAATAACAAAGTTTCATTCGGACCAATTCTTGGGCCACTGCCACGAGCACCATATGCTAAATGCGGGGGTATCGCTAGTTCCCACTTCGCTCCTTCAGACATCAATGTTAATGCCTGTTGCCAACCTTGTATCACGCCATTCACATTAAATGAGGCAGGTTCACCTCGACGATAGGAACTATCAAATTCAGTTCCATCAATTAAGGTTCCCTTATAGTGCACTACTACTTTATCCTGCAACTTAGGTGTTCTACCTGTCCCTTCCTTTACAATTTTATATTGCAACCCATTGTCTAATGTGACCACATTTTTGTTCTGTTTATTTTTATCCAAATACTGTTGTCCTACTTGTAAATTTTTATTGCCTGCTTCCGTCAATTCAGCCAGTCTTTGCTTTTTGTACGCCTCCATTGACGCATTCATTTCTTCTATAGTTAAAGCCACACTTTTACCTTTTAATACATCAGATATCGCACGTCCAACCCAATCTGGATCTAGATCTAAACCTTGATTTTGAATATCAGTAGCGAATCGATAACCAATTGTGTAGCTGAATTGGTCCATTTGATTTTTAGGTTTTTCCGCAAATGCTGCAAAGCTGAGACTAAGTATGGCCGGTAGAATCCATCCAAAATAACCTAATTTTTTCATTTATCATTCCTAATCTAATATTAACCTAAACAATCGAAACCTATATTGAAATCGAACCATATCACGGCTCCTTTTCTTTCTCTAGCCATTTATCCAGACAACTCTCAAGGGCATCCATTTTGATCGGTTTTATCAACCAATCATCCATTCCGGACTCTAAACATTTATCTTTATCCACCTCGGTGGACATGCCGCTAGCGGCAATAATGGGGATCTGCGTATGGTTTCGATCGCTACGGATTGTTCTAGTCGCTTCAAATCCATCCATCACCGGCATATAACAATCCATCAGAATTAACACATAATCATGTTTCTCTACTGCCTTCAATGCCTCTTCACCATTGTGTGCCACATCGACCCGATACCCTAATTTATTCAACATGGCTTGAGTTACCTTTTGATTGATTTCGTTATCTTCTACTAACAAGATGCAATTTTCCTTCTGTGCGGCTGATTCTGCTAGTCTATGCTTGGTAATCAGTTGTTTCGACTGCTCGGTTTCCTCATTTAATAAGGTCGCCAAACACTCTCTTAATTGATCTCGTCTGACCGGTTTGCTCAAATAGGCATCGTATCCTGCATCGGCAGCTGATCTTGCATCACCCCGTTTTCCAAAACTGGCTAAATTAACAAGTTTAACTAACTTTGAATGGTGCTCAGACGAAGACTTAATCTCCCGAGAATGCTGTAAGTCCTGCTGACTCAGGTAACTATCCACCAATACTAAGTCAAATGCTCTGTGTTGCTTTGCCGCCTCCGATAGCGTGCGCATTAAGTCTGTTTTCCTTGCCAGGATAGAGACATCTAAATGCCACTCTGTTAATTGTTGTGAAATGCTTTCTCGATTACTGTCGTTGTCGATAAATATAAGCACTCTTTTTCCTGATAAATCTTGTTTTGGAAAAAAATTGGGCGGACTTAAGAAACTCAACTCTAAGGGGACTATAAACCAAAATGTACTGCCCACTGCAGGTTGGCTACGCACACCAATTTGTCCATGCATCAATTCAGTCAATTTTTTAGCAATGGCAAGGCCGAGACCGGAGCCCCCAAATTCTCTGGTTGTGGAGCGACTAGCTTGAGTAAAACTATCAAATATTTTTGCTTGAGCGTCAGAAGTAATGCCACACCCGGTATCCCGAACTTGAAACTGGATAGCTGTCTGTTTGCCGTCGAGAGAGTCGACAGAAACGAAAATTGTGATATCTCCTTCTTCGGTAAATTTAATGGCATTATTTACAAGGTTTATTAAGATTTGGCGCAATCGTGTCGGGTCACCCTTCACCATTTGCGGGACAGCAGAAGAGACCAATAGAGACAGCTCGATTTCTTTACCCAAGGCGACAGGTGAGACCATCTCTACCACATCTTCCAGCATGGTACGAAGTTCGAAATCAATAGCTTCGAGTTCAATGTGGCCAGACTCAATTTTCGAAAAATCGAGTATGTTGTTAATTAAGGTGAGTAGATGCTCGCCAGAGTGGTGTGCCGTATCCACATAATCTGCTTGAGGTGTGGTGAGTTCTGTGTCCCTTAGCAGATCTAAAAAACCCATTAAGCCATTTATCGGGGTCCGTAATTCATGACTAATGAAAGCTAAAAACTCGCTCTTAGCTGCATAAGCACGTTCCAGACGATCCATTGCACTTTTAATTTCCCGCGTTTGATCTTGAACTTTAACATCTAGCTGCTGATTACGTCGTTCCAATTCAAGAATGAAATTTTGTCTATCTAACCTGCTCTGATGGAGTAGATCCTGGTGTTGCCCGCGATAGAATGCGCCTAAGCTGACGAGGAACGGAATGGCGTCGATGGTCCAAAACCAGTGTAATTCCGACTGGGTACGCCACAGTGAAGTTAGGGATAAACTATCAAATTGCACCCAACTTTGCGCCAGTGTGCATCCCAAAACGAATATCAATCCTAATAACAGGCCATAGCAAGCGAATAGGTAGGCATAATGGGGACGATTGTGGGAAAATTGGATCTGCATGACATACGAATACTATTCTCAATAGTATTAAAATCGACCAGTGTGGCCTGAAAATTTAGAAACAATTTGAAATCCCAAACCAGGTAAGCTCTTGTTTTAAAATCGTCGGAAACGGGAACCATGGAACAGCAACAAATCCTAAATTACTATGAAAAATGCCATATCGACTACCAACTGATTTGGGGCGCAAATCGAAGTTTTTCATTACATTATGGCTATCATGACACACAACACAAAAGGCACCATGCCGCAGTACTCAACATGAATCGTGTGGTTGCACAACACGCGGGCATCACCTCAGAGAGCCGAGTATTAGACGCAGGATGCGGGATCGGCGGCAGCTGTGTGTGGTTAGCAGAAAATCTTGGTGCCCGCATGACAGGCGTGAATATTTCCGCATATCAACTTGAGCGGGCCCGACAACTAGCCAAAGATAAGATGTTGTCAGACCAAATTGAGTACAAAGAAGCCAGCTTTACAGACACCGGGCTCAAGGCCGACTCCTTCGATGTGGTTTGGGGAATGGAGGCCGTCTGTTATGCAGAAGAAAAAAAAGACTTTATTAAAGAAGCCTACAGACTGTTAAAACCAGGGGGCAAATTAGTAGTAGCAGATGGCTTTTTTAATGACGTGGACATCAATTTTAAATGTCCTGCGGAATACCGGATCTGGCTAGATGGCTGGGCGGTTCCTGATCTGGCCGGGCAACAACAATTTCAGACCGATATGACGGAAACTGGCTTTAAGCATATTCAATTTCACGATGTCTCGGAGGCCATACTGCCTTCCGCCATACGTATGCATTTAGCCGCTGTACTGCTATATCCCGGAGGGAAGATTCTCGAATGGTTAAAAATTCGTAAACCCATTCAGACGCAGAATATTATTGCGGCAAATTATCAGTATGTCTGTCTTAAAAAAGAGGCCTGGCATTATGGCATCGTGGTGGGTGAAAAATAGTCCCTGGGCAATTTCTCACACTTTATTAAATAGATCCGGTAAATAGGTTACTAACGCAGGCCAAATTGCCAAGGCAGACAATACGATTAACTGTAAACCAATAAAGGGAAGACTTCCTAAATAGATTTCCCGCGTTTTTACCTCAGTAGGCGCAACTCCTCTTAAGTAAAAGAGGGCAAAACCGAAAGGCGGTGTCAAAAATGAGGTTTGCAAATTGACTGCAATCATCACCCCTAACCATACCGGATCGATCCCCATTGCCAATAAGATAGGTCCAACAATCGGCACCACTATAAATATGATTTCAATAAAATCTAGAATAAATCCTAATAGGAAAAGAACCAACATAGTCATCGCCAGAGCACTAACCTTACCTCCCGGCAGATTAGTCAAAAAGTCCGTCACCAATTCATCGCCACCGAAACCTCGAAACACCAAGGAGAAAATGGCAGCACCAATCAAAATAGTAAAAACCATACAGGTCACCTGAGTGGTACTGCGCGCTACTTCGTAGAGGTTTTCTATAGAAAATTGCTTATAAAAATAAGCCAAAAATACTGCGCCCGCAGCCCCCACTGACGCCGCCTCGGTGGGCGTTGCGACGCCGCCGATTATTGAACCCAAGACCGCTACAATTAACAAAATTGGCGGCACTAATACCTTAAATATATTACTCCGCAAACTCTTATCACTTATGACTTCCGCCTGCGAGACTGAGGGCATACTATCTGGCACCCGCCAAGCTAACAAGCTCACCCAGACAAGGTAAAGCAGCACTAAAATTAGTCCCGGTATCAAGGCACCGATAAATAGATCTCCCACAGAGACTGTTTCTGGTGAAAATATGCCCATGTCGAGCTGCGCTTGCTGATAAGCACTAGACAATACATCTCCCAGTAACACTAATACGATGGACGGGGGAATGATCTGGCCCAGGGTGCCAGAGGCGCAGATCACACCCGTTGCCACTTTTGCATCATATCCCCGCTTCAACATGGTTGGCAGAGAAAGCAAGCCCATGGTCACAACCGTCGCGCCAACAATACCGGTACTGGCAGCAAGCAGCATGCCCACCAACACCACAGATATGCCCAAACCACCTCGCAAGCTGCCAAATAGAATCGCCATTGTCTCTAATAACTGCTCTGCAATTCGGGCGCGTTCTAACATGACGCCCATAAATACGAATAGAGGTACCGCCAACAGAGTGGCGTTAGTCATTACTCCGTATAATCTGTTTGGCAGAGCTTGCAAAAAGGCAGGATCGAAGTGTCCTAACAGTATACCGATTGCCGCCACCACCAGGGATGCCCCCCCTAAAGCGAACGCCACAGGAAATCCAGTTAAAATTGCAAGGGCAACAAGCAAAAACAGAGCAAGTGCCATCATCAGGTTTCTGCCTCATCTATCCAGAATAGAAATTCTCTAGCAAACTGAGACAAGCTCTGTATACCCAACAACGCTGCCATAAGTAAGATATTGGTCTTCAGCAGAAAAACTGCTGCCAAACCGCCAGCCTCACGAGAGCCCTCTTTGATTGACCAGGAATCTGCCACATAGGACCAACTGATATAAAAAATAAATATCACCATCGGCAATAAGAAAAAAAGAATACCGCACATGTTGACCAGCGCTTTAGAGCGCCTACTTAGACGCTGATAAAAAATATCTACGCGAACCTGCCGATCCTGCTGATAGGTATATGCTGCCGCCAGTAAAAATAGAGTTGCATGCATATACAGCACAGACTCTTGCAGTGCAATCCAATTGATATTCAGAAAATATCGCAGTCCCACTAAAGTAAACTGTGTAAACACCATAAAAATCGTTAGCAGTGACAGGGCTCGGCCCAATCGATCATTAACAAGATCAATAACCTGAGCAAAACGTCTCAAAAATAGGATTAAGGGATAGGAATGTACGGACACGATTCGGCTTCAGCTAAAATATGTAACAATTGAAGTGATCAACTTTATTCACAACCGACAGAAATTTGAATGAAATGCTATTTTTTCTTTCTTATAACATATTTTTAACAATTTACACATTTATGTACATATAAGCTATTGAATTAAATATAATTATGCAGCATCTAGAATAATTGATTAAAAAATAACCAAACAAATAACTGCATTAAGAAGGATGATGTCCGTGTTTTATACACAGAGTTATCCACAAAAATTGTGGATAAGTTTTAATCAACTACCGTTCATCTCGACGCGCCACCAACACATCTCGAAAAAAATCTGGATCTTTCAAATGGGTTAACTCTCCTTCCCTGGGAAACGCCCGATCTTTTAGTCGAGAGAGCCAAAATCTTAGCGCTGCTAAGCGCAGCATTGACCACCACTGATTTTGTTCTTCTTCCGTTAACGAGCGCTGGGTTTCATAGCCCTCTAAAAATGCCTGTACCAAACTAGGCACCAAAGGGCCATTCTCGGCACTGCACCAATCATTCACTGTCACCGCAATATCGTAAAGTAATATATCTGTACAAGCGTAGTAGAAATCTATTAATCCGGTAACCTCATTATCCACAAAAAGCACATTGTCGCGAAACAGATCACAATGCACGATACCATGGGGTAAGCCCCGATTGTCGGTTTGCTGCTGCTGCAAAAGCTCATCTTGCAATAACTGGTTTCGCTCTTTATCTAGCACGCCATTTAACTGTGAAGCGGTACTATCACACCAAACAATATCGCGATCATTGGCACGCTTCTGCTGATACCCTTGACCGACAATGTGTAATTGTCCCAACGCCCGACCAACCGCTCGACATTGTGCTAGTGTCGCCAATTGCACACTTTTTCCATTTAACCGCTGCACCAACGCAGCCGGTTTGTTCTTCACTTGCCCCAGGATAACGCCACTGTTATTGCGCATTGGCAATGCGGAAGGGATCTGGTGCTGAGCCAGAAACTCCATAAGCTCCAAATAAAATCCCAATTCTTCAGTAGTATGGTGTTCGAAAATCGTTAGCACCCAGCGAGCATCCACTGTATCTACAAAATAATTGGTATTTTCTATGCCATCAGAAATGCCTTCATAGCCCAACAACTCTCCAACCGAATAATCGGCCAAATAATTCTCAAGCTCCTTTTTTTCAATGGAAGTATAAACTGACATAACAGGGGAAATTTAATTCCAACCTACCGGCAGGACAACTGATTTTAGTTTTTTAAGGATAGCACGCTTCATCAAAATGAGAAAAATTTGTTGTCCTGGTTTACGGTGAGTTGGGCAAAGGTTAGAGATGCCGCTCAAACTATTTCTTAACCTAGTTGTCATTCACTCTGAAGAAAAATACATTCAATGGCTATTCGCCCGGATCTCCACCTGTATCCACTGACGTTTGAACTCTGCCGACAATAACCCCTTTTGTGGTCGTGTCCACCTTCGCTAAACCGGGTCAAAATAGAGGATCTAGAAAGGGTGATTCTACTCTTGTTCCTGGACTTCACGTCGAATGCGAATAAATTCATCTTCCATGTTAAGAAAGGCGTCCACCACCTCAGGATCGAAGTGAGACGCAGCACCTTCAAGAATGAGATTTTTTGCCTTCTCATGAGAGAATTTTTCTTTATAACAACGTTTGGAGGTCAACGCATCATACACATCGCTTAAAGCCAGTATCCGCGCCGAAAGAGGAATTTCGAGTCCCACCAAGCCATCTGGGTAGCCACTACCGTCCCATTTTTCGTGGTGAGATTGCGCGATTTCTATGCCCATCCAGACAAACTGATTTCCTGGATATTTTTCATTCACGGCCAGTAATGTTGACGCACCTATAGAAGTGTGGCTCTTCATCACTTCAAACTCTTCTTCACTCAATTTGCCAGGCTTGAGCAAAATACTATCCGGGATCCCTACCTTACCAATATCATGCAAAGGTGCGGCGCAATAGAGCGCTTCAATAAAGTCACTATCTACAAATTCACGGTACTTAGGTTGCTTGGATAAGTTATTTGCCAAGGCGCGGCAGTATTCCTGCATCCTTTCTAAATGAGCCCCGGTTTCTGGATCCTTTGATTCCGCCAATTTCGACATCGCCAGAATGACACCTAATTGAGCAGAAATTAACTCTTCCATCTGTGCTTTGACTTTTGCCTCAAGCTCAACCCGTAACCGGCGCTCTATACCATGCTGAATTTTTTTCTCCAATGAGGAGTTAATCCGTGCACGCAGGATAACTGGATTGAAAGGTTTGGTGAGATAGTCGTCTGCACCCATTTCCACGCATCGAACGAGACTATCAATTTCATCATCGGCGGTGATCACAATAACCGGGATATCTCTCAACTTTTCGTTGGACTTCATTTCGAACAGAACTTGAAAACCATCTTTCACCGGCATCACGATATCTAACAAAACAAGATCTATATCACGCTCTGAAAGTGTCGATAAAGCACGCCCACCATGTTCCGCACTATAGACTTGGTAACCCTCGTGATTTAATCGACGCGACAATAACTCACGATTCATGTCGTTGTCATCAACCACTAAAATGGAAGCGCTACCCTTCATGGTCTTCTCTTAATTCACTACTTCGAGTTTTGGAAATTTCCGTTTAAACTCCGGATTTTGGAGTTCTATCGGATCTATCGGCGACCCCACGTTTAATTAAAGTTTTGACCTAGGGTAAATGTTCCGAAGCAAGATAGTGATGAGATTGCATTTCTTGCAATCTGCTAAGGGTTCGTTGAAATTCAAATGCAAGATTTCCCTGCAAATAGAGTTGTTGCATGGGAACCGCTGCTGAAATAATTAATTTCACTTGTCGATCGTAAAACTCGTCCACTAACCCAATAAATCGCCTGACTAGATCTTCTTGGCCAGGTATAAACTGCGGCACATTAGCTAAAAGCACCGTGTGGTAACAACGGGCAATTTCGATATAGTCGCTGTGACCTCTGGGCCCATCACACAAATCAGAAAAATCGAACCAAACCACACCTGCCGCCTCGCAAGTACAGTCAATCAGACGGTTATTTATTTCCAAGGGATCCCTACTCCGAGGCTCGCCTCTAGTAAGCGCATCAAAACTTGACTGCAAAATAGCTTTTGCCTCCCCATCCAACGGATAATGATAGATTTCTGCCCGCTCCAATGTTCTTAAGCGATAATCTACACCGCCATCTAGCTGAATGACATTTAAATGTTGTTCAATGAGTTCAATCGCCGGCAGAAATTTTGACCTCTGTAAGCCGTTAAGATATAGATTTTTTGGGACCACATTAGATGTGGCCACCAACACCATACCTCTATTGAAAGTGGCTTCCAGCAATTTAGCTAAGATCATGGCGTCGCCAATATCAGAGACGAAGAATTCGTCGAAACAGAGCACCCGTGCTTCCTGAGCGAATCTGTCCGCCACCTTTTCCAATGGATTAACGGTGTCCCCCAAAGATTGTAAATTGGAATGCACCCGATGCATAAAATGATGGAAGTGGAGTCTCAGTTTTTTCTCGGTGGGCAAGCTTTCATAAAATGCATCCATTAAATAGGTCTTGCCTCGCCCCACTCCACCCCAAAAATAGAGACCCTTAATGCTGGCTCGATTCGACCTTCGCCATGGATTAAGTTTTTCTAAAAGGGGTGGTGACTGAGGTTCCGTGAGCAGCTGCTCATACAATGCCTGTAGCTTTTCTACCGCTAAGGCCTGCGCTTCATCATATTGAAAATGTTCTTGTTTCAGATCAGACTGGTAGCGAACCCAAGGTCCAGCAATATGAACATGGCTTGCCATAATAAAACCAACAAATTTCTAGAATATTAAAAACTTATACGGTGTCACGTGCGTTGAGGAAAGCTTGCTCTGAAATTCGATGCCATGTGATAGTTTGTTGCCTAAATCGACTGTAAGAAGAATACACCCTCTTTGAAAAATTATCTTTTTCGGCAATTTCAGCGACAACTTGTTCGGACAATTGTCTCAACTTAGTTAACACAGGATCAGGCAAAGCACGCACCTCTACTTTGTGTTTATCGACCAATGTCTCTAATGCA
This sequence comes from Thiotrichaceae bacterium, assembly GCA_041940025.1. Taxonomy (GTDB): domain Bacteria; phylum Pseudomonadota; class Gammaproteobacteria; order UBA5859; family UBA5859; genus UBA5859. The sequence goes on along the minus strand of JBGTSY010000001.1, from coordinate 443,798 downwards.
GCATTGTTCCGAGCTGTCATGTCTGCAAGCATATCTTGATTGGCAACACGACATGCCATTTTCACAATCGATTGCAACTCCCCGGGTAGTGAATTGAATGCATCCTTGTTTATAAAACATTCAATGGTTGTGCCCGGTTCATGCCAGCCTGGATAATAATAGTATTGAGCCGCCTTATAAAATCCAAAGGCTAAATCATTGTAAGGACCAACCCATTCCGTGGCATCAATTGCTCCTGTCTTGAGTGCGGTAAAAATCTCTCCTCCAGGTAAACTCACAGGTGTCCCACCTGCCCGTCTCAAGACTTCACCCCCCAGGCCGGGAATGCGCATTTTTAATCCTTTAAGATCCGCAACAGAGTTGATAGCTTTGTTGAACCAACCAGCCATCTGTACACCACTATTGCCAGCGGCTGTGGGTATCAGATCAAAAGGTTCATAAGCCTCTTGCCAAAGCTCAAGGCCGCCGCCGTGATATAGCCAACTATTCATCTCTTGCGCGGTAAAACCAAAAGGAACCGCGGCAAAAAATTGGGCCGCCTCTATCTTGCCTTTCCAATAATACGCGGCACCGTGTCCCATTTGCGCCGTACCTCTGGATACCGCATCAAATACTTCAAAAGGCGGAACCAGCTCTCCAGCACCATACACCTTGATCTGGATGCGACCATCGGTCAACTCTTCTATAGTTTTTGCTAGAAAGTTCGCACCGGTTCCTAGTCCTGGAAAATTTTTTGGCCAACTGGTGACCATTTTCCACTGAAAAGACTTCTTCGCCATCACCATTGGCGTTGAGACTGCGGTGCCTGCTGCCAGTGCACCCATACCCACCGATTTGACTAAATCTCGTCTTTTCATCGTCATTTCTGCTACACCTTATATCGCTTGTAAATTAGCATATTCCGCAATTAACCATTTGCTACCCGCCGACTTGAACTGCACTTGGATCCGGGCCCGGGCACCTTCGCCTTCGTAGTTTAAAATCACACCTTCACCAAATTTTTGATGAAATACTCCTTGCCCTAAAGAATATTCTTGCGCACTGTCCACAACAATCGCATCTTGGCCACGACTACGATAAACAGGCCGACTCATTTTTGACTGGGTACGAATTTCCTGCATGCAGTCGGCGGGTAATTCTCGAATAAATCGAGAAGGACGTGAAAACACCTCCTTACCGTAGATGCGACGTGATTCAGCATGAGTTAAAGTCAGCTCTTGCATGGCGCGCGTAATGCCCACGTAGCACAACCTTCTCTCCTCCGCCAAACGAACCGGATCTTCAGCACTCATTGCATGGGGAAATAGTCCTTCTTCTAATCCACATAAGAATACAAAAGGAAACTCCAAACCCTTGGCAGAGTGCAACGTCATCAATTGCACTGCGTCTTCCCAATCATCACTCTGAGCGTCTCCCGCTTCCAGTGCCGCATGAGACAAGAATTCAGTTAATGGATCTAAAGTGGGATCTTCTTCGCTTATCTCTGCGCCGAACTGCTCCGCAGCCGCTACCAGCTCTTCAAGATTTTCCAACTTAGATTGAGCTTTTTCACCGCGCTGTTGCTTATAAAAATCAAATAGAGTTGAAGATTCCAGGACCAATGCGAATATCGCCCCTAAGGGTAATCCTTGTGTCTCTTCATCCATTTGATCCACTAATCGAAAAAAGGTACTCAAGGCAGAGGCAGCACGAGTAGTGAGTTGATTCGTTTCGAGCACCGCAGCAATCGCTTGCCAAAGGGAATACTGCTGCGCCCGCGCTTGTTGTCGAATCACATTAAGTGTTTTTTCACCAATACCTCGGGTAGGTGTATTGATCACTCTCTCGAGCGCTCCATCGTCATGGCGATTTTTGATTAATCTGAGATAAGCTAACGCATCTTTTATTTCCGCCCTTTCGAAAAAGCGCAATCCACCATAAACTCGATAGGGAACACCGGCTTGTAATAGCGCTTCTTCAAGTACGCGAGATTGAGCATTTGAGCGATATAGCATTGCAAACTCTTGGCGTTGATGTCCTTCTGCCACCTTTTGTTGGATTTGCGACACAATAAAGCGCGCTTCGTCGACCTCATTGAATGCTGCATAAAGGTTCAACGGTACACCTTCTCCAGCTGACGTCCATAATTCTTTTCCCAAACGCGCCTCATTGTTTTGAATGATTGCATTGGCGGCACGTAAAATGTTTCCGGTTGAGCGATAGTTTTGCTCCAACCGAACGGTTAAGGAGCCGCTGTAATCCCGAGGGAACTGTTGAATATTTTCTATTCTCGCACCTCGCCAACCGTAAATAGATTGATCGTCGTCGCCAACAACAAACAGTTTTGCTTGATCTCCTGCCAAAACTCTCAACCACGCATATTGGATTCGATTCGTATCTTGAAATTCATCCACTAAAATATGAGAAAATCGATGCTGATAATCCGCGAGAATATCGGCTCTGTTTAACCATAATTCGTGGGCACGTAATAAAATTTCTGCAAAATCGATCACGCCAGCACGCTGACAATGGGCTTCATAGTGATGATAAATATCGATCATTCTACGTTGGAACGGATCGCTTCCCTGACCAAGTGCATCCGGACGCAAGCCTTCGTCTTTTTTACTATTGATGTAACCTTGAATCTGTCTTGGCGGCCATCTAGACTCATCTAATTCAAGAGTTTTTAAAAGACGCCTGATTGTTCTCAATTGATCTTCACTATCGAGGATCTGAAAACCCTCAGGCAGGTTTGCTGCATCGGCATGTTGCCGGAGAATACGATGGGCAATGCCGTGAAAGGTGCCCATCCACCAGCCATCACCACCTCGATCGAGCAGTTGTTCCGTACGCTGACGCATCTCCTTAGCAGCTTTATTAGTAAAGGTCACCGCAAGAATGCGGTAAGGTGAGACCTTTTCCACCTCAACTAAATAAGCGATGCGATGAACCAATACCCGTGTCTTACCCGATCCGGCACCAGCCAGTATTAGGCCGTGTTGATCAACCGGCGCCGTCACTGCGCTGCGTTGCGCGTCATTTAAACCATCTAATATATGAGAGACATCCATAGAGCCATATTGTACCCGAAAGTTTGCCGATGGTAGGTGAAATTAGGCAGGATTTTGCTTCTTAGGCTATTCTGACACGCTATAAACAAACATCACTTTTTCTGAAACAAAATTTGAATCCATATAAGAGATCGCTTTTTCCCGATAAAAAGTTTCGTTAATAAGCGCTACTTCGAATTCGATACTATGCGGAGATTCTCCTTTGCCAACAACTGTAATTCCCGAACAAATTGAAGTCACTGGATCTCACGATAGCTTCGCCACCTTCTCATAGAAAACAAGGTAGACAAATAAAACCGAGCCGATAACCACTAATATCATAGTACCCATCAGAGTCCACTAGCTCTCTAAACCGATAATGTTAGAAACTGGTTTTACCTAGTCATTATCTGTATCTCCTGTGAGAAACAATCTCCAAGCATCTAATATTCGTGCATGCTGAGCCTTCGCGTTCACTTCCAACTGAGCACTATAGTCGTATCTTATCCCTGTTGTGATGGATCCAGAGTCCTAGTTAGTCATCCATGGAATAGGGTTAGGCTTCCCGCGGGTTCTCGCAGAAATTAAGTGTGACAAACAATAACCGGTTCGAAACCCACTCATCAGATGCCAACCTTCAGGCAGTGCTGAATGTTTTAGTCTTGTAGAAATACGCTCAGACATTTGCTGAGTGAACGAAAAAACTTACAGCAGATTGGATAACACACATTAAGCCAATCAATCCCTATTGAAAGTAGGTCACAGAACTCATAACCCTGCCTGGCTTATGCTGTGAAATGGGGCCTAGATTTTCACATCTGATTATAAATTTATCGCACTGGTCCTGATTACAATCAACGCTGATTATTTTTCTATCACCTCTGCCTTTCCAACTCCTCGGCTATCGCTTGCGGCTGTGACTTTATTTGTTTTGGTATCCCAGAGTACCGCTTGCATATTGCCATACTCTCGCAAAGAAGGTTCCAACTTGTGTCCCATCTCAGTTAACTCACCAATCAGTGAGTCACTGAACGCCCGCTGTTCATAAAAAACTTTATCTGGTAAATACTGGTGGTGAAATCTCGGTCTTTCCACCCACTGTTCCGCAGGCTTGTGCGCCAAATACTCCAGGATGCCCAACAGCACCATAGTAATAATACGACTGCCCCCAGGTGTGCCTAAAATTGCAATTCGATCCGCGCTTTCAACGAAGGTTGGCGTCATGCTCGATAATGGGCGTTTCCCCGGCTGTATTGCATTGGCTTCTGCCCCTACTAAGCCGTAGGCATTAGGCTCGCCTGGTTTAATGGCAAAATCATCCATTTCATTATTCAACAATACCCCTGTGCCCTCTGACACGAAGCCGCTACCAAATGGCAAATTGATACTTAAGGTAGCCGCCACGCGATTACCTTCACTATCTAAAATCGAAAAATGAGTGGTGTCCTCTCCTTTCGCGCTTCGTTGATAGCCGGGTAGCAACACACTAGGTGTCGCTCTATCTAAACGAATTGTTGCACTCAAACCTGACGCATACCAGGGGTGAGTTAATCGAGCAACAGGAATCGACACAAAATCGGGATCGCCCAAATACTGCGCCCTATCTCGATAGGCACGTCTCATGGCTTCTACAATTAGATGAGTTTGGCCCACTTCTGACAAAGCTTGCAAATCATAATTAGATAAAATTTGCAGCATTGTGGCCAAAGCAACTCCTCCGGAAGAAGGAGGAGGTGCTGATACCACACGATATCCATCTAACTCTATAGTGATTGGTTCCCGCTCTTGTACCTGATAGTTTGCAAGATCTGCCAAGGTCCATATCCCACCGGCCTGCTGTACACCCTGCACTAGTTTTTTTGCCACTTCACCTTTATAAAAACCATCACGACCATGTTGCGCAATTGACTCCAATGTACTGGCAAGATCATTCTGTATCAAAAGTGCACCCAGTTTAGGCAGTTGGCCATCAACTAAGAAGATGGATGCGGCACCTGCGTTACTTTTTAATTGGTTGATACGGAATCCCATCAATAGCAGCATCCGGCCATCCACCGGAAACCCTTCTTTGGCAAGTTTGATCGCAGGTTCAAGTGACTGCGAGAGAGGCAGCTTTCCATATTTCGTTGCAATATGGACTAATGCAGCGGGTTCGCCTGGGATTGCTGCCGCCAATGGGCCATCTCTCGATGCACCAGTCATCACTTTGCCAGATCCGTCTAAATACATTTTCTCGTGCGCCGCTTCGGGCGCGGCTTCACGACCATCAACAAAAATATTGCGCTCTTCTTGTTGCTGATGTAACAACCAAAAACCACCGCCACCTAAACCCGACCCTGATGGCTCTACTACCGCCAAAGCCGCACTGACTGCCACCGCGGCATCAAAAGCATTGCCTCCTTTTTTAAGAATGTCGATGCCAGCCTGAGTCGCTAACTCATGCGCACTTGCGACGGCAAACGCACCGGGCGCCTGGTTCGCGTGTAGCGATGGGTTGATACAGCAAAACAAAATTAACTGCAAAAGATATAAAATAGTCTTCTTCATCGGCATTCACTTAGATTTTTAAGTTTTAGATATTTTTGTTGTAATTCTTCTTCAGACTCCACATGCTCGGGATCTTTCGGAATACACTCCACCGGACAGACTTCTACACATTGTGGCAGGTCAAAATGACCCACACACTCAGTACAAAGATTCGCATCTATTTCGTAGATCTCTGGTCCCATGGAAATGGCCTGATTGGGACACTCAGGTTCACAAACATCGCAATTAATACATTCATCGGTAATATATAACGCCATACTTATTTTAGCGCGTCCGCTTTGGGAGGAAACTTCTTAGCCAGTGCCCGAGCCACATTTGCATGCACGAAAGGTGTCACATCACCATTAAAAGAGGCGATTTCTCTCACCAATGTGGAAGAGATAAACATGTAATTTTCTGAGGGTGTCAAAAATAGAGTTTCCACGCCCTCCATAAGATGCCTGTTCATTCCGGCAAGTTGAAACTCATATTCAAAATCTGATACGGCTCGCAATCCACGAACAATCACTCTTGCGTTACGTTGCTTCACATAATCCATTAGCAAACAATCAAAACAGGCCACTTCCACATTGGGAAGATGAGACAAAATTGAATTTGCCAGATCCATACGCTCTTCTGGCGAAAAGATTGGATTTTTACTGGACCGTTGCACCACCGCTACAATTAAATGGTCAAACAGACCGCTGGCACGTTCAATTAGATCCGCATGTCCATTTGTAATCGGATTAAATGTGCCTGGATAGACTGCCGTGATAGAACCCATACCAACTCCCGAAAATGACAACAGCCTCCATTTTAGACAATCGAATCGGACAAATCAGCCCGCAACAGAGAGTAGGCCACTTGACCTGCTTTTTGCTGGCGCAAAGGACTCCAATCAGCAGGTAGTTGAGTGAAGTCAAATTGCTGTTCCAATTCAACATAGACGTGATGATTTTCGGACAAAATACCAGCATTTAAAATTTTATTTAAGGTTGGCAATATTATGTCCTTGAAAAAAGGAGGATCCAAAAAAACCAGGTCGAATTGACCGTCAGCACTTCCAAGATAGCTGTTCGCAGACTGTTGACGCACACTTGCAGAGTGACAGTTCACTAAATCCAGATTCCGACGCAACTGTTGCACCAGAGTGTTCTCTTGTTCAACAAAAACCACCTCTTTTGCGCCACGGGACAAGGCTTCTAACCCCAATGCACCGGTACCAGCAAACAGATCTAGACATCTGGCTCCTTTAATGTGGGTTGCCAGCCAGTTAAATAGGGTCTCACGAACGCGATCAGGTGTCGGCCGAACTTGAGTTCCAGAGGGAAAAGACAAAATGCGCCCTCGCCATTGGCCTGCGATGATTCGAAATTGATGTTGTCTCGCCAAAATGGAAAAGTGACTACTGTTTACCGCCAACGGTCACCGTCAACATTTTATTCACGTTCAATCGTGTTAATGCCTGCTTCACATCGGCTATGGTGACTGCTTCCACTTTCTCGTTGAAAGTCTCTAAATAGTCCAGCGGCAGTCCGTAAAAGCCAATCTGTGCAAGGTGATCCACTATTTTACGATTACTATCCAAACGCAGTGGAAATCCCCCGGTGATATTCTTTATCGAGGCCTCCAACTCATCTTGCGTTGGTCCCTCTTTTAGAAATTCGCTCAAGGTATCGCCTATGGCCTTTTTCGCCTCCTCTACCTGGGTGTTTTTGGTTTGCAGTCCAACTAAGAATGGGCCCGTTTGCTGCATTGGCTGAAAATAACTATACACGCTGTAGGACAATCCGCGTTTACTGCGCACCTCTTCCATTAGTCGGGAAATAAATCCGCCTCCTCCCAATACATGATTACCCACATACAGAGGGAAATATTCGGGATCATTCATCGCCATACCTAACTGAGCCACAAAAATATGGGTTTGGCTAGAGGGAAAATCCACATGAATTTCTTTCGCTGAATTAACTGGCTTTGGCGATGCAATAGCCGGCGCCGCTTCTCCTGTACCTAGAGAGCTGGCAAGTTGTTGTGCAAACTGCCGAGCTTGTTGCGAAGTCAAATTTCCAACGATGGCCAATACACCGTTTTTAGCCACATAATAACGATGGTAAAAATTCTTCAGATCTACGGGCGTCAATGCCATTAATGTCTCCTCTGTGCCTTCCTTAGGCGAACCGTATGGATGGTCCTGATAGAGTGCTGACATCAATTTAATGCCGGCAATAGCAGAGGGAGATTGCTGCTTCGCCTGAATCGCCACCAAAGTCTGCTGGCGCACCCGTACAAACCCCGATTCGGGAAATGCTGGAGCCGACAACAACTCTTGCGCTAAAGCGATGCTCGACTGAAGCAATTTCGCATCTGTCAGACTGCGTAAACCCACCACTGCGCTATCTCTACTTGCGCTGGTATAGAATTCCGCGCCAACAGATTCGAAACCTTGAGCCACCTCATCCGCTGTTAGGTTGTCAGTGCCGTCGGCAACCAACGCACTGGTCATCAAACTCAAACCAAGACGCGTGCCATCCCTGACGCTACCGGCATGGAACACCATGCGAAAATCCACCATTGGTAATTCTGGTGCTGCCACAAAAAGCACTTTCATGCCATTACTGGTGCGCCACTCTTCGATAGCTGCTATGGCATACAGCTGACAACTAAATAGAAGGCAGACAGATGTTACCAGCCCACGTATTCGATTGACTTGCACTAAGCTCATGATTTTTCTTTCGTCTTGGTCTCTGCATCCAACTTAATGGGTTGCAGGACTGCGGTTGTCAAACGGTCAGGCACCAAATACTTGACCGCCACCTGTCGTACCTGTTCGGCTGTCACCTGTTCAATTCGATCGGCGTAAGAATCTATCAGACGATAATCCAAACCGACAGAATCGAGGCTACCGAGCAGACGCGCCTGATAATAGATGGAGTCTTGTTGATAGACGTCTTCAGCCCTGACCTGGGCTTTGATACGCGCCAGCTCTGCAGCGGAAACAGATTCACTCTTCAGCTGCGCAATCTGTTTGAGGATGGCCTCTTCAACTTCCACTACGGTTTTACCGGGCGCCGGTACGGCGTCAAACATAAACAGACTATCCATCCTGGCAGCCATGTTGTATCCAGCCCCAGCGCTGGCCGCGATTTGCTGACCGCGAATTAATTCTTTGGCAAAACGCGCACTGGCACCCCCATCTAATACCGCCGCCAATACGGTTAATGCGTAGGGCTCCCACTCCTCTTTTGCAGTGGTTAAGACCGGTACCTGATAACCCATCATCAAAATCGGTACCTTTGCTGGCACTCGCACCTGAATTCGGCGCTCTCCTAATGGTGTGACTTCCCGTTGTGGTTTAATTGCGGGTAGTTCCCGAGCTTTAATGCGCCCAAAATACTTTTTCGCAAGCTTCAGTACCTGCTCTGGCTGCACATCTCCTACCACCACCAGGGTCGCATTGTTTGGCGCATACCATTGGTCATACCAATCTTCAATGTCCTCGAGTTTAAGGTGATTGAGATCGTCCATCCAACCAATAATTGGTTGTTGGTACGGGCTAGAAACATATGCCGCGGCCACAAAGCGTTCGTAAGTCAAAGCGCTGGGATTGTCTTCAGTACGCAGTCGGCGCTCTTCCTTAACCACCTCAATCTCTTTTTTAAACTCCTCTTGGTCCAGTAGGAGATTGCGCATTCTATCCGCTTCGAGCTTGAAACTGGTTTGCAAATGGCTGCGCTCTAATAATTGAAAGTAACCGGTGTAATCGTAACTGGTAAAAGCATTTTCACGTCCTCCTAAACTGGAAATGATTTTTGAAAACTCCCCAGGACCATATTTTTTCGTGCCCTTAAACATCATGTGCTCCAACACATGGGAAATGCCTGTCAATCCGCCAGGTTCATAGCTGGATCCTACCCGGTACCAAATTTCTGACGCCACCACCGGAGCCCGATGATCCTCTTTCACTAATATCTTCAGACCGTTCTTCAATTGATATTCATGTACACCACCGGTGCTGTGATCCTCTGCGAGCAAGCTCGACGTGGGCAAAAGCAGACAAACTGCTAAACTAAGTAAGAATGTTCGAATCACCGTATTTCCTTCATAATCGCTCTGAGCTAGGATAATGCATCATCTATCTTTTAAGAGTACCAAATTAATTGACCTCCCATTAACCTTTAGGATGCCAAAAATACAAACCGATGTTCGGATTTAGACGCAAAAAGAAAGCCAAAGACAACAAAGATTCCGTAATCACCAAGCTGCGGGAGCGCCTATCAAAAACGCGTAATAGTTTAAGTCAAACCTTATCTGAACTAATCCGCGGTAAGCAATCTGTCGATGAAGATCTTTTAGATCAAGTAGAAACCCAGTTGCTGGTGGCAGACGTGGGTGTAGATGCTACCAAAATGATTGTGGATGATTTGCACAGTAAATTAAAACGCAACGAGCTACAAAACCCAGAGCTGCTCTACACCACACTCAAAAGCGATCTAGCGAATATTCTAGCACCTTGCAGCATTCCATTGGAGCTACCTGAAGAAAGCAAACCTTATATTATCCTCATGGTTGGGGTAAATGGTGCGGGCAAGACCACAACCATTGGCAAACTAGCCCGAAGACTTCAGTCTCAAGGAAAAAGCGTGATGCTTGCCGCAGGTGACACTTTTCGCGCTGCGGCTATCGAACAATTACAATCCTGGGGAAGGCGCCTAGGAGCACCAGTGGTGGCGCAAAATATAGGTGCAGACTCGGCGTCAGTGATATTCGATGCCTGTGAATCGGCAAAAGCCAAAGGCATCGACGTGCTTATCGCCGACACTGCAGGTCGCCTGCAGACGAAATCCAACTTGATGGAGGAACTGGCCAAGGTCAAGAGAGTGATAAGCAAATCCATTCCTGATGCGCCCCACGAGGTGATGTTAGTATTGGATTCTGGCACTGGCCAAAACGCCATCTCTCAAGCAAAACAGTTTGATGAAGCCGTAGGCTTGACCGGCATCACTTTAACTAAACTGGATGGTACCGCAAAAGGGGGCATCATTTTTGCCGTTGCCAATCAGTTCAAAATTCCCATCCGCTTTATCGGTGTGGGTGAGGACGTGGAAGATTTGCGCCCTTTCAATTCGGAAAATTTCATTGCAGCACTATTTGATGATGCTGCCTAAACTTGGGTAATCAGGATTGATTGAGTTTCGTCAGGTCACCAAACGTTTTAATGACGGTAAATTTGGCTTAGTGGGCATAGACTTACAGATTGAACAGGGAGAAATGGTGTTTCTCACTGGCCATTCAGGTGCTGGAAAATCAACCTTACTTAATTTAATCACGCTGCTTGAGCGACCAACCAGGGGCGAAGTTTGGGTAGATAATGGCAATTTACTGGCCCTCCCCTGCAAACAAATTCCAATTTATCGACGTAGTATCGGCGTCATTTTTCAAGATCATCGTTTACTCCCCGATCGCAACGTGTTCGATAATGTGGCGCTCCCTCTGGTGATATCGGGCGTGCCACGCTTGGAGATCCCGAGGCGGGTTCACGCAGCTTTGGATCTGGTCAATCTGTTGGACAAAGAAAATAAATTCCCATTCTCACTTTCCGGCGGAGAGCAGCAAAGGGTGGGAATTGCCCGCGCAGTGGTAAATAAACCTCCTATCATTTTGGCTGATGAGCCCACTGGTAATCTTGATCCCGAACTCTCAAAGGAGATCATCAAACTATTTGAGAACCTAAATCAGGTGGGGGTCACCTTGTTGATTGCCAGCCATGATTATCAACTATTAATGCACCGCCCCTATCGCGTACTCACATTGGCCGAGGGACGCTTAATAGCAGATCAAAAAGGTGGCATCCAAGAGCCAGACACTCCGTCACTAGTGGCTGCCTCATGAACAAAAAATCCTCTTTTTGGCATACCACTCTCAGCCCATATCTATTGGATCATCTCAGAGTGGCCTTAAACAGTATTGGTGATATTCTCAGGAACCCCATCGCCAGTCTGCTCACCATCCTTACAATCGCCGTGGTTTTACTACAGCCTACCCTAATGCATATTGGTCTCAGCACTGCCCAGTCGGCCTCTAACAACCTGGCCAGCAATTACAATTTGGCGTTGTTTCTGACTCGGGATATGTCTGAAAGCGCCGCCTTAGATTTACGTCTAGCCATTCAAAAAAGATCAGAAATAAAAAATGTAGACTATATCTCGCCACAACAAGGTCTAAAAGAATTTGCCGAACGCACCGGCTTGTCTGCGGTCGTTGAGAAACTACCCAACAATCCTCTACCCGCCACCTTGGTGATCACCCCAAAAACACCCATCAGTCAACCTCAGCTCCTCGAATTACGAAAACAGATGTCGTCTATTGAAGGGGTGGATTCAGTTAGGATAGATATTGAATGGGCCGAACGATTCGCTAAAATGGTGCTCATTGCCAATCGAATCGGTTTTATCGTTAATATCTTGTTAGCTTTAGCCGTGTTATTCGTTGTCGGTAACACCATTAGACTAGCCATCGAAAATAAAAAGAGCGAAATAGAAATTAGCCGATTAATGGGTGCAACGGATCCCTTTATACGACGGCCTTTCCTATATATTGGCTTTTTGTACGGATTTTTAGGCGCCACCTTTAGCTGGGTGGCGCTCAGCATAATCGTAGCTTGGTTGGTGCCACCATTGCGATATTTATCAAATATATATAATTTTCAACCACCTACTGGATTGGTACCTGCGGAGATGGTGTTCCTCCTGTTGGCGACCGGCTCCGCAGTTGGGTTTGTGGGGGCCTGGGCAGCTTTTTCCAGCCATCTTTCCGCGATCGATAGTATCTGAAGTGAGTTAAATGTTGTCACCCGGCAAATGGAACCATCTAGACATTAAATACGTGCTTAATTTAGCAGTCTTGGTATTAGAGTGCTAAATTTTTTAGCACTCTTTCCGATGGAGTGCTAAAATGAACGACTCATTTAGCTGTAGGGAGAGACATATGAGCACACTAACAAGCACGTACAATGTGCCGGTTGTTCAATCTAGTAGCCTGGATAGCTACTTACAAACCATTGCCGCTATTCCCGTATTGGAAGCTGAAGAAGAACGTCAGCTCGCCATAAAATGGCATGAAGAACAAGATCTTGATGCCGCACGTCAACTAGTGTTAGGACACCTAAAATTCGTCGTCCACATTGCCAGAAACTATTCTGGTTATGGACTGCCATTGGCTGACTTAATTCAAGAAGGCAATATTGGCTTAATGAAAGCCGTCAGACGCTTCGATCCCGCAGCGAATGTCCGTCTCATCTCTTATGCAGTCCACTGGATTAAAGCAGAAATTCACGAATTCGTGCTGCGTAACTGGAGAATGGTCAAGGTGGCAACTACCAAGGCTCAACGTAAATTATTCTTTAATTTACGTAGCAGTAAGAAAGATCTTGGCTGGCTAAATCAAGAAGAAGCAGAACTAATTGCCAATGAACTAGGCGTCAGCATGGGGGACGTGTTTGAAATGGAGTCCCGGCTTTCCAGTCGTGACAACAGCTTCGACGCGTTTTCAGATGAAGATGAAGAACACTATTCAGCCCCCATCAACACCATAGCAGATATCCGCTATGAACCTAGTGACTTAGTGGCCACGGAAGAGCTTCAAACACAACATCAAAGTAGTTTAATTGGCGCATTGGATGGACTAGACGAGAGATCAAAAGACATTATCGAATCTCGTTGGTTAAAGGAACCAAAAGCCACATTAAAAGATCTGGCTGGCAAATATGGCGTCTCTCACGAACGCATTCGCCAAATAGAAGAAAACGCAATTAAAAAACTTCGTAGTGCGATGACTTAACTTTAGGTTCGACTGATTCTCGCGAAAATTGTCACTTAAGTAGTTTGCCAAATTTATTGTCGATAACAAATCCCCCTAACTGGGGGATTTTTTTGACCTAACGAAGCAGAACCTATATACTGACCGCCCGGTCAGACAGCGATAAAAAATAAGCCGGGCTATTTGTTCTCAACATTCACTAATTTTTTACATGGCAGGCTCTATGGTCACCCATATTCACAATGACGGCGAATTAAGGATCCTAGCCGCAGCGGAAACTTTATTCGCTCAGCAGGATTTTGACAGTGTGTCGCTCAGCCAGATTGCCAAACAGGCGGGGGTGAGCAAAGCCAATATTCTTCACCATTTTAAAAGTAAGAGTGATCTATATGGCGCCATACTAAAAAAGGCATGTGAAGAGATGACACGCTTATTGGAAGAAATGGATAGCAGTAGCGGTCATGCGAAGGAACAAATTCCTCGCTACACTCGTGCACACTTGAAACAATTAATGCGTAATAGTGTCATTACACAGTTGACCTTAAGGGAGTTACAGAAAAAAGGGCAGCGCGCCACAGTAGAAATTGCCAAAAATACCTTTGCTAAAAATTTTTCCCGTTTAGTGCAGATCTTAAAAAGTTCTCAGGAAAAAGGCGAAATCAAAGAGGGGGTGGATCCTGCATTAGTGGCAACGCTCCTCATCGGCAGCAATGTGTTCTTTTTTCAGGCCCATGAATTTTTTAGCCATTTTCCAGACATTGTTTTCGCTGACAGCCCCGATCGCTATTGTGAGAACGTCGCAAACACAATTTTATATGGAATTTTAGAAGAATAATTCGGTTCCATTGGAACGAAAATATGAAAGTAAAAAATATGAAAAAATTTAATTCCATCCCTCAACTATTCCTTTTAGCGACAGTTTGCCTACCAGGAGTGTTCACACTGACAGGGTGTGGGAATGATTCTGAAGCCAATGGGGCTGTGGATGAGTCCATTTCCGCTACTTTGATCACCTTGGCTGAACCAACTATCGGTCCTGTCGAAGTGATAGAAAGCAGCATCGGCCAGATCACCAGCAAAACCTCACCTAAAATTGGTGCCGAAGCAACAGGTCGGGTGATTCGAATATACGTGGATGCAGGGCAAACCGTAAAACGAGGTCAACTACTGGCGCAATTGGATACCAAAGATTTAGAGTTGCGACGGGATGCCGCGCAAGCCAACGTAAAACGCCTGGAAGCTATCGTGAACAATCTAGATCGCTTAGTTGCCAGAAATCAAAAATTAGTAGAGCAGAATTTTATCTCGGAGGCCATGTTAGAGGAGGCGGAAGCACAATTTGCCGCTCAATCTGCAGCGCTCAATTCTGCAGAATCCCAATTAGCTCAAGTTAATGAACAGATCAAAAAGACTGCGATTCGTTCCCCGGTTAACGGCGTTGTGGACAATCGGAAGATCTCAGTGGGGGATTTTGTCGCCATGGGTCAAGGTGTGTTTGAAATCAGCACCGACGAACTGCTTCAGGCGAAATTAAATTTTCCTGAGACCCTCAGCACCTCGCTCAAGGTCGGACAAACTGTACGCTTAACCACAGATACCGCGCCAGGCCAAATAGCAGAAGGAACAATTAGCGAAATTCTACCGAATATTAACGTTGGCAACCGCGCATTACAGGTGATCACTGAATTTAACAATCCCGGCAACTGGCGGCCGGGCGCCAGTGTGCAAGGCGAAGTTATCATTGAAGCAAGAGCAGAAGCACTACTAGTCCCGTTAAGATCGGTCGTGCTGAGACCTGCGGGACGGGTAGTCTACGTGATCGAAAATGGCGTCGCGCAACAAAAAGTTGTGCAAACGGGTGTACGTATTGATGACAAAATTGAAATCATCGGTGGTCTTGATAAAAACGTACAAATCGCGTTAGACGGCGCTGGATTTTTGAGCGATGAGGCACAAGTTCGCGTTCAGGAGGCGATACAATGACACTGCCTGAAATTTCCGTAAGAAGATATGTCTTAGCTTACATGCTCAGTGCGGCACTGATTCTCTTCGGCGCCATCAGTATGGATCGAATCGGTGTCGCACAGTTTCCTGCCATCGATTTTCCCATGGTTACCGTGACTACAATCCTACCGGGGGCGAGTCCGGAAATTATCGATTCCAGTGTCACAAACTTACTAGAATCAGTTGTCAATAGTGTCCCAGGAATTGACGAGTTACGTTCCACCTCTTCTCCTAGTGTGTCACAAATCATGGTTCGCTTTGACATCGATAAGAATGTCGACGTAGCCTTTAACGAAGTACAGGCTAAGATCAATCAGGTGATCAACAACCTGCCCACCGACGCTGAAACACCCATTGTGGCCAAAGTGGACCCCGATGCATTTCCTATCATGTGGCTGGTACTACAGGGTGATCGCACCCTGCAGCAACTGAATCAGTATGCAGAAAACATTATTAAGAAACGTTTAGAAAATATCGACGGCGTCGGTCAGATCACAATGGGCGGTGGCCGTCAGAGAGTCATTCGAGCAGAGATTGATATTAAGAGACTATCTGCCTACGGACTCACCACTCAGGATGTGATAGGTGCGTTTCAAACCTCTCATATACAGTTTCCAGGCGGCTTTCTGAGTGCAGATGGTGCGGAACACCTGATACGTATGGATTTGGAATTTCATGATACTGACGAACTAGCCAACCTAATCATCGCTAACCGGGGTGGTTTGAATATTCGCCTCAAAGACGTTGCAAATGTGGTGGATGGACTTGAAGATTATAGACAATTGGCACAACTTGATGGCAAACCTAGCGTAGGGTTAGGCATCATTAAGGTCGCTGGCAGCAATACTGTTGCCATTGCAAATGAAGTCACAAAAAGATTGAATGAGGAAATTCGTCCGCAACTCCCTGCAGGCCTGGAAGTCAAAATCGCTACCGATAGTGCAAGAATCATCAAAGAGCTAGTGAGTGCCTTATACGAACATGTGATTCTAGGCACCATTCTCGCTGGGCTGGTAGTACTGCTGTTTTTAAAGAGTGGTCGCGGCACCATCATTATCTCTCTCGCAATCCCTGTCTCACTATTAGCCGCAGTCGCGGTAATGTTCGGTCTTGGTTACACCTTCAATACCATGAGCCTGCTGGCGCTGTTGTTGTTAATCGGTGTCGTAGTAGACGATTCTATTGTGGTGCTGGAAAATATTTTCCGTCACCGCGAAGATAACCCCGAAGAGGATCCCGGCGAAGTTGCCATTAAAGCCAGTAACCAAGTGTTCTTTGCCATTTTCGCTGCAACCATGACTTTGGTGGCCATTTTTGGTCCAGTCATATTTATGACTGGAATCATTGGAGAATTCTTCCGCGAATTCGCAGTAGTGGTCACCTTCGGCATCATGGCGTCTTTCTTTGTTGCCATTACGCTCACGCCAATGTTATGTGCACGATTCTTAAAAGTGCAAGCAACCCACGGTACCTTATATAACGCTCTGGAAAATATGTTTCGTTCCATGGAACAGGCATATAGGAGATTTATCAAATTTGGTTTAAAACACAGAGCCAAAGTGATGCTGGTTAGTCTCGTGGTAGTGGCAACCAGTTGTGTTCCCTTCCAGCAAATGGGTAAAGGCTTCATGCCGAAGATTGATGAAGGCCAGTTGATGATAACCTTTAAAACCCCGTTGGGAAGCGATATCGGGTATACAGCACAAAGACTGCAAATGATTGAACAGATCTTGGAACGTCATCGCGATTCCATCGGCACCTATTTTTCTGCCATCGGTTTGGGTCAAACCCAAGAGGTCAACAGCGGGATCGTATTCATCACCATGCGCGGTAGAGAAGATCGAGAACAAAAACAATGGGAGTTACAAGCGCAGCTCAATGAAGAACTCTCTCAAATTCCCGGCGTGCGTAGTTTCGTATCCAATGTCAGCCCGTTCGGCGGTTTTCGCGGGGAACCATTACAGTTTGTCGTCAGTGGATATAGCTTAGACAAAGTCGCCGCTGTGGGTGACAAGATTGTCAACAAACTACAAAGTTATCCTGGATTTGGCCGTATCGATGGCGACCTACAAATCTCCTTACCTCAAGTTCGCCCGACGCTGGAACGAGAACAACTCGCCAATTTGGGAATTAGCGCAAGAGACATCGCCTTTACCGTGAATGTTTTGGCGGGCGGCTTCGATGTGGCTAAATACAATGACGAGCCGGGAGACGGTGAACGTTATGACGTGCGTCTAAAAGCACAGCAAGGCGACTTGCGGGGGCCTGAAGATTTAAAAAATATCTATCTCAGTTCAAGAAGTGGAGAAATGGTGCGACTAGATTCTATTGCAGAATTCGTTGAAAACATTGGGCCCTCCGCCATTCCCCGTCATAATCTTAAGTATGCCGCGACCTACTACGCCGATCCCAATATGCCTTTATCGGATGCGACTAAAATTCTCGATGAGGTATCGAATGAATTATTACCACCAGGATATTCCATTGACCTGATTGGTCAGGCATCCTCGTTTGAAGAAACAGTCGCAAATATGATACTGACCTTCTCTTTGGCCTTGATCCTGGTATATATGGTACTGGCAAGTCAGTTTAATTCCTTTACACAACCGGCGATAGTGATGATTGCTCAACCCTTGGCAGTCGTGGGTGGAGTCTATTTGCTCTACTTTACTGGCCATACAATTAACATGTATTCAATGATAGGTTTTGTACTGCTCGTTGGATTGGTCGCGAAGAATTCAATCCTTCTTGTCGATCTCACGAACCAATATCGTGAACAGGGCATGGCTATAGACGAGGCTCTGTTAGAAGCGTGCCCTCATCGCATGCGCCCGGTGTTAATGACCTCTATGACCATTATTCTAGCTCTATTTCCAGCGTCACTCGGTTTAGGTGCCGGCGCCGAGACCAACGGCCCCATGGCGGTAGCAGTGATTGGTGGCATGCTCAGCTCTACCCTATTGACATTATTAGTCGTTCCTTGCGCTTATTCTCTTCTTGAGAACTTTAAGATTAGAAATCAGAAAAGCGCACCTGCTTCTTCGGGCGGGACACCTACCTATGCGCAGAAACAAGAATAGACAATTTATAATTAGAGAGATTTTAAGTGAAAAACAACTATAAAAACGTACTTCCATTCCTGCTTGCTAGCAGCTTATGTCTGGGCGCCAATACTAACTCGTCAGCTTCTATATTAGATATATATGAGCAATCTCTTGTGCACGATGCAAAACTAAAAGCCGCTCAGGCGACTTTAGATGCCAAATTAACCATCGGCGCAAAAAGCCGCGCCGTCATCATGCCGCAGTTAAATTTGGTCGGTAACACCACTCTAAATGATATAGAATTCGAAAGAGAGTCCTCTGCACCTTCCAGTCCCAATGCCTTTGATATCAACTCAGCGTTCAAAAATGAACTGAGATACAACAGCAACTCAGTGACTCTATCCTTGAGTCAGCCCATCAATTTTCAGTCAGTCTATTTACTCTCTCAGGCCGGGGCGTTGCAGCAGCAAGCCAAATTAGAGTATCAACTTGCCGAACAAGACTTATTATTCCGAGTGGGTAAGGCTTACTTGGAATATTTGATCACCCAAGATGAATTAAAGTTAGCAAACGCTGAGAGGAATGCCATTGAAGAACAAAAAAATAAAGCTGAAGCGGCCTTTGAGGTGGGTGCCGCCAGCATCACCGATAAACACGAAGCACAAGCTGCCTATGATCTGATTTACGCGCGCCTAGTCACTATAGAGACCAATCTACAAAACAAATATTATGAGATTGCTGATCTCATTGGTCAGGAGCCGGGTGAGATCCCCAGCTTCGAAGGCGAGTTGGATTTAAATGACACATCCATACAAATCCCTGCCGCTGAACAGCTTGTGCAGGTGGCTAGAAAAGCGAATGGTCAACTGAATTTGGCGCGTATCGGTCATCAGGTTGCCAAAAAAGAGGTGGCACGACTCCGGGCCAAAAGACTGCCAGTGATCTCCTTGAATGCGAGTTATACTGAATCCTCTGAAAATGACAGCGCCTTCGGCAGTCCCTCTGACTCCGACGCCACCCTATACAGTATTAATGGACAGCTGCCACTCTTTACCGGCGGCTTGAGAACAGCAGAGATTAAAGAAGCCATCGGTAATCGTGAAGCCGCCCATCAAAATGTGGTTCATTTGGAAAGAACCATACCAAGGCAAGTGAAAGAAGCCGCCAGAAACTTACAGGCAACTCGACGTCAGGTATCAGCCTTTAGACAATCTTTGCGATCAGCAGAATTATTGTTAGCCTCCACCGAGTTAGGTTTTGAGGTCGGTCAACGCACCGCCGGCGATGTATTAGCGGCACAGCAGAGGTTATATGGCGCACAAACCAATCATGCGCAAGCTCAATACCAATACTTAATGCAGTTATTAGGCATTAGCTTCACTATCGGCACACTTTCTAAACAGGATTTGGAATTGGTGGATCGAATACTGACGCCAAAGGGAAACAGCTAGTTGACCCTTAAAAAACAGGTTGATAACAACAGCAGTTCTAACCGCCTGTGGAGGACATAAACCTCAGCACTTGATACGGCTTTTCATTAAACTCATGCTTTTCAGGTTTAGCCAAAATGGCTTGTTCTAATAACTCGAACAATTGTGCGTCTGTTGCACCAGCACGCAGCGGTGCCGCTAAGTCCACTTTATCATTTTGACCCAAACACAAATATAACTGGCCGTCCGCCGTGAGTCTCACGCGATTACAGGTCTCACAAAAATGTTGAGACTTTGGTGTAATGAATCCGATGTGCGCCTCGCTCTCATTTACTCTTAAATACCTTGCGGGCCCACCCCCTGGCATCTGCCCAGGAACGGCGGAAAATTTTTTCGCCAGGTGGTTTTCTATCGACTTCAAACTCACGTATTGGGACGTTGCCTCAAGACCAGGTCCACCAATTGGCATGGTTTCAATCAAGCGTAGCGTGAGATTGCGCTCGATACAGAAGTCAACCATTTGATCTACTTCGTGATCGTTGACCCCTTTCATTAACACCATGTTGATTTTAATTGGCGACAGGCCTGCTTCACGAGCAGCCTCAATACCCGACATGACTTTATGCAACAACCCTCCGGTAAGATGTTGAAAACTGGCGTCATCCAAGGTATCCAAACTAATATTGATTCGCGACACACCCGCTGCTTTTAAAGGTTTAGCTAAGTGTTGCAAGCGCATTGCATTGGTACTTAAAGAGAGATCTGCTATTCCCTCAATGGCAGAAATCCGTTGCGCCAACTCAACTATATTTTTTCGGGTCAAGGGTTCACCACCGGTGAGCCGAATTCTTTGAACCCCCAGCTTAGAGAATAAGCGAACAACACGCTCTAATTCATCGAAAGTGAGCCATGACTTAGGCTCCAAAAAATGATTAAACTTTTTTGGCAGGCAATACTGACATCGAAGATCGCACCTATCAGTGACCGAGAGGCGTAGATATTCGATTTTACGACCAAATGAATCAAGCAACTTATTGACCTAGAAAAGATAGGGGTTTTGACGTCGAAGCCAGCCAGAATTAAGGATAGCTAAAGATCGATGGGGTGGTAAAGTATCAAAAATGACGCTGCCTTCATAGTAGCATCATTTTCCTGCTGCTCTTTAACCTCAATCTGATTAATTGCTCCTTAAGAGAATAGAGAGAAATAATGCTAAAATGGCGGTGAAAAACTACTGAATGTCTCTTCTTTGATTAAAAAAGGGCACCTAAATGTCTAAGTTAGTCGCACCTCATGGATCCGACGAACTGTTGCCACGTATGCTGGCAAACAACGAATCGGAACAAGAACGTCAAAAAGCCTCATCATTACCGCGAGTAGAACTCCAATCTCGCGAAGTGGGTGATCTCATCATGCTAGGAATTGGGGGGTTCACACCTTTAGAAGGCTTTATGAATCAACAAGATTGGCAAAGTGTATGCGATAACTTACAGCTATCGAACGGAGTCTTCTGGCCAATTCCAATTACTCTATCTACCGATCAACAGACTGCTGATTCGATTGATTTGAATAGTGAAATCGCCCTATATAGCGAAGAGACTGGTGAGCTGATGGCCACCATGCAAGTCACCGAAAAATACACCATAGATAAGGCCCATGAATGCCAAACTGTGTTTGGCACCACAGACGAAGCCCACCCAGGGGTAAAGATGGTCATGGCGCAAAAAGAAGTGAATTTAGCAGGACCGGTTAAGGTGCTAAGTGAAGGGGAGTTTCCTTCAAAGTATGCCGGCCTCTATATGACGCCCAGTGAAACCCGAACCCTTTTTGAACAGAAGGGGTGGCACACTGTTGCTGCATTTCAAACACGAAATCCCATGCACCGCTCCCATGAATATTTGGTTAAAATCGCCGTGGAAATCTGCGATGGGGTAATGATTCATTCTCTGTTAGGCAAACTCAAACCGGGCGACATTCCCGCAGAAGTCCGCACCCAGGCAATTTCTTCACTGACTGATAATTACTTCCGGCAAGAAACGATTGTACAGTCCGGCTACCCACTGGATATGCGTTACGCAGGTCCCAGGGAAGCGCTGTTACATGCATTATTTAGACAAAATTATGGATGTTCCCACCTGATTGTTGGTCGAGATCATGCAGGGGTAGGGGATTTTTATGGCCCCTTTGACGCACAGCAGATTTTTGATCAGATCCCCGCGGATGCACTGTTAACTAAACCCTTGAAAATTGACTGGACATTCTGGTGTTATCAATGCGGTGGCATGGCTTCTATGAAAACCTGCCCGCATGCAGCAGAAGATAGATTACTGTTATCCGGTAGTAAACTCAGAAAAATGCTATCGGAAGGAGATGAAGTGCCGCCAGAATTCAGCCGTCCCGAAGTACTCGCTATTCTACGAAAATATTACTCTGGCCTCGCTGAAGAAGAAAAAGTGGAAGTTAAAGTCACTGGCCATTCAGCACGTTAAGATACTTTAATTCGGGGGCAATCTTAGATTGCCCCTGCTGCTCCTGTCTAATTAACTGTCGTTGCTGATAGTCTCGGTATAGTTTTCTTCTGATTAAACCGGCAGGATCAGATTGGATCTCTGCAATCTTTTGTTGATACTCATCTTCTCGAAGCGCGCTCCCCTGTTCAGTCAAGGCAGCTTGACCAGAGAACTGGGTAGCACTTTCCACAGTTTTACCCTCTAATGCCGCGCGCGTTTCTGCTTTTTTATCCGCTTCCAAAGCGGAGACATCTGTCACATCATCATCGGAATTTCCCGCTTGAGTCGCGGAATCTTTAGGCTCCTGTTGTGTCTCGCCTTCGGTTTGTTGACCGGCACCTTGTGTGTTTTCAGTCGATTTACTCATTCCATTTTTCGACTCATTTTTTCCACTAGAAGCACCGCTTGCAGCACCGCGTTGATTACTTTGCTTTGGAGGCAATTGTTTGGCTTCCTGTTTATCGAGCACTCTTTCGATGACTGCCATATTAAATTGTGCGTCTTCATGCCCGGGATCCATCGCTAATGCGCGACGATAAGCATCGAAAGCTTTGTCATATTGACCACTATAGGCCAATGCATTTCCAGCATTATAAAATCCATCAGCGGTTTCTAGTTGTTTAAACGCGGCTCCGGCTTCGCTATAACGCTGCGCCAAGTACAGAGCTGTGGCGCGCCAGGCCGGATCCTCAAATAGTTGTGCCGCTTGCTCATAAGCGCCTAAGGTGAGCAATTCCTGAGCTTGCATATTTTTGTGACGCCACCAGGGCACCGATCCCTCGCCAGCCCAGGCCGATGACACCACTGTCATATTCATGGTCACGATCGATAAACAAACCACACACCAACTCACAATGAGTCCACGTCGAAATCCGTATAAAACTATTGGCAAGGTGAGTAACACCAACAGTGCACCGCGATCTTGCCACCTTATGGTGTGATGTTGTGACTCTTCATCATCTATCGATCTATCTACCTTTGGTGTCAGCAAGGCCAGTAAATCATCAGGAGCGCTGTTTGAATCGATACTGACACCGTTAACGGCGGCCGATATTCTGGAAATAGATTGTTTCTCCGCTGACGATGAGAGTGGCGCATTCACACCGGGACGCCATACATCTACTGTGGCAATTTGCATCCCCAATGCAGTCAATTTATGCAACCAAGGCAGTGCCTCTTCGACATCTTCCACACCATCAGAAATCACAACCATAGTTGAATGATCGACTGAAGCAGATTGAATATAGTCATGAACCAATTGCAGTGCGGGTTGCAGACGATCCCCCTGCAACGGCATCAATTCGGGTGTTAACCCATCTACTAACAGATCGATAACCGCTGGATCCTTCGTCTGAGGGACTAACATAAAGGCGTCACCGCTAAAAACAACTAAACTAAACTGACCTTCTTTGGCTTCACTAAGTAATATTTTTAAAGTGTTGATGGCATCGAATAAAGGACTCGGATAACTGTTTTGTGGACTCATAGATGCAGACAGATCGAAGAGAAAAAATAGGGTCTGTTCACTCTTATAGGCGGCATTGGGCAACCTTTCCCAAGCTGGCCCGGCAACGGCAAACACCAACAGCAAACCGAGCAACAACAGAAGGGCAGAAAGCGGCTTGACGTTAGATCCGGCCTGCTTGATGACAAATCTATCGGCAAATGGTGTGTCCAGCCACTGACTCCAAATATGATTCATACTGGTCAGATGCCACACGCGCCAAGCGAAATAGAGAGCGGGTAAAATTAACCACAATAACTCAGATCTTAAAAAATGAAATTCTTCTAACATACTTAGTTTATTATTCTTGTCCTAACCCTTATCCAGACATCACCGTGAGTTAAATAGAACCCCAACAAGGTGGCTAACAAAAGCGCAAATGCTAAGGGGTATGGATACAATTCGGTGACTGGACGAAAATGATCTACATCTGCCGGCAACGGTTCTAGTGAATCTAATAGTTCATAGATCTCCTCTAATCCTACTGTATTACGCGCACGAAAGTATTTCCCCTCCGTTGCCCTGGCAATGCGTGTAAGTGTTGCTTCATCTAATTCTGCAGATGGATTGTGTGCCCCTTCCCCCAAATAGGTTTCTGTCGAGGTGACGTCTGCGCCGATACCAATAGTGTATATTTTTAAATTCGCTCCTCTCGCTAGGGCAATAGACTCCTCGATACTATATTTCCCAGCAGTATTGCGACCATCAGTGAGCAAAATCAAAACGCGATGCAACGCATGGTGTTGCTCGATTGTCTGCACGGCGAGGGCTATGGCATCTCCAATGGCGGTCTGTTTTCCAGCAAGACCAATTGAGGTGTCATTCAGCATGTATCGCACCAAATCGCGATCAAAAGTGAGTGGTGTCTGCAAATAGGCCTGACTGCCAAACAAAATCAACCCGATCCTATCTGCATATCTTCTAGCAATAAATTCATCCGATACTGATTTAACCACATCGAGTCTGGTGACTTGAAATCCATCCACAGAAAAATCAACTGTCTCCATGCTACCGGAAAGATCGAGTGCCACCATCAGATCCCGCCCTGTCAGTGGAATGGCCTCCGGTTCACCCAGCCATTGAGGTCGGGCGGCCGCGCAAACAAGAGCGATCCAAATCAACCATAAACTTGCCAGGAGAATTTTTCGTTTGCGGCGAATGCCGCTATCGGCATAACTCTGCTGTGCCAATTCGACAAAATGAGGCACTATTAATGCTGAACGATTAGGCGGTGGTATGGCGCGCATCCATCGCCTGACCACTAGTGGCATGGGCAACAGAATAAAGACAGCCACTAACGCCCAGTGAACCATAATGCTCGATGCCAAATTTTATGTTCATTCTTAGGGCGCGGCTTCTGTTTCAACCAGTCGGTGGTATTTGCCAATAATTCGGTCTCGGAATAAACAAGATTAGGATTATAGGGTCCTTGTGCTAAAGGCTCATCATCAGTCACTGCAAAAACAGGCTGCTTCACCACTTCATTTAAAAACTTGATCCATTGCATGCCAGTCATTGAAGCCACAAGTGTGGCAGGAAAATAATATAAAACGTAACCTCGTAGTGCGACGTTAATTTCTGCAGCTAACAATCTCCTATCCTGGTGTTGTAAAAACGAACCATAGGCTTGTTTGATCTGTTTTTTAGTACGTCGTAACACTCGACCTTTATAGACCACAATAAACAGATAAGCTGTCAATATAGTCAATAAAAGTACTGCTAAAATTAAATACCAACTTAATGGCCAGGGCCACCAGCCTATAGGCTCAGGATAATGTATGTCACGTAGTGAATTTAATTCATTTGTCATCTTAGATTACGCATTTGATGCTAATGGTTCGAAGTCGGCATCGTCTGCTTTTTTAATCAGTTTATTCGCCAACACAAGCGATGGCGATTCATCGGTCTTCATTAAAAGGCTGACGATACCTTTTTGCTTGTTTAAATACTCCAAACCTTTCAATCTAGCTTGCATTGAAGCTGCATATAACTGTTGATTCTCCAACCCATGTGAATCAACCGCAATAAAATCTTTACCGTCTGAAAAATAACAATACTCATCCGGGGGCAGGCTTTGCTCCATTGGATCATAAAAAAGAATAAGCACCACATCTGAATGCTGCGCCAACTGAATGAATCGTTGCGCAACCCTATCGGACAGTTGATAAAAGTCACTCAGAATGAACACTAAACTTCCATACGCAGCCCGTTGTTGCAGACGATGAATAGCCGCATCAAAGTGATGTGTTTTGGTTGGTTCAAAAACAAATTTTTCCGGCACAAAAAAATGGATCTGACTGAACATGTTGGCCAGTGCTTCTTCACCCATTTTTGGCATGGTTTCCTGAAGCCCACCGGCTCTGAGACACCAGCAACCGATCCTTTCATTTTGTGCGCACGCCGCCCATGCCAAGAGTGCGCTAGTCTGAGTCGCGCGTACAGATTTTAACGCGCCACGCGTCGCAAAATGCATGCTGTTGCTTTGATCCACTAATATTAATATGGGACGTTCTCGCTCCTCTCGATTCACTTTTACATACAGTTCATCCCGTCGTGCACTCATGCGCCAATCTATGGATCGCACATCATCATGCATTAGATAAGGACGGGAAGATTCATAATCCATGCCTCTGCCGAAAAAAGGAGAACTATGGTGGCCAGGGCGTTGCGCCAAGATACGTTTAAATTGCTTCAAAGGTAGCGTTTGACCAACTGCACGTAAAGCCGCCAAATCTGACACAGAACACCCTAAGGGAGAACGATTCAATTCAGCCTGTTGATGCATGACTCGCATTCGTTTTGAGCGAAACCCCAACATACTTATCTTCTTACGGTGCCGGAAGTTTTTCCAAAAGAGCTTGTATGTACTCATCTGCGCTCATTCCAGAAGCTTCGGCATCAAACGACAAAATGAGGCGATGGCGCAACGCATCTTTGGCAATAACCTGCACATCTAGGGGGGTCACGAACTGCCTGCCCTCTAACCAGGCATGGGCACGGGCACATTTGTCCAATGCGATTGAGCCTCTAGGGCTAGCACCAAATCGGATCCATCTATCAAAGTCTGAAAGCAGTCGCCCCGGATTCCGCGTACAGTGCACCAAGCGCACCATGTAGGCTTCCACTTCAGGTGCCACAAATATTTTTAGTACTTCCTGACGGGCCTTAAAGATGGTCTGCTGACTAACTTGGCTAATGGGCTTTATGCTCATCATGCCCTTGGCCGACTCGTTTCGAGCCAATTGTAAAATTGCCCGTTCATCTTCTGCGTTTGGATAATCGATATTAACCTGCATTAAAAAACGATCCATTTGTGCCTCGGGTAACGGATAAGTACCCTCCTGTTCAATCGGATTTTGCGTCGCCATGACCAAAAACAACTCAGGCAAACTATATGTATGGCAACCGACACTAATTTGGCGCTCTGCCATCGCTTCTAATAGGGCGGATTGAACCTTTGCGGGTGCGCGGTTAATTTCATCTGCTAACAAAAAATGGTGAAAGAGTGGGCCCGGTTGAAAAACAAAATTAGACTCATCCCTTTGGTAGATTTCGCTACCGGTCAGATCGGCTGGCAATAGATCTGGAGTAAATTGTAACCGCTGAAAATCGCCCTCTATATGATCCGCCAATAATTTGACCGCTCGGGTTTTCGCTAAGCCGGGCGCGCCCTGTACAAGCAAATGACCATCGGCTAACAATGCAATGAGCATACGCTGTAGTAACTGCCGCTGGCCAAGGATCAAATGCTCCAAATCTTCCAGTAGTTGGCGAATTGCGGGATACACAGTACTGGCTGTTAATGGGTTCGGTTCGGTGGTAGACATATCAATTTATAATTATTCACTAAAAAAGTAAGTTCTCTAATGGTACAAACCATCTGACCTAGAGGCTAGCACTTTGTCCGAATAAAGACCTTGGCACGGCCATTTCTACATCTTTGAATTTGCCCGGCAAGACCACTGTTGTCAGCCAAATGATTCTAGCTCGATACATGATAAGTGCTTAATTATCAAAAATATTAGAATTCAACGCCAAGAATCGAGTGTCATTCATTTAGATCAGTAACTAAGACAATCCAGTGGCAACCGGTGCCGATCAGATCAGGCTCCTAATGAAGACATAGCTCTTCCTCATCACTTTTCGCTTGTCAAAGTATCGCCGCATTTGCATCTGAGAACAGAATCGGGTTATGTTGAATAGGCTCTATACTGAACCAATCACCGGTAGTTCGTTCACGTTATAAGCTGCTCACAGAGGCCAGTAAGCGGCGAGTGTTAGAATCAAGGAGAGTCCCATGAGCAGTATTAGTAGTATGCTAGTCCGCCCGTTTATTCGCTTCTCCGTTAAGTTCCTGTTTCGTCCGAGTGTCTCCATCAACACCCAAAGGTTTGTCTTGGATCTGGCATCAAACTTACCGCTACCTAAATCAGTCACAAAACAAAATGTACAAATTGACGGCTTACCCTGTGAATGGATAGAAGACGAATCACAAGCCAACAACGGAGTGATCCTCTATCTACATGGCGGAGGTTATAACATTGGATCTTGTGCCAGCTATCGCCTGTTCGCCGCCACTCTTAGCCGTGCCTGCGCTACACCTGTTTTATTGGTGGATTACCGATTGGCGCCAGAACATAAATTTCCTGCACCCATAGATGATGCCATTGTGGCTTATGAATGGCTGCTAGATGAGGGATACTCGGCGGAAGAGATCCTCATCGCTGGAGATTCCGCAGGCGGCGGATTGGCTTTAGCAACTGCTATGGTGCTTCGAGATGAAGATTATGCATTGCCAGGCGGCTGCATCTGTTTGTCCCCCTGGGCAGATCTACAACAAACTGGCGACAGCATGAAGAGCCGAGCAAAACAGGATCCCATGCTATCTAAGTCTATTTTGCAACGCTGGGCGGACAACTATATTGACTTGGATGACAATCCGGCGAACCCACTCATCTCACCAATCAATGGAGACTATGAAGCACTGCCTCCGCTATTCATACAAGTGGGTGATGATGAAGTGTTACTCTCTGATGCGCAAAGAATTACCACAGCTTCCCGTGCTGCCGGAGTGCCAACTGAATTAGAAATATGGCCAAGGATGTGGCATGACTGGCAACAGCTCGCCATCATTTTACCTGAAGCAAAAGAAGCCATTAAACAAATCGCCACTTTTGTAACCGCACAACTGCATGTACAGACGAGACAACCATTGAAAAGTGGCATCAACGAGTGAAAAGAATGGTGTTATCTATCCAGAGTGACCGCTTGTGAGCGCCTAAGAGTGGTGCGGAATTTTCAGCGCCAGTATCAGGAATACTAAAGAAAGTACAGTAGTCACCGCACTCATATAAACCAACATCTGGCTAAAAGAAGCGTTAGCAGTACCTGCTGCGGCAATCCAGATCATGCCAGAAAACATCAGCATACTGCCCCCAAGAATCGCATAATTCTTTTTGCGTGTTGATTTCACCAACTCACCTTCCAATTGTTTCATCTGTGAGGCAGACAGTTTGATTGGCAATCCTTCTGTGTTGGCTTTTCTC
This sequence comes from Thiotrichaceae bacterium, assembly GCA_041940025.1. Taxonomy (GTDB): domain Bacteria; phylum Pseudomonadota; class Gammaproteobacteria; order UBA5859; family UBA5859; genus UBA5859. The sequence goes on along the minus strand of JBGTSY010000001.1, from coordinate 414,390 downwards.
AATAACTCATGTAACTGTAACGGAATATCTGGCAAACGCTGTGCGTATTTAGGTACATGCTGACTGACTTTCTTTAAAAGTGCTTTGGGACCCAATTCTCTTTTTATCCAGTCTTCGATCAGCGGTCGACCGACTCCCCAGAGATCCAACTCAGGATCGAGTCGTCGACCCAGCCCTTCTATATGTAACAAGGTTTTACCGAAGAGCATGTAACGTGGCTGTAAATGGATATCAAATCTTTCGGCAGTGGCAAACAATCTAAATAACAATAGACCTAAGGAGATCTCTTTTAGGGGTTGGTCAAAAATGGAATCTAAAATACTACGTAGAGAATTTTCTAAATCGTCAATTCTCACATCCGCTCGTCTTACCCAACCATCTTCAATGAGGAAATGAGCGATACTTAAGTAATCCCGATTGACCAGAGCCCATACTTGCTCTGCCATATTGCGAACATCTTGTTGAGAAAAGGTGCCGACAATTCCGTAATCCACACCTGTAAAAATCGGGTTTTCCGGATCGTCCACAATGACCCAAATATTACCGGGATGCATATCTGCATGAAAAAAACGATAATAAAAAACTTGTCTAAAGAAGATCTCCACGCCCATGTTGGACAGTTTTTGCAAGTTCACGCCTTTTGCTTTTAACGTTTCTATGTCATCTACTGGAACGCCACTAATTCGCTCCATCACCATTATGTTACTGCGACAATATGGCCAATACACTTCCGGTACATAGAGTAGATCCGATCCATCAAAATGGCGGCGCATGAGCGTCGCATTGGCCGCTTCACGCAACATATCCAATTCATCAAGAATAATTCTGCTGAACTCGTTGACCAGCTCATTCAACTGCAATCTTTTGCTGTCTTTCCATATAGTTTGAATCGTGGCGGACAATAGATGCATTAGCCAAAGATCACGGCGAATAATCTGCTCTATCCCAGGACGAATAATCTTCACTACCACATCCGTTCCATCTTTCAAGATGGCGCCATGAACTTGCGCCACAGAAGCGGCGGCTATCGGTTCAGATGCAAACTCTAAAAAGGTTTCTTCTAAATCCTGGTTATAAGCATCACGCACTATCTGCTTGGCGATGTCAGCGGAAAAAGGCGGCACCTCTTCTTGCAACTTAGCCAGTTCAAGCACCACATCTTCGGGAAACAGATCCCGCCTTGTAGAGAGAAACTGACCCAGTTTGATAAATACCGGCCCCAAGCTCAATAACGCATGGTGTGCTCGTTGAGCTTTGGTTCTGTTTCGATAACCAAACCAATAAAAAGGACTGGCTATCTTTATCCATGCGAAGGCGGCATATCTTTCATGTTCTAATGGCAAACTCAAAACGCCATTTAAAAGCAACGTCCAAATAATTTTGACGCCACGTAATAAGTATCCAATGAATCGCACAGCTTACCTTTTAATTGTTATCGCTAATTAATTTAAACTACGGTGGTCACGAAACTACTTTAGAACGAATATTTTGGATTCGCGCGTCAACACGATCGAGATCCGCCTTCACCTTATCCACTTCATCTAGCCACTGCTCAAATTCAGTGCGAGCCGGCAATAGTTGCGTTTCGGTGCGCAAATATTCCGCGCTGTTCTCTAACAATACTCGCCTGGTTCTGCGCAACCATTTGCTCAATCCTCGGGCGTGATAGCCAATTTGATGGGCCACAACATCTCCCACCAAATGGGATAAATGCTCCTCCCAATCAATTTCAATGTTATCGAGTATGCGTTTGAACTCCTGACCAAGCTCAACATCACCTTGCAATTCAATCTCTCCGGAAAAGAGACCGGAAGCAGTCCCCAATCCCATGCCAGCAAAGGTCACGGGCGAGCCGGAAAGGATCGTATCGGGTGCCCGCATGGCACGATTATTCAAACTAATACCAGAGGCGGACGGGGAAACAAATATCGGCGTTTTTATGCCTGTCAATTTTAACTCAATCAGTGCACCTTCCAGTGCAGCGACTCTATTGATGCTCCATTCATCCAGACTCAGAAAAGTATTAATAGCAGACTCTAAAGTCCATAACGCCCAGGGTAATTCACTGCTCTGATGTGCCATTAGTATTTAAAGCCACGGTGGGCCGCCACAATACCAGCTGATAGATTATGATAGTCGCAGTGATCAAATCCGGCTTGCATAAACATATCCTTAAGCGTTTCTTGATTCGGGTGCATGCGAATGGATTCAGCCAAATACTGATAGCTGGCGCGATCATTTGCAACCCATTCACCCATTCTCGGTAAAAATTGAAATGAGTAGAAATCATAGACAGGCGCGATTGCCTGATGGGGCTGAGAAAATTCTAATACCAATAGCCGGCCTCCAGGTTTCAAAGTGGGCAAGATATTGTCCAACGCCTTTTGGATATGCGGCACATTGCGTAAGCCAAAAGCCATAGTGATACAATCAAACTGATTGTTTTGAAAGGGTAGATATTGTGCATCGGCCTGCACATAGTCCACTGAGGACATGGCGCCCCCATCGATCACTCGTTCGCGACCAATGCCAAGCATCGATTCATTAATGTCGGACAAAATAATCTTACCGCTTCCCTGCAACTGTTTTGACATCAGCAATGTCAGATCGCCCGTTCCACCGGCTAAATCTAACACGGTTTGCCCTGGACGGATCCCTGTTAATGACATCAGCCAACGCTTCCACAGTCGGTGCATACCCAAAGACATCACATCATTCATCAGATCGTAGCGCTCGGCTACCGAGTGAAATACCGCATCCACCTTACCTTGCTTTTCTGTGAATGGGACCTGTTGAAAACCGAAATGGGTTTTCTGCTCATCTGACTTGGCGGCTCTTCTAAAACTGCGTTTAGTCATTTTGCTCTACCGAAGGCTCATGGGGATCTCGGGAAGCGCCCGATTCTTCGAGTTGTTGCAGATACTGTTGCCACTTTGACTCCTGCTCTTGACCTAATTCGTACAACCAAGACCAGGAATATAAACCTGAGTCATGACCGTCATCAAAAACCAAGCGCACTGCGTAGTGGCCCACCGGCTCTATTCGTTGGATATTGACATAACGTTTGCCCGTTTGCAGCTTGGGTTGGCCATGCCCCCTCACCTCTGCCGAAGGGGAATAGACTCTAAGGTATTCACATGGGAGATGAAACACTTCATTTGTATTGAAGATCACTTCTAATACTCTTGATTCCCGATGCAAGTTCAATTCAGAGGGTACGGGCTGCATCAGAGTATCTATGGTTGGTTAAAGTATGTATTGACTGAGATCTTCATCGCGGGCTAAGTCTCCCAAATGGCTCTCCACATAGGCGGCATCAATACTGATATTTTGGCCTTGGCTATCTGATGCGGAAAATGAAATCTCCTCTAGTAGCCTTTCCATTACTGTATGCAGCCGTCTGGCACCGATATTTTCTGTACGCTCATTTACCTCCCAAGCCACCTCAGCGATGCGCTTGAGACCTGCATCGGTAAATTCCAAATTTACCTCTTCTGTGGCCAGCAAAGCTTTGTACTGTTCAGTTAAGGAACCTGAAGGCTCTTCCAAAATACGCACAAAATCTTCTACGTTCAGTGGAGAAAGCTCAACACGAATGGGGAATCGACCTTGTAATTCCGGGATCAGATCTGATGGCTTGGAGAGATGGAACGCTCCCGAGGCGATGAATAGTATATGATCTGTCTTCACCATCCCATATTTAGTGGAAATCGTACACCCCTCAACTAAGGGTAATAAATCCCTCTGTACACCTTCTCGGGAAACATCGGGTCCACCATGTTCAGATCGTTTGGCAACCTTATCCAATTCATCCAAAAAGACAATACCATTTTGCTCTACCCGCTGTAGCGCTAAGATTTTCAACTCTTCTTCGTCCAGCAGTTTTGATGCTTCTTCATCACACAGCTGACGTAACGCATCTTTCACCTGCATGCGCCGCGGTTTAGAGCGGTTACCGGTCATATTCTGAAACATATTTTGCAGTTGGGAAGTCATCTCCTCCATACCGGGTGGCGCCATGATTTCAACACCCGCTTGCGGCACCTCAACTTCGATTTCGATCTCTTTATCATCCAGTTCACCCTCCCGTAAACGTTTACGAAAGAGTTGCCGGGTGGCAGAAATGCCCTCTTCGCCTACATCCTCTCTGCTTCTGGGAATAATCGCATCCAGTATTCGCTCCTCTGCCGCGTCTAAGGCGCGATGCCTGACTCGCTCTTTTTCTGTCTCTTTGGTCTGTTTTAAGGACATATCCACAAGATCACGAATAATCGATTCTACGTCACGCCCCACATATCCCACTTCGGTGAACTTAGTCGCCTCGACTTTGATAAAAGGCGCATTCGCTAATTTCGCCAGGCGTCGAGCGATTTCAGTTTTACCTACCCCGGTAGGACCGATCATGAGAATATTTTTTGGCGTAATCTCATTGCGTAATTCTTCCTCCACCAAGCCTCGGCGCCAGCGGTTACGAAGTGCAATGGCTACAGAACGTTTTGCCGCCCCCTGACCCACAATGTGGCGATCTAATTCATGTACAATTTCTCTGGGTGTCATTTCGGACATAGTGCAACCTAAACTCTTCTTTTTAGTAATTTGGAACGACCTATTAAAACTCTAGCTTCTCCAGCACGATGTTATGGTTTGTATAGATGCAGATATCCGCAGCGATGCTCAATCCTTTTTGCACGATCTCTTCGGCACTCAATTGAGTATTGTCTAATAAGGCCACCGCCGCAGCTTGCGCATACATGCCCCCTGAACCGATCGCCATCATATCGCGCTCTGGTTCAATCACATCTCCATTGCCGGAAATAATCAACGACGCAGATTTATCCGCCACTGTTAATAGCGCCTCTAAGCGTCGCAACATACGATCTGTACGCCAGTCTTTTGCCATTTCCACAGCAGCTCGAACCAGATTGCCCTGGTGCTTTTCTAATTTTCCCTCAAACCTTTCAAATAGGGTAAAGGCGTCTGCGGTGCCTCCAGCAAATCCCGCCAGCACCTGATCTTTGTAAAGACGACGCACTTTACGTGCGTTACCTTTCATCACCGTCTCTCCGAAACTCACCTGACCGTCACCACCAATTACCACCATATTCTCCCGGCGCACAGATAATATGGTTGTACCTCTGAACTGTTGCAAAATTCTCTCCTCGACCCCTGAATTTAGAGATGGCGCAGATCATACCTTATACCCGCATCTATTGTGCTATATAGGGTTAATCGCCAACTTTTCAATGTTGGCAAGTCGGGCAATAGTAACTACTGCGCTGAGCCTGAACGCTTTTTTTGATAGCTCCGCCGCAGCGCCGGCAAGGTTGATTTTCTCGCCCATAAACAGTCAGTTGTTGACTAAAATAACCCGGCTCGCCGGTGGGTGTGAAAAAATCCTGGAGGCTGGTGCCCCCTGCGGAAATTGCTCTAGTTAATACTTCCGATATGGCTTGGGCCAATAGCTCATAGCGTTTTAAGCTAATGCGGTCCGCTCTGCGTTGAGGGTGGATCCCGGCCCGAAAGAGCGCCTCACTCGCATAAATATTTCCCACACCCACCAATACCTTACTATCCATAATGAAGGATTTTATCGCCCGTCTCCTACCACGGGAAAGTTGAAATAAGTAATCCCCACAAAATTCGTCTGTCAGAGGTTCTATACCCAGATCACAGAGGAGCTTATGTTCCTCAGCAGGCGCCTCAGTCCAAAGCAGGGCGCCAAATCGACGCGGATCCCGATAACGCAACAGTTGTTTATTGTCGAACACCATGTCCCAGTGATCGTGCTTCTCTGGTGGCACTGAGGCCGAAATGAGTCTCAGGCTGCCCGACATGCCCAAATGAATGAGAGCGCAACCATTGTGGGTAGACAAAATTAAATATTTACCCCGGCGCTGCAAGCTCTGAATGTGCCCGCCCTCAAGTTGGAATATTTGATCGGAAATTTGCCAGCGCAGCTGCCGTTGGCGAACAGTTACCTTTGTGATTTTTCGACCCTGCACATGTGGCGCAAGACCCGCCCGAGTGGTTTCGACTTCTGGTAACTCGGGCATCTGATGTATTAAGGTAAACTGTGTTCAGGCTGAATGGTTTCTTCTGCGGATGGCGCAGAGGCTTCTGCTGCCGCAGGGGGCGCCAACAAATCTGTGGCGGATTGTGCAAACAATAGATAACTGATATCCCAATCCTTTCGCCAGAAAATCCATTCAACCACTCCCCCTTGTTCACGCGTTAGCATTTCATATCGAACGCGATCCTGATTGTCATACTGCAATATCAATTCACCGATAAGCTCACCTTCTGCGCGGCCCAACTTCACTTCATAGGCTTGAGCGTGGATCCAACTTTGCGCTTTGCTGTTGATGTCGTCCGCACTGATTTCATCGGTTGCCTCTGCCCACTGCCAACCAGACTCTGTTTTTTCCAATAGATAATCACCGGAATCAATGCGACTCAATGCAGAGGAGTGTTGAATTAATTTTTTACTAATGAGTTCTTCCGGCTCGACAGAAAGTGTGGGCACTTGGAACGATTCGATTAGATGTACAGTGTGATTCACTAACAGATAACGTTTTTGATCGATTGGGTTAGTATCACCTAGCGCCACAGAGAATTCGTCAAAATTTACCAGGGTGGTCGCCGGCTCCAAACCCAAGGCGGGTAAATCCATTTCATCTGCGGCGTAGTGTCTCTCCGATGGTAGTGACAACAGCCTCAAAATTTCTTTGATTCGATAGTCTCCCGCTGGCAAAGGGGGATTGCCGGCGACAAACCAGTCCCCTGCGGACTTGGTTAACAAAAGCTCTCTTTCGTCCTGCTTGATCTTGATAGAATTAATTGATGCTGCATCCAGTGTCGACACTGGTGTCGAACCACCGGTCTCTTGCGGTTGGAAATAGACAACCGCAAAAACAATCCCAATCAATAGCAATAGGAGGATATTAAGGAGCTGACGATAGTTCATAGTTCAACGACGGCGGCGCACAAACCAAATTCCGAAGCCGGATAAAGCCAATACCAATGGTAAACCTAAGACGAAAACTACTGCGTAAGTTATAAATAGGCTGTCTGACAATTCTAAACTGGCATCTACAGCAGTACGCGCAGGAATGGATATCAACGCATCATCCCTAACTAACCAGTTCGCCAAACTGACGCCTAAATCCAAATTGGCTCCGTTGCCAAGAAAAGCGTTTGACAGAAAATCACCATCTCCAATCACTGCAACCCGCTGCTCCCGAGATGCAGCCATCTCGTTATCTTCAGAGTCGCCGGTGTGAACAGATCGCGTCAATACCCAAGCCACATCCAACGGTCCCGCTACCTCGCCTTGATCAGGATCATGCTGAATTTGTCCTTGCAATTCTCCTGTCTCGCTCCAACTCACGTCAGAGGTGGAGAGTAAAGCTTTCGCGTTCCAATCGTTTACTGGCTCGCTGAGCATCGCTAGCGCTTCAGGCAACAGCGTCATGGTTGAAAATTCACGAGTAATGGGGTGATAGGGATATTGATCCACCAACACAATAGTCGGATCATCAATACCCAGTAAGCGCGCAATCGGACTCACTGACACCACGCGGCCCGGCAATCTTTGCAAACCAAGATAATCTGCCAAGGGTTCTAATCCATGTAGCGCTTCATCTGGATCCATCAACCACAAAAGGTTGCCGCCCTCTTCCAAATAGCGCTGCAATATCGTCACCTCATTAGGAAACAACCGCACTGAGGGACCGGCAATGACTAAAACAGCAGTGTTATCCGGAACTGTACCGGTGGTGGCAAGATTAACGGTCTCGACTTTAAGTCCCTTATCTAAGAGAAATCTTGTCCATTGTTCATAGTCATGGTTTGCTTGTCCAAAGGGATCCCTTTCACCATGCCCAGTGACAAACACAATGAAACGATCATCTTCACGGGCCAAACGCTGCAACTTATTGGTGATCACATCTTCCGAATGTTCACGAACATTTTCTGTGCGCCCTTGATAACGAATGATCAATTCACCATCCATGGTGATACCTAATTCCCGTACCTGTTCAGGGCGTTTGTCCGGATTGACTATATGCAATTGAATATCCGGTTTTATGCGCTGATATCGGGCCACTAAAGCTTTAATGCGATCTGGTAATACCCCTCCCTCACGCACATAAGCGGTGATCTCAATCGGACCTTCAAGTTTTTCTAACAGCGCAATGCTGGACTCGGACAGCGAATTTCTTTGTGAGGCGGTCCAGTCCGCTTCAAAAGAATAGTGCTGAGTCGCCCAGCCAAGAATACCAATAAAACCAATAAACAACAGGTAAAATAGCGCATTATCAAGGCGGAATTTAAAGCGGCTCTGTTTATTTAATTGCATAGAACTCTCTTGCCTAGATACGTTCGGCATCCAGCCGTTTAATGGCCAAGCCTAAGAAAGTCGTTACGAAAAGACCGTAGTAGAGGAGATCTGCAGAGTTAAACACCCCTCGTAACATCGACTCATAATGGGTCAATATGGAAAGATAAGAAAACAACTCGCTCAGTTGTGAATCTGGCATATCACCAGCCCAGTCTAAAATCCATAACATCAATAACACGCCAAATGTGCTCACCGCTGCGATGGTTACATTAGCAGTGAGAGCGGACATGAACAAACCAACCGCTGAAAATGCGGCTAAAATTAACCATAAACCCAACACACTGGAAGCCAACAGTCCAAAATCAAGCTGCGCACCCAATAACAGACTCAAAGGCATGATACATATCACCAACAGCATCATGGTGAAAAAAATCATCATGCCAAGATATTTGCCTAATATAATTTCTGTCATCGATAAAGGCGCGGAAAATAACAATGCCAAAGTCTTATTACTGCGTTCATCACTCAGCAATCGCATAGTCAACAAGGGGCTCACTAGTAGTAATACCACTGCCGCATTACCAAAAATTGGCACTGCGACTATTTCCGTCACACCCACAGGCTCCGGACTGGCCAACAACTGTGATTGCACTTGTTGATAAAACTGTAATTGCATCACATACATAAACCCCAGTACCACCTGCACTGCAGCCAATACCGTCCACGCCAAAGGAGAGTAAAATAGTCTCCGGGCCTCATTGCTTGCGATGTAGATAATCTTTTTCATTGGCTAAGGGCTTCGTCCTGATCACTGTATACGGTATCCACAAATACTTGTTCCAAAGAGCGCTTTTCCTGATGTAACTCTATTAGATGCCAATCCTCTACCACTGATTGCTGCACAATGGCTTCAGCCGCTTCAACAGGTGCATCGGTCACCAAGCGATAACGATTATCCGCTATTGATTCCACCCGTTGAATAGAGGGGATCGCCTGTAATGCCGAGATCTCAATTGTGCGGTTAAATCCCACCAGCAAGATAGACTGGGAGTGATCACCTAGCAGCGCATTCATCTCCTCACTCATTAGAAGCTTGCCACGATTAATCATCAATACGCGATCACACATGGTCTGTACTTCGGGCAAGATATGGGTAGATAAAATCACACTGTGGTCGCTTTTGAGTTCCTGGATCAGTGCACGGATCTCGCGGATCTGAATGGGATCCAAACCCACTGTGGGCTCGTCAAAAATGACCACTTTCGGGGAGTGAATAATGGCCTGTGCGATACCAACCCGCTGTTGGTATCCCTTCGATAAATTACCCGTCAGCCTGCTGCCCACCTTGTCCAAACCACAGCGCGACTTTGCTTGTTCAACAGAGGTTTTAATTTCTGAGCCTTTGATACCATTCAGCTTAGCCGCATATCGCAGGTATTCATTTACGGTTAAATCCGGATAGATTGGCGGCTGCTCAGGTAAATAGCCAATTTGTGCTTTTGCTTGTTTCGGTGAATCCAATAAATCGATACCATTGATCTGGATCTGTCCAGAAGTGGGCGCTAAATTACCCGTGATCATTTGCATGGTGGAAGACTTGCCAGCACCGTTGGGACCTAGGAAACCCAAAACCTCGCCCTGATGGACTTGAAAAGAGATTTCATCCACCGCACGCAGTGGTCCAAAATCTCGAGTTAACTGTTGAATATCAACTAATACGGGTGCGTTCATGGATTTGTATTGTCGTTAAAATCATTCGCAATGCAACCATTGAGATGCAAATAAAAATTAAATTCAGTCATTAAGTAAAAGCAAGGGAACGATGAAACCTATCTTGGGGGTAGATACTGGCGGTACATTTACCGATTTTGTCTTTTGGCACAATGACAGTTTTCTCGTACATAAAGTGTTGTCTACACCGCAAGCCCCAGAGTTAGCCATTTTACAAGGGATTAAAGATTTAAACATCAATTTGCAGGATTTACTCATTGTACACGGTACCACGGTCGCGACCAATGCAGTGTTGCAATCTCAAGGCGCAAAAACTGTCTTCATCACCAACCGAGGTTTTAAAGATATTATCAACATTGGTCGTCAAACACGCAGACATCTCTACGATATCACTCCAGATAAACCTGCCCCGTTTATCGATCCTGCACTCTGTTTGGAAACGGGAGGCCGTGTGAGTGCAAAGGGAGAATTACTCGACCCCCTTAGCGACGAAGATTTGTCGCAACTCGAACATGCTCTAGAGAAACTTGCCCCACAATCGATAGCCGTCTGCTTACTGTTTTCTTTCGTGGATAACCAATATGAAAAGGCAATCGAAGCCAGACTGAATGGCAAGTATTTCATCTCCCGTTCATCCCATGTACTTCCAGAATACAAAGAGTATGAAAGAGCTATGGCTACTCTGCTAAACGCCAGAGTTGCGCCCGTAGTACAAACGTATCTAACTAACCTATCTCGTCAAGTGACGCCAGCCAGAGTTGAAGTGATGCAATCCAGCGGCGAAACCATTGATGCCGAGCGCGCAGCGGCTCTGGCAGTGAGTCTATTACTTTCAGGGCCTGCAGGAGGTTTAATTGCCGCCAAAACCATCGCTGAAGGTCTTCGCAAGAAAAAATTGATCACCTTCGATATGGGAGGCACCTCTACCGATGTGGCGCTCATCGATGGCGATATCTGTCTTACTAAGGAAGGCAGGATTGGCTCACTGCCTTTAAGCTTGCCCATCGTAGACATTCACACTATCGGTGCCGGTGGTGGATCCATTGCATACCTCGACGAGGGGGGTGCCTTACAAGTGGGTCCCGCTTCGGCAGGCGCGGATCCAGGACCGGCTTGCTACGGTTTCGGAGGAGATAAAGCAACGGTCACTGATGCCAACCTAGTGTTGCAGCGCCTCCCCGCCAGCCAATCTCTCGGCGGCAGTTTACGGCTAAATAAACAAGCAGGTGTTAGGGCAATAGAGACCATCGCAGCTCAACTAACATGTACACGACGTGCTGCCGCTCAAGGCATCATTGATATCACCAACCAACATATAGCGAGAGCCCTAGAGCAAATCTCTCTGCAACGTGGAATCGATCCTACTGAGTTTACATTGGTCTGTTTTGGCGGTGCAGGAGGTTTACATCTCTGTGAACTGGCAGAACGTCTCGGTATTCAACACGCATTGGTGCCTCAATATAGTGGGCTATTTTCGGCTTTTGGTATGTTATGTGCCCCGATGGGTAGAACTCTAAGCTTAACAGTGGGTAGATCTTTAACAAATTTCTCAAACGATGAGGTTGAATCACTGTTTGAGTCCTTAAAAACTGAAGCATTAACTCAAATTGCACTCTCTGAAGAGCAGACAGATTTTAGTCGAGTACTGGAGCTTCGCTATTCAGGTCAAAGTTATTGCCTTGATATTCCCTGGCACAATGTCGCTGACTCAGAAACTCTGTTTCATCACAGCCATAAACAATTTTTCGGTCATCGACTGAGCACTAGCGTAGAGTTGGCAAATATCCGTCTCACCGCTCAACAAAAACGCAACCCACCCGAACTACCTGATGTGAGATCCGCAAATCTAAGAACTGAATTTGACCATGTCAAAACACAAGATAATAGAATCATTTCACGTGACGCACTTGAGCCGAATCGAACATATTCAGGAGAATTAATCGTCGCGGAGGATCACGCCACAACCTTTGTCACCAAGAACTGGAGTGTTACTAAAGATGAAGTAGGACACTTACACCTACAACAGAAAATGCCTACTCGCTCATAGAGGAGCCCACCTCCTCCGCCCATTTGACCGAATCGAAATAGAGATTACGTACTTTGCGGGAATTTAACTTGTATGCTTTCATTTCTGAAAAATCCCCTTTTTCATAATGTAATACGCTACTTAATAATTTTCCACCATCACCTTCATGTAGTAGCAGCGCCGCTACCGTCTCATCTTCTAAGGGCAAGGCACTGATCACGTCCGGGAGCGGCACACTTGTAATGGAGTCAAGGGCGGAAAAAAGACCGATAGTAAATAGTTGATCGTTATTAGGCAGACCAATCATGGCACCCAAACCTTCACACATTTTGGCGCGAATCATGGCAGTAATGAGTAACGACTTAGGCTTGTCGTCGAATTTCGACAATACCAATAAAGATGCCAAGGACTTAATTTTTCTTCTCCCCAAAAGCACGACGCCCTGTCTAATAGAAGCTACCTTTTGCGGCAGTTGATAAGCAGCAGAATTGAGCATGCGCATCATCTTGTAGCTTAAGCCGACATCTTTTGAGATAACCTCTTCCAGATCACGGGCATTCGCTTGCGATTCGAGTTTGGAGAGCAATTCTAGAGAAGCCAGCCGATTGGAAGGTAGGCGACCTTTTTTCATCACGGTGGGCTCGGAAAGGAAATATCCCTGAAATAGGTCACACCCCATTTCAAATGCCTTTTTGAATTGAGATTCAGTTTCTACCTTTTCCGCCAATATTTGTACATCAAAAGGCATTAATTGGCGGACATGTTCTTTCATTTTTTCTTCGCCTAGTTCTAAAAAGTCCAGTTTGACGTAATCTATCAATCTCAGCAGAGGATCGTACTCACTGCTATAAACAAAATCGTCCAAGGCGATTTTAAACCCTCGAGCAGATAACTTTTTCACACTCTCAAAAAGTACATCATCAACTGTCACATCCTCCAAAATTTCTAACACGACTTGTTTTGGATCCAAACCGAGTACGGCGTCATCCAACATGAAATTTTTTGTGACATTGATAAATGCCGGACAGTTTCCTACGATGTCCCGCATACCAAATTCGGTAATTGCATTGAGAACCAATTGTGAGGTAGCGGTTTCTCCATCTTTGACTCGAGCACCACCAATTGTTCCGCGCCGGTATAGTAGTTCATATCCATGAACTGACAATTTGGCGTCATAGATGGGTTGCCTGGCAATGAAAACCTCACTCATGAACTTACTCCAAAAATTGCTTTCCTGACATTTGATGGACGCCGCAAGTTGCGTAGGTCAGTGAAAAGCTGCTAATCCTTTTAACTCGGGTATACTTATGGAAAAAGGTGTCTCTTGTAATTGATAGCGACCCAGGACGCACAAGCTTAATATTCGGTGTAACGGTATAATTTTCACTCGCCTCGAGAAATTATACGGCCTTGAAAAATTAATGGATTCACATGGATAGCGATATAGTCAACTACTTAACCGGTGGTATCTGCCAATGGTCTGCCACACAACTCATTATATTCACCCTAGTCACAACGCATTGCACCATCATCTCGGTCACCCTCTATCTTCATCGCCATCAGGCGCATAGAGCGTTGACAATTCAGCCCCCGCTTGCTCACCTGTTTCGCTTTTGGTTGTGGCTCACTACGGGCATTGTGACTAAAGAGTGGGTGGCCATTCACCGAAAACACCATGCGCGATGTGACACCGAGGAAGATCCCCATAGCCCTCAAATACTTGGAATTAAGCAGGTGCTCTGGCGAGGCTCTGAACTCTATCGAGACGCCGCCAAAAATAAAGTGGAACTCGCTAAGTTTGGCCATGGAACCCCGGATGACTGGCTGGAGCACCATCTCTATGGACGATTTCATTACCTGGGCATCAGCATGCTTTTTGGGGTTTATCTAGTGCTGTTTGGCACCGCCGGGATCTGCGTCTGGGCAGTGCAAATGCTCTGGATACCCTTCTTCGCCGCAGGCGTCATTAATGGCATAGGACATTACTGGGGCTACCGCAATTTCGAATGTGCCGATGCGGCCACCAACATTATACCCTGGGGGCTACTGGTGGGAGGCGAAGAGCTACACAACAATCATCACACCTACCCAAGTTCCGCGAAATTATCCAACCAACCCTGGGAAATCGATTTGGGTTGGTATTACATCAAACTGTTTCAAATCATGGGCTTGGTGAAGGTTAAAAAGATTGCGCCTAAACCCACCTTGGCTGCTGAAAAATTGGAAATTGATAAGGAAACTTTAGTCTCCGTAATCACCCACCGATTCCATATCATGGCTCAATACAGCAGGCAGGTACTCATCCCGGTGCTTAAGGATGAAATTCATGTGATTGAAGGGGCCACCAGACTTCAGTTCCGTAATTACCGCAAGATATTGATTCGAAACGACAATCTATTAGATTCCCATGCGCGTTCCAAACTAGAAAAAGTCTGTGAAGACAATTCACGCATTGAAAAGGTATATCAGTATAAACTTGAGTTACAAAAATTATGGCTACGCTCGACCCAAAGTACCGAAACCCTGTGTGAATCCCTCAGACAGTGGTGCCACAATGCGGAGCAGAGCGGAGAGCAGGTACTGGTAGAGTTTGCGCGACAGATGCGACAATATGGGTCGCCATTAGATAAGATTCCGGCTGCCTAGTTGTCTGTTAAAAGAGTACGTTTCGCCTCTAGGACTTAGTAGCGGCTTATTTCATCTTCTCTTCTTTGTATATCACGTGTTTTCGCACCACGGGATCGTATTTCTTAAATTCCAGTTTATCCGGAGTGGATCGCTTGTTCTTATTCGTCGTATAGAAATGACCAGTGCCAGCAGAAGAAACAAGTTTAATTTTATCTCGCATCAGGAAGCTCCTTTATACCGTCTCACCACGAGCACGAATTTCGCTCATCACTGTATCGATACCCTTTTTATCGATTATCCGCAGCCCTTTAGAAGATACCCGGAGTGACACCCAACGATTTTCGGTTTCCACCCAGAATCTTTTTCGATGTAAATTTGGCAAAAATCGACGCCGAGTTTTGTTATTGGCATGGGAGACATTGTTTCCCGTTACCGGACGCTTACCTGTTACCTGACACACCCTCGACATCACTCTTCTCCTAAAAAATCGAGCCGCATTTTATATCAGTAAGACCATTAATATGCAAGGAAAAGACCGAAATTAGCATGGATATATTACGAATCAGAAGGGAGATGACTGCTGGCAACACAAAAAGGTAAAATTTGCAGATGCGAGAGTTAGAAGGTAAAAACATCCTGCTAGGCGTCACCGGTGGCATAGCCGCTTATAAAGCCGCTGAACTGGTGCGTCTGTTAGTCAAACAACAGGCCCATGTGCAAGTAGTGATGACATCAGGCGCACAAGAATTCATCAATCCCCTTACATTTCAGTCACTTAGCGGAAATCCTGTGTATACGCAGCTATTTGACCCCGAAGTCGAAGCAGGTATGGATCATATAAATTTGGCGCGTTGGGCAGATTTAGTGTTGATTGCGCCTGCTAGCGCCAATCAAATTGCCAAGTTAGCCCACGGACACGCTGAAGATCTATTGCAAACCATTTGCTTGGCGACTCAAGCGCCAATCGTACTCGCACCCGCAATGAACCAACAGATGTGGCAGGCAGCTGCGGTGCGGGACAACTGCAATATATTGACTCAGCGTGGTATTGATTTAATTGGTCCAGCAGACGGATCTCAGGCTTGTGGCGAGACGGGTCCCGGTCGCATGCTGGAGCCAGAGCAAATCGTAGAACTTCTAGAAATCAAATTGTCAGATAAATTTCTCGCTGGCACGAAAATTTTAATTAATGCCGGCCCCACTCAGGAAGCCATTGATCCGGTACGTTACATTTCCAATCGCAGCTCTGGGAAAATGGGCTACGCTATCGCCAAAGCTGCAGCCAAAGCGGGCGCTGAAGTAATCCTAATCAGTGGTCCTGTGTCTTTGCTGCCACCGCAACATATCACAGTACTGCAGGTTCAGAGTGCTGAGCAAATGTACGAAAGAATGTGTGAACAGCTCGAAGGTACGGATATAATTATCGCAGCCGCAGCGGTAGCGGACTACCGCCCTAAATCCGTTGCCACTCAGAAGCTAAAAAAAGAGATGGCTACATTAAATTTAGAGTTAGAGCGCACTCAGGATATTCTGGCGGAAATTAGCCATCTACAACACAGGCCCTTTATGGTAGGTTTTGCTGCCGAAAGCGACAATGTATCAACAAATGCAAAAGCAAAACTTGAGCGAAAAAACCTGGATTTGATCGCCGCCAATGACATTTTGGCCGCCAACGTCGGATTCGAAGTAGACACCAACGCACTGCATCTCTATTGGCAACATGGTGAAACTCTGTTGCCCTTGGCTCCCAAAGAAGAGATTGCAGAACAGTTACTTAAGATTGTGAACCAACAATACCGTCATGCAAATTGAAGTTAAAATACTCAACTCGAAATTGGGCAATGAAATACCACTGCCGGAACCGGCGACTCCAGGCTCTGCGGGCATGGATCTTAGGGCCTGTCTGACACAGGCGATTGAGGTCGCCGCCAATGGAGTGGAACTAATTCCGACAGGCTTAGCCATTCACATCGCCGATCCCAACTTAGCCGCAGTCATCTTGCCACGTTCCGGGCTTGGCCATAAAAAAGGAATCGTGCTAGGAAACTTGGTAGGGTTAATTGATTCCGATTATCAAGGAGAATTGATGATTTCCTGTTGGAATCGCAGCGATCAGCCTTTTACTATCCATCCTGGAGACCGAATCGCGCAATTGCTTATCCTTCCAATTATTCAAGCCCAATTTAAGATAGTCGACAATTTTCATGATAGCGATCGCGGTAGCGGCGGCTTTGGCCATACCGGCACCGAATAGTTATAGACACATACAATGATTGCTAAGGAATGGCAAAACCGGGATAAGGAGTATGCATGAAGTCCCGCAAACGCAAAGATAAAAAAACATCTCAGTCAAAATCTGGGTCCGTCAGGAGTTCAGGATTTAACAGCACCTATTTGGCACCTGTTTTGATCATCATAACCGTGTTGATAATAGGCGGGACACTGGCCAACTACCGTCTCATTATTCACCGCTCTCACGAGTCGGCTAGTAGCTTGGAACAAGAAATAGCGGTTTCAAAAATCGCCTCTAAGCTCGAAGGTGAGTTGGAGACAATTCGCAGGGTTGTCTTACAGCAAGCCAATCGTGAGGAAATACTAGAATACTTTAACAGTCCATCTGTCTCTCCTGAGGCTCTCAGCCACATTCAAGCTCAGATCCCATTCGCCACGGGACTTCGACTGTTGCCAGATGCCCCCCTGTCAAGAGATGAAACCTCTGAGCCCCCCATAGGATATGCGGCCATAGAACTGGTGAAACGCACCAGGGAACAATCCACTGCATCTGAATTCGAATTACATTTTTCAGGGAGGGAATACGAGCATCTGGTTATCAATGTTCCCATTATGGATGGCAACAATTTTGTTGGACATTTCTATGTGATGCTGTCCACTCAATTGCTAAGAGAGGCGCTAACCGAAGAATCATCCACACCAACTGATAGCTACATCGAGCTATCGCAATATGTGAATGAGCAGTTACAACCCGTGCTCGCGGCGAGCGGCCCGGAACAACTGAAAATAGCGACACCTAAAGTTCGCCATTATATCGAGGGTTCCAGATTTGCTGTATCGCTGTGGACTCCTAAAATTAGTCCCTGGCAACTCAGATTAAATCAGCAAACTCTACTATTTGCCGCCATCCAAGGTGGCACACTGATAGTCTTGTTGTTCTGCTGCACTCTATTTTTATTACGGATTAAGAATGCCATTAGAGACGATCTCGCCACACTCATGAATATGTTTGAACAATTATTGTCCTCAAACTTAAAACAACACTTTCATTTCAAGCTTACTTTTTTCCAAGGTGCCGCAGATGCACTCAACCAACATCATCATCCTAAACACTCTGCGCCGTCTGCCGCACAAAACAATAGCTTTTCTTCCCCACCGCTGGCGGATACAGGTGAAAACAATTCAGCTACAAAATCAAATCAACCAGATGCCGCCCCCATTCCTCAGGCTCCGGAAATACCACTGCCGCCACCATTATCTAAGCCTGGATCTGAAGGATCATCAGAGTCCGCTGATCCTTTCGATTTGAATTCTGTTTCAACTGGGCCTGAACCACTGACGTCTGAGTTTTCTCAAGCCGAAGATCCCTCAGAGGAAGACTGGGTGCTGGATTATCCACAAGAAGGTCTAAATGACGATGAATTGGCCGCCCTGGGCGGAGATAGTGAGAATGAGACAGATCCAACGCCCGAAGATAATACTCTTCCAGCAACAAGCCAGGATACAGACGCTTCCGATACACATATAGAGCAGGAAAATGAGCTGAGTCTGGAAGAGTTAGCCGCTCTCGCGAGCGAAGATCCTGAGGAGTTGGTGCTTGAATTAGAGAAAAATGACAAGCCAGTTGATTCATCTTTAACGGAATCATCCAATTCTTCTACAGAGGAAGAGTATGATTTGTCGCTAGAACAACCGATGGAGTTTGATCTCACCACCGATGCGGGGGAAGATCTCGAAGAGAATACTATTTATGACATTAGCAGTCACGAAGAAGAGAGCGAACTGGATATGGCTTCCATAAAGTCTCCTGCAGCTGATACCTGTCAGGTACCACCCGCCATTTTTAGAACTTACGACATCCGCGGCATTGTTGCCACAGCGCTCACGCCAAACGTGGTCTATCAAATTGGCGTTGCGTTTGGATCGGAAGCCCGTGAGCAACAACAAGATACTGTCATTGTGGCCAGAGACGGGAGAGTCTCTAGTCCGGATCTCGCGGAACAACTTAGCAAAGGATTAATGGATGCGGGCTGCACTGTCATAGATATTGGTTTATGCCCAACTCCTATCCTCTATTACGCCACCAATACATTGGAATCCAGTACCGGCATCATGATTACTGGGAGTCACAATCCTAAAGAGTATAACGGTCTAAAAATGGTCATGAATGGCCAAACACTCTCCGGCGACCAGGTGCTTGCACTACGCACACGCATCGAAGAAGGAAACTTCACCGAGGGTACTGGTAAACTCAGTTACGACGATGAAGTGCTGCCAAACTATTTAAAAAGAGTCGCCAGTGACATCGAGTTACCGAAGAATCTGAAGATTGTAATTGACGCAGGGAATGGTGCTACCGCCAATATCGCACCGGTTCTTTTTCGAACCTTGGGCTGCCATGTGGCCGAACTCTACTGTGAAATTGATGGCGATTTTCCAAATCACCACCCCGATCCTAGCCAACCGGAAAACTTGGCAGACTTGATTCAAGCTGTTAAAGAAAAAAATGCGGATATTGGCTTGGCATTCGACGGCGATGGTGATCGATTGGGCGTAGTGGCGCCGAATGGGGAAATCATTTGGCCGGACAGACAAATGATGTTATTTGCTATGGATATTCTCTCGAGAAATCCCGGTGCTTCTATTATTTATGATGTAAAGTGCTCCAAACACCTCGCTCGAATTATTGAGGAACATGAAGGTGTGCCCACTATGTGGAAAACCGGACACTCGCTAATTAAAAACAAATTGAAAGAGACAGGATCCCTATTAGCGGGGGAAATGAGCGGACACATCTTTTTTAAAGAACGTTGGTACGGATTCGATGATGCGCTCTATTCCGCCGCCCGTCTGTTAGAAATCATCGCTCGAGATCCCAGAAGTGCTGCCGACATTTTCGCGTCACTGCCAAACAGCATCAATACGCCAGAACTTAAGATAGAGATGAATGAAGGACAGAATTACTCCTTTATGGAGTTGTTAATGAGTGAAGCATCATTTGAAAACGGAGAAAAGATCACTATTGATGGTCTGAGAGTAGAATTTAGCGATGGATGGGGATTAGTCAGAGCCTCAAACACCACCCCCAGTGTGGTGTTAAGATTTGAGGCTAATGATGAAGACGCTCTAAAACGCATTCAAGAGCTGTTCCGTGAGCAGATCTTAAAAATTGATGCTAACTTAACCTTACCATTCTGATCAGATAAACAATTAATTGCCCATGAGCAAATCGAGATCTGCCGTTGAAACCGCCACTATATTGGCTGAGTCTTTGCCTTATATCCAGCGATTCAGTGGTAAAACTATCGTTATTAAATATGGCGGCAACGCCATGGTGGATGGTGCGTTAAAGGAAAGCTTCGCCAGGGACGTGGTGTTACTAAAACATGTGGGCATTAGAGTCATTATCGTCCACGGTGGCGGGCCTCAAATTGGCGATCTCTTAAACAAACTTGGAAAATCGAGCCAATTTGTGGATGGCATGCGCGTGACAGATACAGAAACCATGGATGTGGTGGAAATGGTATTGGGCGGCTTGGTCAATAAGGAGATAGTCAACCTAATCAATCAATGTGGTGGTAACGCGGTAGGATTAACAGGCAAAGATGGTAATTCAATTCATGCAAAAAAGTTAACCTATACACGCAATACGCCAGAACACAGCGTGCCTGAAATTATTGATATTGGACATGTAGGAGAAGTAACTGAGATTGACAGTACCCTTGTAGACTTGCTCTCTGCGGGTAATTTTATTCCAGTGATTGCGCCCATAGGAGTAGGCGCCGATGGCGCGTCTTATAATATCAATGCCGATCTGGTGGCCGGTAAAATTGCAGCGGTACTAAACGCAGAAAAATTAATTTTACTCACTAATACCTCAGGATTGTTAAACAAAGAAGGAGACCTTTTAACAGGTTTAACAAGCGCGACGGTCACCAGCCTGATTGAAGACGGTACAATTCATGGCGGCATGTTACCGAAAGTAAATTCTGCATTAGCGGCGGTAAACGATGGCGTGAATAGTGCCCATATCATTGACGGTCGAACTCAACATGCTGTGTTATTAGAAATTTTTACCGACAAGGGAGTCGGTACTCTGATCCAATCTCAGCAGATCTAGCTTTATTTTTTTACAGATCTAATTTTATCCGTTCCAGCATTTCTATTCAGCTTGATGCGTCCAAGAAAATGGGATCTCAACCAGTTGTTGTTCTTTGTCGCTAAACGCTTCCCACAATTCGGCAAAACTCTTATGTACTTGAGGATGTCGTAATTCTCCTGCTAACTGTGCTAGAGGCGCCAATACAAAAGCATGCTCTAAGATCTCTTCTCTGGGTAATTTCAATCCATTTTCTTCTAGGATCTGGTCGCCGTACAACAACAAATCTAAGTCTAATGATCTATTTGAAAATTTAGGTAAAGTGCGATCTCTTCCATGCTTATCTTCAAGCTTGGTTAAAAATTGCTGAATAACCTGAGGTGTCTCATTCGAATTAAAGCATACAACCATATTGAGGAAGGGCTGACCATCAAACCCTACAGCGACACTGTCATACACAGAAGAGAGCCGAAGTTCACCGAATCGGCGTTGCAACTCTGAAACAGCGGTACGAATGTGATGTTCGCGATCTAGATTGCTACCAATGCTGATATAGATCTCGGTCATTCAGGAAATTGTCCACGCTCAATTTTCACGCCTACATCTGTGGCACCACGGATGGCGCCTCGTTTATTCACCGTTAGCTTTAGCCAGGGTAAATTAAACTCGTTAAGAACAATATCCGCTACCTTTTCCGCAAGGGTTTCTACTAACTGGTATTCACTGGACTCTACAAATTCAATAATTCTCTTCGCTACTGACTTATAGTCTATGGTATCTTCAATCTTATCGGTCATGGCCGCCTGTCGATTGTCAATGGCCATTTCGAGATCTAATACCACCGTTTGCTTGATCTCCCGCTCCCAATCGAAAATTCCAATTACCGTTTCGATTTGCAGATCTCTTAAAAATATTCGATCCATTTGCTCACCTATGCATTGAGGCTGTTTGCCCGCCAATTGTACAATAAACTAACTTTAGAAGAGCTAGGAACCTACATTGGCATCGAATATCTTTTTCATCATCCTGGGAATCGCCTATCTGATTGGCTCTATATCAAGTGCGATTTTGATCTGTCAGCTGTTCGGGCTCGGCGATCCTAGGTTAGAAGGCTCCAAAAATCCAGGCACCACTAACGTGTTGCGCTTAGGAGGCCGATTGCCCGCCATACTGACCCTTGTGGCAGATGTGGCGAAAGGCGCGGTACCTGTGGGTATTGGCATTGCCTTTAATTTGTCCGGCATCGAACTGGGCTGGATAGCGCTGGCAGCCTTTTTAGGCCATCTCTACCCAATCTTTTTTATGTTTGCCGGTGGTAAAGGAGTGGCGACAGCCATTGGTGCATTATTGGTTATCAACCCTATATTAGCTATGACGCTCATTCTAGTTTGGATTGGGGTGGCTGTGACCAGCGGCTATTCGTCACTGTCCGCTTTGATAGCCGCCTTCCTGGCGCCCACGCTAGCCTACTCTTTATCAGAGCCTGCATGGCCCATATGTTTGCTTATCAGCGCCCTTCTTTTCTGGCGTCATCGACACAATATACAAAAACTATTTAATGGGACTGAATCAAAAATTAGTCTCAAGAAAAAAGACTAAGGTGAACTTGGCTAGGCTTCAGCGACTTCCGTTTTCTTTGCGGTGCTTTTTTTTGTCTCTATCTTTTTTATCTCGAACTTCTCACCATTGTGAACCAATCGCACAGGTTTACGCTCTAACGTAGTATCCAACATCACCTCATGGCACCAAAGCGACTGCAGATGTTCCAGGGTTTTTTCTGCCTCTTCCAACCTGAGCTCTCTGCCTTCAAATTCATGCTCTAGATAGAGTGTGCGACGCCCTTCATAATCACCATCCATGATGCGAATCACCGGCATGCCATTGACGCCGATATTTTTTATCAACATACTTTTCACATCTTGCCAATGTTGTTCATCTGAAACATGTTTGATGACCTGTTTGTCTCCTTTTTGCTCATATTCGAAAATATCCATGGAGCGCATTAAATCTTCACTGAGAAAACGTCTGATAAAGGAAGTATCGCGCTCGCTTTCTCTAATGGAATACAATGTTTGCAGGGCGTCTAAACTGGGCGCGATATATTGTTTTTCACTGGCGGGATCGACCCCCATCTCTTGAAATAAAATATTGTCCCAAATTGCGACGCCCAAATAATAGGGATTTAAACTACCAGGATGGGGGGCTACCACACGATTGTGATGAGCAAAAAACTCCAACATGATGTCGTTGGGCACATCCATCGAATTCATGATAGTGCGATGCCAAAAACTTGCCCATCCTTCATTAATAATTTTAGTTTCAATTTGTGGCACAAAATAGCTGGCGGTATAGTGCACAATAGTCAATATATCTCTTTGCCACTCCTCTAGTAGCGGTTGATTATCCCTAATAAAGAGCAATATATCGTCCTCAGGCTCTATAGGCGTTCGATTCAACCTCTTGCTAATTTCTTCATCTGATAAATCTGTTCGAGTGTTGAGTTCCAGACTCAATTGCGCTCTGGCCTCTGCTTCGCCTCTTTTCTGAATAGCAAAGTTTCGATTGCAGTTAAACATTAAAGCATGTGCAGAATCGAGAAAACTTTCAACCCGCTCCAACCCTATAGAGGGATCTTCAATGTAGTTTCTCACACGAACAGCCTGCGCTTTAAATTTTTCTAAAGTCAGTTCAGGGTGCGTATGCGAAAAGGTAAAATTATTGGCAAAAAAATCATTGTGCCCCATGACATGAGCCATGGTCATCACCTGTAGGCACAAAGTATTGTCACGCATTAAATAGGCCAAACAGGGGTTAGAGTTGATGACCATTTCGTAAGGCAAGCCGCTCACACCATAATCGTACATGGTTTTTAGTTTTTCAAAGGACTTACCATAAGACCAATGGGGATAATGTGCAGGCATACCTGAGTAAGCCATGTAACCAAGCATGTCATTGTGATCACAGATTTCATACTCTTGGGGGAAACAGTTCAAACCAAAGTACTCTACCTTCTCTTGGATCTGATCTTCCCAATATTTTAAATCTTCAATACTATAATTTGCTGGCATAATTTAATTCGCTATTAATGGACTTCATGCTGTCTTTCGCTGCTCATAAATTCACGAAACACAGGCCATATATCTTCTTTGCCTTTAATACTCAGAGCCTTGAAATTATCTCGATCGATTTCATCAAACACATCTAACATAGTACTACCTGGGTAATAGCTGGAAGCCGGTTTGATTTCGCCATAACCAAAAAGGTTACAAAGATCACACAACTCTTGCGCAGCTTGCACCGCAATCGGATTGTCAAAACTAAGATTATCTCCATCAGAACAATGAAATGCATAGACATTCCACATCTCAGGATGATATCTATCATGTATCACTTCGAGAGCCTTCTTGTAACCAGAAGAGATCATGGTGCCTCCCGACTCTCCCTTATGAAAAAATTCCTCTTCTGTCACCTCTTTGCCCTGAGTGTGATGTGCTATAAATGTAATCTCCACATTTTCATATTTGGTGCGTACAAACTGATACAACATAAAAAAGAAACTGCGGGCTAAATATTTTTTCATACTGTCCATAGAGCCCGAAGTATCCATGATACAAACAATCGCAGCGTTAGAGCTTGGTTTTTCTGTGGGCACGCGTCGCCGATAACGTAAATCCTCTTTACGAAACGGAAAACTCTCGTCGTCTAAATCCGGAAACGATTCTTGTTGTTCTACACTTTTTTTCAACGCCACTTTTCGACGAACCTTTTGACGTATAGAACGACGTTTGTCCAAATGCACTTTGACGCCCACGCTACGGTATCCTCGACGACGTGAGGCGGAATCAGTGGTGATGTCTTTTAAGTTTTTTCGTTCGAGTTCAGGCAACTCCAGATCTTCGAACATAATATCGATCAACTCTGAGAGCGTTATGTCGGTCTCATAATAATCCACACCAGGTTGATCTCCGGCAGGTCCCGGTTGATCACCGGGCTGTCCCTCTTGGCCGACTACTTGGCCGGGCTGGGATTCCCCGTCACCCTGTGCGGCACCACCGGAATTATCGCCATAAACAAAACGATATTCCTTGATGCCTCGAATCGGAACTTTAATCACCTTCTCCCGATTTTGTCCGATAATGGACTCCTCGGCGATCACATCGGCTATGTTTTCTTGTAACGAAGCACGAATCTTTTTGCGATGACGTTGTCGATCACTGGCACTACGATCAGATCGCAATGTATCTCCATGGCTATAGTCACGAAAAATCGTGGACATCATCTATCCTCTTAATCTTTCCACAGGTTGTTCGCGGCATACTTTAGAATCATATCCACTGAATCTTCACTATAGCCGTTATCCAACATATTCTGCACCATGGAATCATACTTTTCTGACTGTTCCTTATCTCTGGTTCTAGACTTGGTGACAATACGGCTAATGTCACGTACGGAATGCATTAGTTTTTTCTCAATCGCAGCCTTTAATGGTTCATATGAGGTATAGCTTATTTTGTCTCCGCGTCTGGACGAGCCCCATAAATAGGCAATGACTTCTTGACGAAATCCGGCAGCCGACGAGCCAACAATAGCAATTTGCTCCTCGATGGATTTTAAGAAAGTCTCATCCGGCTCCAGCTCTTCTTTAGTATTGGCATCATGTACTTTAGTTTTATTCACAAAAGCCTCTGCGTGATCGAGATAGTTATTGAATAGTGCTTCGGCTTGTTCTTTATAAGAGTAAACAAATGCGCTGGTGATATCCCGCTCTAACATGGAGAGATACTCTTTATGTAGGATATCTTGCAACAGTTCTAAATAGTGGGTTTTAACATCATCCGCCATATCCGTTTCTTGAACCATATTGATCAAGGCTTCACGAACTGTGATGGGATTGATCGATCGCGGATTCTGCGCGATGGCATTATCCAATGCTTTCATGATAAAGCGTGTCGACACACCAAACATACCCTCGCGTTTAGTATCCGATCTTAATTCATCAATGGTAATTTTTTTCGTGCGTCCCTTCTCGACAATCTCTTCACCATTGTAAATGCGAAGCTTAGTCATCAGATCACATTTGGAGGTCTGTTCTAATCGAGACAAAATCGCGAACATCGCTGCTATCTCAAGAGTATGAGGACACACATGGGCAGTGAAGTCTGATTTCTTTAACAGCTTTTCATAGATTTTAATCTCTTCTGAGAGGCGCATGTTGTATGGAACTTTAACCACCACAATCCGATCCATAATTGCTTCATTAGTGTGATCGGCTTTGAACTTATTCCATTCCGCTTCATTGGAGTGGGCAATAATTACCGAGTCCACATACAGGGTTCCGTGTCGCCCTGGGGCAGGTACAAATTTTTCTTGTGTGGCAGTAATCATGGCATGTAAGTATTCTGGGTCGTTTTTGAAGACCTCGATAAATTCCACCATGCCACGGTTGCCCACATTAAATGCGCCATTTAATTCAAGCACTCGAGGATCACCTTCCGAATAGCGATCTAATTTGGAGATATCTTCCGATCCTATCAATACTGACGTATCTTGATTGTTTGGATCCACCGGTGGTACGACTCCGATACCCACTTGATTACGCTTTGAAAAGTGAGAAGTCTTAACCGGCATCTCTTCATATTTACCGTTAAACTCGTTTTTCAGCCGATATCGACAAATCGGACAGAGATCACCCTCAATACGTACATTCAACATTTTTTCGAATTCAGGACGTAAGTGGCGCGGTAATAGATGCAGCGGCTCTTCATGAACCGGGCAACCCTCAATCGTATAGATGGGTGGGCACTGCTCCAGCCCTCTGGTTAACTTGTCCACCAGCGAACTTTTGCCTGCCCCCACAGGACCCATCAGATATAAGACTTGCCGTGATTCTTCACCTTGCATGGATGCAGATAAAAAGTATCTGGCAATTTTAGCAATGGTATGCTCCACACCGAAAAACTCATCTTTAAAGAAGTTAAATACCTTGTAAGGTTCATCACCAAAAATTCGTTTGGTCCGCGGATCATCCGTATCCGTCAAATTCTCAGTGCCTGCCCCCTCAATCATGTTATGAATACGTCTGTGTGAAAACATGGCCGCGCTCGGATCTTTTTTCACCAGCTCTAAGTATTCAAGAAAACTACCTTGCCAGTTTTCCTTTTCGCGTTTTTGCCTGTCTTTTTGAATAAGCTGTGCAAAATTGGTAGTTTTTGCAGTCATCTGGTTACCTCCGCCTAATTTCGTCAGTTGCCAGGGGACACTCAAGGGTAGTTACCTGCTGAGTGATTGAGGGGAACCCATTGGCATTGTTTAATAGAATGCAAACCACAGGCCAATAGATTGGACAAAGAAATAAACGCTAATATATTGATTTATATGTAACTATTATCGGCTTTCTTAGCAAAGACTGGCGAACATGAGTTAATTGGTTGGCAGGTTGTTGCCCGTTTGCATCAGTGATTGGTGCACAAGCAATTGAATTAAATAAGAAATTGAAAGGAAGAAATTTCGACGCAGCGAAACCGAATTTTATTGTTCAGTCACCACAAGCTCTGACTCAGTCTCTGCAACAGGTGGCGAAAAACTGACAATAGTATCTCCAGCTTCATATTTTAACTTATGGTTTGGCCGATTCATGACAAGTTGTCCATCACCTTTGATGATCGCCAAGATGAGTGTGTCATTCCCCCGTTCCACTCGAAACTCATCTAAACCAAAATTATCCGATAACTTAGTGCGATTGAATCGCCAGTCCTGATAGATTCTTTTAATCAAAGATTCGTAAGTAACCTCTTCATCAAAGGCAACCAACCCGCGAAACGATCCGCTGACCTGTTTTTTATCACTGGCTAATTGACCTTCGTGGTTCAATTGAAAAACAGAGTCGCGACCAAACTCAGGAATAAAATATGTACTGACCAACGCATTATAAGAGTCATTCACTGACGCAGATAACACTTGTCCTATCTCAACCAAATCTAGCGTTTCTTCAGATGCTTCAGACAATATTTCACCATAGTAAACAGGAATACCCGCCAGTCGTGCGTTCCTTAACTGAGCCCAGGAGTTATCTATTAATAACACGTTGATCCCAATATCCTTAAGGAGTTTGGCAAACTCGATCGTCCAAACATTCGCGCCAATGATCAGCAAACCATTCCTGTGGCGACTTGCCAGACCCAAACGACTTGCCAACCAACTTAAACTAAAGCCGTGTAGTAGCACGGTGACCACAATTAATAGAAACACCAATGGAACCAATATTTCACCTTCAGGATATCCATGCGCAACCAACTTTGGTGCAAATACCCCGGCAACCGCCGCGGCAACAATTCCGCGGGGCGCAATCCAGCCAATTAACATCTTTTCCTGTAAGGACATCCCCGATCGAATCGTGGATAAAAACACCGAAACAGGTCGTACAACAAAAAGTACAATTGCGATTAACGCAATAGTAGGCCAGGCTAAGGATGTGAAGACCTGCGGATTGAGATCTGCACTCAATAATATAAAGAGCGCAGACACCAGCAACAGAACCAGGGACTCTTTAAACCGACGCAGTTCATAGATATTAGTGATGCCCACATTCCCAACCACCATCCCCATCAAAGTCACCGTAAGTAAACCCGCTTCATCTTGAAAAAGATTGGCCACCGAATAGGTGGTCACCACCACCACTACCAGCACGGGTGCCTTTAAGAACTCTGGAATTGCGCCCCGTTCGTAGGCCCGTGCTAAAAAAAATCCACTTGCCACTCCCAATACTGCCGCGGCACCTATGGCGACGCCGCTTTCCAAAAGAAAAGTGGCGGGCTCGGAGATCTGTTCACTGTGTATTGCAAACTCGAAAAACAATACTGCCAGTAGTGCGCCTACAGGATCATTCACTATGCCTTCCCACTTCAGATAGGATGCGGGTCGACGCGTCAAATTTGCGTGCCTCAATAGCGGCATGATGACAGTCGGTCCGGTCACTACCGTAATGGATGAAAAAATGAACGAGACAGCCCAAGACAGATCCGCGACCCAATGCGCCGCTGATGCAACCAGCACCAGAGTAATCATGGGCCCTATTGTCACTAACCTAATGACGCCCTTGGCTGCTTGCTTCAACTCGAAAAGACGTAAATTTAATCCACCGTCGAACAATATAATGGCCACTGCAAAGCCAATAAATGTCTGTAGGAAATTGCCCATCTGTTCGCTTGGGCGCAGTATTCCCAGCACTGGCCCAACAATTAAGCCGGCCGCAAATAATAAAATGATTGAAGGCACGCGAAATCGCCACGCTACCCACTGAGCCAGCATGCCTAAAAAAATGATGAAGGCCAGGCCCAACATAAATAATTGTTCAACGGGAATATCAGCGAGATGTAACATCGGGTTTACAATTCACTTTGTAAGAATAAATATTGGAAAGCGCTATTGGCAGAGAACCCAATCATTTTGATGACGCGCCACCTGCCCTAGTTCAGCCAGTCGAATTAAGTGTGCGTGTAACGACAGCTGTGCTACCGGATGAAGAAAAACCGGTACGTCATCATAAACGTTTTTTAATAAAAGCTCGAGATCACAATTTCCTAGAGTCTGTAAAGCTTCAATCACCTTGCGTTCTCGCATTAACCTATGAGAAATGAGTTTATCGATTTCTTCAATGGCCTTTTCTATGACGTGGCCATGTCCGGGAGCGAGTTTGTCAATGGATTCCTGTTTCAAATCAGTCAGGGAATCCAAGTAGTGAGTCATATTTCCATCTGTCGGAGCAATCACCACGGTGGAGCCCTGCATAATGTGATCCCCAGTAAACAGCATGCCTTCATCTTGCAAGAAATAACATAAATGATTCGATGCGTGACCAGGCGTATGCAGTGCTGTTAAGCTGAATTCATCCGTCTCCAATGTTTGACGATGATGAGCCGGCCTGCTCGGCTGGCAGGTCTTATCTTGAAAGCCCTCTGCTTGCTGTTCAAATGCAATCAGTTCTGCGCCTGTTTTTTCAACCAATAACTGCGCACCTGGAGAATGATCCAAATGAGTATGAGTCACCAACACCCAACGTATTCGACCTTTGGCAGCCTGTAAGATTGCATTAACGTGGGTTTCATCCATCGGTCCGGGATCAATCACTGCCACTTCTCGCTGGCCCACCAAATAACTGTTCGTACCCGGTCCGGTCATCATTCCAGGATTTCGCGCCAATACCCGAGTGACCGAATCCGATAAAGGGACTGGCTCTCCTGCTTTTAATTGTGATCCCAAATTCGAATATCCCACTTTTTATGAATATCCAGCATCACCTGGAATGAGTAACTGTACTTGCCCGTCTTCACCTCGCACCAATTTTGGCAAAATAGCCGGAAAAGAGTTCTTAGTTTTAACTGCGTCTATTAATGATTCTGTGGTGGTGTATTGAGCAATTTCTTGAAGATTTTTAATGGTGGGGAAAATCATAGTAAATTTCCCCTGCTCGCACTCGTCTAGAGCCTGCTGAGGCTGGATCCAGCGATGATCAACCGTCTCATTTTCATCATGGTGACCAATCTGCTGTGGGGGCGCCACGGCGACAAAAAATCTTGTGTCGTATCTCTTTGGCGCGCCTTCTGGCGTGATCCAGTGACTGAAATAGTGGATTTTATCCAGTGCTAATGTTAACTGTTCTTGCTCGCAAATATTTGCCAATGTGTGAGGATCTTTGTGTACCTTGTCTCGCAGAAGCGAAAATTTTTCCTGTGCCGCCGATGCTGACAGATCCAGGAGTTCACTTCGGCTATCATAGGCCATCAATACCCCCGCCTCTTCAAAACATTCCCGAACTGCGGCAATCCAATAGGCTAATCCTCCTTTATCAAGCGCCAGCTTTTCATTAGCAGTGTGATCATCCAAGCCTGTGATCCAAGGGTGTTGCTTCCAGGCGGCGTCGGTAGCGTCCACTTTCCCACCGGGGAAGACATAAGCGCCTCCAGCAAAATCTGAACGTAAGTGCCGCATCAACATAAACACTTCCAAGCCACCATCGGTATCTCGAACTAGCAATAAAGTTGATGCCTGACGAACTTCAGCAGGGTTGGAGATCATGTGCATGTCTCAATTGAAAAGGATTGAGGTCCAAGCCTATCAATTTGCGAGCCTGAGAACTAGAGCCCTAAGATGTAAAGTTAGTCAGACAACCTAATGAGAAAATGCACAGGTACAAATCATTCAACTTTGCAGCCCACCTACAGCACCCGCACTTGGCACTCTCTGTGACGTTGCCAAAACTGCTTTGTGTGGCAACAATTTTCCAAACTATGTGTTAGCGCCGAGGACGACACCAGCCAGTCGAGGCGCACAACACACACTGATAACAGATCATTGTTTCAATTCATTAACTTGGTTATCTTTTTGCCAATGTATGGGATCCTCTGAAGATAGATATATGACTATTAATAATATATTATTTAAATTTTAGAATATAAAGTTATTAACATGAATCTTCAGCAGATCAGATATATTTGCGAAGTCGCTCGGCAAAATCTCAAAGTTTCTGCGGCAGCGGAAAAACTGCATACCTCACAACCGGGGATCAGCAAACAGATTAAAGCGCTGGAGGAAGAGCTGGGTGTGGAGATCTTTAATCGTCGAGGCAAGCACCTGGTTGAAATCACCCCTCCTGGACGGGCTATTCTTCAGGTAGCGGAACGCATTTTAGATGATATCAACAATATTAAATCCGTTGGTGAAGAGTATCTTCATGAGTCATCTGGCAGTCTTTCCATTGCGACCACCCATACTCAAGCTTGTTACGCTTTGCCACCAGCAATAAAAGAATTTACCCGGCTCTATCCGAACGTACAACTGAATGTACACCAGGGCAGTCCTCCGCAAGTGGCTCAGATGGCAAGTGATGGTACCGCCGATGTGGCCATCGCAACGGAAGCATTAAGACCTCATAAAGAATTGGTCACCCTACCTTGTTATGAATGGAATCGGGTGATTATCACTCCCACCGATCATCCGCTGTTAGCACTGAAAAAGGTCACCCTGCAGGATATAGTGAACTATCCCATTCTCACTTACGTGTATGGTTTTACCGGTCGATATATTGTGGATCGGGCATTTGCCGAGCAGCAACTTGAACCTAAAATTGTCTTTACTGCCACCGATTCAGACGTGATAAAAACCTATGTGGATCTCGGGCTTGGGATCGGCATCATCGCTGGCATGGCATTTGATGAAAAAAAAGATAGTGGACTGCGAGCTATCGATGCCTCGCACCTGTTTGATTCAAATACAACTGTGTTAGGCATCCGTCATGGGCTTTTTCTGAGAGGTTATATCTACGCATTTATTGAGCTATTCGCACCCAATCTCACGCGCTCTGTCATAGACAAAGCAATTGCTGAGTACAAGCCCGTGGTGGAGCCAGGCGCCCACTAGACTAGGTGGATAGATCGCTGCTCGCGCCAACAGCTGAAAATGTCCATCGTTCTGCTGCCACGAGTTGCATCGCTTTATTTAAAGATTCTTGCTGTTTTTTGTCATCAGATTGCGCCTCTGCCACGCGACTGAGCTCCCAATAGGCTTCGGCATTTGGTTGACGATGCAAACAAATTTTCAAGTAGTTTTCAGCCTTACCCCATAGCTGCTGCTTCACGGCAACTCTTGCTAAACTTATATAGACCTCCCAATCGAGATCATGTTGTGCTCGCCATATTTCAAGATTATCTAGATGTCTCTTTTCCTTCACATCCGGTAATAGACCATACCAATAGACCAGGCGCGCATCCCATTTTTCTTTTAAATATTTTTCAATCACCTCCGCGCCCTGACCATGCTGCTTGAGCATCACCAAAGAGGAGACATAGACCAAAATCACCTCTGCCCGATTGCGATACTCTTTAGGTGTCCTCTCCCATAGACCTTGTAAACCCACAATGCCTTCACTCTTTGCCATCGCTTTAAGCCGCTCACAATAGGCCTCACTAGAAATACAGATTAAATCTTGGGCAGAATAGATTTCTCTTTTTTTAAGGATAGGCAACAGATCGATAATTTTATTCCAGTGGCCGTTCGCTTGATGTACCTTTACCAACAGTTTCATGACTGCACTTTTTTTAGGTGCCAGTTCACGTAGCTCATTTAATAATTGCTCCGCTTCGTCGAACTGTTTTTGTTCTATTAATAATTCCACTTTGGTCAACGCAGTCACCACATCAGCGCCTTCAACCTCTGCTTGCTGTAAATAGTGATCTCGCCTGTCAACCGCGCCCTGCTCGTGAGCCGCGCGCGCCGCAGCGATGTAGTTTAGGATTTGATTCTCACTGCTCTGCACGTTTTTTACCAAAGCCCGTTCAGCGGCTAACCATTCTCCTTCGTCCAAAGCTAAGATACCGTATGCTAACTCCTTACGAGCGCGCTCTAGGCGTTTGGCCTGCAACAAAGTTTTTGTCGCTTGGGGAGCGCGAATCACCAAACCTGAGCCTCGTAACATCAAATAAAAAAGCACAAAGCCTGCTAGAACAAGTATTAAAAACACCACTAAAGAAGTTTCCACCATGTATCCTTGATACGCCAATAGAATATAGCCAATATCTTCTAGCAAAGTTATAGCGAGACCCACGGCAACCGCACCTACCAATAATAGTATTAATAAGGGCATCATTGGGACAGATCCTCATTATCTAGATGCTCGGCCTCATCTACCCTTTTGTAGTTTCTTTCTAATCTTAAATTTCTCGACAGGACTCGATCCGCCATCTCCTCGCGGACCATACTAATGCCTTTGCCCACATAAGGCAGCGATACCTCTACCGGCTGTTCACGCAACGACTCAATCTGCATGAGAACGTTGTTCACTTCACCGCTTGCTAAATCGTAGTAGAATTTAATTCTTTGTTGCACATTCGCCAAGCTCTCCTGAAATAATTTTTCGTTTTCTTGTAGCACCGCGAGCTTTGCTTGCTCTATATTCAGTTGAATATTTTCGCGCATCAAAATCTTTTGATCTTGGTTCAATAAAGGTGCGATATCCAATGCCTGTTGCTGAACGACAAGTAACGATTTCAATTCTGTCCATAAGGACTGCCATGCCCCGGACCAGTTTTGTTTTAATTCTTCTGGTGTAGGCAAAGCCACCGGCTGATTGAATTGTTGTGCCCGTTCATCAATTGCCCTAAATGGGAGCGACTCAACGCGACGCACCAATTCAGATAACATCAAAATGATTCCGGTCTTGTCCGCAGGTTGCACCGTTTTCAGTTGCTCAATATCTTTTGCCAATTGCGCCCTTACCTCAGTTAAACCAGGATCTGCCAAGTCAGCCAGTAATCTATCAGCGGACTGCAATGCGGCAGCAGCAATAGTGAAGTTTCCCGCATATTGCATTTGATGATCGGCAATGCGAATTAGATATTCCACTTCCGCAAGTACCCAATCTCGCGGTCTCTTTCCGGCCACCTGAAATAGACTCAACTGACTCTGTTGCAGACTCTGCTGTTTGGTCTCTAAATCACGCAGGCTAGCTGTTAATTGCGCTTCTGAGGTCGCTAACTGTTCAGTCAATTCCATATTAGAGTTCTGTGCTCTCTCCAGTTCAATTTTTAAGGCGGCTATCTGGCTACTCTGAACAAAGTTTTTCTGCGTTTGATACAGTGACCACCAACCGTAGCCACCTAAAATAGAGAACACCAAAGCCAAGAGTAATGCCAATGATGAAATGATATATAAAAGTTTATGCCGTTGAGTGTTACTGACGGGATCCACTAACCGAGATGAATCGGGTTGTGTGGAACTCTTTGTCGTTGGAGTCTGTAAATTATCGGTTACGGTTGCATCGACTTGGTCATCCGCCTGTTCCACCATGACTCTTCCTTACTTATCTCTCAATATTATTATTCTTGACCCAACGCAACAGTGCTTGAGTTACTGCTTCCTGTCCAGCCCCGTTTGATCGAATCAATTTAGCTCCTGGTAGCAGAGTCTTTAGGCATTTTTCCACTCGATCGCTCACTACCAGATAGCAAATATTATTTAGTGTTATAGGTTCAACTTCATTAGTCAATCGCACAAACGCCGTTGTGGCCTCTACACCCGATAATAAAATGATATTAATTTTATTTTTTATCAATAAGTTATTTACCTGATGCGCAGTGGGTTGTGCGTTTCGGCGTCGATACCAGGCAAGTGGATATAGCTCGGCTCCTCTATTCGTCAGGGTGCGCTCAATGAGGGTGCGCCCCCCCTCCCCTTTCATCAAATACAGTCTCTGCCCGAATACCTGTTGTAATTCATCTAAAGCAAGTAACCCTTCGCTATTTTGCTGCAATTTTGGGTAAATTACTAACTGGCCTGTGCTTTCCGATAAATATTGCGCCGTACCCGCGCCCACCGCGATTAAAACTGCATGCCGCGACCAATGTTGATTAAGCGCATTTAAATGCGGTAAGGAAAATCTGACCGCGTTGCGACTGACAAAGATAAGCCGTTCCCCAGCTCGCAAATCTCCTAATAATCTCAGTTGCGCCGCTAATGGGGCAATCGGCTCTATTTTTTGCAACGGAAAGTAGGTCACTTCCGCTCCGAGCTTCGAAATTGGTATGCCTATTAGTTCGGCATCGGGCGCGGAACGAGTCACCAGGAGTTTGACACCTCTCAAGGGCGACTCAAATTCTGCCATGTGGATTACTCAGAAATTCTCAACGCTGATAAAATATCACCCGCACCCTGAGCCAGCAGGGACTCAGCAACCTCTATTCCAAGAGATGCCGCCTTCTTGCGCGTCGCTGTGCCATTGGCGGTGATCATCTGCTTGCCGTCTATGCTACCTACTAATCCCCTCAATTCGATGATGTCCTCTTCCAGAGTTGCAAAACCTGCTACCGGCACCTGGCAACCGCCCTGCAAATGATTATTGAGTGCCCGCTCCGCTGCAACGCAGTCAGCGGTAATGTCACAATTTAAAGGCTTCAGGAACTCTTCCATCTCTTCGTCCCTTTGACATTCAATTCCAATTGCACCCTGGCCGATTGCCGGTAGACATTCAGTAATGTCCAGATGACTGGCGATGCGTGCCGATAGGTCCAGTCGCTTTAAGCCCGCACTCGCGAGTACCAAGGCGTCGAATTCATTTCGATCTAATTTACCTAGCCGCGTTCCCAGGTTCCCTCTTATATCAATACATTCAACGTCGGGACGTCGGGCCTTGAGCTGACATTGACGACGCAAGCTCGAAGTACCAATTCTGGCACCAGGTGAACACTGCTCTAAGGAAGAGTATTTTTCACTCACCCAGGCGTCCCGCGGGTCCCCCCTTTGCAGCACTGCAGTTAATACAAATCCGTCTGGTAACTCCGCTGGCACATCCTTCATCGAGTGTACCGCAATATCCGCATTACCAGCGAGCATGCCCTGTTCCAATTCCTTAAGAAATAATCCTTTTCCTCCCACTTTACTCAGTGGCAGATCTAATATTTTGTCGCCTTGGGTCACCATTGGCACCAACTCTACTCGACATTCTGGATAAAACTTTTCCAACTCTGTCTTGACATGCTGGGATTGCCAAAGGGCCAACGGACTTTTTCGGGTTGCAATGCGAATAATTGATTTCACTGGAAACTGCTATTTCAAATGAATGAGCGAGCATGCTAAGACAAAAAGGCAAACAGAGGAAGCATTTTAATCATAAGTTGAGCAGTACTGAAAGTCTTCTACAACTCTTGCTCGCCTCCGGGCAGACTACACAAGTCTCACGGGAAAACTCATCTTAATCATCAGGAACAACTTAAAATTTGCAAAAAAGAGCAGTGAAATGATCGCGATAGAATACAGTTAGCATGGACCAACAAATGGCTTAGATGCTGACCCCTAGAGATCTTAATAATCGACGCACTGAAGATTCATGCCGACGGCTAACGTTCAAGCGCTCGTCCACCCCCTTGATTTTCAATTGAAGTCCACCATTGGCTGGCTTTTCAACTCCGGCGATGTAATGCTTCGACACCAAGGCGTTTCGATGAATACGGAAAAATTGATCGCTAAACTCAGCTTCCAGGGACTTTAAAGAGGACTCAGTTAACATGGAACCATTTTTATGTCGAATGGTGACATATTTTTGATCCGCTTGAAAATAAAGCACATCAGCAATCGCCACTAATTCTATTCCACCACGTATGCGCACGCTCAAATGGGTCCGATGTCCCTCTTGCTGATTAATAGAAGCCACCTGCTCCAGCTGCAACCGATTTGGTTTCGCTGCCTTTAAAAGAGCAGTGACCAGTTTTTCTTCTGAAATCGGCTTCAGCAAATAGTCCACTGCATTGGCCTCAAATGCCTGCAGCGCATATTCATCAAAAGCTGTGGTAAAAATGAGAGCGGGGGACACATCCAGTTTACTTAAGTGGCCTGCCACTTCCAGTCCACTCATTCCCGGCATCTGAATATC
Source organism: Thiotrichaceae bacterium (assembly GCA_041940025.1). Taxonomy (GTDB): domain Bacteria; phylum Pseudomonadota; class Gammaproteobacteria; order UBA5859; family UBA5859; genus UBA5859. Next base: position 376,919 of record JBGTSY010000001.1, on the reverse strand, counting down.
CAGTAGCACTATATCTGGCGCATCCTGCTGAATGGCAGCAATAGCCTGCAGGCCATCTTCTGCCTCTCCAGCAACTTCATATTGCTCACCAGACGTCAGCCAACGCATTAATCTCGCGCGTGCCGGTGCTTCATCATCAACAATTAGTACTCTAGGTCGCATGGCGTTTATATGGAATATTTAAAGATAAAACGTACACTTCATCGCCAGCCATAACCTCCAGCTTACCTTTGCTACCAAAAAAAGCTTTCAATCGCTGACGAACATTATTCTGAGCAATTCGGTTACCGTGTCTCTGCTTAGCACCGGATTTAGGCGTGGGATTCGAAATCACCAGAGTCAAACTATCTCCCAAATCCTTACCAATAATGCGAATGGTGCCCCCCTCTGCTGAGGGCTCCACACCATGATGTACTGCATTTTCCAGCAAGGGCTGTATGGTCAAGGCAGGGATCAACGCTTCCATTGGTAATTCGTCCACTTCCATGATTAAGGAGAGCCTTTTTCCTAAACGTAGCTGCTCTATGTTTAGGTATCGGCGGGCAAGGTCAAGTTCTTCATGTAAAGTCACTAGTGGGCTTTGTAGGGTCAAGGTTGCGCGGAACAACTCCGCCAGATCCTCTACTGTACGCTCCGCCAATTCCGCATCAGTGCGCGTCAAATTTGCGATTGTATTCATACTATTAAATAGAAAATGTGGCCTGATACGCGCTTGCAGCGCCTGAACTCGGGCGTAAGTTTCCGAATGGAACTGGAGTTTGCGCAAAGTCGACAGATACCAATATCGCCAACTGAGCGCAGTACAAATTAGGCAAAGGGCGACCACGCTGAGCAAAAAATCCCGGTGGCGAGATCCCTTCTCAACATCACCTAAATAAGCAAAATCTATGAAAAGCCTATAACTCATTTCAGCGGAAAACAGTGCCACCGCCAATATCACCGCGTAGGCGAGGAAAATCGCCACAGATACTTTTAAACTCGCCAGTAATTGCCTTAAAAGACATAAGCAGACTGCAGAGCTGAGACAGACAAATTGACAAAATAGAGAAATGTTAAATAACGCACTCAGCTGCCAGGAGCCAGTGGTAATACTGGCGAAAAACACCACCACAGCTACCAACTGGGCAAACATGACCACTAGAAAGAAGCTATGAATCGAGCAGAAATTGGGGAAAACTTCCTCAACTGACAGATTGTCAAAGCCCTCGACGTCAGTGACCTCTACCGTTTCCTGTGACACTCCCTATATCCTTAAATCCCGGACATGGCGGCCCACGCCACACACAATACTGTATAATTAATTTCTTAATTCATTAGCGGAATCAAAAGCAAACACATGAGCGAAGATCAGTCATCTATAGAAAAATCGAAACTTTGGGGTGGTCGTTTCGATGAACCTACAGACCAGTTTGTGCAAAAATTTACCGCTTCTGTCCGCTTCGATAAGCGACTAGCCATGGTGGATATTCAGGGCTCTATCGCTCATGCAGAGATGTTGTCGGCAAAAAATATCATTCACACCGAAGAGGCGGAGCGCATCATCCAAGGATTAACTCAGATAAAAAAGAAGATAGAAAAAGAAGAATTTGAGTGGTCGACAGAACTTGAAGATGTGCATATGAACATTGAGTCCGCTTTAATCGAGGCCATTGGGCCCACCGCTAAAAAGCTGCACACTGCGCGCTCTAGAAACGATCAGGTGGCAACAGATCTGCGCCTTTATTTACGCAACAGCTTGGATCAGATCGAAATTCAAACCAAGCGTCTGCAAGGTGGCTTGCTGGACTTGGCAGAAAAACATTATGACACCATTATGCCGGGCTTCACGCATCTGCAAAGCGCTCAGCCGATCACCTTTGGCCACCATTTGATGGCTTGGTATGAAATGTTATTACGAGACGCTTCCCGCTTAACGGATTGTCGAGAACGGCTAAATCAATCGCCCCTAGGCGCTGCGGCATTGGCCGGTACGACATTTGCCATCGACAGGCAGATGACTGCGGCTAGCTTGGGATTCGACCAACCCTGCAACAACTCCCTGGATGCCGTAAGCGATCGCGATTTTGCCATTGAATTTGTCGCTGCCGCTGCGCTGACCTTAGTCCATCTATCCCGTTGGTCAGAGGAATTGATTCTCTGGTCCAGCGCCCAATTCCAATTTGTGACGCTGCCGGATCGTTTTTGTACCGGCTCATCCATCATGCCACAGAAAAAAAATCCCGATGTTCCGGAACTGATTCGTGGTAAAGCAGCGCGGATCCAAGGCCACTGGATAACACTTACCACTTTAATGAAAGCGCAACCTTTGGCTTATAATAAGGATAATCAAGAAGATAAAGAACCAGTATTTGATACAATTGATACCCTATTCGACTGCATCAAGGCCTTCGCCGACATGCTTCCCGCGCTGCAAGTAAACCGTTCGAAAATGCTCAAAGATGCCAGTCAGGGTTACGCCACGGCGACGGATTTGGCAGACTATCTGGTGCGTGCTGGCGTACCCTTCCGAGATGCTCACAAAGTGGTTGGCGAAACAGTGTCTTATGCCATGCGCCAGCATAAAGAGTTGAGCGAACTCAGTCTTCAAGAGCTGCAATCCCTGCATACCGCAATCAAACCAGATGTATTTGATATTCTAAGTGTGGAAGGCTCGGTAGCAGCCAGAAATCACCTTGGCGGTACTGCGCCAAATCAAGTTTTGTCCGCTATCAAACAAGCCAGGGCAAAGCTCGCCCCATAGGTTCTATCGCGTACGTCTAAATGGCCGCACTTTGTCATCGGGTTCAATCGGCGGTAATTGTTCTTGCGCTCTGCGGATCAGGGTAGCTACATCGTCTCCTTTACACCAAGCGCTAACACCAAATGCGACGTCTAGGGCTTGATGTTCACCCGCTATATCAGTCACCTGAATGTCACTAATTCCAGAACGAATTTTTTCGATTAAATCCTTTGAAGCTGCCTCCGGCGTTTCCGGCAGCGCCAACAAAAACTCCCCGCCCTCCAGACGCCCGACAATGTCCGCCCATCGCATTTGATCTTTTAAAAAATATTTCACCGACATCAGTGCATTTAGACGTTGCCGCTCACCTGTTTCATCTTTTCCAATTTGCGGAAGTCCGACTTGCAACACTATCACGGTTAGGTCATTACCATAGCGGCGACTACGGGACACCAATGATTCCAAAAGTGGCCATAAAGCTTGCCGATTTGGCAGACCGGTAACCAGATCCACGGTATTTTTTTTTGCCAGCATCTCATTGAGCTGCATCTGCTCTGACACCACCTGGACAAAATCGCTTACTTCAAAAAAATATCTGATCTCATAGGTTCCCGACTCGGTAACGATCTTTTCTACACTGGAACGCAGCCAATGTTCCTTTCGTTCCTGCGCAGGTGGAACATAGTACAATGGCTCCTTGCCCAAAGGGGTTAATGCGGTATCACAAGGTAGATCACGGAACGTAGTTTCAGCAAATTCCTCAGCTTGACGCCCAAATAGATCGCAAAATTTTTCATTCACCCAAAGCAATGTCTCCTTCTCATCCACCAATGTGGCAGCTAAGGGCAACTGTTCAAACAGACGCTGAAGATCGTTTCCAATGAGTTTTTTCAACATCAATTCTCCTCCTAGGAATCCACTAACTATCTTAGATTTGTAAACTAATCAAAATGCTAGCGGCTCCCGTAGGTTTTTCGCCAGAGTGCAGAATCGACCTCAATCGACGATATAGTTTGTAATCATGGCCACAGACTTGAAAAACACCATACCCGGGACCATCGACAAGAAACAATATCGCGCAGTTCTACAACGATTTCAATTAATTAACCAGGAAAGACTGCGCCGTGCAAGTCGCGGGCTCGCTAGCCATCAACTTAAGGTGCTTGAGTTGATCCCTTTTCTTTTACATGAAAATGATGAAAACCTCCCTGGTTTCGTTAATCAGGAGACTCCAGCCGGGCTGTCGAATTACATGCCCAGCAGCCAAGTGATAAAAACTGCAAACGCTTCTTGGCCAGATTTTAAATATAAAAAACGAGCACGTCTGCGTTACGATCTACACGGCCTGTACATGATGGGCAGCGTCGGCAGTATCGCTCAATCTCGTGCCAGTGATTTCGACTACTGGCTATGTCACCGTCCCGGCTTGTCAGACGAAGAATTGGGCGCCCTAGAACAAAAATCTTTAGCGATAACGAGTTGGGCTGAAGAAGTGAATTTGGAAGTTCATTTTTTCTTAATGGATGCGGCCGCATTTAAAGACGGCGAGGTTCTCAACCTCTCCGAGCATAGTAGTGGCTCCGCGCAATACCATCTCTTACTGGACGAATTCTACCGCACCAGCGTTTTAGTTGCGGGAAGATCACCGGCCTGGTGGTATGTCCCCTCGGAACATGAAGCACATTTCGATAAATACCTGGAAAAAATAGAGCAGTTAAAATTGGCCAGCCGCGCAGAAATGGTGGACTTCGGTCATATCGCGGAAATTCCTGCAGAGGAGTTCTTTGGCGCAGCTCTCTGGCAGTTATACAAAGCCATCGACTCCCCTTTTAAATCGGTATTGAAGATCTTAGTGATGGAAGCTTATGCCAGCCAGTACCCCCATATTCAACCGCTAAGTCTAGGCTTCAAACAGTTAGTGTTCGAAAGTCAGGCAAGTTTGGACGAACTCGATCCCTATTTAATGTTATATCGGTTTGTAGAAGAGTATTTAACTGAAAAAGGTCAATTTAGTCGCCTTGATTTAGTTCGCCGATGTTTCTATTTAAAGTTGAATATCCCACTCAGCCAGCCTAGTCGACTACAAAATTGGCGTAGGGAAATTTTAACTAATGTGGTGAGTGAGTGGGGATGGAGCAAAGCTACATTACAAGATTTGGATAATCGTAAACACTGGAAAATTGACAGGGTGTTAAGAGAAACCCGCTTTCTTGTGAGGGAGTTAATTCAAAGCTATCAATTTCTGTCTGAATTCGCGAAGGATAAATCTGCTCTTATTAATGCAGAAGATCTGAATACACTGGGCAGAAAGCTCTATGCCGCTTTCGAAAGAAAAGCCGGAAAAATCGAACTTATCAATCCAGGAATCGCCCCCAATCTACTGGAAGACGAACTGACTGTCTTAGAAACCAAGATGCAGGATAATCGCTCTGTTTGGTCGTTGTATCGTGGCAAAGTGCCGCCTAAAGAGGCACCCTCATGGCATCCACTAAAGCGCACAAGAACGTTAATCGAACTGCTCACTTGGGGATACCTTAACACTCTAATTGATACCAATACCCACTTACTGGTATATGCAGATAACACTAACGTTCATACTAGAGAACTACATGACTTGATTCATTCACTTCAAGAGACGTTCCCTAACCGCTCTGAATACGGTAAACATCAAGTGGATTTTTCTGTACCTGCCAAACCGATCGAATTTGCTGTATTCGTGAATATCGGTGTGGAGCCACTAGAAAAGTTGAAGCGCCAAGGTAAACAGATGACCAGTAATAAAACAGATGCGTTGTCTTACAGTGGGCTGAATGAAAATCTAATTCATATTATCGATCAAATAGAGCTCAATAGTTGGCACGAATTTACCTGCTCTCACTATGGTAGTGAAGAAGCTCTAATAGAGTGTTTGTGTCACTATATCAGCGCCGCATTAGAAAACCCTCAGAGCCTTCCAACTTATAAAATATATTGCCATGTACCCACCAGAGGCAAATCTATCGCTGATCGGCTACAACAACTCTTCGATACTATACAGCAAGTATTTTTACATAGCCGGGGAAATCTAAACTCAAGATTTATCGTTCAAGTCGGACGCAAGACCTATATGATACATCTCAAAGAGAGGGTGCCCACGGGCGTACGTATAGAGGGTCGGAACGCACTGTTATCGGAACTGCAAATGGGACGAGAGGATTTCAGCCCCATTGCCTTCGATCAGTATGCGTTAGGTAAAGACGTTCTAAAATATATCTGCAAATTTAACACCGCCGGAATTATTCAATACTTTTACGAAGAGTTGCCAGATCACATTGAGATTTATGTATTAGACGAAAAGGGTGTGCTTTTCCATCAGTTTATTACCCCAAGACCAGTAGAACATCTACTCAATCACTACCATAGATTTTTTGCTGCCACAATTCATAGACAAAGCATGATCTCCGGGCAAAAACATAATCATCAACCAGCCTATAAAGTGGAATATTTTGTCATTGAAGATGGCCAACGATATGGTGTCAAACAAGTCTCACAAAGAACGTTTAAGCTTAATCCAGAACCTGGATATCATCACGGAATTCAGGTATTACTTCACCTGTCTGATGAGGGTAAATTGTTTCCCACATTCATTTGGGATGATGAAGAGATTTCATACTTGGATTTCAATGACTCGGTCTATAATGAAGTAGTGAGTAGAATCATATCTCTACGAGCCGCTCATGCCACCTACCCCGTCTGTGTGACCGACATTGATCTGAGCCAAGTCGTAAAAAGTGACCGAGAGATCCACCATCTATCCACCTGCACTTTCCTGAATTACAAACGCGAACTTGAAAATAAACTCAATACCGCACTGCTGGAACTAGAAAATACCAGTTGATCTGGAGAGCATTGCAAACATTCAGCTATACTATACGCTTTGACAAACACTTCAGTGTCATTTGGCAGAAGTCTCTATGGTTAAGGCGCATGCACTCTAAGCTCTTATTAACGATATTCTTGGTTTTTTTCTTCCTTTTGCCCGCCTGCGGCCAAAAGGGACAATTATATTTGCCTGAAGACACCGCCTCACAAGCAGGTGATCTTGATCAAAAGGACGACTGATTAAAATGTCCCCTTTTCAATATCATGGCGACACACTATACGCAGAAGAGGTGTCGCTTCGAGACATCGCTCAATCCGTAGGCACACCCTGTTATATCTACTCGAGAACCTACATCGAACAACAATGGCGGGAATTTGATGCCGGTTTTGCTGCTCATCCTCACCTTGTCTGCTACGCCGTAAAAGCAAATTCTAATCTGGCCATTTTGAACATTTTGGCAACACTGGGTTCCGGTTTTGATATCGTTTCTATGGGTGAATTGGAGAGAGTATTAGCCGCCGGAGGGGATGCCAATAAAATTGTCTTTTCAGGAGTAGGCAAAACCGAGGATGAAATCAATCGCGCGTTGGAAGTGGGAATTTATTGTTTTAACGTAGAATCTGAGAGCGAGCTATTTAGAATCGAAAAAATTTCCCATGGAATGGGGAAGAAAGCACCCATTTCGCTAAGAGTAAATCCCGATGTCGATGCCAATACTCACCCCTATATTGCCACGGGTCTAAAGGAAAACAAATTTGGCGTTCCAATGGATCAGGCAAGTTCACTATTTCAGTATGCGGCGAACAGCGATTCCTTGATAGTCAAGGGAGTGGATTGCCACATTGGATCACAGCTCACAGAAATGGCTCCCTATCTAGACGCCGTGGATAAAGTTCTTAACTTGGTGGACCAATTGCATACGCAAGGCATACAACTTTCTCATATCGATATGGGTGGCGGCGTTGGTATTTGTTACCAATCAGAAGCCACCATCCATCCAAGTGAATTCAGTGCTGCCCTTACTGCAAAAATAGATGATCCTAAACTCAAAATTCTGATAGAACCGGGTAGAGCTGTGGCCGGCAATGCAGGAATTTTGCTTACCCGGGTGGAATATTTAAAAAAGACGCCAAAAAAAAATTTCGCCATTGTGGATGCCGCAATGAACGACCTGATTCGTCCGTCACTTTATCAAGCATGGCAATCTGTCGATCCCGCAATTATCAGAACCGAGCCAGCCATTGAATATGACGTCGTAGGCCCCGTTTGTGAAACCGGTGATTTTCTCGCTCTAAATAGAACCTTAAGTATAAGAGAGAAAGACTTGTTAGCAATTGGAGGTGCCGGGGCATATGGTTTCGTTATGAGTTCAAACTATAATTCACGCCCACGAGCAGCTGAAGTGTTAGTGCAGGATAGCCAATATCAAATCATCCGGGAACGAGAGAATATTCAATCACTTTTTGCCAATGAACACCTTGCACACTTGACAGAAAATTCAACGAAGAAAAATTGAGAATGAAACTTCAATTCACTAAGATGCAAGGGGCCGGAAATGATTTTGTGGTTTTAGATGCGGTCAGCGAATCCATTCAGCTGACTAAAAACCAGATCCAACTTATTTCTGATCGCCACTTTGGAATTGGCTGCGATCAAATTTTGATGGTGGAACCTCCTACCTCTCCAGATCTGGATTTTTTCTATCGTATATTTAATGCAGATGGATCTGAATCCGGCCAATGCGGCAATGGTGCTCGTTGTTTTGCATTATTTGTAAAAGAAAAGGGTTTAATACACAAAAATGAGATTAAAATAGGGACTGAATCACAACAAATGTCAGTTTCCATATTAGAAAATGAACAAGTCCGTGTGCATATGGGGACTCCAAGATTTGAGCCTAAGGAAGTACCCCTAATGGCCGAAAAAGAAAATACAGAATACGAAATTAAAATCAATAACGATTACTATCGAATCGGCGCCGTCTCTCTGGGAAATCCTCATGCTGTACAATTGGTTGGGGATTTAGAGTCCGCTGATATACAAACTCTTGGCCCTCTAATTGAAAAACACGAAATGTTTCCCGACGGGGTTAACGTTGGATTCATGCAACGCCTGAATTCGAAATATATACGATTGCGTGTATACGAACGAGGCGTCGGTGAAACGCTCGCCTGCGGAAGTGGCGCCTGTGCTGCCGTCGCGGTCGGCCAAAAAATGGACATATTGGATTCTGTTGTCGAAGTGGATCTACCGGGTGGACGTCTGACGGTGGAGTGGCACGGGGGTACAGAACCTATGTATTTGACTGGGCCCGCTACAAAAGTATTTGAAGGTCGAATAACACTATGAGCGCGAAAGAAAAACCTATTAGCAAAACCTCGTTACTTCAGGCAGATCAAGTGGCGGATTATCTTTGGGAGAATTTGGATTTTTTCCAACACCACAGTCGCCTACTCACAGACATGGTGCTACCCCACGACACTCATGGGGCGATCTCCTTGGTAGAAAGACAAGTTGCCCTATTGCGAGAACAAAACCAAGAGTACAAGCGTAATTTCCAGGAATTGATTGAAATTGCACGAGAAAATGATCACCTCAATAACCTAATGCATGAGTTAACATTGGGTATTCTTGAAGCGCAGAGCCTAGAGTTAGTCGTTGAAACGGTGCAACAATCGCTACATTGCGACTTTGAAATAGACGTGGTGGTTTTCAATCTGTTTGAACAACCAGCCGGGGGCGAAAAAACACACAACATCGATGTCGATTCTGATCTGCAATCAACCGTTGCTGAATTATTGTTGGATGAAAAACCCTTGTGTGGTCAATTAGATTCAGACTCCGTTACAGCGATTTTCAAAGAGCAAGCCAATGGCATAGAATCGACCGCATTGATACCGTTGGGCAATAAGGGTATTTTAGCGATGGGAAGTTTTAATGAGAATCGTTTTCGCGCCAATATGGGAGCTGTGTTTCTATCCCAACTCGGCGAATTGATTACACGTGCGCTAGATCGCTTCTAGTCGAAACACGCCATCTAAGTTCAACTGAAATCTTGGTCTGCCATGGATTTGAAAGTAGCCATAGGGAAGTTTCTGGCTTATCTGCAAAACGAACGCCGCTATGCAGAGAATACGTTAAAAAGTTATTCCCGTGAATTGAATTGTTATTTTGATTTTAGTCGTGATCGAAACATATATTGTTGCACCGATCATCGCAGTTTTCATGTGCAAGAATATTTGGCTAAAAAGCATCAGAAAGGTCTTAGGGCGACCTCTTTAAGACAAAGTGCTTCCATTCTAAAAAGTTTTTTTCGATTTCTTTGCCGGGAAAATATTATTTCGGATAACCCCGTTACCCCACTGCAATTGCCCAAAGCAAAGCGTCGTCTACCAAATATCTTAGATGTAGACGCCATGACTCGATTGTTGGAAAAAAATGAGAACGACACTCCTTTAATTACTAGAGATCTGGCTTTATTTGAATTGGCTTATTCAAGCGGTCTACGCTTAAGTGAATTGATAAAGATAGATTTAAATGATCTAGAACTAGAAAATGGACTGCTTCGAGTTCAGGGTAAAGGCTCTAAAACTCGAGTGGTGCCGGTTGGGAAAAAAGCAATAGAAGCGATCAATCATTGGTTAAGTGTTCGCCATCAGTTCGCTTCTGCGGGCGAAAAGGCGTTATTCCTTAGCCAAAGGGGCAAACGCATTGCCGCCAGAACAGTACAGCGTCGGCTACAACAATTCGGAATCAAGCAAGGACTGCAAGAACATATCCATCCTCATCTACTACGCCACTCATTCGCCTCACATTTCTTAGAGTCCAGTGATAACTTGCGTGCCGTGCAAGAGTGCTTAGGACACCAAGATATCTCCACAACTCAAATTTATACCCATCTCAACTTTCAAAAGTTAGCCAGTAGTTACGATGCCTATCACCCTCGCGCACAAAAGAAATAGCGTCGAAATCTAGTCAGATTTATTTAATTAATCGAAAAAGCTGGAATATAAAAAACCATTGTTTGACTGGCATTTTTATTGCTTTTTAAAGTAAAAGTCTGCTTGCCCATTTTTGAGGACCATACTGAACGGTAAAGTTTTAAAGAAAATCACCGATAGCAGGGAGAGCACTTTCTTGTCAATTTAAAGCAAAATTTAGCATAAACACCACAATTTTGGTTAACAGACTAACAAATGAATCAAAAAATTTTATCGGTTTGGTTTCAGTCCAATCCGTAAAATGGAGCAGCGAGAATGAAATGGCTTTATAACCTGTCGATTAAGTATAAAATTTTAACAATTGCCATGGCAGGCATACTTGGCTTCACGCTCTATCTTGGATTTAACTACAACGTATCCAAGGCGAATGCACATCGTTTAACTAATATTCAAAATAAATCTTTCCCCATTCTCGAGGCAACCGACGCGAACAAAGTTCGACTCGATAGAATTAAAGAAGCTCTGAATTCTTCGGTAAGTGCCGGCGAAATCGAAATGATTGCGCTTTCAGATGCCTATGCAGAAGAAATGACCGGTGCATTTGAAAAAATCAAAGATCTGAATGAAAACCTAGATACCGAAGTCACCAATCTAAATGATAAATTTTTAACCTATTATCAAGCGGCGAAAAAGCTTTCTTCCGGCATGATCGATGGCAGCTTGTCACCCAGCGAGATCAAACACTCTGTGGATAAAATGAGCAGTAGTTTAGAGACTTTCGAACGCAGTCTAGCCCATTTTCGCGATGCCAATTACCATGAATTTACGACAACCATCGCTGAAGCAAATTCTGCCTCCAACGAAGCCTTGACTTTTGGTGTTGCCATCGGCCTTTTCACCATAACCATCCTAACCTTTGCTGCATTAGTAATGTCAAAACTTATTGTGGGCAACTTGCAAAGTGTGATCAAATCTCTCGATGATATTGCCGGAGGTGACGGTGATCTGACTAAAAGAATCAATAACAATGCTACTGATGAAATTGGTGATTTGGTAACCGGATTCAATAATTTTGTTGATAAGTTACAGAATATTGTTCGCGATGTAATTAGTTCAACCACACAACTTGCCACAGCTGCAGAGGAGATGTCTGTTATCACCTCTCAAACTAAACAGGGCATGTCACAACAGCAGTCGGAAACTGATGAAGTGGTGACGGCGATGAACCAAATGACCTCGACAGTGGAGAATGTTGCAAAAAATGCCTCTGCCGCCGCCGCCGCTGCAAAAGATGCGGACGAGGAAGCCTCCAAAGGCAGGGAGGTGGTACGCCAAACTATTGACTCTATTGGCCAGCTTGCACAGGAAGTCGAAATCGCGGCAGATGTGATCCAACGCCTTGAACAAGACAGTGAAAATATCGGTGTTGTTTTGGATGTGATTAAGGGCATTGCCGAGCAAACAAACCTATTGGCATTAAACGCAGCTATTGAGGCAGCACGAGCAGGAGAGCAAGGTCGAGGATTCGCGGTCGTTGCTGACGAAGTACGGACACTGGCCTCTCGTACCCAAGAATCCACGCAGGAAATTCAAAAAATGATAGAACAGTTGCAAACTGGCGCAAGGAATGCGGTGGAAGCGATGGTGCATGGGCGAGATCAGGCAAAATCTAGTGTCGATCAAGCGGGGCTGGCCGGAGAATCTTTGGAATCGATCACCGAGGTGGTTGCCAGCATTAGCAACATGAATATTCAAATTGCAGGTGCGACAGAAGAGCAGTCGTCAGTGGCTGATGAGATCAAACGCAATGTCAGCAATATTAGCGGCATTGCCAAGGAATCAGCGAAAGGGGCACACCAAACAGCTGAAGCCGGAGAGGAATTGGCTTCTCTTGCCTCACAACTGCAAATATTGGTAGGCCAGTTCAAAGTCTAAACAGACTAGTGACAGGCAACTAGATAAGGTGAATATTTTGGTGAAGGATCGCCAAGCTAAAAGAACTTACCGCAAGCGGCACGTTCCAAGTATCTTGTTGGCCGGTATGAGCCTTGGTACGTCCTATATTGCGGCGGCGAAAACATTAGATACCAACTTCTATTTCAATGGTTTTCTTAGTGCCGGCGCGCTATACACGGAAGATCGAACTCTCACTATAGACGCACAAATTGCACAGGCCACCGAAACTGATGCCACCCTCATTCATAGTGCCGCCGGAATACAGTTGGATACTATACTTTCTAACGACGTTAGATTTTCGGCTCAATTGGTTGGCACCGGTCTAAAAGACAATTTCAATGTCAGGGCTGAGTGGGCGTACGGTGCGATTAATTTGAACCCAGCGACTACCCTAAGAGCTGGCCGCATTAAATTATCAACCTTTATTGTGTCAGATTTTTTTGATGTAGGGTTTGCTTTTCCCTGGGTAAATCCTCCACCTGAAATCTACTTTTTGTCTCCCATAATCAGTTTAGAAGGCATTGATCTGTTAATTCAAAAAAATTTCGAGGCAGTTCCTCTAATTGGGGACATGAATCTATTAATACAACCAATGTTCGGTCAATCGGTAAAAACCGAGGCGATCCTTCAACTGCCCGTAGGGCTGGATGTGAGTAGTGTTCAGTCGGGCGGCGAAGTAATACCAATCTTTGGAGCACGTAATATCCTCATTCAGGCAGAAGACGTGGCTGCCCTAAACCTGAGTTTTCAAATCTCCAAGGTTGCCTTGCACATTAATTACACTGAAGCGTTGCTTCTCATAAGTGATGCGCCCTTAGACAGAATCGTAATCAATTACGCAGACACAGCACGGACTGTAGAATATGCATTCTTGGTTGCTTTATTAGATGGGAGCTATTCCGTCGGCGCCACTGACTTGTTGACCACTACACAAGGATTGTCTCAGGATCAATTGCAAGCCTTAATAGGGATAGATCCAGCTTTACTTGAATTTTCCTTCGGCAACGGTATCAGCGTTTCTAGTCTGATACCGGATCGGATAGACTCAAGTTTTAGTTCTATTGGATTCGAGTGGCAGGATGGGACTTGGATGCTGATGGCAGAATATGGCTACCGTGAGTTAAAGGATTTTACCGAAGGTGGGGCCTGGTATTTGACCCTGGGGCGCCAACTAGGCCCATTCTTACCACATCTGACCTTAGCAGCAGTTGATGCTAAATTTAAGGAAAACGCCGCGACTATTTCACATGAACAGCATTCAATTACAGTAGGGATCCGTTACCAATATTCAGACTCTGTGGTTCTAAAATCGGACTTTAGCCAAATAAAACCGGATAAAGTTTCTGGTGGAATATTTCAGATTGGTGCCGATGAAACAGTAGATGTGTTAAATGTTGCAGTTGAATCAATATTTTGACAAATTAAAGAATTGTATGGACACAATTAAACATATTTTTCTGAGTCTTATCTTAATGAGCGCAAGCGCAAATTGCTTTGCGGACATTGCCATCATTGTCCATCCTGGCGCGTCGCTCGCCGTTATGGATGAGGGTCAGATTACTCGAATCTACTTGGGTAAAGCCAAAACCTTTCCCAATGGTGATCCAGTCAAACCTGCGGATCAAACTCGAAACAGTCCCAGCCGAAATGAGTTTATTAAAAAAGTACTAAACAAAAATGAAAGTCAACTCAAGTCATACTGGTCAAAATTGATTTTCACCGGTAAGGGCAATCCTCCAGAGCCGGTAGGTGACGACAAAAGCATGTTGGCTTGGGTAGCTAGCCATGAGGACGGACTAGGCTACGTGGATGCGGAAGTTGTCGACGATACTGTTAAAGTCATCCTCATCATTGAATAGATTTTAGCCGGACGCCCACCCGTGTACATGCACCAAAAACATCACCACGGAACAAAATCTACAAAGTACTTTAGCAATTCTATTTATTTCCTTATTTTTCTGACGATGCTGACTGGCAACACTGTTGCGCAATCCATCGATTTAGCAGGATATCTAAGCGCAGGGATCAGCTATGCGGATGAAAGAAATGCCGTAATTAATAGTTTTTTCGACGAAGTGGACAATGGGGAGCGTTACGGTGCCAACAGCAAAATAGGCCTTCAGTTTTCACAACAATTCTCTTCTAAATTGCAAGGTGTCATTCAATTTGTGGGGCGTGGCACAAGAGACGACTTCACATTGCAGACCGAATGGGCGTATTTCAATTGGCAACCCACGCCAAACTGGCAACTAAGAATTGGAAAAACTGTACTGCCTATCCATCTCATTTCAGAGCATATCAATGTAGGCTACTCTTACCCATGGGTGATCCCTCCAAGGGAAGTTTATGGGGTTGCCTCACTAATCACCACTCACTCAGGAATTGATATTAGTCGGCGATTTTCCTTAAACAAATTGCCCTTAATTGGTCACAGTACCCTTGAAGCCCAATTCAATGCGGGTCGTCATCCTACGTTAAATGTAGATTTCCCGTCACTTTCTGGTGTAGACATATCCAATAGCGATATTGCCACCCTAAACACATTGGCGAACCAAGCAGGCACACTTACTTCGGCAGAATTGGAGGCCGCTGGTTTAACTGGCATTATCACCCATCGGGAACTGGATATATCTATCTCGGAATCCTTTGGCTTTGTGGTTTCCTTGAGTAATCCTTATTTCTCACTTCGCCTGAATCGTCAATTAGCCACCTTAGAGATAAACGAATCCTCGTTAGGCACGCTCGCTTTGGGTCTCACAGATAGCACCCAAGGCCTGACTGAGTTAGCGCAGGTATTATTCATTAACCTCGTGAATCAGTCTAATGGTGGAGCTGATATTTCGTCTACTTTATCGGCGATACAAAATACCGGGGGTGCGTTAAATCTCAACGACTTCCTTGGCATCAGCTCGCAAATTGCACTATTTGGCGACCAGTTTAGTGTGGATATCGATATCCAAGGTGTTGGCATAACGAGCGAACGGCAAAATTGGTTGTTCATGTTTGAAGCACAACGCTTTCAACTCGGTAGTGCGTACTCAAAATCTGGCTACGTCACGATCGCACGCCAAATTGGTAATTGGATGCCTCTGGTCACATTTGCAGCGATTAAAAAAGAAAGCGACCTAATTACAAATATTGATAATTTATTAATTGGAGAGCAAGTTTCTACCACCTTAGGATTAAATTACGCATTCAATAAACGAGCGGTAATCAAAGCACAACTAGAGCACATCAATCCTGACAGTGGTGATGGCTACCCGGGGGTAAGTGCCAGATCAGGGATATTCTCCTCTGAGCCTGATGGCGATGTGTTAATTAGCAGCTTTGTAGTCGATGTAGTGTTCTAATGATTAATCTGCATAGGACATTTTTCGCTCTTTATCTTTCATTATTCAGTCTGGCTAGTTCTGTCGCTGTTGCCGCACCAGAAATCCAATACTCCGGTTTTCTCTCCGCTGGCAGTAGTTACGTGGACAATCGGGATGTCACTTTAAATACTACCTTTGAACAGTTCGACGAGGTGGATTCCAGACTGATGGATAATGTTCTGGGAATACAGGTATCCGCCTTCCCATATGAAAGTTTAACCGCAACCGTTCAGCTGGTGGGTAAATCTGCACAGGACAATTTTAATATCGATGCCTCATGGGCCTTTATCAAATACCAAATTAACCCGAACTATTCAGTAAAAGTCGGCAAGATGGTGTTACCTACTTTTCTCGCCTCAGATTACTTGGAGATTGGCTATGCTTATCCATGGGCACGACCTCCGATGGAGATGTACTTACAAGTACCCATGAAAGAATACAATGGCTTAGATCTCTCCAAAACCAAAGACATTTCATGGTGGCCATTTTTTGAAAATGCAGCGATAAGGGTTCAACTATTCGGCGGCGCGATACCGGAAAAACAGAGAGCAAATACCACTATAGTTGGCATCAATACAGATGATCCAAATAATCTTCAAATAGAAACGGACTCCACTGAGATACTCTTTTCTGGGACGGATGTTCTAGGCATCAATCTAGAAATCGCTAGTCCTGTACTTGTCACTCGCATCGGCTATACGGAGATGGAACTTGCTTTTGAGGATAAACCTTCCGCACTCACTTCAATGGCCATTCTCGATACACAAATTCAGATTAGTAATTTTCTCACAACCTTGCTTATTGATAGTGTCACCTCTGGCGCAGCCAGCGCCTACCTGGATTCCATTGACGCCACTGCAGCTTCACTGACCACGGAAGAATTGAATACTCTACTCACCCAAAGTTTTTCTTTAACAAATAATTTTTCCAGTCGCTCACTGACTTCTGGTGACAATTTCTTTGGAAAATTTTGGTCCATTGGCATTAGCCTGGATAGCGAGGGACACGTATTTATCGCCGAACTTGGCGAGAGAAAAGTACAATTAGCAACCGGTGATTCCACATCAAAAACTTGGTATGTCACCTACGGATTTAGATTCGGAAATCTATTACCCCACATGACATTTGCAAAAACCAAAGCCGAGACAGAATTTAAAATCGTCTCTGGGCTGACAAGAGACTTTTTAGAACAAGTAGCCAATAACAATTCCCCAGAGCAAGAGTCCATTACTTTAGGATTACGCTGGGATATGAACGAATTCTCTGCTTTAAAAATAGACCTATCCCAATTAAATGCAGAAGACGGCAAGTCAGGTTTATTTCTTAAACCACCTAATGAAGACGTACATATTGCGAGTATTGTATTAGATATAGTCTTTTAAGATCCGACCAATCTACTGTCGTTATTAAACTAATTTCTAAGATACATGTACAACTATAATAAGTTAAAAGCTAAGTGATACAACAGTGGAAAAAATATTATAAAAAGTATTTTTGTCAATTCGTTTCTACCATTTAAAACATAAAATATTTTTTAGTTTAACAGTGCTTGCGTCGCCAATTTGAACATGCTAAAAATGTTCGACCTTTGAGGTCGTGTATCAATCTTGTGGATTTTCAGTTTCTGTATTCTCTATTATCCTTCTCACGCCTCTAGCTAATACAAGTATCAAACACTACTAATATGTTGGTAATAGGAGCTTTGCTAGGTGCACAGCAACGTATGGCATAAATGCCTTCATCGTCTTGAGACAGAACTTTCATCGCAACAATTTAATACCTGGATTAGACCATTACAGGTAGTGGAAAATGATGAAGGACTCAGACTATACGCCCCCAATAGATTTGTTCTCGATTGGATAAACGAACAATACCTAAAAAGAATTACAGAAATTTTGGAATTGATCACTAACGGCACGCCTCCGAAACTCAAAGTTGAGGTCGGCTCTAAGCCATCGAACCCCGAACCACAGATATCACAAACTATCCCAAGCTTAACCACAAGTAATTCACAGCCTATACCAAGTTTTATCCACCCCAGCCAACTGAATCCCGAATTCACCTTCGACACCTACGTAGAAGGTAAATCGAATCATTTTGCGAGGGCGGCTTCTGTGCAAATTGCTGAGAATCCGGGCCAGGCTTATAATCCGCTCTTTATTTATGGAGGTGTCGGACTGGGCAAAACCCACCTCATGCACGCCGTGGGTAATCTGATCCAAAAAGCAAAACCGAATGCCAAAGTCGCCTACTTACATTCTGAAAGATTCGTAGCCGATATGGTACGGGCACTCCAACTCAATGTGATGTCGGAGTTTAAACGTTATTATCGTTTCGTTGACGCTCTACTCATTGACGACATCCAGTTTTTTGCAGGGAAGGAACGCTCTCAGGAGGAGTTTTTTCACACCTTTAATAGTTTGCTTGAAGCAGGTCAGCAGGTCATTATCACTTCAGATCGGTATCCGAAGGAGATGGCTGGATTAGAAGAGCGATTAAAAAGTCGTTTCGGCTGGGGTTTGACAGTCTGCATTGAACCGCCCGAATTGGAGACTCGCGTGGCAATATTAATGGCCAAGGCCGATCAAATGAATGTGCACTTCCCTTCCGATGTGGCTTTTTTCGTCGCCAAACATATTCGCTCTAATGTTCGAGAATTAGAAGGCGCATTACGTCGTGTCGTTGCCCATGCCCATTTTACCGGACACGAAATTGATATTGATTTCACGCGCGAAGCTTTAAGAGATCTGCTATCCCTTCACGAGAAGTTGATTACCATTGAAAACATTCAAAAAACCGTAGCGGAATACTACAAAATCAGGGTATCGGATTTATTGTCAAAAAGGCGTAGTCGATCCGTCGCACGTCCTCGTCAAATGGCCATGGCCCTTGCAAAAGAGCTGACCAATCACAGTTTACCAGAAATCGGAGACGCATTCGGGGGACGAGATCACACCACAGTATTACATGCGAGAAACAAAATCGATGAATTAAAGAATTCAGATAAAAACATCTCTGAGGATTATGCAAATTTACATCGATTACTTTCTACCTGATTCTAGAAGCAGTAAACTCTTTTAAGTGAGCATATAACCCTGTCGATGTTTATATTCTTGACCAATGTTGGACACTGTCCCCTACTCTGAACCCAAGTTTAACGAAATCCAGATACGATGAAATTTTCTATAGAAAGAGATAGGTTCCTTAAACCATTACAATTATTAAATGGTGTTGTTGGCCGTAAACAGGGCATGCCAATTTTATCTAATATATTGATATCTATAGAAAAAAATAAACTATGTTACACAGGTACAGATTTAGATGTCGAGCTGTCGGGAAACCTTAAGATAGATGAGGTGGAAGACGAAGGCACTATCACTTTGCCCGCAAAGAAACTACTGGACATATGTAGGGCGCTACCACCGGGGGATCTAATCAATTTCTCCACACAGGATAGCAAAGTTCGAGTCACTTCTGGAAAAAGTAGATTTTTGCTCGCCACTTTACCTGCCAACGAATATCCTACATTGGAGGAGTCAGAGTACATGTACCAATGTACTCTGCCGCAAGATGAGCTACGCTATCTTGTGGAACAGACTCAGTTTTCCATGGCGCAGCAAGACGTGCGCTATTATCTGAATGGACTTTACCTAAATTTGGTGCAAAATCAAATTCTAGCGGTTGCCACAGATGGACACAGATTAGCTCTGTCTCAAGTAGACACAACCGAATCCATAGACCAACCTTTAGAAATGATTGTTCCTCGTAAAGGTGTTAATGAGATACTGCGACTTTTAGATGAACCTGAGCAACAGGTGCAGCTGAAATTTGGTCGCCATCACCTAAAAATTGAATTGGAAGATCTTCAGTTCACCACAAAGTTGATTGACGGCAAATTTCCAGACTATCGTAGCGTCATTCCGCAACCAGGCGGTCACCTGATGGTAGCGCCTAGAGAAGCGTTGAAACAGTCTTTGACTCGAACAGCCATTTTAGCGAGCGATAAATATCGAGGAATTCGACTGGTCTTTGAAGAGAACAAACTATTCTGCCAAACACATAACCCTGAACAAGAAGAGGCGGAAGAAGATTTGGAAGTGAGTTACTCAGGTGAGCCCATAGAAATTGGATTTAATGTCAATTATCTAATAGATGTTTTGAACGCTCTGCCTGATACAGAGGTTCAATTTGAGTTGAGGGACAGCAACTCAAGTATTCTAATTAAGGGCCTGGAGTCGAAAGAATGTCAATATGTAGTGATGCCCATGCGACTTTAAGAATATAAGTGAAAATACAAAATCTTAAGATTTCACACTTCAGAAACCTCTCTCATTTATCCATTACCCCTGAGCCGACATTTAATTTTATTTCTGGAGCGAACGGCGCCGGGAAAACCAGCGTGCTGGAGGCTATCTATTGCCTTGGGACCGGTCGTTCATTCCGCACTAACAGAAGCAAGCTACTGATTCAAAATGGATTTGATAAACTAAACTTGTTCGCTAAATTTCATCAAGAATGCGGCAAAGAGCATCAATTGGGGCTGGAAAAAGAAGAGGGAAACAAAAGATACCGCTTGGATAGAGCAGAAATAAAAAAAGCTTCCGAAATTGCAAAGGTATTTCCTATTCAAACCTTTACCCCGGACAGCCACTCTCTATTGAATACGGGTCCCCATGCCAGAAGACGGTTCCTAGACTGGGGATTGTTCCACGTAGAACCTGATTACCTGGCTGTTTGGCAAAAATATAGAAAAACTTTATCCCAAAGAAACGCCGCCCTTAGAAATCAACAGCCGAAAAAGTCTATCGTAATTTGGGATGAACCTTTAACTTTGCTTGGTGAACGGCTGTCTGAACTTCGCAATCAATATTGTCATCAAATATTATCTCACCTGGCTCAATGTCTTGAGCTATTCGATATACCCTATGATGTCAAAATTGAATACCATCCCGGATGGGTCAAAGGCTTGACCCTAGCACAGGCGTTGGAGAAAAAATATGACTTCGATCTCTCTAGAGGAATCACAAGTTGTGGCCCCCATAGAGCCGAATTGAGGCTTACCATAGACAATCTTCCTGTTTCCTCGTTTTTATCTAGGGGAGAATCTAAAGCGCTGGCTTTTTCGCTCCAATTTTGCCAAATGAAAGTTTCTGCTCAGATTACCGCCGAAACACCCGTGGTTGTCTGGGATGATATTGAAGCCGAATTTGATGAGACAAGAATGAACGCTTTTCTTCAGCTTTTAGGCACTATAAATTGCCAGGCGTTTTTAACTTCTGTCCATTTTAAAGGTGTGACGCCCAGTTTTGTAACGGATTATAAATGGTTCCACGTGGAACGTGGTAACCTTCAGGAAATGGTATAATTCATTCTCTTTATGACAGACTAGACCTCTTCCTGCGAGGATTTAAATAGATGAGTGACACTCAAAATTATGACTCTTCAAACATTAAAGTTTTGAAGGGGTTAGATGCAGTGCGCAAAAGGCCGGGAATGTATATCGGTGACACAGATGATGGCACTGGCTTGCACCATATGGTGTTTGAAGTAGTGGATAACTCAGTGGACGAGGCATTGGCGGGACACTGCTCCGAAATCATAGTGAAAATCCACACAAATAACGCAATTAGCGTTGAAGACAATGGCCGAGGGATCCCAGTGGATATTCATCCTGAAGAAGGCGTTTCTGCAGCACAGGTAATCATGACCGTTCTCCACGCCGGAGGGAAATTTGACGACAACTCTTATAAAGTTTCTGGCGGTCTTCATGGTGTAGGCGTATCGGTAGTCAACGCCCTTTCGGAGCATCTTACCTTAACAATTCATCGAAACAATAAAATACACCGCCAAGAATACAAACTAGGTGTGCCTGTCAACACCTTAGAAGTCGTAGGAGAAACGCAAAAAACAGGCACCAAAGTGACCTTTCAACCCAGCCCAGAAATATTTTCAGACACCGAATTTCACTACGACATTCTTGCAAAAAGACTCAGAGAGCTCTCCTTTCTCAATTCTGGTATTAAAATTCAACTAATTGATGAACGACAGGAAAAACAAGATTCCTTTGAATATCAAGGTGGTATCAAGGCTTTTGTCGAACACCTGAACACTAAAAAAACACCGGTGCACACCACCCCTTTTTACTGTTTAGAACAGAAAGATCAAATCACTGTCGAAATTGCCCTACAGTGGAATGATTCCTTCCAGGAAAATGTTTTCTGTTTTACCAATAATATCCCCCAGCGGGATGGTGGTACCCATTTAGCCGGATTTCGCTCTGCATTAACCAGAACCCTCAATTCCTATATGGCTAAAGAAGGTTTGCTAAAAAATGCCAAAGTAAACCCAAGCGGTGATGATGCCAGAGAAGGTTTGACAGCAGTTTTATCGGTAAAAGTACCAGATCCCAAATTTTCATCTCAAACCAAAGATAAGCTGGTTTCCTCCGAGGTGAAATCCGCAGTTGAATCGGTAATGGCAGAAAGATTGAATGATTATCTTTTAGAATACCCTACAGAAAGCAAGGCTATTATTGGGAAAATTATCGATGCAGCCAGAGCCCGTGACGCGGCACGTAAAGCTCGCGAAATGGTGCGTCGTAAGGGTGCTTTAGATATTGCCGGTTTGCCCGGAAAATTGGCCGATTGCCAGGAAAAAAGTCCAGAATTATCTGAACTTTACATTGTTGAGGGTGATTCCGCGGGCGGCTCAGCAAAACAGGGTAGAGACAGAAAATTTCAGGCCATATTACCTCTTAAGGGAAAGATACTGAATGTAGAGAAGGCTCGTTTCGACAAAATGCTGTCGTCTGCAGAAGTAGGTACGCTAATCACGGCCCTTGGTTGTGGTATTGGTCGAGAAGACTACAATCCGGATAAATTCCGTTACCACCGAATTATAATCATGACCGATGCGGATGTAGATGGCTCGCATATACGCACCCTATTGCTGACATTCTTCTACCGACAAATGCCGGAAATCATCGAACGCGGATACCTTTATATTGCCCAACCTCCCCTATATAAAGTGAAAAGAGGTAAACAGGAACACTATCTTAAGGATGATGAAGAATTGCAGAGTTACTTAACGCAACAGGGCTTACAAAATGCAGAGCTATATTTGGCCGACGACACCCCACCCATCCAGGGACAGCCTTTAGAACAACTGTTGACAGAGTATCAGAAACTACGCGCTCTACAGATCCATCTTGAAAAACGCTACCCAAAAGCATTTGTTGCAGGTATCAGCGAAATGGAAGCGCTTACCATCGAATGCACACAATCGACGGAAGAATTTTCCACCTGGCTGGCATCACTCAGAGAAATAATTCTCAAGCACAGCCTAAGTGGTACCCAGGTAGAATATCAACAAGCCGGTAGCGAGGATCAGGATTCAGGCGCCGCCGTGCTCACCATTAAAGCGCACGGGATCAGTCGCAATATTCCGATTAATTTAGAACTCATCGACTCTGTGGAATACATCCAATTAGTGAAGCTAAGTGATCCATTTCGAGATCTGCTCACCGAATCGACCCATGTGATTCGTGAAAACAAGCAACAGCCGATAAAAAATATCAGTCAAATCTATGAGTTTTTATTGGCCGAAGCTAAAAAAGGTCAGCACATACAACGCTATAAAGGTTTAGGAGAAATGAATCCAGATCAATTATGGGAAACCACGATGAATACAGAGACGCGCCGTCTGTTGCGGGTCTCGATAGAAGATGCAGTTGCCGCAGATGAAATATTCACCACACTAATGGGCGATCAAGTGGAGCCTCGTCGAGACTTTATTGAGCTAAACGCATTGTCTGTATCCAATCTAGATATTTAACCACCTACTGGTTGAATGCCAAGTTTCTCCCATATTAATAATTGGATAATACTGACTCACTGCTCAAAAACTGATTGAAACAACTCAGTTGACAAAGCAAAGTGCTGTTCTAATGGAAAACGATTAAGCGCGGTTTTTAGCAAATTAAATATT
The DNA here is from genome assembly GCA_041940025.1 of Thiotrichaceae bacterium. Lineage (GTDB taxonomy): Bacteria > Pseudomonadota > Gammaproteobacteria > UBA5859 > UBA5859 > UBA5859. Next base: position 353,084 of record JBGTSY010000001.1, on the reverse strand, counting down.
TTATTAAAACACTACATTAGGGGCTGGATCTTTTTCATTTCTTCATCAATCCATTGCTTTGCCAGAGTGTTCAGCTCGCGCGCGTGTAGATCTTTCACTTCAATAGGTGAGCCTATCACCACTTGTATGGTTCCTGGTCGAATTAGAAACCCATGTTTTTTCCAAAAACTGCCCGCATTATGTGCGATAGGAACGATGGGCGCACCTGCCCTCACCGCCAACATGGCTCCCCCCACCTGATAGTCACGCGCTTCACCCACAGCGACACGCGTCCCTTCCGGGTAAATGAGTACGTGATGTCCCTGCTTTAATGCATCAGTACCCTGTTGAATTAACTTCTTTAACGAGGCACGTCCTCCGTCTCGATCAATGGCAATGCAATTGAGAAACTTAAGCGCCCAGCCAAAAAATGGGATACGTAACAGCTCCTTTTTTACCACCCAAGTATGAGTTGGTAAAATGATAATGGCCGAAATGGTCTCCCATGCAGATTGATGTTTCGAATAGAGTACGCAGCTTTTTCCTTTGGATAGATTTTCCAACCCTGTAATTTTATAGTCGAGACGGCACAACCATTTCAATAAAAACAGAATTCCGCCTGCCCAACCAGAAAAAAATTTATATCTAAAACTATGAGGTAAGGGAACAACAAGAAACCCTAAGACCCCATAGATTATAGTCAACATCAACATACCCAATTGAAATAACAAGGAGCGAAAAAAAATCATTAGCTTTGGTAATTGGAAAGGGTTAGAACCATCAGGACAATTGGCTTAAATCGGCCACTTGCATCAGTTGCCCTCTGAGTTCAGCCAATATATTGAGTCTGTTTTCGCGGATCTCTTTATTGTCATGCAATACCAAAATGTGATCAAAGAACTGATCCACGGGTACTTTTAATTCACTAAGTAAAGCCAAAACTTCTTCATATGACGAATTAATCATTAACGATTGAATCTTTTCAGCCTTTGCATGCATTTCTTCTACTAACTCAAGCTCCGCAGGTTCTTCTAATAGCTCCTGTTTAACGGAGCCCTTTAATGACAAGTTGGATTTTTTCAATATATTTAATACTCTTTTATTAGCGGCACTTAAACTTTTCGCCGCTTCTGTGTTGCCAAAAGAGTTGAGCGCCTTTAATCGCTGTTGAAAATCAACCAGGTTATCCACTCCTAAGGCGCTAACCGCCAAGAACTGCTCTAAAGGAACTGACTTGTCTAAATAATAGTTTTTCAATCTTTCCTGAAAATATTGCGTTAAAAATTCTTTATCAAACTGCAAATTTTTATCTTCATAGGCTTCGAAACTCTTTTCAAACAACCAGTCTATGGACACAGCTATTCCGCCTTCGGTCAATAGTCTGATTATTCCTAAACAGGAACGCCTCAAACCAAACGGATCCTTATCACCGCTTGGTCTATGACCAGCACTCAGAGTCCCCACCAGATGATCCACTTTATCAACCAATGCCAAATAGCAACCATCTAGACTTTGCGGAAGTTGATCACCTGAAAATCGAGGCCAATAGTGCTGCTCGATGGTTTCCGCTACTTTCTGGGTTTCGCCTTCATGTTGCGCATAATAGCGACCCATAATGCCCTGCAATTCTGGGAACTCAGCAACCATTTCTGTAGTTAAGTCATTTTTGCACAGTTCAGCCCCTCGATTTGCGACACTCAAATCAACCTGCTGATTGTGTTCCAAAAGAGTGATGAGCCGGCTTAATCTCTCTACTTTTTTCGCTAAGGTACCGAGCCCTCGTTGATAGATGATTTGCGCCAGTGCATCCCTTCTCGAACTCAAAGAATGTTTTTTATCTGTCTCATAAAAAAATTGTGCGTCTGCTAATCTTGCCCTTAATACTCTTTCATTTCCAGATACTATCTTTTCTGCTGAAGGACTTTCCAAGTTGCTGATAAAAATAAAATAGGGTTTTAATTCACCATCAGTATTTGTTGTTGGAAAATACTTTTGGTGTGTCTGCATGGCTGTGATCACAACTTCACCAGGAATAGATAAATACTGTTCATCAAACTCTCCCATTAGTGGCACTGGCCATTCCACTAGGCCACAGACTTCGTTGAGTAGATTTTCATCGATTAAGGCAATGAGATCTTTCTCTTTGGCTAATTTTTGCGCGCCCTCCTCGATCAAACGACGTCGTTCATTCGCGACTGCTACCACTTTTCCTTTTTCTTTTAGCTCCTTTGCATAATCTCGGCAATTCGCCACAATCAATGGTTGAGGCGCATGGAACCTGTGACCGAATGAATGAGCAATGGTCTTTTGAGAAAGAATTTCACCCGCAACCAACTCATCTCCCAGTCGTACCATTACCCAATGTACCGGACGAACAAATTCACTACTGCCACTTCCCCATCGCATCCGTTTCGCGATCGGCAATTTTTCAATCGCCTGCTGTAACATGCCAATCAAAAGCTGTTTAGTGGGCTGTCCCGGTTTAAGTTGACGATAAATCAACCAAGAACCTTTTTCGTTTTCCAACCTACCTAGATCATCGAAGGCCACCTGACAGGATTTCGCGAAACCCAATCCGGCTTTAGTGGGTTCACCATGTTCATCGAAAGCGGCAGCAATAGAGGGTCCTCTCCTCTCTTCACTGACATCCTCTTGCCTTTCGCTAATCTGTTCAACTAACAAAGCTAATCTTCTTGGCGAAGAAAACCGCTCTACATTGTTAAAGGAAATTTGATTTATTGACAAAGCATTTTGAAACTCTGTTGCCAATGCTGTGCTTAATTTTTCTAGGAATTTCGGCGGTAATTCTTCAGTACCAATCTCTATTAAACAATCTACCATTGCTTACTGGCTCCACCGGTTCATCGGGAATCCCTGTTGTTCTCTTTTTTGATAGTAAGATTCCGCTACCATTTTCGCCAATGATCTGACCTTAAGAATAAAACGCTGTCGTTCATTCACTGAAATCGCATGCCTAGCATCCAACATATTGAAATAATGTGAAGCCTTGAGCACTAACTCGTAAGCAGGGATCACCAATTCTTTTTCAATTAAATGGGCGCACTGTTCGGCACATTGATCAAATTGCTGAAACAAATTAGCAACCTCTGCGTGTTCAAAGTTATATGCAGACATTTCTATCTCATTGTGTTTATAAATATCCCCATAACAAATTTTACCGCCCGATTGATTCGACCAAACTAAATCGTAGACGCTATCAACCCCTTGAAGATACATTGCGATTCTCTCTAGTCCGTAGGTGATCTCTCCGCTCACCGGTCGGCAATCCAGTCCACCCACTTGTTGAAAATAGGTAAATTGAGTCACTTCCATTCCGTTCAGCCAGACTTCCCACCCTAAGCCCCATGCACCCAGCGTGGGTGACTCCCAATTATCTTCCACAAATCGGATGTCATGTAGCTGAGTATCAATTCCTAATTCTCTAAGCGATCCTAAATATTTCTCCTGTATATCCAGAGGACTGGGTTTCAGCAATACTTGGAATTGAAAGTAGTGTTGCAGTCGGTTGGGATTTTCACCATAGCGACCGTCCGTTGGTCGCCTCGAAGGTTGTACATATGCCACTTGCCAGGGTTCAGGCCCAATTGCCCGCAGAAATGTGGCGGGATGAAATGTGCCAGCTCCTACTTCCAAATCTATAGGCTGCATTAATAGACACCCTTGATTGGCCCAATAGTGTTGTAAATTTAAAATTAGCTCTTGAAAACTCAGCATGCTTTTTGCCGGAAATCACTTTTCGTGAAAGAGGAAGTTAAAAAGGCGGTCATTATATACTTAAATCTGAGATTCTGTTGTTCACTTTATTTTTCCCTCTTATCTTTTAAATATATTAAATAAATTAAATTATTATAGTTATTATTAGTCCTGTGTATTTGTGGGTATCCGCAATAGTTTCTCTAAAAACAGAGCCTTAAGAAAACTAAAACGAAGCAAAAGATTTTGCATATCAGTTGATCAAACTGTGTATAAGATGTGCGTGGATTCACTCGAATTTTTATCCACAGCATTTTCAAACGTTATTCCCAAGGATTGTCACAGCTTAATCAGCGCATCTAACCGAAGAATACGATAAAATTTTGCTATGAATAGACAAAGAAAAGCAGTGGCCCTGATTTCTGGAGGGTTAGACTCTATGCTTGCCGCCAAGCTGATTCAGGATCAAGGCGTCAAAGTAGAAGGTATTAATTTCTTTACCGGATTCTGTGTGGAAGGACATACACAAGCCATTCGCAGCTCGAAAAAGGACAAAATAAAACGTAATAATGCACTTTGGGCGGCAGAACAAATCGGCATTAAGTTGCATATTGTTGAAGTCATTGAAGAGTACAAAGACGTCGTCATTAATCCAAAGCATGGCTATGGCGCGAACTTAAACCCCTGTTTGGATTGCAAAGGGTTTATGGTATCCAAAGCACTTGAATGGATGCACGAGCATCATTTCGATTTCATAATTACTGGAGAAGTGATTGGTCAGCGGCCAATGTCTCAACGGGCCGAGACCATGCCAATTATCGCCAAGGAGTCCGGTGCAGAGGACAGATTGGTTAGACCACTGTCGGCAAAGTTACTGCCCCCTACACTACCGGAAATTGAAGGCTGGATAGATAGAGAAAAACTCAGATCGCTGTCGGGACGAAGTCGCAAACCGCAAATCGCCATGGCCAATGAGTATGGTTATCTAGATTTTGCCCAACCTGCAGGAGGCTGTTGTTTTCTTACAGATGAAAAATATTCTGATAAATTGAGAGATCTATGGCAAGCGCGAGGTGATCGAGACTATGAGTTTGATGACATCATGTTGTTGAAGATAGGCCGCCACCTTCGACCTAAACCTCATTTTAAAATGATCATCTCTCGTGACGCAGGAGAAACCCGTTTTTTGCATGGCTATCGTAAACAATTTGTCAGCCTCTACCCCACCAGCCACAAGGGGCCATTGTGTTTGATTGATGGCGCGATCAAGGAGGAGGATTTGCCCCTCGCGTCTTCTATTGTCGCCCGATATAGTCAAGGCAGAGATGCAGACGAGGTAAGCGTAAACATTCGCTTTCCAGATCAAGCCGAAAAGCAGTTAAAGATCTCACCGCTCCCACCAAATGAAGTACAGCGGGATTGGATTTTGTAATCGTGGAAGAGTTAGACGCCCGCCGTTTACTGTGTCCTATGCCGGTCATTAAGTTGCAACAAAAGATGGAGTTGTTAAGACCCTCTGATAAGATTCGCATCCGTGCGACAGATCCAGGCGTGCTGCATGATATTCCGGCTTGGTGCCGTATCCATGGACACTTGGTGGTGGATGTCACAGAGTTTGAAGAGGAAATTTTGATGGTCGTAGAGTATGGTGGAACAGATTGATGATTTTACTTGACTTTCTGGTTCAAAAAGGCCCATATTTGCGCCGGCTCAGGGAAAAACAGAGTGCACAATATTGGTTCAAGTACTTTTCGTTTAGCACCATAGTGGTGCGTTATTGATAGGGGTATATTTTTAAATTATTGATATATATGGATATATTAAAAATATTTCTATTGGCATATTAACTGCATTTTTAGCCAATTCTAATTGTGCATGAATACAATACTCTGTTTTACAACTAATTTTTTTTCGAGGCGATGGGAGGACTCTTATAATGCCATCTTCAGTCATGAAACTGATAAAAGATAATAACGTTAAATTTGTAGATTACCGCTTTACAGATACTATCGGTAAGGAGCAACACGTTACCGTACCAAGCCACACTGTGGATGAAGAAATACTGAATGAAGGCAAAATGTTCGACGGCTCTTCAATCGCAGGCTGGAAGGGTATTAATGAATCTGACATGATTTTAATGCCTGATGCTGATTCTGCGGTCATGGATGTTTTTTCCGAAGAGTCCACTCTCATCATTCGTTGTGATGTGGTAGAGCCTCAAACTGGTGAGGGTTATGAACGTTGTCCTCGATCATTGGCGAAACGCGCCGAAAATTATTTAACTTCAACAGGCATAGGTGATACTGCTTATTTTGGACCGGAGCCTGAATTTTTTGTCCTCGATGATGTTCGTTGGGGCGCAGACATGAGCGGTGCGTTCTACTTAGTGGATTCTGAAGAGGCTAGCTGGAATACCGAAAAACTCTTCGAAGATGGTAACTTGGGGCATCGACCAGGTATCAAAGGCGGCTATTTTCCCGTACCACCAGTGGATTCTTTACACGACTTACGTTCTTCCATGTGTTTGGCGATGGAAGAGATGGGTGTGATGACCGAGGTTCACCACCATGAAGTGGCTACCGCAGGTCAATGTGAAATTGGAACCAAATTTAACACTTTGGTGCGACGGGGTGACGATAACCAAGTGCTGAAATATGTAGTCCATAACGTTGCCAATAGTTTTGGTAAGACAGCTACATTCATGCCTAAGCCGTTGGTGGGTGATAATGGTAACGGGATGCATGTACACCAATCCATTGCTAAAAAAGGTAAGAATATATTTTCTGGCAACAAGTACGGCGGTCTTTCTCAGGAGGCGCTTTATTATATTGGCGGTATTATTAAACATGCGCGGGCGTTAAATGCTTTTACCAACGCGAGCACCAACAGCTATAAGCGTTTGGTGCCTGGTTTCGAAGCGCCGGTAATGTTGGCATATTCTGCGCGTAATCGCTCTGCATCGATCCGAATTCCCCATGTGTCCAGCCCTAAAGCACGGCGTATTGAGGTTCGTTTCCCAGACTCTACTGCTAATCCATACTTAGGGTTTTCCGCTATGTTGATGGCGGGCATTGATGGAATTAAAAATAAAATTGATCCGGGCGAAGCGATGGACAAAGATTTGTATGATCTGCCGAAGGAAGAAGCCTTGAGTATTCCAACAGTGGCTGCTTCTCTGGAACAAGCTTTAGAAGCGTTAAATTCAGACAGGGAATTTCTCAAAGCTGGCGGAGTCTTCAGTGATGATTTGATTGACGCCTATATCGACCTAAAAGGCGAAGAGGTGACAAGGCTAAATATGACCACGCATCCTGTGGAATTTGATATGTACTACAGTGTGTAGTCAATATTGCTTTCAAGAAGCCCCGCTTGTCGGGGCTTTTTTTTGTTTACATCAAGCTGCACTATAATAGTGCGAAACGTGCACGTAGGAGAATCAAAAACATCCAACACCTATTTTTAGATTAGGGAACATTAATATAAGACGCTGTAATTAAAGGTATTATTTTTAAATTATCAGATTGGTGCGGTATTTGCTCGGGTGGTCCATCACAGGGTGAGATTGGTGACAAAAAATTTTTCAAAAACCATTTTGGACAATCTAACTACGGCAATCGTGGGCTTAGATAGGGATCTGAATATTGTCTATACCAACCTAGCCTTTGAAATGATATTTGATTTAAGCGCCAAACGGGCGCTGGGTATGCCCGTCCAACAGTTACCCTTAGTAGAAGATAGATTGGTGCAATTGGTTAGAGACGTACAAGACAGTGGAGAGCCACACACTGAGTGGGCTCTAGAATTAAGCCTAATCTCCAAAAAGCGAGCGATCGTGGATTGTTCTGTCATAAAGCTGGAATTGGAAGGAAAAATAGAATTGATCGTGGAACTGCATCAAGTAGATCAACATTTGAAATTGGCAAATGATGAGCAGCGACAGGAAAAAGTCAATTCAGCAAAAATGTTAGTACGAAATTTAGCCCATGAAATAAAAAATCCTCTGGGTGGTTTGAGAGGGGCGGCACAATTGTTACAGCGTGAACAAACCGATCCTAACTTGAACGAATACACCGAGATTATTGTAGAAGAGGCGGATAGACTAAGTAATTTAGTCAATCAGCTGTTGGGGCCAAATAAACTGCCAGAAAAGCGGTGGATTAATGTACATCAGGTGCTGGAGCGCTTAGTGACTTTGGTGTCGGCAGAGGGCTTACAGAAAATTGATTTAGTCAAAGATTATGATCCTAGTTTGCCAGAAGTGTTTGTCGATCATGACCAACTATTTCAAGCATGTCTGAATATTGTCAACAATGCCATTCAAGCAATGGGAGAGCAGGGCACCTTAACTTTTAGAACTCGAGTCTGTAGGAATCAGGTAGTGGCAACAAATACTCATGCCTTAATGGTGCGCATGGATATATGCGATACGGGTTCTGGTATTGATGCTGAAATGATAGATAAAATCTTTCTACCAATGGTCACTAGCCGCGCTCAAGGATCAGGATTAGGACTCTCTATTTCTCAAGCCCTGGTGGATCAACAGGGAGGTAAAATCGAATGTAAGAGCAGGCCGGGCGATACAGTTTTTTCTATTTTATTGCCGATTACTCCACCTCAAGAGGGTGAAAACCATGCCTTCCAATAATCGTGTTTGGGTGATTGATGATGATAAATCTATACGCTGGGTATTGGAGAAGGCGCTGTCGCAAGCGGAATTTATTGTAGAGACTTTCGATTCAGGTAGATGGGTATTGGAGCAATTACAGCATTCGCAGCCGCAAGCCATTATTACCGATGTTCGCATGCCCGGTAGCGACGGATTCCAGTTATTGGAAAAAATTTATCAGAAATATAGCCACATCCCGGTCATTATTATGACCGCGCATTCGGATCTAGATAGTGCGGTCACCGCTTTTCAAGGCGGTGCATTCGAGTATTTGCCAAAACCCTTCGACGTGGATGAAGCAGTAGAGATGGTGGTGCGGGCAGTGCGCCATCACCACGAAGAACAAGCCTTAGAAGCGGACACGGGTCTATCAGAGGATGCAATTTCTCGAGAAATTGTTGGTGAAGCGCCAGCCATGCAGGAGGTGTTTCGAGCCATTGGCCGATTATCCCGATCCAACTTGTCGGTGTTAATTACCGGTGAATCTGGTACCGGAAAAGAGTTGGTGGCTCGAGCGTTGCACCAACATAGTCCTCGAGCAGAGTATCCTTTTATTGCTTTAAACACCGCAGCTATTCCCAAAGAGCTACTTGAATCCGAACTGTTTGGACACGAAAAGGGCGCATTTACCGGCGCTCAAACCCAGCGAATAGGACGTTTCCAACAAGCCGATGGCGGAACATTATTTTTGGATGAGATAGGCGACATGCCAGCGGATCTACAAACTAGACTGCTAAGGGTACTGTCAGAGGGAGAATTTTATCGGGTGGGTGGGCATCACACCATTAAGGTGAATGTGCGCATCATTGCGGCCACACACCAGAATTTGGAGGAGCTGGTTCGTCAGCGGTTATTCCGAGAAGACCTATTCCATCGACTGAATGTCATTCGGGTGCATGTGCCTGCTCTAAAGGAGCGACGAGAGGATATACCACTCTTATTGCGCCACTTCATGCACAAAGCGGCGCAGGAATTAGAAACTGAAGGCAAAACAATCTTGCCGGAGACTGAACAGTTCATGAGTCAATTGGCCTGGCCTGGAAATGTTCGACAGTTGGAAAATATTTGTCGCTGGCTCACGGTGATGGCTTCTGGACAGCAGATCCATATAGAAGATCTGCCACCTGAACTGCGTCACTCTGAAACCATTGCACAACCGGCAGAAGATTGGGAAAGCGCACTGCGTTATTGGGCGGACTCGGTGCTGGACAAGGGTGAACAACATATTTTGGATCAAGCCGTGCCGCGATTTGAACAGGTGATGATAGAGACGGCGTTAAAACATACTGCCGGACGCAAACAGGACGCTGCCAAACTACTGGGCTGGGGCAGAAACACGTTAACCCGGAAAATCAAAGAGCTCGACTTAAAAGATCTCTAGCTTAAAGTTGCAGCTGACCAACTAGATCCGGCACCGATGAAATGTGGTGGTAACCCAGGTAGTCGAGCAATTCCCGATTGATTTTTTGACACACTAGGGGATCGTAAAATAGCCCCGTACCGATACCTATAGTGGTGGCACCGGCCAACAGGAATTCAATGGCATCTTGGCCATTAGTGATACCTCCTTGACCGATGATTGGGATCTGATACTGGCGACATAGCTGAGATAATTGGTATACCTTCAAGAGCGCTATCGGTTTTATGGCAGGTCCTGAGAGACCACCCTGGATATTGCCCAATACTGGCTTACGTCGTTGAATATCGATACGCATTCCCATCAGGGTATTTATCGCCGCAAAGGCATCGGTGCCGGCATCTATACAATTTTGCGCGCTTTCCACAATATCAGTTTGGTTTGGGGAGAGCTTTGTGATCAAAGGTTTGTTGGTCACTTTGCGACATGCGGCCACGACTGCGGCAGACATTTTTGGATCATTGCCGAAGATCGCGCCCCCGGCCTTCACATTCGGGCAAGAGATATTAATTTCAATGGCGCTGACAGAAGAGTTGTCAAACACTCGAGCCACCTCGGCATACTCTTCTAGGGTGGCACCTGAAATATTGGCGATGTAATGGGTTAGCTTATGGTCCAATTTAGGAAGTATTTCATCGACTACCACCTGAGCGCCAGGATTTTGCAATCCGATAGAATTGAGCATGCCACCGGCTGTTTCACATATGCGGTGTGGACTATTTCCGAGGCGAGGTTCCAGAGTGGTGCCTTTTAAGCAAACGGCGCCTACTTCAGATAGTGAAAATCCATGTACGCGGGTATATTCATCACCAAAACCGGCGCAACCAGAGAGCAGAATAATAGGAGAGTTCAGCTTCATCCCGCAGAAGTCAACTTGTAAAGAGATTAGTGGCTCACTCACATTCATTTATTTCCATTTGGTGTCTATGCAATCAGATTAATGTAAACCGTTAAATTATACTGTAAGCGAACTCTTCACGGATACTGAGTAGCATGATGTTTGATTTGGTTCTGTATCAACCAGAAATTCCACCGAACACCGGTAATATTATTCGCTTGTGTGCCAATATAGGCGCACGACTGCACCTGATACATCCTCTAGGCTTTACCTTGGATGATGCGGCATTAAAAAGAGCGGGTTTAGATTACCATGAGTGGGTAGGGCTGACTGAGCACGAGGACTTGTCTGCCTATTTAACCCAGGTAAAGCCTCAGCGACTCTTTCTGTGCTCCAGCAAAGGTACTCACTGTTATAGTGATGTTAACTACCAAGCGGGTGATGCGTTTCTTTTTGGTTCGGAAACCAAAGGCGTTCCCGCCCACATTTTTGAAAGTTTTACAGAGAAAAATCGCTTAAAAATTCCCATGCACGCACAAAGCAGGTGTTTAAACCTGGCCAATGCGGCGGCGGTGATTCTCTATGAAGCTTGGAGACAGATAGAGTTTAAAGGAGCTAAATTTTAATGGTGTTCCGGTTTCGGCTCACGTTTGAGTAAATTATTGACCGCTTCTGCTGGGGATAGGTTCTGGTAAAGCACATTAAATGTTTGCGCCACTATGGGCATATCAATTCGCTGTTTTTGGCTAATCTCATAAGCGATAGCGGTCGCATCATAACCTTCCACCACCTGTCCAATCGCATCAATGGCTTGCGAAATTGTTGCGCCTCCACCGATGGCTTGCCCGAATCGCAGATTACGGGACTGAGAATCACTACAGGTTAAAAATAGATCGCCCGCACCGGATAAACCCATTAGCGTTTCCTGCTTGCCTCCCAATGCCTGCCCCAGCCTGCTCATTTCCGCTAATCCCCGAGTAATTAACGCTGCTTTGGCATTGGCGCCTAAACCCAGGCCTTGAGAAATGCCGACCGCTATGGCCATCACATTTTTCAATGCGCCACCCACTTCAACACCGATAATGTCGTCACTTGTGTACACGCGAAACTGTTCATTGCGATACAGGTTGGCGCTCTGTTCAAGCGGTTCCAAGCTGTCGCTGGCCAAGGTAATAGCAGTGGGTTGCTTGGCGGCAACTTCAAGCGCAAAACTGGGCCCAGAAATTACCATCGGCGTGGGAAGCGGATCGAGTACTTGGCGTACCACATCGTGCAGCAAACCCTGATTCTTTTTATCAAATCCTTTGGTGGCCCAAGTTATTCGCGATAATTGGGACAATGGCTTGTTCGCGGATTCTAATAATTGCCGAAAGCCGTTACTGGGCACAGAAATCAACACCTCATCGGCAGCGGCAATAGTTGTTTCTAACTCAATGACGGGTTCTAAATTCTCAGGAAAACTATACCCAGGTAAATAGACTTGGTTACGCCTTTCTCTGATTAGACGTTGTTGGAAGTCTGGTTTATATCCCCAGAGTTTGATCTGATGACCATTTCCGGCGAGCAGCAACGCCAGCGCGGTTCCCCAGGAGCCAGCACCTAGAACCGCGATGGTTTTAGGAGTTTTTGCTCTCTGCACGTTAAAATTCCTACTTAATGAACCTTGTCTTCTGTAGATTTTTCAGCATCTTGCTGTTGTTTTGACTGTTGGGCATAGAGGGATTCAAAATTGACAGGTGCAAGTAACAGTTGCGGATATCCACCCCGGATAACTACATCGGAGATAGTTTCTCGGGCGTAAGGAAAGATAACTGTTGGGCAATAGATCCCAAGTAGGGGAGGGAGTTGATCTTCATTTAGATTTTTAGCCCTGAATAGAGCAGCTTGTTGCACTTCAACTAAAAAGGCAGTGTTCTCAGACTGTTTGGCAGTGACGGTAATGGATAAGACTACTTCGTAAACCCCGTCAGATACAGATTTAGCCTGACTATTTAGCTGCACGTTTATTTGCGGATTCCATTGGGTAGAAAATATTTGCGGTGATTTAGGATTTTCAAAGGAGAGATCTTTGACATAGATCTTTTCCAAAATGAACTGTTGTTCTTCGGTTTTTTGTGTCGCGCTATCATTGTCAGCCATTTGAATGCCTTTTAAATATTAAATATCTCTTACTCAGAAGCTAGTATTAGCTTTTCACAATGGGAAGTTCTGCTTCTTTCCATGCGTTCAGCCCCCCTTCCAACACAAACAGATTCTCACTCATAGTATCTTTTAACAAGTTATACGCTGACATTGAAGTTTGTCCACGTTCGCAGACGATAATGGCGGGGCGCTCGCTGTCGAGTAAATTTTTCTGCTTATCAATTTCTGACAGGGGAAGATGCAGTGCGTCGATAATATGCCCCTGGTTAAATGCATTCTTATCTCGGATATCCACTATTTGCGCATCTGAGCGATTAATCATCGCAGTGGCCTTTATCGGGCTGACATAAAATTGTGTGGCGTTTTTGCGTCGAATTTCTGAAATCAAAATGACAACCAGAAGCACACCGGCGAGAGAAAAGAGGACAGGGTGTCTTAATACGAAGTCAATCATTTCCATGGGGTAAACTTCAAGGATAACTCTTTAATATAAAGATTTGATTAAAATAGGTGGGCAACGAAAACAGTTTATCGGCTTTATTGTACCCTGATGAGGCATTGAATTCTAACTAGAATAGCAAACGAACAGAGTCGGCAACCAAGTATAAAAACCAGCCAACTCAAGTTGTTCAGAAAGCAATTAATTTATGTGGCCCGCCACTGCAGGTTCACTCAAACCAGCATATTCTTGTTCACAGAAGATATGCCGCATCATGCTAATGAGGTGCAAGGTGCGAGCGTCTTCAATGCGGTAGAACACTCGATTTGCATCTTTGCGAGCCACCAGAATACCTTTGTCGCGTAAAATTGCCAGATGTTGGGAGATATTACTTTGTGATGTGCCCACGTGATCGACGATTTCTTGCACGCTGACTTCTTGCTCTCCTAGAGTGCAGAGTATTTTGAGTCGTAGCGGATGTGACATAGCTTTAAGAGATCGTGAGGTACGTTCTATATCTTCATCATGGGTAATTAGATCGAGTTCATTTATTGCCATCTTTAATCCAGAGACCCTTTTTTCGATCTGCTTTAAGAGTTTTAGTAGAATTCTTTATTTTAATTGCCGCAATGTTAGCATTTATTATCAATCAACTCTGCGCGTAGCGTGCTAAATGCATTAAAATTGTTCAAGCGCTAGAAACTTATTTCTATCACACTTACTTGCCTCTGCCAACAATTGGGAGGCAAAAATTAACTTTTTTACGCCAAATGCGACAATTGGGTAAATCGAAGGGCGTTGAAGGCAGTTATATGTTGACACCGAAACCAATGATTTTAATTATCCTCGATGGATGGGGATATTCAGAAAATCAACACTATAATGCCATAGCGGCTGCCACCACACCGGTTTGGAACACACTCATGACGGGTGCGGTGCACACTCAAATTCAGGGTTCAGAGCAGCATGTGGGACTGCCCCTAGGGCAGATGGGCAACTCCGAAGTAGGCCACCTGAACTTAGGTGCCGGACGTATCGTACACCAAGATTTTACTCGAATCAGTGGTGATGTCGATGCGGGAGAATTTAGCCGAGTTGAAAATATTTCTCTATTATTCAATAAGATAAAAGAAACTGGCGGAGCGTTGCATCTGTTTGGTTTATTGTCCGATGGCGGTGTTCATAGCCATCAAGAGCATATCTTCGCCGCCATCAAAGCGGCCGCAGAAGCAGGATTAAAGAAAGTTTTTCTACACGCTTTTTTAGATGGTAGAGACACGCCACCAAAAAGCGCTGAACGCTACATAATGGCAGCGCAACAGGTATTCGAAGAGGTGGGAGTAGGTCGCATCGCTTCTGTTTGCGGACGATATTATGCGATGGATAGGGACCAACGTTGGGGCCGAATTGAGAAAGTTTATAAGATGTTGGCCCAAGGGGAGGCCGCTTATCAGGTGCAAAGTGCTATTGTTGCTTTATCCGAGGCTTACCAGCGCGGCGAAACGGATGAATTTGTATCGCCAACCTTGATCGCAGGCACAGGGAAGGATGTCTCCATGGTAGAAGATGGTGACGGCATTCTGTTCATGAATTTTCGCGCAGATCGTGCTCGCCAACTCACAAGTAGTTTTGTGCAAGAAGAGTTTGACGGTTTTCCACGTCAACGTCGGCCAAAATTAGTGCAGTTTGTCTGTCTAACCGAATATCAGCAAGATTTAACCTGCCCAGTAGCCTATCCAGCAGTTAAATTGGAAAATGTGTTGGGACAAGTGTTAGCTGATGCCGATTTAACACAGCTGCGTATTGCAGAAACGGAGAAATATGCCCACGTCACTTTCTTTTTCAACGGTGGAGAAGAGACTCCATTTGCTGGCGAAGAGAGGATCCTGATACCTTCACCTAAGGTGGCCACCTACGATTTACAGCCAGAAATGTCGGCAAATCTGGTCACAGATGAGCTGGTTGCGGCCATATTGAGGGATCAGTTTGATGTCATTATTTGCAATTTCGCGAACCCAGACATGGTTGGGCACACCGGTAACTTTGAGGCTGCAATTAAGGCGGTAGAAACTATAGATGGTTGTTTAGGTAGAATTATTGATGCGGCTCATCAGCATGGAGGAGAAATCATCATCACTGCCGATCATGGCAATGTGGAAAAAATGCAGGATTCAGTTTCTGGCCAGCCACACACTGCGCACACCACTGATCCGGTTCCTTTTGTTTATCTCGGCCGACCAGCAGATGTGATTCATCAAGGTGCACTACAGGATGTGGCGCCAACGCTTCTTTATTTGTTAGGGCTGCCTATTCCAAAAGAGATGACAGGACGTCCAATTGTTAGATTGCGTACCAATGAGACGGCAAAAACGGCGACGGGCCATTAATAAGGTTCCAACAAAGGTTTCACGATTTAACCTAAGTCGAAGTCCACAGCTGTTATTGTTTTTTATCTGTTCTTTATGGATATCGCAGGTGTGGGCGGACGCACCCGCCGAAGCGTTGTCAGATTTGAAATCCAAAATAGAATTTCTCAGATCTGAGTTATCCAAAGAGCGACGGGAACAGAAAAAGTACGAGCAAAAATTGAAGCAGATTGAAAAAAAGTCTGCGCTTGCTTGGCTTAAATTACGGCAAACCCAAAAAGAATTAAAAGAAACAGAAACTGCGCTGACTACTCTGCGAGAAAAGCGAAAAAAGCAGGTTAAAGCGGCCGATGAAATCCAGGCTCGAATTGAAGCTTACTTAGTGGCAACTTATCAGTCCCAAATGCCGAGTCCATGGCAGTTATTGATTGGTGAATCTAAACCCAGCGACATGGCACGATTTCTAACATACTACAGTTCGTTTCATACTCAGGAATTAGAGCAAATCGAACAACTTCACCAGAGTCTCATTAAAATTGATGACATGGAAAAGGAAATTTTGGCCACTGCTGAAAGATTAAATCGATTGAAGGGTAAGCGGCAATCGGATGTGGATCAATGGCAGCAGCAGAAGGCGCAGCGAACGGCTCTTTTAGAGCAAATGAATCGCACTGTTGCCGATAAGAGTGCTCTATTAAAGCGGTGGCAGGAGGAAAAGAATTCTCTTCTAGAAGAGGTCGCGAAAACACCAAGCGCAATGGCAGATGGCGCATCATTTGCATCGCTAAGAGGTAAGCTTGCTTGGCCAGTGGAAGGAACATTATCCACCCGATTCGGTTCAAATAAATTTAGTGGTGGTGAAGCCTGGCAGGGAGTACTGATTGAAGCGCCGGAAGGCAGCGATGTTCGAGCGATTCATGCAGGTAAGGTGGTCTATGCCGATTGGCTGCGCGGACTAGGTTTATTAATTATCGTTGATCATGGTGGTAATTATTTAAGTCTTTATGGCCACAATGCAGGCTTAATAAAAGGAGAAGGGGATTGGGTGCAAAAAGGTGAACTGCTGGCAAGTGTAGGAGATTCTGGGGGGCTCAAATCTCCGGCACTTTATTTCGAAATTCGCCAGGGAGCAAAGCCACTCAATCCACAACACTGGTGTCGGATACCGGCCAAACTTTAAGCAAAATTTGCTGGCGTTCAATATTGACAGCACCCTAATTGCCAAGGCAAAGTGGCGGGCGCAGAATCGTAAATGATAGGACATAGATGAAACAATTAGCGAATCATATAGCTTTATTACTAATAGGCGCACTGTTAGGAATTACTATCGCTATCGGTCAGGGCGTGTGGGCGGATAAAGAAGCGACCAGCGCCGGCGTGCTTCCACTAAACGAATTGCGTTTATTTACCGAAGTATTTGATCGCATCAAAAATGACTATGTGGAAGAGGTAGATGACAAAACGCTATTGGAAAATGCAATTAGAGGTATGTTAAGTGGATTAGATCCTCATTCTAGTTATTTAGATCCCGAATCTTATAAAGAACTGCAAATCGGCACCACAGGAGAGTTTGGTGGTTTGGGCATTGAAGTGGGAATGGAGGATGGCTTTGTTCGAGTCATTGCACCTATTGATGACACGCCCGCGCAGAAAGCCGGTATTTTAGCTGGAGATTTGATTATTCGTCTGGGCGAGACGCCAGTAAAGGGCTTAACCTTGTCAGAAGCCGTGAAAATCATGAGAGGTAAACCCGGTACAACTATCTTATTGACTATTGTGCGTGAGGGAGAAGATAAACCCATTAAGATTACAATTGAGCGCGCTATTATAAAAGTGACTAGCGTCAAATCTCATTTAGAAGAAAATGGCTTAGGTTATTTACGCGTCACTCACTTTCAAGCGCGTACCGGATCAGATGTAGAGAGAGAATTAAAGGCACTGAAAAAAGAGCACGGTGGTCAGTTAAAAGGTTTAGTCCTGGATTTAAGAAATAATCCTGGAGGTGTACTACACGCTGCGGTAGCCGTTTCAGACGCCTTTTTGACTGAAGGTTTGATAGTGTATACCGAAGGTAGAGTGAAAGATTCGAGACAACAATTTAAAGCCACTTCAGATGATATTTTAGCGGGTGCGCCATTGGTGGTATTGGTGAATGGTGGATCGGCTTCTGCTTCAGAGATTGTTGCTGGCGCGTTACAAGATCAAGGTAGAGCGGTGGTCATGGGGCGTCCTACTTTTGGCAAAGGTTCAGTTCAAACTGTTCTGCCAATCAGTGGCGCTGCGTTAAAACTCACCACGGCCCGTTACTATACTCCTTCTGGGCGCTCTATCCAGGCAGAAGGCATTACTCCAGATATTCTGTTAGAAAATTTAAAACTATCCGCTGCGCCGCAGCCCACTATTGATCAATTAAAAGAAGCAGATCTAAAGCGACATCTAGAAAATACTGGTACCGATGCCGATGACAGTGAAAACGGAGATCCTTCAGAGGCAGATAACAGTTTGGCCAGCAAAGACTACCAGCTGTATGAAGCGTTTAATTTGTTGAAAGGATTAGTCATATTACAAAGTAAAAACAAGATTTAGCCAGACACGATGAAGCGGTTTTTGTGGTTTTATTTGGGCATGGTGGCAATGGTCAATTTGGTACAGGCTGGTGAACGGCCTGTTATCGGAATCATTATCGATGATGTGGGTCGTAACCTAGAAACCGGGCGAATGGCGATTGGTCTGCCTGGTGACGTGGCTATATCCTTATTGCCTCATCGGCGATATTCAGAAATGTTAGCCAAGGAGGCATCGGCATCGGGTAAAGAGGTGATGTTGCATTTGCCCATGGAGACCTTAAACGGAGAGAAGCTAGGCGCCGGAGGTTTAACCATGGAAATGTCTAAGGGAGCCTATCTAAAGAGTATTTATGACAGCTTGCAGACAGTACCTGAAGCGGTTGGCATTAACAACCATATGGGTAGTCTGCTCACACAGCACCCGGTCTACATGAGTTGGCTGATGGAAATATTGGCACAAAATAGAGGGTTCTTTTTTGTCGACAGTAAAACCAGCGCGGCCAGTGTGGCAGGTGATCTTGCTGCAGAAATGGGCGTGCCAACAGTGGATAGACATGTATTTCTAGATAATGAGATTAATCTTGAGTATGTTTCTAAAGCTTTTGGCAAGTTGATTAAGCGAGCCCATGCTAAAGGCTTTGCGTTAGCTATTGGACATCCATATCGAACTACCTTAAATTTTTTGGAGTCCGCAATACCGGAGTTGGAGAAAATGGGAGTTGAATTGGTGCCGATTAGCAGTTTGACGCACCATCAAGCAAGAGAAGATGGCTTGATACCAGTATCCTTCCCAGCTCAGACTTTAATGAACTCACAACCTTAATGTGAGTGCCACACCAGGGAAACTGACGCCGATTCATTTTTGGGGACTCAGGTCTGGCGCGAAGAGGTTTCTTCATGTTGCCCCTATACCCAAGTATTCGACCCTATCAGACCCATAGGATCCAAGTAAATGATCCCCATGAGCTGTACGTAGAAGAGTGCGGCAATCCTCAAGGTATTCCTGTGTTAGTAGTGCATGGTGGTCCAGGTGCAGGTAGCGGCCCTTTTTTACGCCGTTATTTTGATCCGGAAAAATTCCGTATTATTCTATATGATCAAAGAGGCGCGGGTCAGTCTACGCCCCACGCCTGCATCGAGAATAACACCACCGCTGATCTCATAAAGGATATGGATGCCATTCGCGCTCATCTCGCAGTGGAGCAGTGGCTGTTGTTCGGCGGATCCTGGGGCAGTACTTTATGTTTACTGTATGCTCAATCTTTTCCTGAGACTGTGATGGGCCTCATTGTCAGGGGCATTTTTCTCGCACGTTCACAGGATTTAAATTGGTTTTACCAGCATGGCGCCAGTCGAATCTTTCCCGATCACTGGTCTCGTTTTGTCGCGCCCATACCGGAATCGGAAAGGGATGATTTGGTGGCGGCTTATCACAAACGTCTGACTGGCGAGGATGAATTAGTACGCATGTCCTCGGCAAAAGCGTGGGCAAGATGGGAGGGGATCACTGCTACCTTAGAGCCAAGAGAAAGTGTGTTGAGGAAATTTTCAGATCCCCATGTGGCGCTTAGTTTAGCGTCTATTGAAACACACTATTTTATCAATCAAGCCTTTTTAGCGGAAAATCAAATATTGAACGAGGCCAGCAGGTTGCACGGGATCCCCGGCATCATTGTGCACGGACGCTATGACATGATTTGCCCATTAGATAATGCTTGGGCGTTGTCTCGGGTTTGGCCAGATTCTGAATTATGGATTATTCGTGATGCGGGACACTCAGGTAGCGAACCTGCTATCGTGGATGGCTTAATTCGCGCCGTTAAAGAAATCTCAAAAAGAATTGATTCTTAAATTTGTTAGCACTCATCCAGCGAGTCAAAAGAGCAGAAGTCCGGGTAGACAATACCATTGTCGGCCAAACTGAGCATGGGTTGCTGGTTTTCGTTGCGGTGGAGCCAGAGGACAGCGGCGATAATATCGATAGGATGGCTCATAAATTATTAAATTATAGAGTATTTAATGATGCTGACGGTAAAATGAATCTCTCATTATCCGATGTCAGGGGAGGGATCTTGGTTGTCTCACAGTTTACCTTGGCTGCCGACACATCGAAGGGACTGCGTCCCAGTTTCTCTGCTGCTGCGGAAAAATCACAAGCCAAACGCTTATACGAGTTATTAGTCGAACGTTTGCAGCAGCTCTATGACACCGTATCCAGCGGCAAGTTTGGCGCAGATATGGAAGTATCCTTGGTAAATGACGGGCCGGTTACTTTCCTCTTAGCCGAGAGGTAAGTGCGCATCCTCATGAGCAGGTTCAGATTGGATCCGTGACTGGGGGTATTTTCTTGCGTTGCCTATGTCCGTCACTTAATCGTTCATTTCTCTCTGAGAGAGCGGTATTTTAACCAGTGCTATCGGTCTCAATGTCCAATTTTGCGTCTGGCGTGGGTAACCATTTTGACAACAACAATCCTAGTTCGAACAATAACCACATGGGAATGGCTAACAGTGATTGTGAAATCACATCAGGTGGGGTCAGTACCATTCCTATGATAAACAGACCAACGATAATGTAAGGACGAAACTCCGCTAACTTTTTTGCAGACACCAAGCCCGCCCGAATGGTGAGCAGTGTGGCAATTGGCGTTTCAAAAGCGATACCGAAGGCAAAAAACATTTTAAAAGTGAAGTTAAAGTAGTGGTTGATGTCCGTCATAACCACGACTCCTTCAGGTGCAACCTGTGTGAAAAAGCCGAAAACAATGGGAAAGACGGCAAAATACGCAAAGGCGGCCCCTAAATAAAAAAGAATAGAGCTGGAAGCTAACAGTGGTGCTACCAGGCGTTTTTCCTGCTGATATAAACCCGGTGCGACGAAAGCCCAGATCTGATAGAGCACATAAGGTATAGCGATAAAGATTGCCAACACCAACGTCATTTTAAAAGGTGTCAAAAATGGTGAGGCGACTTCCGTAGCGATCATCGAGCTAGTTTCGGGCAGTTTTTCTAATAGGGGTCGGGCAAGTAAGGCATAGATATTGGCGGAGAAGGGTACTAAACAGAAAAACACCGCAGCAATGGCAATCAATGCTCGTAATAGACGAGTGCGTAGTTCGACTAGGTGTTCAATCAACGGAGCTTCTTGGTCTATATCGGCTCCCGTTGTTTTATGGTTCTTCATTCTCGCCTTGAGAGGGGGTAATAGAGTGGCTAATCGGTGAGTTTAATTTTTTATTCAAACCTTCAATTTCTTCTTTGACCTTGTTCGATTCCATAATCAATCGATCAATTTCTCCAGGTTCATTTTCACCGGGTAGTATGGTTTTAATGTCGCTAGATCCCAGTTCTGCGTCTATTTCCGATTTCAATCGGTTCATTAGGATTCGTGCTTGACGTACCCACCTTCCTAAATTGCGAGCTAGAGTTGGGAGACGTTCCGGTCCCACCACTATTAATGCAATCAGCGCAACTACTGTGAGTTCCCAAAAACCGATAGTGGGCATGGTTCAATCAGTGCCTATGAGGTACGGCTATTGTTCTCTTTCTCTTCCTCCTTTGCAGGAGAAGAGTGTTCTAGGGTTGTCTCCTTATGGTCTTTATCTTCCATGGCATTTCGAAAACCCTTCACTGCACCACCCAAATCGGATCCCATATTGCGTAATCGTTTTGTGCCGAATAACAGTGCCACGATGGCCAATACAATAAGTAATTGCCAAATACTAATGCCCATAATTTCCTCCGTCTAAATCTTTAGTTTGTCGCTGAGACTTCTCTGTATGACCTGAAGTGCCAAATCTACGCTCCAGCTCAGCCAATATATCTTCAGGACCTTTTTCCACGTAGGCTAATAACACAAGTGTATGGAACCAGAGATCGGCAATTTCATAAATAATTTGCTCACTATCACCCTGTACTGCCGCCATCACAGTT
The DNA here is from genome assembly GCA_041940025.1 of Thiotrichaceae bacterium. Classification (GTDB taxonomy): domain Bacteria; phylum Pseudomonadota; class Gammaproteobacteria; order UBA5859; family UBA5859; genus UBA5859. The sequence continues at coordinate 331,024 of JBGTSY010000001.1, read as the reverse complement.
TCAGTCGCCTCTTCTCCCACTTTCTTGGCAATAGTAGGCATGCCTTTCTGATACAAAGACGCGACATAAGAGTGTTCCGCCGTGTCGGCTTTACGTTGCAGCAGAATTTCATGTAATCGTTGCAAAACGTCATTCATCATTTAGAGCCATAAATCTTTTTTGGATCCTTAATAATTGGTAACTCAATTTGCCAACTATTCTCATTAAGCCTGTTAAAAAAACAATTTGCCCTACCGGTGTGACAGGCGATACCACCCAGTTGTTCAACTTTTATAAGTAGTGTATCGGCGTCGCAGTCCAAATAAACATCGAGTAATTTCTGAATATGGCCCGATTCTTCTCCTTTGCGCCATAATGCTTGGCGAGATCGGGACCAGTAGACGGCGCGACCTTCAGTGACGCTGGTTTCAAGTGCTTGTCGATTCATCCAGGCCAACATCAACACTTCACCGCTTTGGGCATCTTGCGCAATCACTGGTAGTAGGCCATCTTGGGGCCAGGATATTGCGTCAAGCCAGTTACTCTTCATTTGTCTGTTCCATAAAAGTCGAATGACTAGAATACCATGGTTGTGATTTGGACATTTAAAATTCTTGACTAAACAGTAAATCTGCGCCGGACTCGCGGCCCACGTTGCCTTCCACGGCCCAGAATTCATCCAGGTTGTATAGCACATTTAGATTGCGCGCAGAATTAAATAGTCCGATGCCGTAAGTTACTAATAAATTTGGAGTCACATATTTACTCAAAAGAAGTGAGGTTTTTCGTGTACTGCGATCATCATCCACGCGTACAGAATCTAAAGCCAGTCGGCTTTGAATTTGGCGGGCGATGTATTGGCCGCCTCGAATGCCCATGGTAACTGCCGCCGCATACAGTTCTTCCCCTTCTTCGGTAGACTTTTCGTCTAGTTTTCGTCCCAATAAGACATAAGCCAAAGCATCGGCTTTGCTGTCATCTGGCCCTGCTTGAATATCAATTTCGGGAGCCAACAGTGAGCCTTTAGCCACTAGAGAAGCTAACCCGGATTCTATTTGACGACTCGCCTTGATGCGTATCACCGGATCAAATATCGACTGACCATCGAAGAAAAAATATCCTTCAGAAATTTCCAACTGAGAGTCTAAAGCTTGGTATAAACCCTCTCTGAGGGTTACTTTGCCGTGAGCAACGGTGTACTCCTCAGTCTTGTCCACCACATCAAGGCTGCCGGATAGATAACCGGAGATATTGAATCCACTAAAATAAACGTCATCACTTAATTCTAAAGCCAAATTTGAATGAATGTGGATATTGGGTCCAGTGTCTTCAATTTCGCGTATGTCGCTGGAGGGACGAATCGCTAAAGAGAGTTTAGGTGGCAGCAATCTAGCCTGATCAATATAGACATCTCCGTTGAGATCTAATATCTGATGTTCATAGTGTCCAGTTATATTTGGTGAGAGCGCAATCATGGCATAGGGTAAATCCATCACTTTAAAGTTTTTACCTTCGATACTTAGCTGTCCTATTGCGGCGTCTCTTGCTAAATTCCAGTTAACATTAGCCCACCCGTCACCGGAGTGAAGTCTTCCATTTCCGGTGATGGTTGTTTCTTCCAGAAATGCTTCGATCTCACTGTCTGTTAAATAGATCCCTGTGTCTGGTATAAACAGACTGAAGTCTTGTAGTTTTATTGAGCCGATTATCTTGGGTTCAATCAGATTGTGGGTAAGTGACAATTTGCTGCTTAATTGTCCGGTAAATTCTTCAAGCTGTGGTAGCGCATTTTCGAATATTTGCAGATCGGTTAGATGGGTTGCTAATTCCACTTCGAGTGGACTGGTTGCGTCTGGTCGCCCAGTTGATAAAGAGTGCACTTTCACATGTAGATAGTCTTCATTAATTAAGTCTAAGTCTAAGTTTACCGTTAGGGAGTCAGGTCGCCATTTAAGCGTTAGCGCGCTTTGTTGATAAGAGAGACTAGATTGCCTATTGTCGGCATGACTAAAATAAATCTTATTAGGGGGTAGACTCGCGTTTAATGTGGCGGAAGCATCATGCTTTGTGGATTTCCACACCAGTGAGCCCTCTATGAATCCCGGTAACTCAATGTTATTGATGTGTTCTTTTGTGAGCATTTCGATAGGGAATGATGTGAACTCGATGGTTGTCTGAGCATCCAGCTCACTATTCAAATAACCTGAGCCACAGAATTCCGCAGTTAGATTTTTCCAACACAATTGTTTTGTAGTGAGTTGTGGTGATTCCCAAATAAGCGGTGCGGCCGCTGTGAGCTGCCACTGCCCCCAATGTTGCGAGTGAATTTGACCAGCATCGATAACGCCATGCCAAGTGTTTGCTGCGTTAAAACCACCTTCTCCCTGAAGGACTAAGGAGTCATCAATGGAATCAACTTCGATGGTGAAACTATTACGCTCCAGATTGCCGAAAGAATTCAGGGATAACCTAAGTGGCCTTGCCTCGTAAACACTGACACTTTCGCTAGTGAATGATAAATATGATCGATCACTTTCTTTTCCAGTCCAATCAATTTTGAGCGAACTGTTTTGTAACAATATGTCGCCCCATTTTAGTGTGGGTGAATGCAATTGCATCAACAGCGTGGGATCCTGTCGTGTCCCCCGTATCTTTCCTGCAGCATTGAGTTTGCCTTGCCCCAGACTACTTAGTTGAGTCAAGGCAGGAACATGTAACGCCCAGTCTACATTCCAGTATTGTTTTCGAGAGCCGGATAGAGCGAGAGACGCATCTGAGGATCTCATTTGAAAATTATGAATAGTTAATTCATCGTTAACTAAAGATAGTTTTCCTTCTGCTTGTAGTGGGATCTCGTTCCATGATCCCTTTGCCTGTTTGACATCTAACTCAATGGTACGGGACATGTTTGTATATGAACCACGAAAATCGATTACTGCATCCACCAAACTCTTGATAACAGGGTTAACAGTTGAGAGATCTAGCTGATCTAGTTTTAGCGCCCCGTGCGCATGTACCACTGAATCCGTGTGAATGTTCACTGCGCCTGTTAGTTTGCCCTTCTCCTGATGCAATTCTAACTGTGATATGTGTAAGGATTGTTGGGTCCCTTTAGCCTCGATAAATAATTCACCAACAGGCGTATCCTTTGTCATTAACATGGCCTTGCCTGTAAACCGATAGTCTTCTGGGACTCCTATTAGTTGGGCATCGAGGGCCTCTATTTTAGTGTTTGGTATGGCGAGAAGAGGCCAAACTATTTTTTCCGCCGTAATGTTCAAGTCAAATGCGGTGCTGTCAGCGTTGTCGATTTTACCTACAATATGCAGTGGTAAATCTGGTAGATATTGAATGCCTGTTTGCAAATTAATGTTGGTATCAACATTAATGACGCTGGTATCGAGTGTCCCCTGGCCGCTTAAGACAGCAGAAGCGCTTAGCTGAGCCTGATTCAAAGTTTGTGTGACGGTAGACGCAAGACAACTGATGCAATCTACTTCAGCGTTCCAGTGGGGTTGATGGAATAAGTCGTGTAGTGTGATTTCAAATTCGCCCTGAATGGGGTGGCTAGCTTCGCCTTTGATACGAAACGAATCATTTGTTGCAGTGACTTCAGTTTTGGCTTGTAAGGTACCGAACTCAGTGCCTAGCTCTACCTGTTCGAAGTTTCCAGCTAATTCTGAATTTCTAAAGCGATACTTAAACTGCCCTTTTATTTTTCCGTTAGGCCATGTGCCGCTGAAAGTATCGCAATACAGACTAAAAAAATTCATTCGTAGACGGCAGTCTGCTTGTGTAAATGCAAATTTCTGTGAATTTGTTTGCCAAATACCTGTATTCACTTGCAGTTGATGGATCTGAATAGGCACTAACTGCGTGCTTTCGAACAGGGGTTCTATCACATCAGTATCTATGTTGAGATGCAAGCCATCAATGTTGACAGTATCAAAGTGAATTTTACCCAGGAGCAACTTAAAGGGTTGCCAATTAACGGTTACATTGTCCGCTTTTATCCAGTCGCCGTTTGGTGCTTCATAGGAAAGGCCCTCAATTTTGAATCCATCAATAAATCGACCTTCCACGGTTTCGAAGCTCAAACGATCATCTATGTAGTAAGCAATTTGAGCCAATACTAAAAAGGGGCCTTGTTGATGGGTGAGCAGTCCCATGAAGAGGATGCCTAAAGTGATATTGAGTAACAGAAATAGGTATAGGCTTTTTTTCAAAGTTCTGGTCCCACTGTCAAATGAATGCGCCAACCCCCGAGATCATCTTCCCCCAAGCCGTTGGCAATATCGATTCGAATTGGACCGATAGGCGATTGTCGCCTTATCCCAATCCCTACTCCGTGCGCGAGGCTATGGTCCCACTTATCCATGGCATTTCCGCTATCAATAAACCAGGCGTAATGCCATTTGCCTTTCCAATGGTACTCGCGTTCCAGGCCCAAAATCAGTAGATACTTGCCGCCCACTCGATCGCCATCTTCATCTCTCGGTGTGAGTGACTTGGTGCGGTATCCACGCACGGATTCGTCTCCACCGGTATAAAATCTTTGCGATAAAGGAAGATCTGCCAGCTCTTCTATGAAAGTAGCACCTACATCCAGTTTCGTGATCCAACGACCATTTTGCTCTGCTCGACTCACCCAACGATTACGAAATTCTAACTGTGTGGCTTTGGTATCGAAACCAAAAATAGGGATCGATTGTCTAAAAGTGAGTTCATTGAAACGACCACGTTCGATGCGAATAGGATGGTTGGTGTGCACGCGAGACCAACTCACACCAGGAATAAATCCTCGTGCACTGGCTTCGGGTTTTTCGCCGATTAAGTACTCTTCCGATTCAATATTGATAAAACGCGTCTCTCGCCAGCGGCCGCGACGACCTACCTGGTTCACACTGAGCACTTTTCGTTTGCTCTCGTTATCATCCCTGTTAGAGTGATTCCATCCCCAATGAAACTTGAGTTGTCGGCGAAGTGGATCGTCCAGGGGTATGTCGTAAGCGATACTCCATTCACGGATCCACTCCGCAGGTTGCACTCTTGCGCTAATGGTATGTCCCCAACGATTAAGTGGCCTGACTCGCGCGCTGGCGCTTGCTCGCGCGCCTGTGTCTGTACCATAGCCAACTCCTAGAGTGTACCGAGTTCTTGGGTTAGCGGTTAAATTTACTAAGATTGGTACATTGTGATCTTGCGCCCGTGCAAATTCGGGCCGTATCTCCACTTCTGAGAAAAATCCGCTATCGAGTAATTCGGACTGCAAGGCACTTAAGGCTTTGTCGCTATAGGGATCTCCCGAGTCAAAAGGAATAAATGCGTGTAAGAATGCATCATCCAGAAAAGTGTCTGAAAAGTTGACTGAACCTATAAAAAATCGCGGCCCCGTATCCAACACGATTCGCATTTCAACTCTGTTGTGGGCGCTCATGACTTTAATGGCGCTTTGCACATAACGCGCTTCTAAATAGCCAAGCTCTTTTGCTCGTTCTAGGAGATTAGATTTGCCGGATTCATACTTTTCATGGATAAGTGCGTCTCCCACTTGTAGAGGAAACTGGCGAGCAGCGCGGATTAAGGCGGGGTGCTCTGCACCTGCGCCTTGCAGTTCTATCTGGGCTTGAGTCACTTTCGATTGTTTTCCAAGAGTCACCTGATAACGGGCGCGCCACTGATCGGGAGCGATTTTTAGAAGTTCACCATTTACTTCAGTTTGGTAATATCCAAAAGGTCGTAGGGCGCGCCGGATCTGTCGAAAAGCAGCTCGATGCAGGCGTTGTACTTGGCGGGTATTTAGGTATGGCACCTCTTTTTGTCTTTCTATGGCCATCCAGGATTTGGCGTTTTGTAATAACTCTCCTTCCAATCCGGATATTTCAACTTGGATCGTTGCTTGCACAGAGCAAGATAGAATGAGCGTCAAGCAAAAGACCCGTGAAAATATGTCAAACATTTGTCGTTGGACTTTTGGCGGCTGAATAGGCGCTTTGCAGAACATCAGGACGAATCATTCTCCTTAGAGTATTAATAGTGTCAGAGGTCATGAATGCCATTGAATCGAGAGGTTAAAATCATGTATCGCTATGGTCAGTTGATGCTGATAACCACACTATTTTGTATTTCTTGTACCAATCCTACAATGGAACGACAACAAGTATTAGCAACCACTATTCCACAAGGAGTTGATCGAGATAGAGATGGAGTTATGGACTCTCTGGATCAATGTGCCAGGAGCGTCATTGGCGAGCCTGTGGATGCGCAGGGTTGTCAGCCGTTTCATTTTAAGTCAATGGGTAAAGTATACTTCGAATTTGATAAATACGAGTTGGATAATGAGGCGAAGCAAAAACTGGATTTGGTGGCAGAGCACATTAGCTTCAATCGACATGTTCGTCAGCTGATTATTTTGGGCTATACAGATGAAGTGGGTACAGTCGCGTATAATGATCAGTTGTCAGACAGACGGGTTGCCAGTGTGCAGAGATATTTATTGGCTAAGAACATTCCTAATCATCAGATTCGCGCAGCTTATGCGGGCTCAGAAAATGGTGGTCTGGGGGAGCGGGCACCCATTGATGAAAATTGGACCAGATTAGGGCGTGCCAGAAACAGACATGTAGATCTAATTTTATTAGAAAGTGTCTGGCAGAGATAAGGAACGTCAAGTAGATTGAGCGTGCAAAAATAGATGCAAATTTTAAAAGCCGAATACCCCGAGAAGCGGATGCGTCGAAACAGGGCCCGACCTTTTTTACGTCGGATGCTTGCTGAAAATCAGTTAGTACCCCAAGATCTAATCTACCCCGTGTTTGTATTATCTGGCGAAAATCGAATTGAACCTGTTTTGACCATGCCGGGTATCGAGCGGCTTTCCATTGATAATTTGGTGAGCCAAGCTCATTTATGGCAAGATCTGGGCATCTCAGCGCTGGCACTCTTTCCCGTTATAGAGGTCGAAAAAAAATCCCTAACCGGGGATGAAGCCTGGAATGACGGAGGGCTGATCCCCGAGGCAGTAAGAGCCTTAAAAAAGGCGTTGCCCGAATTGGGTATCATTACCGATGTGGCGCTGGACCCTTATACGGTGCATGGACAGGATGGCATAGTTGGTAGCTACGGTGAGGTGCTCAATGACGAAACCATTGTTGCTTTGCAACGACAAGCCAGCTGTTTGGCGGCTGCTGGCAGTGATTTGGTCGCACCATCAGATATGATGGATGGCCGCATTGGTCGGATCCGTCACGCCTTGGATAAAGAGGGTTTTGAACAGACAGGAATACTCGCGTATTCAGCGAAGTATGCCTCCGCATTCTATGGGCCATTTAGAGACGCGGTAGGTTCTGCGACTAGTTTAGGTACCGCTAATAAGCGTACCTACCAAATGGATCCAGCGAATGTTGATGAAGCGCTGCATGAGGTGGCATTGGATCTGAACGAGGCTGCAGACATTGTCATGGTCAAGCCGGGTATGCCCTATCTCGATGTTTTATGGAGAGTTAAAGACACTTTCAAAGCGCCGACGTTTGTGTACCAGGTGAGTGGTGAATATGCGATGTTAAAGTTCGCAATTGAGCAGGGCTATATGCCCCAAGAAATTTTGTTTGAGTCTTTGTTAGCGTTTAAACGTGCGGGCGCGGATGCTATATTGACCTATTTCGCCGTAGAAGCGGCGCGGATGTTGAAACAGTGTAAGTAGTGTAGTTTTCTGATAAAGGAGTCCGATCCGCCCGCTTGCTCGCCCCCTGTGAGGCCAAGTTCGAACCCCATGATGTGAAGCTAATGATTGATATTCCTAATAACGGTTGGAGGTACCCTTATGAGTGACAAGATTATTCATGTCACAGACAATAATTTTGAAGAACTTGTTCTACAGGCGGAGAAGCCGGTGTTGGTAGATTACTGGGCTGAATGGTGTGGTCCCTGTAAAATGATTGCGCCAGTGTTGGAAGAAATTTGTGAGGATTATCAAGACAAGCTGACTGTGGCAAAAATGAATGTGGATGAAAATCCTCAGACACCACCTAAATATGGCATTAGAGGCATACCTACTCTGATTCTTTTTAAGAATGGCAGTGTGGAAGCGACGAAGGTTGGCACAGTATCAAAATCACAGCTAAGTGCATTTTTAGACAGTAATATTTAGCTGGAATTGGCGTGGGCCCGAAGCTATTTTTACTTCGGGTCTTAAGTTTATTTAGCGAGTGACGACACAGAGTGCAAGTACTGGACGTATCTATTTACTAATGATAGGATTCAAGCATTAATTCAAATGGCCCAAGGGCTATACGGATTTTTCTGCCAAACCCCAAAATAATCTAAATCATGCTGGTTTGAGCAGTATCTCCCTGTTTAAACAAAAAGAATTCCCCAAAACTTCCCTTTTAACTTCACGATAATTCAATTGAAAAAATATGAATCTTACCGAGCTTAAAACCAAGCCAGCAGCAGATCTATTAGAAATTGCACAATCCATGGGTTTGGATGGCATGTCACGTTCTCGCAAGCAAGACGTGATTTTCTCCATCTTAAAAGCCCACGCCCGCAGTGGCGAAGACATCTATGGAGATGGTGTGTTGGAAATTCTCCAGGATGGATTCGGTTTTCTCCGATCGGCTAATAGCTCCTATCTGGCTGGTCCAGATGATATTTATGTCTCCCCGAGTCAGATCCGGCGTTTTAACCTGCGAACTGGAGATACAGTCGCCGGCAAAATTCGCCCCCCTAAAGACGGCGAGCGCTACTTTGCATTGTTGAAAGTGGATCAAATTAACTTTGAGTCTCCGGACAATGCCAAGAACAAGGTTATTTTTGAAAATCTCACGCCATTATTTCCTCAAGAGCGTTTTCAACTCGAAAGAGGTGATGGCAGTTCAGAAGATTTGGTTGGCCGCGTGTTGGAGCTTGTTTCGCCCTTCGGAAAAGGTCAAAGAGGGCTAATTGTCTCGCCTCCGAAAGCAGGGAAGACAATGATGCTGCAACATATTGCGCAAGCGATTACCAACATGCATAAAGAGACCTACGTGATCGTATTATTAATTGATGAGCGTCCTGAGGAAGTGACCGAGATGGAGCGATCAGTACGTGGGGAAGTGGTATCCAGCACCTTTGATGAGCCTGCGAGCAGACACGTTCAGGTAGCAGAAATGGTGATAGAGAAGGCCAAGCGATTGGTAGAACACAAAAGGGATGTGGTTATTTTGTTAGATTCCATTACCCGGCTTGCGCGCGCCTACAATACAGTTATCCCGTCATCGGGCAAGGTGTTAACGGGTGGTGTAGATGCAAACGCCCTGCAACGACCAAAACGCTTTTTTGGCGCCGCTCGAAATGTAGAAGAGGGGGGCAGCCTAACCATTATTGCCACGGCATTGGTTGAAACCGGATCAAAAATGGATGAAGTCATCTACGAAGAGTTTAAAGGTACCGGCAATATGGAGATCCACTTGGATCGTAAAATTACTGAAAAGCGAATCTATCCTGCCATCAATATCAATCGATCTGGCACCAGGCGCGAGGAATTACTGGTCTCCTCAGAAGAGCTCAATAGGATGTGGATTTTGCGCAAGATCTTGCATTCTATGGAGGAATTGGCAGCCATAGAGTTTTTGTTGGATAAATTGAAACAGACGAAAACCAACGAAGAATTTTTCGCTTCAATGAAAAAGTAATTTTATCCGATTAAAACAATATTTGATAAAATAATGTAAGTTAGAAGAATTTTCGAGATTTTGCAGGTATTTAAAGGCTTTTATTTTATATTTCCATATAATTTAGCCATGATATACTCGCTCCCCAGCATAACTAGAAAATACTGGGGGCAAACATGTTGTTTGATTATCAGGATTTCGACCACTGGGTCGCCTTGGCTAAGGAAAGCCCCGATACCTTTGAATCAATGCGGCGGAGCGCGATTGAGGAGTTAATTGAATCATCGCCTGCAGCAAGTCAACACCGTCTACGCTGCCGACAATGGCAGATAGATCAAGTGCGACAATTAGCAAATAATCCATTGCATGCGTGTATTAAGATTTCTGAAATGATGATGGAATCTTTGGTTCACGGCCAAGAAGTGATGACGCAAATCGAAGCTTCTAAGGGTTTGGATTTCACTCAATCCGACAATCCAACGGCGAAGATTTTAAAAATGCCGCAAAGAAACGGATCAGATGGTTAGCCCGCTGTTTTTTATTGTCGAAAATAGCGACTCAATGTGTTAACATCCAGCTGCCGCTCACCCTATGTGGGCTAATGTCGAGTAATTTAAAGGTGTAGTTATGAAGCCGGATATTCATCCTGCATATGATCAAATAGAAGTACAGTGTAGCTGTGGTCATCAGTTTAAAACACGCTCTACCTCTGGCAAAGATCTGCATATAGATGTGTGTTCTAAATGTCATCCGTTTTATACAGGGAAACAGAAAATTGTCGATACAGCTGGACGCGTAGATCGTTTTCGACAGAAATACGGCAAGTGACTACTTCATATAGAAATAGTCAATCTCCATCGATGGTTTATCCAGTTGGTTACTCAGTGGGGTTTTTGTTACTCCGGCACAATTTACCATTCCGCTTTTCTCCGAAGTATTACTCTACTTAAGTAACTAAACTGACTTTCAGAAATATTTTGGAGCGATAAAGATTCAAGTCTGCTCGGGTAGACGAATCATCGTGGTAATTTGCATTAATGCCTTGGCAGCGCACTGACGGCTATTAGAGGTCGGTTTTATGAATGAAGAGTTAAAGCAAAATGCACTCAACTACCACGCTGAGCCGCGGCCGGGCAAATTGGGCGTGGCGATCACTAAAGAGTGTAATTCTCAATATGAATTAGGCCTCGCGTATACGCCTGGGGTGGCGGTGCCGGTGAATGAAATTCATCGAGAAGCGGATCTGGCCTATCGCTATACCAACAAGGGTAACTTGGTTGCCGTCGTTTCGGATGGTACCGCAGTGCTTGGCCTAGGCAATACAGGGGCATTAGCCAGTAAACCTGTAATGGAAGGCAAAGGCGTATTATTTAAAAAGTTTGCCGATGTGGATGTGTTCGACATTGAGGTAGATGCAGAATCCCCAGAAAAATTTATCGAAACAGTGGCTGCGATTGCACCCACATTTGGTGGTATCAACTTAGAAGATATCGCTGCTCCCGCTTGCTTTGAAATTGAGCGTATCCTCAATGAAAAATTAGATATTCCTGTCTTTCACGATGATCAACACGGAACAGCGATTATTGTTGCAGCTGGTCTGTTAAATGCACTCGAATTACAGCAAAAAAATATAGAAGATATCCGAATTGTGTGCTTGGGTGCCGGTGCCGCGGGCATCGCATCAATGGAGTTACTTATTGCATTAGGTGCAAAAAGAGAAAATATGCGCTTGGTGGATAGGAAAGGTGTCATCTATCTGGGTCGTGACGGTATTAATCAATATAAAGGTAAATTCGCAATTGATACCAAAGAGCGCGTTTTAGCTGATGCCATGCGCAATGCAGACGTGTTTATTGGCGTGTCTGGACCAAATTTGGTGACTGCTGAAATGTTGAAATTGATGGCACCGAATCCAGTAGTGTTCGCGCTCTCAAATCCGATTCCCGAGATCATGCCCAGTGTTGCCTATAGCGCCCGGGAAGATCTGATTTTGGCAACAGGTCGAAGTGATTTTCCCAATCAGGTAAATAACGTGCTTGGTTTTCCATTTATTTTTCGCGGTGCTTTAGATGTTTGGGCACGTACCATTAATCAAGAAATGCATATCGCGGCAGTAAAAGGATTAACAGCGTTGGCGCGCGAGCCGGTGCCGCAGGAAGTATTAAGTGCGTATCGATTAGATCATTTAGAATTCGGGCCAAACTATATTACTCCATTACCATTTGATCCTAGATTGCGGGAGTATGTGGCCAGTGCGGTGGCTCGGGCAGCGGTAGATTCTGCGGTGGCCCGTAAACCTTATCCAGCTCACTATCCGCAAGAGATAAAGGCCATGACTCTTTAGAGAGTCATCTATTTAAACAAGACCTAATTTTTTTATCGGCGTCAGGCTGCATGAACGATGGTAAGCTGCGTTGAAAAACGGGGAGTCGCGTACTAAATTTTACGCGTCAGATTGTGACAAGGTATCTTCAATCAGTTTAGCTACCGAATTTTGATCCAGTCGGCGCATAGGTTTTCCATCGATTACCGATAGAGGTGCCTGGCGGCGTTCTACGACACTAAAAATCATCAGTCGAAATTCTTGATCCTTGAAAGTGATCTCATAACATGGGATGAACTTTGAGTGTTCTTTAGAATAAAAAAGTTTCTTTTCAGTTTCATGGAACGGAATTTTATGTTGCATTAAATACAGAGCAATGGATTCAACATTATCTGTAAAAAGATGCAATGTAATAGGAGAGTTAGGTAGAGCGGTGCCGCGAACGATTAACCCAACTAGAAGGGGATCAAAGGGTTTAAAAAAACTCATCGCGTCATATGCGTGACGCATTAAATCAAGCATGCTTGAGTGCTGCTTCTGTGAATAATATATTGACTGATAGTCAGATAGTGCCTTTTCTACTTCTAGGTTGGAGGGTAAGTGAGTGTCACCAGTGATGCCCAATCGTGAGGCTGCTTTTCGTTTAGCGATGCCAAGGTTGGGTTGTTGTTCCTGCACCATAATGCGCGCCGCCTCGCTTGCAATAGCTTGGCGCATTCGATTATTTGATTTATTTGATCGAGATCTCAAAACCAGAATTAAAAGAGCGACTGGTTATTGGTGGGTTCATCCGAAGAAGTGAATTCTGGTGTGGATGATTGTTTCTGCGGAACATTGTCCACTCTAAACTCTTCGAAGAGAGCATTACCTTGGTTGATTGAAGCTAACAATCCAGTTTTTGGATCAATTCGCACGCTAACAATGCCGTTTGGTCTTTCGGGTTTGGCCTCTGGTACTTGATCTAAGGCAATACGCATAAAATCGATCCAGATAGGTAGCGCTGCACCTGCCCCGGTCTCTCTGCTACCGAGAGGTTTCGGTTGGTCAAAACCCACCCAAGTGGTGGCGACCAAATGACGATTGAATCCTGAAAACCAAGCATCCTGTTGATCGTTTGTCGTGCCTGTTTTACCCGCTAAATCGGTGCGCCCGAGTTGTTTCGCTTTTTGGCCGGTACCTCTGCGTACCACATCCTGCATCATGCTATACATCAAATACGCATTTTGTTCGCTGATGACGGACGTGGCGTGCTTAGGCATCGATAATGCAAAATTTGCCTCCACCACTTCGGAAAAATCTCTAAGCTCTTCGAATTGACGTCGATCTAATTGCTCCTCTGGCTCGAGACAATTGAGACCAGAACAGACTACAGGTGGATTGGCTTCAAATAGAGGATCTCCTTGGGCAGTGAGGACACTCTGTACGGTATAAGGATCAATTAGGTGGCCACCGTTGGCAAACACTGCATAACCACGGGCGATCTCAAGAGGACTGACAGCACCGCTGCCTAGTGCCAAGGAAAGATCGCGGGGCAAGTTTTTAACGTCAAAACCAAATCGTTCGACATGTTTCAGGGCGAAGGGTACGCCAACACTACGCAACAGGCGGATGGATACCAGGTTTCTAGATTTAGCCAAGGCTTCTCGCAGCCGAATTGGACCTGAAAACTTGCCACTGTAATTTTCCGGTCTCCAGGCAGCTTCTAACCCCGCATCTCGAAATACCACGGGCGCATCGTTTATGATGCTTGCCGGTGTATACTTTTTTTCCAGAGCGGCAGAATATATAAACGGTTTAAAGGCAGATCCCGGTTGCCGTTTTGCTTGAACAGCACGATTAAAATGACTGGAGTAGAAATCGAATCCTCCCATCATGGCGAGTATTTTTCCATTATTTGGGTCCAACGCTATGAGCGCACCTTCTATTTCTGGCAGCTGGGATAATTGCCAACTACCATCCTCCCTTTGGCTAATATAAATCACGTCACCTGCGCTAAGCACTTGGTTAACGGCCTGGGGTTTTGCACCGCGGCGGTTTTCCGAGATGTATTTTCTTGCCCAGGATACGTCTTCAAGGGAGAGAGTGACTTCTACCTCATTTTTGCTGATGACCTTTGCGAAGTCCTCAGCAGATTCTAATACCAATGCGGGAATGAGCGTGTTGTAACTGCGAATCTTTTTCAGCGACAGCAGTGCCTGATTGAGATCTTCGGTTAGGGAAATTTTATTAAATGCACCTCGATAACCGTGCCTTCGATCATAGGCGAGCAGATTTTGTTGCAAGACGCGGTGGGCCGCGATTTGTAATTTTGAATCGATGGTAGAAATAACCCGATATCCTTGGGTGTAAACACTACTTCCATAGTCTGCTATCAGTCGAGTTCGAATCCACTCTGCCGCATAGGGTGCGGATAATTCGATTGCCGGCCCATGTAACTCGGCGGTGACCTCTGCCTCAATGGCGTCTTTGTATTCAATTGAATCGATATAACCTAATTCATGCATGCGTCGGAGGACATAGTCGCGACGTAAGGTGGCTCGTTTGGCATTGGCAATGGGATTATATCTAGAGGGAGCTTTTGGCAACCCCGCAATCATTGCGACCTCGGGCAAGGTTAAGTCAGAGACCTCTTTTCCATAGTACACTTGAGCGGCAGCTGCTATTCCATATGCGCGATTGCCCAAATAGATCTTATTTAGATACAGTTCTAGAATTTTTTCTTTGCTTAAGGATTGTTCGATTTTTAGCGCAAGAAAAATTTCATTTAATTTACGGCTATAGGTTTTTTCTCTTGTTAAGAAAAAGTTACGAGCGACCTGCATAGTAATGGTACTGCCACCTTGACCTTTGGTACCGGTACGTATCAAGTGGAACGCGGCACGCATTAAGCCCTGATAGTCGACGCCTGGGTGTTCGAAATAACGATCATCTTCTGCCGCCAGAATAGCTTTGATAAGAAGATCAGGAACCTGTTCATACTGAATTGGCACTCTTCGTTTTTCACCAAACTCCGCCATTAGCAGTCCATCAGCGGTATAAATTCTGAGTGGAACCTGCAATTGCACGTCAGATAATTGCTCAATTGAGGGTAATTGGGAGATAAGATGTAGACTAAATAGTGCGGCCGCAGCCATACTAGTAAGAATAGTTCCCAATAGAAGTGCAATTAGATATTTAAACAATTTCTTCAATGTCTGGTATCCCAGTGTCAGGAAATAGCTAAAAAGTACTCAATGTTAACAGCTAACTGCCGCTTTCAAAAAAAACGGACACTTGTTTTATTAGTTTGATCTAAATAACTGACGATGTTATGAAGATCTTGGTAAATAAAATCGCATAGCAAATGGATGGTTGTGTGTGGCATTCTTAGAAACTTTTCCGCTGTTTGGACGCAGTAAAAAACCCTTAGTCGGCCTGGATATTAGCTCCACTTCGGTCAAGCTAATTGAGCTTAGTCGTTCTGGTGATCGCTATCGAGTTGAAAGCTATGGGATCGAGTCATTACCCCAAAATTCGGTAGTGGAAAAAAATATAACCGATGTTTCCTCGGTAGCAGAGGCAATTCGTCGAGTTGTACAGCGATCGGGCACCAAAGCAAGAGAGGCGGCCGTAGCTGTTTCTGGTTCATCAGTCATTACAAAAATGATTGAATTGCCCGCCAATTTAACTGAAGACGAGATGGAGCTCCAGATTGAGATGGGTGCCGACCAATATATTCCCTATCCAATTGAAGAAGTGAGCCTCGATTTCGAAATCGATACTACCACGGAACGTGAAGATGATAACGTAAACGTTCTGCTAGCGGCCTCTCGCAAGGAAAATGTTGAACTCCGGGTTGATGTGATTGAGTTGGGAGGACTCGTTCCCAGGGTGGTGGACATTGAAATGTATGCCATGGAGCGTGCGTTTCATCTGGTGGAAAAAGAGAACCCCAATTTAAGTGGCAATAAAACGGTGGCGATCGTGGATTTGGGCTCCACCATGACTACTTTAAATGTGTTACATGAAAGTAAGACCGTATATACCCGCGAGCAGGTGTTTGGTGGCAAACAACTAACGGAGGAAATTCAACGACGATACGGCTTGTCATACGAAGAGGCCAGTATCGCAAAGCGTCAAGGTGGATTGCCGGATGATTACGAACCGGAAGTTCTAGAACCATTCAAAGAGCTTATGGTTCAGCAAATGAGTCGATCGTTGCAGTTTTTCTTCTCGTCCAGTCGTTTTAACCAAATAGATTATATAGCCTTAACCGGTGGTAGCGCCCTAATCCCCGGCGCGGTAGAGATGGTCTCTGAACGTTTGGGCATCTCTGCTGGAATAGTGAATCCTTTCGCAGGCATGTCCCTTGCTTCCCGAGTGAATGCTCAATCCCTAAGTGAGGATGCACCGTCACTAATGATTGCCTGTGGATTGGCATTAAGGAGCTTTGACTGATGCCTTCTATCAATCTATTACCCTGGCGCGAAGAGCGTCGTAAGCAGCGAAACCATGAGTTTTTTGTCATCTTGGGATTAACTGCAGTGTTTGCCGCCCTCTTGGCTGGCGTGAGTTTTCTCTTTTTCGATAGTGGTTTGGGATTCCAACAGCAACGCAATACAAGATTGGAATCTGAAATCGCGGTTTTAGATCGCAAAATCAGAGAAATCTCAGATATTGAAAAGGACAAAGCCCGGTTGTTATCGAAGATGCAGGTTGTGCAGCAATTACAATCTCATCGAACGACAATAGTCCATCTCTTTGATGAGGTTGTGATGGCAATGCCTGAAGGTGTGACGTTGACAAACATTGCTCGCAAGGGTGATTTAATGATTTTAAGTGGCTATGCAGAGTCAAATGCCCGCGTATCCGCACTGATGAGGAATCTTGAGGCATCTGATTGGCTCAAGTCGCCCAAGCTAGGCTCTATAACCCGTCAAGAGAACAGTGGTCGAATAGTGAGTAATTTCACGCTTCAGGTGAACCAAGTCAATCCTTCTGTCACTGAAGATGCGGAGTCAGCCTAAATATTATGAATCTAGATGATCTTAAAAATCTGCAAAACTTAGATCCTAGCAATCCAGGATCTTGGCCAATATTTGTCAAAGCTGGCGCCTGTGCCGCTTTGTTTATCGCCCTATTAATTGCAAATTATGTATTTATTACCGAGGGTCAACGGGTTAAATTAGACCAGGAAAAAAAACAGGAAGAAGAATTACGGCACGTTTATGCCACTAAGCAGCATAAAGCTGTCAATTTGGATGCCTATCGACAACAGATGCAGGAAATGCAACAGTCATTCGGTGCCATGTTACGTCAGTTACCTGGTGAAACCGAAGTGGCTGAATTATTGGTAGACATTTCTCAGACCGGTCTGGCTAGCGGTTTAGAGTTTGAAATGTTTAAACCGGCGCAAGAAGTGAAACAGGAGTTTTATGCTGAACTTCCAATAGATATTCGAGTCACCGGTATTTTTCACGAGTTCGGTAATTTTGTCAGCGGCGTAGCAGCGCTGCCGCGTATCGCCACACTACATGATTTTACAATAAGTGAAGCCGACGATGAAACTCTAACCATGGAGATCATGGCGAAAACATACCGGTATTCTGAGGAAGAATCAGAATGAAGTTACATCTAATGATAAAAGAATTTTCTGTTTCTATTACTGTACTCTTAATTCTTACGGGTTGTTCACGAGACATGGGTGATTTAGATGGATTTATCATCGAGATGAATGCTCGCGAACCAGGTATTATAAAGCCTTTGCCGGAGTTTAGACCTTATGAGTCCTATGCGTATCAATCTGGGGAAGCGCGTGATCCATTCCGAACTTTTATCTCTCAAACCGCTAGAGCACTAACGATAAAAGAACCGGATGGCGTACGTCCGGACATCAATCGGCCTATGGAGCCCTTGGAGTCGTTTCCGTTGGATACTTTGCGTATGGTGGGCACGATGGAGAAAGAGAGTCGATTCTGGGCCTTGGTGCGTGCTTCCGATGGTACCGTACATCGCGTGCAACCGGGTAATCACTTGGGACAGAACTACGGCAAGATTCTAGAAATCACCGACAATCGGATCCAATTAATCGAAATATTGCCTGATGGAATGGGTGGTTGGATAGAACGCGAAACGGAACTGGCGTTAACGGATGCGCCCTAAGTTAAGAAAAGGTAAGGAAACGTAATGCTGAAAATATCTAGAGTACAGGCTGCGATTGCTTTGGCATTGATGCAGCTGAAGTCTGTGCGCCGGGGCGGAATCAGTTACATCTTGATAAGCTTTTTGAGTTTAACTTGGAGTGCGCACAGTTTTGCCGCAGCCACATTGACGGCTGTTGAAGCTGAAAGCCTTGGAAAAGGTGTTGCTCAGGTACGCCTCATACTGAGCGAGCCGGTGGATGCGCCATTGAGTTTTACTGTAGATAATCCTGCTCGTGTGGCGTTGGATTTTCTCAATGTCAGCAATAACATTAATCGTAATCAAAAACCGCAAGGGGCTGGTATTGCGCGCCAAATTCGTGTGGTGGAAGGTCAAGGGAAAACCCGGGTGGTTGTCTCCTTGGACAGTCTAGTCCCTTATGAGACTCAGGTGGATGGTAACGAAGTTTTAGTTTTATTTGGTGAACAAGATAAAATTCAAGTGGCCCAAAAAGAACAGAAGGTTGCAGCGGCAGAGGAAGCACAAACACCTAGCTCTCCTGCGCCAAGCAAAAAAAGCACCGCTGTGGGTCAGCCAAAGCCTAGCGCGACGAAACAACAGAGCCGTGCGGCTGCACCCGTAGTCACACCCAGGCGCTCTCCCTTGGCTGAAGTGGTAACGACAAATCTTATCGATAATATAGATTTTCGTCGAGGACAGTCAGGACAGGGTAAAATCATTGTTGAGTTGTCGAATCCAGGTGTACCGGTGGATGTGCGAGAGCGGGGCGGTAAGATCCTCATGGAGTTTGCCAGTACCGCACTGCCAAACCATCTTTTCCAAAGAGTGGATGTACTGGATTTTGGTACTCCGATTAAAGAATTTGAAACCGCAGTAGAGGAGGATAAAGCGCAGATCATTGTCTCTCCTACCGGTGAATATGAATATTTATCATTTCAATTGAACGACGTATTCACTCTTGAAGTGAAGGAAATACCGCAAGAAGAGGTTATAAAATTAAAAGAGCAGGAATTTACCGGTCAGAAGCTCTCATTAAATTTTCAAAGCATTGAGGTACGTTCTGTACTGCAGATGTTGGCGGATATCAATAATATTAATTTGGTGACAAGTGACACCGTCACTGGAAGCGTCACCTTGGCACTTAAGAATGTGCCTTGGGACCAAGCCTTAAGCATCATTTTAAAAACCAAAGGGTTGGATAAACGGGTGAATGGTAATGTGATGCTCATTGCGCCAGCGGATGAAATTGCAGCGAGAGAAAAATTAGAGCTGGAAAATTTGCAAGCTAAGCGCCAGCTTGAGCCTCTCAGAACAGAGTTTGTCCAGGTCTCTTATGCCAAAGCTTCTGATATTGCCGAACTATTAAGAGGTGATGAAGGTAACTCTCTATTGTCGGAGCGTGGTAGTGTGACCATTGATGAACGTACTAATACCCTCCTAGTAAATGATACACCAGGCAAGTTGGCAGAAGTGCGTCAGTTGGTTGCCACATTGGATATCCCGATTCGTCAGGTGCTGATCGAATCTCGCATTGTCATCGCTACTAGCGATTTTGGAAACGATTTGGGTGTGCGTTTCGGTGCTACCGGTGTTGAAACCAGTGGGAATAACCAAATTTATGTGAGTTCCGCAGGTTTGGGTGGTACGGACACTATGATCTCTTCTGCCTCTAGTAATTTAAATTCATCTGGTTCGCCGTTTCCTATTTCCTTACCCTCCTTGGGAGATAGATTGAATATTAATTTACCTGCGGTTCCCTCCAGGGGTAACCCAGCGGGTCTGGCATTGGCTTTTCTTGATAGCGATTATCTTCTGGACTTAGAACTCACTGCGTTGCAGGCAGAAGGTACTGGAGAAATTATTTCTAATCCCCGGGTGGTGACATCAGATCAAAATGAAGCCATCATCCGTCAAGGTAAGGAGATCCCCTATCAATCAATATCTGATGGCGGTGTCAGCGTTGAATTTAAAAATGCGGTCTTACAGTTAACAGTCACACCACAAATTACACCGGATAATCGGGTTTTTATGACCATCAACGTGAAGAAGGACGAACCGGACTTTTCACGCCAAGTCAACGGTACCCCTCCAATTGATGTACGGGAAGTCAATACTGAGGTATTGTTGAAAGATGGAGAGACTGTGGTATTGGGCGGTATCTACGAACAATCGGAGTCCACT
Organism: Thiotrichaceae bacterium; assembly: GCA_041940025.1. GTDB lineage: Bacteria > Pseudomonadota > Gammaproteobacteria > UBA5859 > UBA5859 > UBA5859. The sequence continues at coordinate 310,747 of JBGTSY010000001.1, read as the reverse complement.
TCTCGTGAAAAGGTTCCGTATTTGGGAGATATCCCATTTTTAGGGGCACTGTTTAGACGTGATGCGAATTCGGAATCGAAGTCAGAATTACTAGTCTTTATTACACCCAAGATAATGCGTGATCAAGTAGCCCTAAACTGATGACATGTGATGTTCTATTGTCAAAAGGCCTATAAAGTTTAGTATAATTTTCATCTGATTACGGATACACAGTTCTAATCAACTTATCTTTGAACCTCTAGTTTGACATTTGAGTCATGGTGAATGGCTCAAATGTCTGCGAATACCATTTATAAGTAAGAAGGATATGGCAGTACCTGACAGAATTTTTTTGATTGGGCCTATGGGGGCGGGAAAAACGACTATCGGTAGAAAATTAGCCAGTACATTAGGATTGGATTTTTACGATTCCGATAAGGAGATCGAGGCATCTACTGGCGTAGATATCGGTTGGATTTTTGACAAAGAGGGGGAAGAGGGCTTTCGAAAACGCGAAAGTTCGATTATTGATGAGCTGTCTCAAAAATCTGGTATCGTGCTTGCGACCGGAGGAGGGGCCGTTCTGAGTGAAGAAGTGCGCCACTATCTATCCAGTCGTGGCTATGTTGTTTACCTCTATTTGAGCGTGGATGAGCAGTTTGAACGGACGCAGAGAGATAGAAATCGTCCCTTATTGCAAAATGAAGAGCCGCGAGAGGTGTTGGAGTCTTTAATGAAAGTGAGGGATCCCCTATACGAGGAGGTGGCCGATCTTAAGGTGCCTACTGGAGGCCGTACTTTACAAACTGTAGTAAGAGATATTGTCAAATACCTAAACGAACTGTGAATAAATTAATTGTCGATGCCGCTAGCCATCCATACCCAATCTATATCAACTCGGGAGTATTAACGCAAACTAAAATATTTCAAAGTTTGCTGCACAACCGCAGTGTTTGCATCGTCACCAATGATACTGTCGCGCCCTTATATGGGGATACTCTAAAAGAAACCTTAGTCAAAGCCAGTGGAATGGCTAATCGCATTGAAATATTTGTCATCCCTGACGGGGAACAATATAAAACGCTGACCACTTTAGAGACCATCTTCAATTATCTGTTAAAAAATCAATTTGACCGTCATTCTCTATTAGTAGCGCTCGGCGGAGGCGTAGTAGGGGATATCACCGGTTTTGCCGCGGCCTGTTATCAGCGGGGTGTGGAGTACCTTCAGGTGCCAACGACGCTATTATCTCAAGTGGACTCGTCGGTGGGGGGGAAAACGGCAGTCAATCATCAGTTGGGTAAAAACATGATTGGTGCTTTTTATCAACCTCGTGCGGTCATGATTGATTTAGATGTCCTCACTACTCTGCCTGATAGGGAATATAGATCTGGGTTGGCGGAAGTAATTAAATATGGTGCCATTCGAGACGCAGAATTTTTTTCTTGGTTAGAGGCCAATATCGAAGCGTTGAATCAACGAGATAAGAAAGCACTCGCATACGCCATCGAACGCAGTTGTCACAATAAGGCACAGATAGTCAACGAGGATGAAACAGAGGCAGGCATACGAGCGATACTTAATTTTGGACATACTTTCGCACATGCTTTTGAAATAGAGTTGCAGTATGGTACCTGGCTTCATGGGGAAGCTGTATCAGCAGGCATGATGTATGCTGCCAAACTGTCACAGCAACTATGTCAACTTGCAGGCTCTGATGTCAAAAGGCTGGAAAACTTACTGATCGCCGCTCATTTACCCACTCAGTTGGACGTTGATCTAGATATAGCGCATCTTTTAAATCATATGGCACTAGATAAAAAAAATATTTCAGGATCACGTCGTATGATTTTACTGAATCGTCTTGGTGAAGCGATCATCGTCAATCATGTTAAAGAGTCAGAGATCCGATCTGTTTTTTAACCTGCCAGTTAGGCAAAATTGACACTATTTACTAAAGTCAAAGTGAGTTTTTTTAACTTTTCTTGCCTCGAATTTAGCATTTCCGACCCATATCTTCATTATTTTATGGCGTGTTAAAATATTGACTGCGCCTATCGGGCGCTGTAAAAAGTCATTATCTGTTTACAATTGATTTGACTTGAAAATCTAGTCAGTTACTCATTATTGAGCTATTCATGGATGACAATAGCGTTCCTTATGAAGAAGTTGGACAAAATCAGTTAATTGAACTAGCCAAGCATATTCTACTATTTGATAAAAATGTGCCTATCATCTTAGGTGAGGAAGGTGCTGGCAAAAGTGTGCTTTGCTATCGATTGAGTCAGGCTTTAAAACGACATTTCACTGCGGGCTTAATCGAGATCCATCCTGGGGTGCAGGGTGCCCATCTATCCGAGCGTATTTTAGATGCGTTTCAGTTAAAAGTGGTGGAGGAGGCATTGCCAACAGAGGCGGAAGATATCATCTCTTTTCTAGCCGCGAATCATGCCTCTCCAATTTTACTAGTGGTTGACGATGCACACTATTTGAGTGGGGTACAGGTTCAATTTCTGCAACAGTGCTTAGAAATGGCGCAACAGGTTGATTTGCCCATGCGTATGATTCTGTTGGGAGAAGAGCAGTTAGCGGAAACAGTGGCCATACATTTTGATGATGACCAATATAGAGTGATGCATATAGAGCCGCTCACTGTAGAGTCGGTAAAGGGGTGGATGGCCTATCGTCGTCAAAGTGGGGAAAAGGGATCTACCCCGATATTAAGTGAGCGCAGATTAAAAAACTTAGTTCGTCAATCAGGTGGAAACTTTGGTCAACTAGAGCGCTTAATTGAGTTAAAAAATAGGGGCGCCATGCCCATTCAGCTATCGTCACTCTTGCAGCTCAACGAAGTGCGTCCGATTTTTCTAATTAGTCTTATCTCTGTAGTAGGGTTGGCGTTGTTGCTCATATTTGTTGAGCAATCGCAAAAAGTGTTGATGCAGTCTCGGGCGGACAGACAGGCTGATAAAGAGTGGGGACAGGAACCGCAACCTATTCATGCAGATGCTTTCCAGCGAGATTTGCAAGATACAGAATCAGTGGCGGTTGGATCAGAACCGCTTGAGCAAGCGCCTAATGTGATGTCACAGGAGGATGGGTTTGCCGAACTACAGCTGCCTACAATCGCAACGCTTACACCATTAGACAACATACAAGAAGAGACAATCGTTGTGGATTTGCAGCCGCTTGGCCCGTTGACAACGGAGCGTCATGCGGGTCCAACCATCCCTATATTGCTGCGCTCGGACCCCAAAAAAGAGGCCGATGAAAGCACGAATACCTCTGCAGCTGAGATCCTCCCAGCTGCACCTAAACCTAAACTGGAACTGAAGTCTCCGCTCACAAGCGCCAGTGGTTTTGCTGTGAATGGGCCGGAGGTTTTTCAACAGCGTCGAGCGAACAATTTCGCACTTCAGGTGTTCGCCGCCGATACGGCGGAATCGGTGTATCGATTTTTAAGACGATTCAGACTGCCGAAAAATACCAGCTATTACTATTTTTTGAAAGGTGAAAAGTTGTGGTACGCCGTCGTGATTGGAGACTATGAGAGTTTTCAGTTGGCGGCGGATGATGCGAAAAAGTTATCAAAAGAACTACAAAAGCTAGGGCCATTTCCACGAAAGAATAGTGAGATCCAGCAAAAAGTCGTCGCCGCACGCAACTTCATAAACTAGAATAACCTATTGTATCAACTATAAATTTCCTAAGTATTCAGGACCATATAAGGTACCATTTGCGATTTGTGGGCCATGTGAGGCGCTGCTATAATCGCCAACCATTTTGCTCTCTATTTGGTTGAATTAAGAGAGTGTGTCTGGGAACAAACTTAAGGCATGCCCGTTGCCTGTGGTGAAGGGCAATCATCTGTGAATTATCGAGGTGCTGTGAAACAACAACTGTATACATTTGGTGGGTTGTACGATCCTAAATTTGAAAAAGCCAGCTGCGGTTTCGGGCTAATGGCTCACATGGATGGAGATCCGAGTCACCAATTGGTACAAAAGGCTGTCAAAGCGCTTGCGTGCATGACCCATCGTGGTGCCATTGCGGCCGATGGAAAGAGTGGCGACGGTTGCGGGCTATTGATGAAAATGCCGAAGAATTTTATGCGGCAAGCGGCATCAGAGATAGGTATTCAGTTAGGCAGTCAGTTTGCAGTGGGTATGGTATTCCTTAGCCAGCAGCAAACACAAGCGACGGCGGCACAAGAGGTGTTTGCAGATGCGGTTGAAAGATTTGGTTTTACCCTATTGGGTTGGCGTGATGTGCCCATTGACGACTCTGTGTGTGGAGAAATGGCGCTCAGCTCTTTACCACAATTTAAGCAATGTTTTATTGCCGTTCCCGCTGAATTAGATGTGGAAGAAGTTGAACGAAAACTGTTTTTTGCCAGACGTTTTTGTGAGAAAAAAATAGGTGATTCCGATCCCGATTTTTATGTTGCCAGTCTTTCATCCAGAGTGATTTCTTACAAGGGATTGGTGATGCCAAATGCATTACCAGAGTTTTTTCAGGACTTAGGGAATCCGGATCTGCAAAGCGCCATTGTTGTTTTTCATCAACGTTTTTCCACCAATACGTTACCGCAATGGCGCTTGGCGCAACCGTTTAGATTCCTCTCTCACAATGGCGAAATTAACACCATTCAAGGGAATCGACACTGGGCATTGGCAAGGAGCCGTAAATTTCTCAGTGACCATATGTCGGACATCGACTCTATTTCTCCTTTAGTAAACAGTGCCGGCTCAGATTCTATGAGTTTGGATAATATGCTCGAAGTTCTGCTCGCCGGAGGTTTGGATCTATTTCATGCCATGAGATTGTTGATTCCTCCTGCATGGCAGAACGTGGAAAAGATGGAGCCCAAACTGCGCGCATTTTATGAATACAATGCGATGCGTATGGAACCCTGGGACGGCCCGGCAGGTATTGTGATGACCGATGGTCGATATGCGGCCTGTAGTTTAGATCGCAATGGTTTGCGACCTGCGCGTTATATGGTTACTCGTGATCGAATCATTACTTTAGCCTCAGAAACGGGAGTCAATCCTGTGCCAGCAGAAGATGTGCTGATGAAGGGTAGGCTGAAACCTGGAGAAATGATTGCGGTCGATACGGAAACGGGGGAACTTTTATTACCGGGCGATATAGATTCATCCTTGGCAAATAAACGTGATTATGGCAATTGGCTCAGACAACATACAAAACGTATTGAATCGGAATTAGATGGTGAACAGATAGATCCAAACTTGCCTGTTAAGGGAACGTTGTTGGTACATAAAAAGATGTACCAGTTGACTTTCGAGGAGCAATCTCAGGTATTGAGTGTGTTGGCGCAAAGCGCGAAAGAAGCTGTGGGTTCAATGGGCGATGATACACCCCTGCCAGTGCTCAGTTATAGAATTCGATCGCTCTATGATTATTTTCGGCAACAGTTTGCGCAAGTGACCAATCCGCCAATCGATCCATTGCGTGAATCGGTGGTCATGTCACTGGAGACCTTTTTTGGTAGTGAACTCAACTTTTTTGCAGACGCCGACAATGATTTGCGTATCGTGGTGGATTCACCTGTACTTTCATTTGCAAAATTACAGACGTTATTGTCACTCAAGATCCCTGGCTTGGCGTGTACCAAAATTGATTTAAATTATTCTCAATCTGAGTCACTGCAACAAGCCATTCTGGGGATTTGCGATAAAGCGGAACACGCGGTGCGCCAAGGTTCTGGATTATTGATACTCTCGGATCGAGATCTCGAGTCAGGCAAGATCCCCATTCATGCAGCGCTCGCAACCGGGGCAGTCCATCATCGATTGCTACAGTCTGGTTTGCGCTGTGATGCCAATATCATTGTTGAATCTGGTACGGTTCGTGATCCGCATCATTTTGCCGTGCTGATTGGATATGGTGCCACTGCCGTGTACCCCTATCTGGCCTATGCCACCATTGAGGAGATGCAAAAAACAGGTCAGGTCATCGGTGACTTAGAAACTTTATTAGTCAATTATCGCAGCGGTATAGATAAAGGCTTATATAAAATCATGTCAAAGATGGGTATCTCCACAATCGCAAGTTATCGGGGTGCTCAGCTGTTTGAGTCTGTTGGTCTGCATCAGGAAGTGGTGGATCTCTGTTTTGTGGGTACTACCAACCGGTTGCAGGGGACTCGATTTGAACAATTGGCAGAAGATCAAGTCACACTAGCTAAAAAAGCCTGGAAAGCGAGAGCGCCAATAGAGCAAGGCGGACTTCTCAAATATGTTCATGACTCCGAATACCATGCTTATAATCCCGATGTGGTGATGCTGTTACAGAAAGCGGTGCAAACAAGTAACTATGACACCTATCAGCAATATGCGGCGACAGTGAATAATCGGCCCAGTGCTGCTTTTAGGGATCTACTGCAATTAAAAAGTGATCAGGCCTCAATCGCGCTTGAAGAGGTGGAGTCCGAAGAGGAGATATTAAAACGCTTTGATTCCGCTGGCATGTCTTTAGGCGCATTGTCTCCAGAAGCTCATGAGTCTTTAGCGATCGCCATGAATCGGTTGGGGGGACGCTCCAATTCTGGTGAAGGCGGTGAGGATCCAGCGCGATATGGTACGGAGCGTACGTCAAAAATAAAGCAGGTCGCATCCGGTAGATTTGGCGTCACGCCTCACTATTTAGTCAACGCCGAAGTGGTTCAAATCAAGGTGGCCCAAGGTGCGAAGCCCGGTGAAGGGGGGCAACTACCTGGCCATAAGGTCAATGAGCTGATCGCCGAGCTTCGGTATTCCCGTCCCGGTGTGTCGCTTATCTCTCCCCCACCGCATCACGATATCTATTCCATTGAGGACTTGGCCCAACTTATTTTTGACCTCAAACAGATCAATCCTAGCTGTTTGGTGTCGGTAAAACTAGTTGCTGAAGCGGGTGTCGGTACTATCGCCGCTGGCGTGGCAAAAGCCTATGCCGACTTGATCACCATTTCCGGTTACGATGGCGGAACCGGTGCTAGCCCACTCACGTCAATCAAATATGCAGGCAGTCCATGGGAATTGGGACTAACGGAAGCCCATGAGGCACTGCGAGTCAATAACCTTCGTGACAAAGTGCGCCTGCAAGCTGACGGCGGCTTAAAAACCGGATTAGACGTCATCAAAGCCGCCATCCTTGGTGCAGAAAGCTTTGGATTTGGTACGGCGCCTATGGTCGCACTGGGTTGCAAATATTTAAGAATTTGCCATTTAAACAATTGTGCGACTGGAGTCGCCACACAGGATGAACGACTGCGAAAAGAACACTTTATCGGATTACCCTTAATGGTGGAAAACTATTTTCGTTTCGTTACTCGGGAAGTGCGCGAGTTGATGGCGACTTTGGGGGTGAAAAAATTAACGGATCTGATCGGACGGACAGATTTGTTAGAGATGAGATTAGGTGCGTCAGCGAAGCAGGCGTCTTTAGATCTTTCTCCCATCTTGCAGAGCGCAAAAGGGCCAGAGGATAAACCTCGATTTTGCAGTAGTCCGAAAAATGAGCCTTATGATAAAGGTGAATTAGCGGAAGAGATGGTGCAGCAGGTTTTGCCAGCTATCGAAGCAAAAAAGGGCGGTGAGTTTAAGTTCAATATTAGAAACTTTAATCGTTCTATTGGCGCCAGATTATCTGGTGAGATTGCAAAACGTTACGGTAACCTAGGCATGCAGGAATCACCGATCAAAATTCAATTTAATGGATCGGCGGGTCAAAGTTTCGGTGTTTGGAATGCGGGCGGGTTGTACTTACATTTAATCGGCGATGCGAACGATTATGTGGGTAAAGGTATGGCGGCAGGCCAGCTGATCATCACTCCTCCAACTGCTGCTGCCTATCACTCTCGATCTTCAACCATTATCGGTAACACTTGCCTATATGGCGCCACAGGAGGAACCTTGTACGCTACAGGTTTGGCAGGTGAACGATTTGCGGTGCGCAATTCAGGTGCGCACGCAGTGGTAGAGGGGTTGGGTGATCATGGTTGCGAATATATGACGGGCGGATCGGTGGTTGTTTTAGGTCCCACTGGTCATAACTTTGGTGCCGGTATGACAGGGGGGTATGCCTATGTTCTGGATGAAGATGGCGACTTTGTTGATAAGTATAACCACGAGCTAGTGGATATTCATAGAATTTGTAGTGAGCATACCGAGGCGCACCGTGGGGATTTACGCATAAAAATTAGCGAATATATGAATGCAACGAAGAGTACTTGGGCCGAAGAAATTCTGAAGCATTTTGAGGAGATGTTACCCCAGTTTTGGTTAATTAAACCGAAAGCTGAAACCTTGGAAGATTTACTCATCAATTTGAATAGGGCACAGTAGTTCAAGCATTGGGATCTGAATGGCAGACAAATTAAAAAATGTATTTCAATTCTTAGATGTCGCAAGGCAAGATCCGCCTAAGGTGCCTGCCAATGTCAGAGCAAAAGAATTTAAAGAAATTTACCTAAAGTTCGAAACTGAAAGTGCACAGCATCAAGCCCATAGATGTTTGGAATGTGGCAATCCTTATTGTGAGTGGGAATGCCCGGTGCATAACTTTATTCCCGATTGGCTCAAACTAGTAGCAGACGGTAGGTTATTCGAGGCCGCTGAACTTTCCCATAAAACCAACTCACTGCCGGAAGTATGTGGACGTATTTGTCCACAAGATCGATTATGCGAAGGTGCGTGCACCTTGAATGATGGTTTTGGTGCGGTGACCATAGGGGCAGTCGAAACCTACATTACTGAAACTGCGCTTGCGGCTGGTTGGCGTCCGGACATGTCCGATGTAACTGATACGGGCAAACGGGTAGCCGTGGTAGGCGCTGGGCCGGCAGGGTTAGGATGTGCCGATGTATTGGCCCGTCACGGTGTACAGGCCGTAGTTTTTGACCGCTATCCGGAAATCGGTGGATTGCTCACTTTCGGCATCCCAGAGTTTAAATTAGAAAAAAGTGTCATCATCAGGCGACGTCAGTTATTAGAAGAGATGGGTGTAGAATTTAGGTTGAATACTGATATTGGTAAAGACGTTAAATTTGAATCTTTACTCGCCGATTATGATGCTGTTTTTATCGGTACTGGTACATACAAGTACATGAAGGGCGGTTTTGTCGGCGAAGATTTTCTTGGTGTTCATGATGCCTTGCCCTACTTGATCCCTAATAATAGAAAGCAGTTAGGCATTGAGTCTGAGGATTATATTGATCTTAAAGACAAACAGGTGGTGGTGCTGGGGGGGGGTGACACGGCGATGGATTGTGTCAGAACAGCGATTCGCCAAGGTGCCCGATCAGTAAAATGTGTTTATCGCCGCGATGAAGAAAACATGCCTGGCTCAAAAAGAGAAGTGCAAAACGCCAAAGAGGAAGGTGTGGAATTCTTGTGGAATCGCCAACCAGTGGCTCTGTTGGGAGAGTCGCGAGTGGAGTCGGTAAAAGTAATTACCACCAAATTGGGTGAGCTGAATGCAGAAGGTCGGCGTTCACCAGAGATTGTGCCCGGTACTGAGGAGATCATTCCTGCAGATGCGGTGATCATTGCTTTTGGTTTTCAACCTGATCCCGGTACTTGGTTGGTTGAAAATGGGATCACGCTAGATCATCGAGATCGTGTGCGCATTAAAACGGTGAAGCCCTATGGTCAGCAAACCGACAATGAAAAAGTTTTCGCTGGAGGCGACATGGTTCGCGGTTCTGATTTAGTGGTTCGCGCAGTGTATGATGGCCGCGAGGCTGCATACAATATCTTAGACTATTTGGATGTTTAATTGTTGAGAATATTCATTCTGTTCAGGGTCGACTTATGAATGACCGTTTCCTAAGGGCGTTACGACGTCAATCTGTTGATCAAACGCCTGTCTGGATTATGCGTCAAGCAGGACGTTATCTACCGGAGTACCGAGAAATCCGTGCTCAAGCAAAGACTTTTTTGAATTTGTGCAAGACACCTGAGTTGGCCTGCGAAGTGACGCTACAGCCCTTGCGCCGATTTCCATTAGATGCAGCCATAGTATTCTCCGATATATTAACCATTCCCGATGCTATGGGACTGGGATTGCATTTTGTTGAGGGAGAAGGGCCGAAATTCGACTCTCCTCTTCGCACCGCCCGTGATATTGCTAAACTTGGTAAGCCAGATATGAACCAAGATTTAGCCTATGTGACAGATGCAGTTCGATTAGTTAGACAAGAATTAAATGAGAAAGTGCCTCTCATTGGCTTCGCCGGTAGTCCGTGGACATTGGCAACCTATATGATAGAAGGTGGCTCCAGCAGAGATTTTTCCCTCGCCAAGAAAATGTTATTCGATGAACCCCAACAGTTACATCAATTGTTGCAACTGCTGGCAGATTCGATCAGCGATTATTTGATCGCGCAAATACAAGCCGGTGCTCAAGCCTTGATGATATTTGATTCTTGGGGCGGTGCGTTGGCTGACGGGTGTTATGGACCATTTTCGTTACAATATATGCAGCAGATTGTCCGCAACATCAAAAATCTTCCAGAAGCTGCAAATGTACCTATCATTTTGTTTACAAAGGGTGGCGGGCTTTGGTTAGAGCAGATGGCTCAGACTGGTGCCGAAGCACTTGGTTTGGATTGGTGCGTGAACATAGGACAAGCGCGTGCTCGAGTCGGCAAGCATGTGGCGCTTCAGGGTAATCTTGATCCGGCTGTACTTTATGCCTCCAATGAAGTGATTCAACAGCAGGTGGGATCGGTGCTCACTGCTTATGGGAAGGGTACCGGACACGTGTTTAATCTAGGGCATGGTATTCACCCCGGTATAGATCCCGAAAAAGTTTTAGTTCTAGTGGAAGCGGTGCACTCACTAAGTAAGCCTTTGCATCAGGTGGGTGTTTAGCATGCAGCCATATCAACAGCAGTTTATCGAATTTATTCTCTCCATAGGTGTACTCCGTTTTGGGGAATATAAATTAAAGTCTGGTCGTCTTAGTCCCTATTTTTTCAACAGCGGAAAATTTAATACAGGCGTGGCGCTTTCTAAACTTGGTGAATATTACGCTCAAGCATTGATCTCATCCGGAATCGAATTCAATGGACTCTATGGGCCGGCCTATAAAGGTATTCCTATCGTGACCGCGACAGCGATCGCGCTGGCCAATGAAAATGAGATGGATGTGCCTTATAGCTTTAATAGAAAAGAGGCCAAAGACCATGCAGAGGGTGGCGTGATTGTGGGTGCGCCACTGGCTGGTAATTTAGTAATAATGGATGATGTAATTTCTGCGGGTAGCTCAATAGTTGAATCAGTACAACAGATAGAGGCTTCTGAAGCAACAGCCTCGGGTGTGGTAATCGCTTTGGATAGAGAAGAGCGGGGAGAGGGAGAGCAGTCGGCAGTTCAACAGCTGGAGCAGCAGTTAGGATTGCCTATTATCAGTATCATCACTTTGAGTGATCTAATGGAATATCTTCAACACACACCTGGTTTAGAACCGCATCTGGAAAAAATGTTTCGCTATCGACAAACTTACGGCATTCAGGCGTAAGCGTCTAACATTAGTTTGACGCCAATAATTATTGTTACAATTTCAAATCCGCGTTTGATCCAGCGATTGCCTGCATGGATTGCGAGATGACTACCGAAATAAGCGCCGCCTGTGGCGCCAATCAGTAACGCAGGTATCCAAGTCCACTCTATATTGCCTTGCATACCGAGGGTGATCGCACCTGTGGCATTCCAAAATAGGCCCACTAAAATCATCGTATGGGCAACCGCTAGTAGATAGTCGAATCCAAACCATCTAACCAACCAGATAGTCACGAACAAGCCGCTGCCGGAGGTCAAGGTTCCATTTATGAAGCCGATAAAAAATAAGCCTAAAGCGCCTATCAGCAGTCCTTTGGCATCGCGATTCCGGAAACTGATTTGTTGCCCAAGAGAGGGATGACGCCAGGAGTAGATCCCTAGCGCTGAGGTTAAGAGACCTAAGGTAAAAGTAGCGATCTGATCCGGAACATAGAGTATGGTGCGCGCACCGAGCACAACTGCTGGTAATCCCGTAGCCAAAATAAACAGGCTAAAAAACAGATTTAGACTGCTTTCCCTTAAATGGCGGGCAGTGGCGCCCACACCCAAGGCGACGCTTGCGACTTTGTGGGTGGCCAAAGCGACCGTGAAAGGCAAACCGAGAAATATCAGTATTGGAAACTGGATTAAGCCAGCGCCTCCGCCGCTAAATGCAGAAAATGCATTGGCAATAAAGGAGACAATAAAGAGAACAATATGTTCAAAAAGATTCACAAATAAGCCAGAGTTATTCTACAAAACAAGTTGGAGCAACTACGTGAGACGAATCAAACAATCCATCACTTTACTCTTAGTTAGCCTGGGAGTGAGTGTCGCGCCCCTGTATGCTGCCGGACCTACCTTTTATCAATATTTAGATGAAAATGGACAGGTACACCTGAATCAAACTATACCACCACATTTGGTAAAAAACGGGTATAAAATTGTTGATATTCGAGGCAATGTGATAAAAGAGATTGCACCTGCCAAAACTGAAGAAGAATTAGCCGCAGAAAAATTAGCACGAATAAAAGCAGATAAACTCAAACAACAACGCCAAGAAGCCAAAAAGCAGGACCAGATATTACTGCAATCTTTTTCCGATGAGTCGGATCTGATTTTGGCCCGAGACAGCAAGTTAGAAGCCATTCAGGGCACCATTAATTTAACCAAGAAAAAATTACAAAAGCTTGAAGACAATCTAGTCAGTTTAGAATCAAGGGCTGGCGATTTGGAGAGAGCTGGAAAGCCTGTGGATCAAATTACCCTCGATAGTATCGCCGAAGTACAGGGATACATCGAGGAAAACAAACAATTTATTACTGAGCGCCAAGAGCAAATGGGTATTATTCGTGAAGAGATGGACATTCAACTAGAACGATATAGATTATTGCGCAATCAGCAGTCACAGAAAAATTAGTCCACTAATATTGCTTGTAAATTTTATTGGCTTCACAAGTAGTGCCAACCCCGGTTAATCTTGCAGCGATCTTCCACCATCAACATAGATAATTTGTCCCGTCATATAGTCTGCTTCGAACAGTAGGAATGCCACGGCTTTAGCGATCTGTTCAGGTGTGCCAAGTCGGCTTAACGGGATCCGTTCAATAATTTTTTGTTGTAGTGTCTCATCCATTTTAGAATCGTTAGGCCATAGGATTGCACCGGGCGCAACCGCATTCACGCGAATGTGCGGGGCGAATTCACGGGCAAGCGATTTGGTTAACATGTTTTGAGCAGCCTTGGCGCAGCAATATAGGGTATAGTTTTTTAGTGGGCGTTCCCCATGGATGTCACTAATATTAACAACGCAACCGTTATTTTTCTTTAGTTCCGCTTGCGCGGACTGAGCGAGAAAAAGAGGTGCCGCCAGGTTGGTATGCATTAGATCTGACCACTGTTCTTCGGTGATTTGTGCTATTGCCGTGGGATAAAAACTGGATGCATTATTGACGAGGGCGTCAAGTCTACCCCAACGTTGTGTACATTTTTCTATCAACGGATGCATATTTTCTAGTAATGTTAAATCGGCGCAGATAGCCTCAGCACTGTCCGGACGCTGGTGATTCAACTCTGCTACTAAATCTGTCGCAGCTGATTTAGATTGGTAATAATGCACACAGACACGACAACCTCGAGCGTGTAGAGATTTGGCTATGGCCGCGCCAATCCGTTTAGCTGCCCCGGTAACTAAAATAACAGGTGCTGTGTCAGACACATCAATATTCTCAAAAAAGTAAAGGTGGTTTGTGTATTATACCGCTAGTTTGTCGTTTTCTTGGTGATCGGTTATTTATGGATTGGATTCAAGTCATTTTCTTAGCCATCTTGCAGGGATTAACCGAGTTTTTACCCATTTCCAGTTCCGCCCATCTAATATTGGCGCCTATGTTCATAGGATGGCAAGATCAGGGCTTGCTGTTTGATGTCTCGGTGCATGTGGGCACCCTGGTGGCTGTGGTTTTCTACTTCCGTCGCCAACTGAGTGCTATGAGTCATGCTTGGTGTTCTTCGATCATTGGCGGCGAGCGCACCGAAGAAAGTCATTTGGCATGGGCTGTGATTGTCGCAACAATTCCAGCAGCTTTTATTGGATTAATCGCGCAAGATTGGATTGAGCTACATTTGCGATCGGCAATGGTGATTGCGGTTGCGACTCTTGTATTCGGATTGCTTTTGGGATGGGCGGATTTGGGCAAATCTCGCTCTCGGACCGAATACCAATTGAGAGGGAAAGATATTCTTATCATCGGCTTTGCCCAGGCGTTGGCACTGATCCCGGGCACTTCTCGTTCGGGAATTACCATGACCGCTGGATTGATGCTCGGCTTCAGTCGCACGGCTGCTTCCCGTTTTTCTTTTTTATTGTCTATCCCGTTGATTATGGCGGCGGGTGGATTGCAGATAATGAAGCTGGCGGCGGGGCCGGATCAAATTCAATTGAATATTCTAGTTATTGCCACTTCAGTCTCTGCAGTAACCGCCTATACGTGCATCGCTTTTTTCCTACGGTTAATAGAGCGTGTGGGCATGATGCCTTTTGTGATTTATCGTATCCTGTTATCAGGACTAATCTTGGTTATCTCTTATTAATTTATGCAAGGGATTGATAGCAATGTTTCTCTAAAATATCCCGTACAGAATCAAACTCTTTTGGTGGGATCTCCAGCAATCTGAAGCCGGTATTCACATAGTTTGGATTGATATCTTTTGCTGACCACAAACTTTCCACAGTAAACACCATTTCTTTACGTTCTTTTTCATTTAGTACAATGCGCACCCTCATGGTTTTACCGGTCTCCAACGGCACTTCGCTTAGCAGCATAAATCCATCCATGCTGATGTCTACCACATAACCCAGCAGAGCGGCCGTGTTGTATTCATACACCCTTAAATATTGCATGAGTTGTCGACGATCTATATGCCTGCGATTGTGCATTGAAATTCCCATTGAAGTGAGTTACTAAATTGGTGGACGGTTTTGGCAAGACCATGGATTGCCACCATTACCCATAGTGTAACGGCTTGATTGTTCGAATATTGAAGTGCCGGAACTAATTGATAATGGCTTGGATAGCTTCGATTCGAGCTGTTTTAATTGCTTCGCCAAGCGCTTTTCCACTCAGATCCTTTTTTATAAGCTCTTGATTGTTAATATTCAATGCTGCTTCTAGTGCATTTACCAAAATAGTTAGGGGTGCATAGTGTTCGAGGTTTTTGTTATCTTCGATGGCAGCCATCACCGCTGCCGCCTGTTTCAATGTATTGGGATTGCGGTAGGCATTTAGTTGTCGCAATAGAGATTCAATTTCCTCTGCGGACGAATGCGGCACATCTATGATGGCGGGACCCAATTGATTGACTTTGAGACTCAATTGAGTCAATGCCTTGGATAGCTTGAGCCTTTCACTTAGTTTAATAATAGTCTCTTGGGACTGATCGTGAATGAAAGCGGCCCAGCGCTGTTGGGTATTCAAATTTAAGTCTACCGCCCGTTGTAGCGTTCGTATGCCGGGTTGCTGATGCAAATCGATTGATTGCCAACTGGGGGAAAGCTCAGGAAACAGTAGGTCGAGTGCATGTAATTTTGCTAATGTATAAAAATATTCTTCTGGGTGGAAGGTCTCCAAAGCTTTAATGGTTTCCAGCGCCACTCTTTCTACAGTGAGAGCGCTCAACTCCCCGCTGGCACTGATTTGACGTCCTAAGACCACTGTTTCTTCTACAATGTGAAATTGGTAGTCAAAGAGTTCAGCTTGAAATCGGGCAAGGCGGAGTACTCTGAGGGGATCTTCCACAAACGCTGGCGACACATGACGCAATTTTCTATTTTTTAGATCGTCTAGCCCATTAAATGGATCGATTAAATGGCCTTCTGCATCTTCTGCGATGGCATTCACCGTTAAGTCTCGTCGCTGCAGATCCTCCTTCAAGGTAACAGTAGGTTTAAAATCGCACACAAAACCACGATAGCCCTTGCCCTGTTTGCGTTCGGTACGGGCCAGTGCATATTCATCTCCGGTTTCTGGGTGCAGAAAAACTGGGAATTCTTGCCCAACCTGCTTAAATCCTGCCGCCCGCATGGCTTCAGGTGTGCTACCCACCACCACATAGTCCCGATCACTGCCAGTTCTTCCCAATAGGCGATCTCGTATGGCACCGCCAACTAAAAAAATTTCTCCTGGGATCTGAATCACCTGATTGCGCCCTCTAAATTTCAATCAGTCAGCAAGGGGACTACAATAGAATCCATCTCTTGCGCTGCGTTTGAGCATCATTTTAAACGAGTAGTCGATTTTGTCTTTCACACTTTTATTTTATTTAAGTATCGGTGCGTTTGCCGGTTTATTGTCCGGCCTACTGGGCGTCGGTGGCGGCTTAGTGATTGTCCCTGCATTGTTGTTTCTATTTCAAGCGCACGGTTTTTCCACTGTCCATCTCATGCACCTTGCTGTGGCCACGTCGCTGGCCACTATTGTCGTCACCGGATCTGTTTCTGCATTGGCACATCATCGAAAAGGCTCCGTGGATTGGAGTTTAGTGACTAGATTGATTCCAGGAATACTGATTGGAGCCTTGTTAGGTTCCTGGTTAGCACATCGATTGTCCAGTGAAGTGATGCAACGTATCTTTGCTTTGTTTGTGCTTTATGCCTCTGTGCGTATGATTTTGCAGCTTAATCTTACCGGCATTGGTGGTCGCCCCATCACAGTTAAAGAGATATTATTTCTGCCAGGAATCATCATTGGCATGATTTCTACTTTGGTGGGTATTGGCGGCGGCTCTTTAACCGTACCCTATTTACTCTATCGCCAACAGGCGATGTTGCATGCTGTGGCCACTTCCAGCGCCTGTGGCGTACCTATCGCTTTAGCCGGTAGCGCCGGATTTATTCTTTTGGGATGGCAAGCAGAACAATTGCCAAGCTACTCACTAGGATACGTCTACTACCCCGCCTTTTTTGGCATCATTGCCACCAGCGTATTGTTTGCTCCAATTGGCGCCCATTTAGCCCGACGTATGCCTACGGCTTACCTAAAACGTCTGTTTGCCACCTTCCTGTTGTTGGTAGGCATCAGAATGCTATTCGCGGTAGGTTAGCGGGAATATGAATTTGTCATTGACAAAGGCATCATAAAACGCGTACATTTGCTCCCCTTTTCCATTGATATTTCATGGAAAATCGAGTCAATATTAGTTTCGAGAAACAACCGCATGAAAAGAACATTTCAACCCAGTGTTTTAAAGAGAAAGCGTACCCACGGTTTTCGCGCTCGCATGCGTACTCGTGGCGGTCGTGCAGTGATCAGGAGCCGACGTGCCAAGGGAAGAGCGCGGCTCTCAGCTTAATTGTCCCAAGTCACTGAATGGTAATAGCTTTCCTCGCAAAGTTCGACTATTAAAGCGAGCTGATTTCCAATATGTCTTTGATCAACCTCAGAGCGTACAGGCCAGAGGTATTCGTCTATTAGCCAGATCGGGTAGTTCGGGCCCGAAGTTGGGCTTTGTGATCGCAAAAACGCAAATTAAAATGGCAGTGCAACGGAACCGAATCAGGCGCTTGGGTCGTGAGAGTTTCCGTTTAAATCAGCGAAAACTAGATAACTTACATATTATAATTATGGCTCGTGGTAGTGTGGCACAATTGAGCAACCAGGAGATCCATGCCGTTTTTGACACCTTATGGAAGAAGATAATAGAAAAGTGCAAATAGTCGCCATCCGATTCATCCATCTCTACCGGTTAACCATTGGCTCTATATTGGGGCCGAGCTGTCGTTTCACACCCAGTTGCTCCCACTACGCGGAGCAGGCGGTGCAAGAGTATGGTTTGGTAAAGGGAGGCAAACTAGCACTAAAACGGTTATCACGTTGCCACCCTTGGCATGAGGGAGGCTATGATCCGGTACCGGAGAGGCGAGATTAAATGCATTCATTAGATACACAAAGACTGCTGTTGTGGGGCGCTTTTTTATTTGTCTGTGTGCTGATTTACCAAACCTGGATGGAAGAGAATCGTCCGCCGCCAAATATTACGCCTATTACAGAAAACAGTGGGGTGAGTTCAGAAGATCTGCCTGCGATAGATTTTGCTGAGGAAAGTCCCGGTTCTCCTACCATAGAGGGATCTGACGTGCCGATCATGCCCGATGATCCTGTGCAGATTGCCAAGTCGATGATGGCGCCCAGCGGAGAACGTATTCGAGTCACTACCGATGTCATGGATATCGAAATTGATACCCGGGGCGGCACTATCAATAAGGTGGATTTATTAGATCACCGAGCAGAATTAGATGTATCTGATGTACCCTTTCGCATGTTCGACGACAGCATGGACAATTTTTACATTGCCCAAAGTGGTCTCTTAGGGAGCCAGGATACGCCCGATCACAAGGCTCTGTTCAAAGCGGGTAACAGTCGTTACGAAATGTCACCCGGAGAGCCGTTACGTGTTCCGTTGACTTGGGAGTCCGAAACCGGGGTTCACGTGACCAAGACCTTCGTATTTAACCCGGGCGATCATTTAATTCAGATTGAATATGAAGTGAATAATCAGACCGCTCTTCCTTGGTCTGCCAGAGCTTACGGCCAATTACAACATGGTGGTGATAACGGAGATACCAAGTCCTTTTTTATGAACACCTATTTAGGCGGTGCCATCTCCACCCAGGAAAAGAATTTTGAAAAAGTTAAATTCAAGAATTTTGAAAAAGAGAAACTGAATCTAAAAAATGTAGGTGGTTGGATTGCGATTTTACAACACTATTTTGTGGCTGCCTGGGTACCAGGGCAGGATCAGGAGAACCATTTCTATACAGATCAGCGTCCAGGTCCTAGATATATTATCGGTGTCATGACCCCTGCTGTTGAGATTGCTGCGGGAGAGATAGGAAAACTGAGTAGTACTCTTTATGTGGGGCCGAAAGATCAGCAAAGATTAAAAGAGATAGCGCCCTATTTTGATTTGGCGGTAGATTATGGTTGGCTATGGTTTTTAGCCAAACCGCTATTTTGGTTGTTGGAGTTTTTTCATGACTTAGTGGGCAATTGGGGTATTGCCATCATCATGGTCACTATTGTAGTGAAGGCTGTTTTTTTCCATCCTTCTATGGTGAGTTACCGCTCCATGGCGAATATGCGCAGAATTCAACCCAAAATGCAGGCGCTTAAAGAACGCCATGGGGACGACCGTCAGGCCATGGGGCAAGCGGTGATGAAACTCTATAAAGAAGAGAAGGTGAATCCTCTGGGTGGTTGCTTGCCGATTTTGATTCAGATGCCGGTATTTATTGCCCTGTACTGGGTTTTGTTGGAAAGCGTGGAGATGCGTCATGCGCCATTTTTTCTCTGGTTGGATGATCTCTCTTCAATGGATCCTTTCTTCATTTTGCCGCTGTTGATGGGCGCCAGTATGTTTTTTCAACAACGACTGAACCCCGTTCCCACCGATCCTATTCAAGCAAAAGTGATGCAGCTGATGCCTATTATGTTTACAGCGTTTTTTGCATTTTTCCCTTCTGGTTTGGTGTTGTATTGGTTGAGTAATAATGTGCTCTCAATTGCTCAACAGTGGTATATCACCAAACAGGTGGAAGCTTCCGCTTAGTTTCTTCTTCTAGTGGTGATCGCTAGCGATACTATCGTGGCTTGCGCAACAGCCCCCGGCTTAGGGGGTATTGGTGTCGTTCGTTTATCAGGCAGTCAAGCACCGCAAATAGCAGAATCAATAATAGGCAGATTACCGTCGCCAAGGATGGCTAAATTTGCTTCTTTTAAAGATGGCCAGGCGCAAACCATCGACATGGGTATTGCACTCTACTTCCAGGCACCACACTCATTTACCGGGGAAGAGGTGATAGAACTCCAGGGACATGGTGGTCCAGCGGTGATGGATATGTTGGTATCACGTTGTGTCGAATTAGGTGCACGCTTGGCCAGGCCTGGGGAATTTAGCGAACGAGCATTTTTAAATAGTAAAATGGATCTGGTGCAAGCAGAGGCGGTGGCAGATCTCATTGCCGCTCAGTCTCATGCTGCGGCAAAGGGCGCATTGCGCTCTTTGCAGGGATTGTTTTCGCGACAGGTGGCGGCACTGCAATCAAGCTTGTCTGAGCTCAGGGTGTTTATTGAAGCGGCGCTCGACTTTCCCGAAGAGGAGATCGATTTTTTAGCTGATAGTGACGTCAGCCACAAGTTGCGACAGTTAGAGCATGAATTTGCCGAGTTGCTGATCCATACCCAACAGGGCGCAAAAATGCGCGATGGCATTAAATTAGTTTTGCTAGGCCGTCCTAACGTTGGCAAGTCCAGTTTAATGAATGCACTTGCTGAAAGAGAATCGGCGATTGTCACGGATATTCCAGGCACCACCCGGGATCTACTCAACGAAGCCATGCTGCTGGATGGTATGCCACTGCATATTGTTGATACCGCAGGACTGCATGACTCCAGTGATCCTATTGAGCAGGAAGGTATGAGACGAGCGCAGGAAGCAGCCGCTGATGCGGACCACATCCTATTAATAGTGGATGATCAACAGGGATTGAGCACTGATGATGAGGATCTGCTGAATAAATTTGCGTCTGAAATTCCAGTCACCCTGTTGTTAAACAAAATTGATCTGACCAAACGACAACCTGGTGCGGTGAGCAAGTTTGGTTATACCGCCATGGCGATTTCTGCTAAATCTGGTTTGGGTTTGCATGATCTTAAGACCCACTTGTTAGCTAGTGCAGGAATGCAACAGAAGAGCGAATCTTATTTTACTGCGCGTCAGAGGCATGTGTTGGCGCTGCAACAGGCGCAAAACAGTCTAAACCATGGTTGTCAGCAGCTACGAGAGCATCGGGCTGCAGAGCTATTGGCAGAAGATTTGCGGCAGGCCCAGAAATGGTTGTCGGAGATAACCGGGGAGTTTCACAGCGATGATCTGCTTGGGCAAATATTCTCTTCCTTCTGTATAGGCAAGTAGTCGAAATCATGGGTGATAAGGGGTATGGTGAGTCTAGTTGTGCATACAGGTGACGCCCTCATATTTTAAGGCGTATAATGTGACAAATTTATGTCACTTTTTGATCGATGATACAGTTCCCAGAAAATTTTGATGTGATTGTGGTGGGTGGCGGTCACGCCGGAACCGAGGCCGCCATGGCTGCTGCCAGATTGGGCTCCCGGACCTTGCTGCTGACTCATAACATTGAGACCCTGGGGCAGATGTCCTGCAATCCAGCCATTGGGGGTATTGGCAAAGGCCACCTTGTTAAAGAGATTGATGCCTTAGGTGGTGTGATGGCTAAAGCTACGGATCGGGCTGGCATTCAATTTCGTACGCTTAATGCGCGCAAGGGTCCTGCAGTCCGTGCCACCAGAGCACAGGCAGATCGGGTGTTATACAAAGCGGCAATTCGGCAAATGGTGGAAAACCAGCCGAATCTCACACTATTTCAACAGGCAGTAGATGATCTATTGCTCGATGGGGATCGGGTTTGTGGCGTGATTACCCAAATGGGCCTAGAGTTTCAGGCACCCACTGTGGTCTTAACAGTGGGCACCTTTCTCGCCGGTCAAGTGCATATTGGTCAGTCCAACTACCGTGCTGGTCGTGCTGGAGATCCTCCCGCATTGACCCTTGCGGAGCGATTGCGGGCGTTGCCTTTCGAGGTTGACCGCTTAAAAACCGGTACCCCGCCACGCATCGATGGCCGTAGCGTCGACTTTAGTCAACTGCAGGTACAGCCGGGGGATGAACCTTGTCCGGTGTTTTCTTTTTTAGGAGAGGTGAGTGAGCATCCGCAGCAGGTGCCCTGTCATATCACTTACACCAACGAAAAAACCCATGAGATCATTCGCCAAGGGCTCGATCGCAGCCCCATGTATACCGGTGTGATTGAGGGGGTTGGTCCGCGTTACTGTCCCAGTATTGAAGATAAGGTAGTGCGATTTGCAGAGCGCAATAGCCACCAAATCTTTATTGAGCCGGAAGGTCTGGATACCCACGAACTCTACCCTAACGGGATTTCCACCAGCTTACCCTTCGATGTGCAATTGGACTTAGTACGTTCGATTCAGGGATTTGAGCGAGCCCATATCACTCGCCCTGGATATGCGATTGAGTATGATTATTTTGATCCTCGGGGATTGAAAACCTCTTTGGAAACCAAAGCGATAACAGGTCTCTATTTTGCCGGACAGATAAATGGCACCACAGGTTACGAAGAAGCAGCGGCTCAGGGCTTAATTGCAGGTCTGAATGCTGCTCGGGCCAGCCGTGAGCTAGATCCTTGGACTCCAAGACGGGATGAAGCATATATAGGAGTGTTGATAGATGATTTGGTCACCCGCGGCACTTCTGAACCCTATCGCATGTTCACTTCTCGGGCCGAGCATCGTTTGATGCTGCGTGAGGACAATGCGGATCTACGGCTGACTCCGGTTGGCCGCGAACTTCAGCTCATAGATGAGACTCGTTGGCGATATTTTGAACAGAAAAGTGTCGCCGTAGAAGCGGAGCAGCGGCGTCTGGAGCGACTATTTATACGTCCCGGCTCTATTGCTGCCGAGCAGATGCAATGCAGATTCAATCAGTCCATTCAACGAGAGTATCGAGCGTTAGAGATTTTAAAGCGCCCGGAGATTAGCTACCGTGATTTAGTAGCTCTGGATGGATTTGCGCCCGGTGTGGAGCAGGCATCAGTGGCGGAGCAGGTGGAAATTCAAGCAAAATATGCGGGCTATATTGATCGTCAACAGGTTGAAGTGGCGCGAGCGAAAAACCAGGAGTCGATGCGTATTCCAAAAGAATTCAATTATGCCAATGTCACTGGTTTATCCACTGAGGTGAAGGAGACATTAATACGCGTTTCTCCTGCCACTTTGGGGCAGGCGGCACGTATTCCAGGCGTCACGCCGGCAGCGATCTCTTTATTGGCGATTTATTTAAAAAAACGTCACTCCAATGATCTTCGCAGCGCCTAAGCTATTGTGGAAAAGCAGATTGATTGGCGATCCGTAACCTCCCACATAGAATTGGGTGTGGAGAAACTGCACATACCTCTCACCAATTCTGCTCTAAAACAGCTGAATCTCTATTTACAACTATTGTATCGCTGGAATCAAACCTACAATCTCACTGCTGTGAGAGATCCCGTTGAAATGGTTAAGCAGCATCTCTGGGATAGTTTAAGTATTGCGACTTATGTTGCAGGAGAGCGCTGTATCGACGTGGGAACCGGTGCGGGATTTCCAGGTATGGTGCTGGCAATCACGGCACCCGGACGGCATTGGACGCTTTTGGATAGCAATGGAAAAAAGATTCGTTTTTTACGCCAAGTTATTATTGAACTTGGCATTGAGGGTGTTGAGTTGGAACACCAACGTGTAGAGCGCTTTACCCCAGCAGCGCCCTTTGATACGGTGGTCGCTCGGGCGTTTACCTCAGTGTCGGAGTTGTGGTCAAATTCTCGTCATTTGGTCTCCTGCTGCGGATGTATGTTGGCCATGAAAGGAAAATTTCCCTGGTTAGAGTTGCCAAAAGATGGATTGGTTGATGCAAATACCAGCTGTATTCAGTTAACGGTGCCAGGTTTGGATGCTGAAAGACATCTCATTAAAATAGAACCAAAATCTTCGTCATTATCTAAACATTGAGGATCACGCGCGTGCCGCATATTTTGGCCGTCACCAACCAAAAGGGAGGGGTAGGGAAAACCACTACCTCGGTGAATCTAGCTGCTTCTTTGGCCGCCGCACGCCGTTCGGTGTTGTTAGTGGATTTGGATCCTCAAGGTAACGCAACCATGGGTAGCGGTATCGATAAGCGTCACTTAGCGCTGAGCACCTATGATGTGTTAATTGCCAAGGCACCTCTAGTAGATGTTGTGCAGCGCTCCAGTTCGGGAAAGTACGATCTGTTACCGGCAAATGGCGATCTGACAGCGGCGGAGTTAGAGCTGTTTGAATTACCGGCTAAGGAAAGGCGGTTGCAACAGGCCCTGGCCACAGTCCAGGGTCGCTATGAATATGTGATTATCGATTGTCCGCCTTCTCTTAGTATGCTCACCATCAATGCCATGGTGGCAGCGGATGGAGTCATTGTGCCTGTACAGTGCGAATATTATGCCCTGGAGGGTTTAACCGCGTTGATGGAGACCATCAACGGCATTCGGCAAAAACTGAATCCGATATTACATATAGAAGGGATCCTTCGCACTATGTATGATCCGCGCAGCAGGTTGGCGAAGGATGTCAGCGAGGAGTTGAACAGCTATTTTGGTGAAAAGGTATTTCGTACCTGTATTCCCCGAAATGTGAGATTGGCAGAAGCCCCCAGTTATGGCGAACCAGTACTGAGCTACGACAAAACCTCAAAAGGTGCTCTTGCCTATCTTGCCTTAGCGGGAGAGCTGTTGCGTCGGCGTGAGGGAAGTGAAAATGTGGCAAAAAAAGTTTCATAAGCGGTTTGGAATAAGCACTAAAGATGTCTTTGACTAAAAAGAAAAGAGGCTTGGGCAATCGCGGCCTAGATGTGTTGCTTGGCGATCTGCAAGATGAAGAGCAAGCAGATATTAATCTTCAGGTAGTGGATACCAGTGAGGGATCAGCGGCAGTCGGTGTGCATGGCCTGAAACACATTGCAGTTGACTGTATTCAGCGATCTCCCTTTCAACCCAGGCGTCACTTTGATGCGCAGGCCCTTGAAGAGTTAGCAGAGTCCATTCGTCAACAGGGATTATTACAACCAATTGTGGTTCGAGTTTGCGGCGAAGCAAACCAATATGAGTTGATTGCTGGTGAAAGGCGTTGGCGCGCTTGCCAGCTGGCTGGCCTGGATACCCTTCCTGCTCTGGTTCGCGAAGCAGACGATGCAACAGTAGCTGCATTAGCATTAATTGAAAATATTCAACGTGAAGAGTTGAATCCTGTGGAAGAAGCCAGCGCCCTGCAACGATTAATCGATGAATTTGCTATGACCCATCAGCAGGTAGCGGATTCCATTGGTCGATCACGCGCCAGTGTGAGTAATTTGTTGCGTTTGTTGAGTTTGAATAAAGAAGTAAAACAAATGCTTAGTGAACGAAAAATCGAAATGGGGCACGCTAAGGTACTGTTAGGCCTAAGTGGTCAACTACAACTAAAAGCTGCTCGCGAAGTGGTAGCAAAACAGTTATCCGTGCGTCAGACTGAATCCCTTGTACGACAGCTAAATCAACCCACAGCAAAATCGGTAGAAAAAGAGGCGGATGCAGATATTCAGCGTCTGGAGCAGACAATTTCTGAGAAATTAGGTGCCAGTGTGAGCATTCGGCATACTGACAAAGGTGCGGGAAAGTTGGTGATCCAATACCACAGTCTGGACGAGTTGGACGGTATCTTAGCTCATTTGGATTGAAACTTAGTTCTGGTTACCCTGTTTCACAAAACAGCCCGAATCGCGTTGGATCTGAACAAAGCTTCATATATACTGTGCACCGCTTTTGGGCCGGTCTAATGGGGTACTCAGCGACCTGTTGAGGTTTGAGTATCACTATAGGCAACAGAGGTGTTGGAAAGGGATATCGGTGGCACACAATCCACTATCCGATGGTCGCCCGCGCATTCTGTTAATGGTTGGTTTTCAGGCCCTGGCCCTTGCCTCATTGTATTTTGCATTGTGGTTTTGGGATACGGAAGCGGCAATGTGCTCGTTATTGGGTGGAGTCATTGGTATGGTAATACAGCTGTATTTTGCCACTAAAGTATTACTGACACCCTCAGTGAAAACTCATGAAGACTTGGTACGATCGGTTTATTTAGGAGAAACGATTAAACTTTCTCTGATAATTGTGAGCATCACCTTGTCTTTGATTTTGGTAGAAGCGCTGCAAGAATCTAAAAATTTTTTTTGGTTCTTTATGGCCTTCATGGTTTCGATGCTGGTGTCTTGGCTGATACCTGCGGGGAGAGAGGCGAACGCCTCGGAATAAAAATTTAAAGTGAAACAACTCGAAAATTTTTTGCAGGCGTTTAATTAGGGAACCTTATGGCCAGTGAGTCAACAGCCGCTCATGGGGGCGAACACGCGCCCACCTCAACCGAGTATATTCAGCACCATTTAACCAACTTGGTGTTCGGTCGCCATCCCGATGGCAGTTATGGCATTGCCCATGGTGCGCAAGAAGCTGCTGAGATGGGTTTTTGGGCTGTGCACCTGGACACCCTTGGTTTTTCAATTCTGTTGGGCTTAGCCTTTTTAGGGATATTTTATAGTGTGTCCTCAAAAGTGACCGCCGGAGTACCCCAAGGCCTGCAGAATCTGGTTGAAATGGTGGTGGAGTTCATTCAGGAAAATGTAGATAGCATGTTTGAACACCACAATCCAATGATAGCCCCCATGGCACTGACTATTTTTGTCTGGGTGTTATTCATGAATATTATGGATTTGGTACCCGTTGACTTAATCCCACATCTTGCCTATCTGGCGGGTGTTCCTTATTTAAAAATCGTTCCCAGTACAGACGTCAACATTACTTCTGGCTTAGCCCTCAGTATCTTCATTCTTATGATCTACTACAGCTTGACCCAAAAAGGTCCGGCAAATTTCGCTGCTGAGCTGTCCTTCCACCCTTTTGGCAAGTTTGGACTACCGCTGAATTTAGCCTTAGAAGTCACCAATCTATTGGCGAAGCCACTTTCTTTATCTTTGCGCCTGTTTGGTAACCTCTATGCCGGTGAGATGATTTTCATTTTGATCGCATTGATGTACAACGGCGGCCTTTTCTGGGCGACGTTTGGTGGTGGCTTGCAACTCGTTTGGGCGATTTTTCATATCCTGGTGATTGTGTTGCAGGCATTTATCTTCATGGTCTTGACGGTAGTCTATATGGCCATGGCGTATGAGGTGGACCACTAGAGTGTCAGTGGATCGAGGTTTATTTTTTAACTTATAAAACGTTTGGAGAAGCTAATGAGTACGGCAGTTGCACTACTTTATCTTGCAGGTGGCCTAATGTTGGGCTTGGGAGCTATTGGTGCCAGTATCGGTGTGGCCCTGTTGGGTGGTAAGTTCCTCGAAGGTGGGGCGAGACAACCTGAGTTAGTTCCCATGCTTCGTACCCAATTCTTTATTGTGGTGGGTTTGGTGGATGCTATCCCAATTATTGGTGTTGCGCTTGGCTTGTTCATTTTGTTCGTTGTGGCACCTGGTGCTGCCGGATAACTGGTCGATCTGAAGTCTGATCTTTAGCGAGGTGATGCTGTGAATATCAATCTTACATTGTTCGGCCAAATGATCTCGTTTTTCGTGTTTGTGTGGTTTTGCATGAAATATGTCTGGCCACCCATCGTACAAGCGATGGAAGAACGACAGCAACGCATCCAAGAAGGTTTGGAAGCCAGTGAACGTAGCCAGGTGGCGTTGGAAGAAGCGGAGCAACAGGCGGGAGAGCTATTAGCCCAAGCCAAACAACAGGCTTCTGACATCATTGGTAAAGCAGAAAAACGTGCCAATAGCATTGTGGAAGAGGCAAAAGAGTCTGCTAAATCTGAGGGCGAACGTATTTTAACTTCTGCAAAAGCGGAGATAGAACAGGAAACCAATCGAGCCAAAGATGCATTACGTGGCCAATTGGCGACCTTGACCGTATCAGGTGCGGAAAAAATTCTTGGTCAAGAAGTGGATGCCAGTCGGCATGAAGCTTTGATGACAGAACTGGCCAGCCAACTTTAGTAGTAGGAACCAATAACTAAATGTCCGATTCAACTACCATTGCTCGACCTTATGCAGCTGCAGTATTTGAAGTTGCAAACAGAACCAACGAGATTGAGCAGTGGTCTGAGTTTCTCTCTTTTGGTGCGGTTTTGCTACAGAATAAAGATCTGATCACATTGGTGAATAATCCAAGCATGGTACCCGCCGAGATCACGAAACTGATCATGGAACTAACCGAGCCTGTTGCATTCCCTCAAGGTGAAAACTTTTTACGCTTATTGGTAGAAAAAGATCGGTTGACAGTGTTACCAGAAATCAGTGTGATTTTTGAACTGCTGAAAGCAGAAGCAGGACAGGCGCAAAAAGTTGAAGTGATCTCTGCTTATCCGCTCACTGAAGACGCTAAAGAACGTTTAGCGCAATCATTGGCAAAGAAATTAAATTGCAAAGTCACCATCGAGTCGCAGGTGGATCCCTCATTAATAGGTGGTGCGGTGATACGGGCCGGAGATAAAGTTATCGACGGTTCCGTTAGAGGGCGCTTGCAACAGATGACAACACAATTACAGGTTTAAATTTTAGTCGGTTAAGGAACGGGCAATATGCAACTCAATCCTTCGGAAATTAGCGAACTTATTGCAAAACGCATTGAGAATTTTGAGGCCCTCAGTGAAGCGCGTACAGAAGGTACCGTGGTCGGTGTGACCGACGGTATTGTACGTATTCATGGCCTTGCAGATGTGATGCAAGGGGAAATGTTGGAATTTCCAGGTAATACCTTTGGTATGGCGCTTAACTTAGAGCGTGACTCTGTGGGCGCGGTGATTATGGGACCTTATCTTCACATTAGTGAAGGTGCAAAAGTTAAATGCACGGGTCGAATTTTTGAAGTGCCAGTGGGCGAAGCACTTATCGGCCGTGTGGTGGATGCATTGGGTAATCCCATTGATGGCAAAGGGCCTATAGAAACCAACACTTTTTCTCCAATTGAAAAAGTGGCGCCCGGTGTCATTAGCCGTCAATCTGTTTCTCAGCCGGTACAAACCGGATTGAAAGCGTTGGACGCCATGGTGCCCATTGGTCGTGGTCAACGGGAGTTAATCATTGGCGACCGTCAAACCGGTAAGACGGCAGTGGCGGTAGATGCCATCATCAACCAAAAGGGTACGGGCGTCACCTGCGTTTATGTGGCAATTGGTCAAAAAGCCTCTTCAGTGGCCAACGTGGTGAATAAATTAGCCGAACACGGTGCCCTGGATCACACAATCGTGGTATCCGCCTCTGCATCAGAATCTGCAGCGCTACAGTTTATTGCGCCCTATACCGGTTGTTCCATGGGCGAATACTTCCGTGATCGCGGACAAGACGCACTCATTGTTTATGATGATTTAACCAAACAAGCATGGGCTTATCGGGAAGTTTCTCTGTTGTTGCGTCGACCACCCGGTCGTGAGGCCTATCCCGGTGATGTATTTTATCTACATTCTCGCTTATTGGAGCGGGCCGCGCGCATTAATGCTGAAGAGGTGGAAAAGCTCACCAACGGCGAAGTGAAAGGCCAAACCGGATCTTTAACCGCGCTACCAGTAATTGAAACTCAAGCCGGTGACGTCTCTGCTTTTGTTCCCACAAACGTGATTTCTATTACTGATGGACAGATCTTCTTGGAAACCGATCTGTTTAATTCAGGGATACGCCCTGCTATTAACGCCGGGTTATCCGTATCTCGTGTGGGAGGTGCCGCGCAAACTAAAATCGTTAAAAAGTTGGGTGGAGGTGTCCGTCTTGCGCTTGCACAATATCGTGAATTAGCGGCGTTTGCCCAGTTTGCTTCCGATCTGGATGAAGCCACACGTAAGCAGTTAGAGCGTGGTCAGCGGGTGACAGAATTGATGAAGCAGCCTCAATATACGCCGCTTTCAGTAGCGGAGCAGGCATTGACTCTGTTCGCTGCCAACGAAGGATTTTTGGATGATGTGGAATTAAATTCCATCGTCTCCTTTGAAGCTGCTTTATTGGCCCATTATCGCTCCAATTATCAAGAGTTGATTGATTCTATTAACGCCGATGGCGACTACAACGATGATATTGCAGCCAAACTAAAAGCAGTGATCGAAGAATTTAAGAGAACTGGTACCTGGTAATAGGGCGTAATCATGTCAGGCGAAAAAGAGATACGGGTAAAGATTCGCAGTATTCAAAGTACGAGCAAGATCACCAAAGCAATGGAAATGGTGGCTGCCAGTAAAATGAAGAAAGCCCAAGACCGTGTGCGAGCCAGTCGTCCCTATGCGGATAAAATGAGGCAAGCGATTGCTCATGTGGCAGAGGCCAATGCTGAATATCATCACCCATTTATGGTTGAGCGAGACATTAAACGCGTTGGCTTTATTGTGATCTCAAGCGATCGCGGACTATGCGGTGGATTGAATAACAATCTATTTAAAAATACTTTGATACAGTTATCTGATTGGGATGCTAAGGGCGTGGAGATTGATTTTGCCATTGTCGGCGCCAAAGCAGCGAGCTACTTTAGGCGCATTAAAGGCCAAATCATTTCCGAAAAGACACATTTGGGGGAAGCCCCCACAGTTGCCGATCTCATTGGTAGCGTGAAGGTGATGTTGGACGCCTACGATGAAGGGCGTATCGATCGTTTGTATTTATGTTACAACACATTCGTGAACACTATGACCCAAGAACCAACTATTCACCAATTGTTGCCCATTGCACCCATGGATGAGTCGGAAGTATCTCATTGGGATTACCTCTATGAGCCCGACGCAAAAGAGGTGCTAGATGTATTATTAGACCGATACATTGAGTCATTGGTCTATCAAGCGGCGGTGGAAAACACAGCATGTGAACAGGCCGCTCGAATGGTGGCAATGAAAGCGGCATCTGATAACGCTGCTAATCTCATCGATGAATTACAGCTTGTTTACAATAAAGCCAGGCAGGCTTCCATTACCCAAGAGATCGCAGAAATTGTCGCAGGCGCGGCCGCTGTTTAACAGTTTTATAAGATTAATTTTTTAGAGGAAACCTAAGGCATGAGTTCTGGAACTATCGTTCAAATCATCGGTGCTGTGGTGGACGTGGAATTTCCGCGCGATGCCATCCCTAAGGTTTATGACGCGCTCTTCATTGAAGATGCAGGTTTAACATTAGAAACCCAGCAGCAGTTGGGTGACGGTGTTGTACGTACCATTGCACTTGGTACCACCGATGGGTTGAAGCGTGGTTTATCCGCTACCAATACTGGCGCACCTATTCAGGTTCCCGTGGGGGAAGAGACCTTGGGTCGCGTGATGGATGTTTTGGGCAATCCAATTGATGAAGCAGGCCCCATTGGGGAGCAATCTCGCATGGCGATTCACCGCGAAGCGCCGAGTTATGATGAGCTGACCTCTACCACCGAATTGCTCGAAACTGGCATTAAGGTCATTGACTTAGTCTGTCCATTTGCTAAGGGCGGTAAAGTGGGGCTGTTTGGTGGTGCCGGAGTAGGTAAAACTGTGAACATGATGGAGTTGATTCGTAATATCGCCATCGAGCACAGCGGCTATTCTGTCTTTGCCGGCGTCGGTGAACGGACTCGTGAGGGGAATGACTTCTATCACGAAATGAAAGACAGCAACGTCTTGGATAAAGTTGCTCTAGTGTATGGCCAGATGAATGAACCACCGGGTAACCGCTTGCGTGTGGCGCTCACTGGATTGACCATCGCTGAAAAATTTCGTGATGAGAGCCGTGATGTATTATTTTTTGTTGATAATATTTATCGGTATACCTTGGCAGGTACCGAAGTATCTGCACTCCTGGGTCGTATGCCATCAGCGGTGGGATACCAACCCACACTGGCGACGGAAATGGGTGCCTTGCAAGAACGTATCACCTCTACCAAAACAGGCTCGATTACTTCTATCCAGGCGGTTTATGTACCAGCGGACGATTTAACTGATCCCTCGCCAGCGACAACATTTGCTCACTTGGATGCTACCGTCGTATTGTCCCGTCAGATAGCAGAGTTGGGTATTTACCCAGCGGTGGATCCTCTGGATTCCACCAGTAGACAGTTAGATCCATTAGTGATTGGACAAGAGCACTATGAGGTGGCGCGGGGCGTCCAGGGTACCTTGCAACGTTATAAAGAGTTAAGAGATATTATCGCCATCCTGGGTATGGATGAACTGTCAGAAGAAGATAAATTGACCGTTGCCCGCGCGAGAAAGATGCAGCGTTTCTTATCTCAACCATTCTTCGTGGCAGAGGTGTTTACTGGTAGTCCTGGTAAGTACGTGTCTCTAAAAGATACTATTGCTGGATTTAAAGCCATTCTGCAAGGTGAATGTGATGATATGCCGGAGCAGGCTTTTTATATGGTGGGCAGTATTGAAGAAGCTCGAGAAAAAGCGAAGTCGATATAACTTTAAAGTTGATGCAATATGAGTAAAACAATGCAAATTGACATAGTGAGCGCGGAGGATGAATTGTTCACTGGAGAAGCAACTATGTTTTTTGCGACGGGCATCATGGGCGAACTGGGTATCGCTCCCGGTCATACTCAGCTATTGACCCAACTGCATCCCGGCAATGTTCGTGTTCAGTTTGAAGATGGTAGCGAGCAGATTTTTTATGTATCAGGCGGTATTTTAGAAGTACAGCCTGGCATAGTGACTGTACTCTCCGATACTGCTGTTCGTGCGGCCGATCTGGATGAAACGGCGGCCATGGAGGCCAAACGTCGTGCGGAACAGGCGATGGCGGAGAGAACCGGAGAGCAGGAATATGCCACTGCCAGAGCAGAACTGGCAGAAGCGATGGCGCAACTTCAAACCATTCAGAAACTCAGAAAGATAGCTCAGCGGTAAAATTGGTCGCATTCTATTGGTGATTAAAAAGGTAGTGTTGACTACCTTTTTTTTTACATTTTAGTGGTATAGTCCATGCAAGTTAGTCGAATAAAGGAACTGAATAGGGATCATTAATGTCATTGCAAGTTGTGATATTGGCTGCGGGCGCAGGCACCAGAATGAAGTCAAGCTTGCCAAAAGTGTTACAGCCCTTGGCAGGTAAGCCGTTGTTAAGCCACGTATTGTCCACTGCTCAAAAGATTCAACCCGAACAGATTAAGGTAGTCTTCGGTCACGGAGGTGATGTGGTTCGTGCGGCGTTTCAAGATCAATCCATAATTTGGGTGGAACAAGCCGAACAGTTAGGTACCGGACATGCGGTGCAAATGGCGATGGCTTCTCCGGGCGATGATGAGGCTACCATATTGATTTTATATGGCGATGTGCCTCTGTTAACAGAGAAGACGCTCAGCAATCTGGTCCAGCAATCTAATGAACAAACCGTCTCTTTGTTGACTGTTTCCCTTGATGATCCCAGCGGTTATGGAAGGATCGTGCGTGTCGACGGAAAAGTGCAAGCGATTGTGGAGCAGAAGGATGCCTCACCCGAACAACTGGCAATAAATGAAATTAACACTGGGATTCTGGCAGTTCCCGCCGGGCCATTAAAACAGTGGTTGCAGAAGTTAAGCTGTGACAATGCACAACAGGAATATTATCTAACGGATATCATTGCAATGGCAGTGGCAGATGGGTTCACAGTTGAGACCTGTTCGCCTCAAAACAGCAATGAGGTGCTGGGCGTTAACGATAAAGCACAGTTGGCGAAACTGGAGCGGGAATGGCAATTGATACAAGCGAATGATCTGATGCAACAGGGTGTGACCTTAGCAGATCCAAGTCGATTGGATATTCGCGGCTCTTTAGAAGCGGGACAGGATGTATTCATCGATGCCAATGTAGTCATAGAAGGACAAGTGGTGTTGGGAGATGGTTGCCACATTGGACCCTTTTGCCTCATTAAGGATGCGGTATTAGGATCGGGTGTCAAAATAAATTCTCATACGGTGATTGATTCTGCAAAAGTGGGTAACGACTGCATGATTGGTCCCTTTGCTAGGTTAAGACCAGATACAAACCTAGACACCAAGGTTCACGTTGGTAATTTTGTCGAGTTGAAAAAAGCGAAAGTGGCTGAGAAGTCTAAAATAAATCATCTGGCTTATATAGGTGATGCTGAAATTGGGCAGGGTGTGAATGTGGGTGCCGGTACCATTACCTGTAATTATGATGGCCGTGCAAAGCATCTGACAATTATCAAAGATGGTGCTTTTATCGGCTCGGATACACAATTGGTGGCACCGGTAACCGTGGGTGCGGGGGCGATTATAGGCGCCGGATCTACCATTACCAAAGATACACCAGATAATGAGCTCACCTTAAGTCGAAGCGAACAGAAAACAGTTAAGGGTTGGATGAAAAAAAATCGACCTGATTAAATTAGTGTAACCTCATAGGAAATTTAATAGAAAGAATATAGTTTATGTGTGGCATTGTCGGCGCCTTATCAAACAGAGATGTGGTTCCAATTTTAATAGAGGGTCTGCACCGCTTGGAGTATCGTGGTTATGATTCTTCCGGTTTGGCTGTGTTCAGTAATCGAGGCAAGCTAGAACGTCTTCGACGTGAGGGTAAGGTGTCTGATCTGGAGGCAGCATTAAAGGCCTCTCCTATCCACGGCCATAGAGGCATTGCGCATACTCGATGGGCCACCCATGGCGCACCCACGGAACACAATGCACATCCCCATTTGTCTGCAGATGTTATGTTGGTTCACAACGGCATTATTGAAAATCACGAGTCATTAAGACAACAACTGAGTCTGCAAGGATTTGAGCATGTCACCGACACTGATTCTGAGGTCATTGTGCATGCCATTCAATCTAAACTTCACAGTGGCAATTTATTGTCTGCGGTGCAGGAGACCATCAAGGAGTTAGAAGGTAGCTTCGCCTTGGCTGTGATGCAGGAAAGTGAAGAAGAGCAATTGGTCGCCGCTCGAATGGGTAGTCCTTTGGTGATCGGTATAGGTGTTGGTGAATATTTTATTGCTTCAGATGTGGCGGCACTGATCCCCGTGACGCAACAGTTTATTATTCTTGAAGAAGGAGATGTGGCGAACATCACTCCAGAAGGTGTGGCTATCTATGATAGTCATGGCGTGAAAGTAGTGCGTGCTGTTACTGTATCTGAATTGAAATTGGATGCGGTCGATAAAGGTCCTTACCGTCATTACATGTTAAAGGAGATATTCGAACAACCCCATGCAATCGAACAAACCTTAGAAGGTCGCTTGTCAAAAAATCAAGTGTTAGAAGCAGCCTTTGGACCGAACGCAAAATCAATCTTTGATTCGATAGAGGCCGTACAAATTATCGCCTGTGGTACCAGTTATCATGCCGGGTTGGTGGCACGGTACTGGTTTGAATCTTTAGCTGGGATCCCGTGCCAGGTAGAAGTAGCCAGTGAGTTTCGTTATCGAAAGGTAGTGGTGCCCGCAAATACATTATTTGTCACAATCTCTCAGTCTGGTGAAACAGCAGATACATTAGCAGCTTTAAATATGGCTAAGGGATGGGGTTACCGACATACCCTGGCAATTTGTAACGTGCCGGAAAGTTCGATTGTACGGTATTCTGATTTGGTATTGATGACTCGTGCCGGACCTGAAATAGGTGTGGCTTCCACCAAAGCTTTTACCACTCAATTAGTCGCACTCTTGCTGTTAGTTGTTGTCCTGGGCCGTCGTCATAATCTAAAACCAGATATGGAAACAGAAATCGTTTCGCAACTACATTCTTTGAGTGGATTTGTAAACAATGAACTACTGCTCAATGAACAAATCCAACACATTGCTAATTCCTTTGCGGAAAAACACCATGCGCTATTTTTAGGACGAGGGCCAGAATATCCAGTTGCTTTGGAGGGCGCGTTAAAGTTAAAGGAAATCTCCTATATTCATGCAGAAGCTTATCCGGCAGGCGAACTCAAACATGGTCCATTGGCATTGGTGGACGCGGATATGCCGGTGATAGCGGTGGCGCCTAACAATGATCTGTTAGAGAAGCTAAAATCAAATCTACAAGAGGTTAGAGCCCGCGGCGGTGAACTGTTTGTCTTTGCGGACAAGGATGCGGCATTGCATGCGGATGTTGATGTGACGGTTTTGCCAGTAGGTTCTGTGGATCAGGTGATTTCACCAATTATTTATACCATTCCATTGCAGTTACTGTCTTATCATGTGGCCGTGATAAAAGGTACCGATGTCGATCAACCTAGAAATCTTGCTAAATCTGTTACTGTCGAATAGCCTGCTTTATCTTAAACGCATTCTCGCACCTATTTAAACCAACAATAGTTAACATTTAACCCATCACAGACCCACTGCTTTATTGATCGAGGGTTAGATTTTTCATGAATCACTGGCCATCAGCGTCTTGATGGTGAATAATGTTTTTTTGTCGGTAAATTCAGTTTTCTGATATGCGACTCTTTGTTCAGGATTAGATTATGCCTTCATTTGATATAGTGTCAGAAATTGATCAGCATGAATTGACTAATGCTATGGATCAGTCAAATAGAGAAATACAGAATCGTTATGACTTCAAAGGCACGAATGCAAAGATTGAGTTATCTGATAATAAACTGACCCTACATGCTGAGTCTGAATTTCAGTTAGAGCAGATGGCAGATATCCTGCGGATGAAAATGGCGAAAAGAGATATAGATATAAAATGCCTTGAATTTGGTGAAGTGGAGGAGAGCCTCAAACAAGCACGTCAACCGGTGTTAATTAAGGAGGGCATTGACAAAGAGTTGGCTAAACGCATTGTCAAAATTGTTAAAGAAAGTAAGTTAAAGGTACAAGCTGCCATACAGGGTGAGCAAGTCAGGATCACAGGCAAGAAAAGAGATGATTTACAACACGTCATTAATTTGGTGAAGGAGGCAAGTTTAGAGATTCCGCTGCAATTTATTAATTTTAGAGATTAACTGCTTTCTTTTTGAGGAGGTGTTTTGGGCACCGTCACGCTCAGTACGGTTTTTTTCTGTTTTTGACCAGGGTGGGTTTGGCTATGACCACAATCGACGCATTCAGTAGTAAAAGTGTTGTTATCCACTAGAATTCTTTTTATGGTGTCTTGGTGTCCACAGTGGCTGCAAATCGCTCCAGCAATAAACTGAACCTTTTTTGACATGGATTTTCTCTTGGTAGTTCTGTGAATGGTGAAGATAAAAACACGCATCCCTACGATAGGCTCATCCCTGACTTGGTGCTCGATGCGGTTTCGACTTTAGGGTTTCTGCCGACCGGCGCGCTACTATCTCTCAATAGTTACGAGAACAGAGTGTATCAGATAGGTATGGAAGAAGCCGATCCTCTCATCGCTAAATTCTACCGACCTGACCGATGGAGCAGGGATGCCATCTTAGAAGAGCATCTCTTTTGTCATGAACTAGGTGATGCAGAAATTCCCCTGATTGCCCCAATCAGCATAGAAGGAGAGACGTTACACGAATATGAAGGGTTCCTGTTTTCTCTTTATCCTCGGCGAGGCGGTCGGGCACCGGAATCCGGAAACCTGGAACAAATAAAACGATTGGGACAATTATTGGGGCGCCTTCATCTACTGGGATCTGCCGACCTATTTTCAGAGCGCAATGAGATGAATCTAGGCACTCATGGACAAGGGCCCAGAAATTTCTTACTAGAGCATGGCTGGATCCCGCCTCACTTAACATCACAATACCAGCAAGTCACCGATGAATTGTTGAGTTCAATTGAGGATAAGATCAATCAAGTTGGTAACCTAAATAGAATTAGAATTCATGGCGACTTTCATATGGGTAATATTCTCTATCGAGATGAGGTGGTCTATGTGCTTGATTTTGACGATTGCTGCAATGGACCAAGAATTCAAGACATTTGGATGTTATTCAGTGGTGACCGGCAAGAAATGGCGGTGCAGATTGATACTTTTTTACAGGCGTACGAAACATTTAGCCATTTCCCACATCAGGAGCTCAGTCTAATAGAGTGTTTTCGTAGTTTTCGCATCATGCATTATTGTGCGTGGCTTGCCCGGCGCTGGGCTGATCCGGCGTTTCCAATTCATTTTCCTTGGTTTAATACAGAGAGCTATTGGCAGTCACAAATTGGCGTTTTGCAAGAGCAAATTTCGTTGTTGAACACTGATTCTTTGATACCACTGTAACGGGCAAAACCGAATGTGTATTGTCCCGAATGGTGATGCTGGTCTAGCCTTTGCATAGTTAAATCATTTACTCAAGCTGTCGTGTTGAATGTCGATAGATATCATTAAGTCATTGTATTTGTGAATTAATTTTTCGATTATTCAATTTTGATTTGAGCCTGCTGGGTAAGAATAAAGAAATACGTTGCAAAATAATTACTTCGTTCTAATATGGGATGACATATGCATTTAGAAACTGAAAATACTGTGGAAGATCATTCAAAAACAACAACAGAAACTCAAGCCGCTGTTTCCGGAGCCGAACGGCGAACACAATCCCACGCGGCCATACACCTGCTAGTAGAATCTCGTAACGAAATGTTGACGATATATGGTGAATTGGCCAGCTTCCAACCCTTCGATACCCATCAACGAGAAGAGGTATTGCAAAAACTTCAGGAATTTTGTGAGGCGTTGATTGACTATACCGCCAGTGCGCATTTTCAACTGTATCGATATATTGATAAAAACAAGGAGCGTCGCACAAATGTTCGCGAGGTAGCGGATAGGGTCTATCCAAAGATTGTGGAAACCACCATTGATATATTGGACTTCAATGACAAATATGAAACGCTAGAGAAATGTATCGATCTGCAGCTCATTGCAGACGATTTATCTCATGTGGGGGAAGTATTGGCACAGCGAACAGATTTGGAAGATGAAGTGATAGATGCATTGAGTAGTAAAAGAGACAGGAGAAGTTAGCTAGTTCATGAGGGTATAGATCAGGGGCAGGCTCACTAAACTCAAAGCGGTCGCGTAAGTGACAATACGCGCGTAAAAGTGTGAATCTAGACCAAAGCGATCACACAAAACCAAACCGAAAATCATAGGGGGCATGGCTGCCTCTAAGGTGATCGCTTGCAATATTTCTCCCGACATACCAAGCGATTGTGCCAATAGATAAGCGCACAGAGGGACACATAGCAGCTGCATCAGTGCCAAAACATTGGCAATCTCTAAAGACTGTCTATCCAATTTTTTTAACTCTAATGCCATACCTAAAGCGATTAGCATAATGGGTGATACTGCACTTGCAAGTATATCTAAGGTGGAGTTGATTAGAACCGGTATGGGCAAATCAAATTGAAATAATATTAGTCCCATTAGTCCTGCCCACAGTGCGGGTACCTTAGACAGTGCTTTGTATGGTGGTTCGATTTTTTGATGGTTGCCCAGTCGACTGGCTGCAGTTACCCCGAGAGTGAGTATAAGAGGCGTACAGCTCATTTGGTCGTAAGCTATGATGAGGTTTCTAGTCCACTCACCAAAGAGTGCACCTAAGATGGGTATCCCCATATATGTGGTATTGGGAAAACTACCTGCTATTAAGATTGCGCCTAATGTTGGCGCGGTGAGTTTTCTCCAACGTCCGTAGGCGTAGATCAATAAAAATGGAACGATGACACAGATCGCTGCGATGAAGATTATGCTGCTAAAATTCTCGGGTAGGGCGGATTTCCAAGTGGCCTGAAGAATCAATGCGGGTAATAACAGATAGTAAACAACACGTGTGAGCATTTGACGTATGCTTGTGAAACCGAGTGGATTGAATATCAATTGTTGAATGGTAACTCCCATACATACTAGGATGACTAATTGTAGAAGTGCTTCAAACATCCGAATCTCTGTTTAAATAGGTATATTTAGGCCGATATCAAATCGGCTATTATAGAACTGCATTGATATTAAGTATTCTGTTAATTTTGATGAATAATTATGTGGCTTAGAATATTGGCGATAGTGTTTTACTTCGGTATGAGTGAAGCATCGGCAAAACTAGAGTATTATTTTTCACCCGGATTATTAAGTTTGATGGCTTCTTTAGATACCGGTAATGCAGCGCTCGAGTCTGAACTCACTACCATTAGTGACAATATTCAGTTCACCTCTGGGTCTGAGGCAATTCCATTTGATATACAACCTGTGTTAGCCAACACTGAGGGCAGATTTTCTCAAAATATTGAGGTGCCTTTACAGATCTCAGATATGGACTTTGACGATACTGAATCTCTTTTTCTTATGATAGGCGGTCGTTGGCGTGAGCGCTTTCATATAGAAGGGCTGTTGGTGCCTTCCATCTCTGTGCCTATAGAAGTATCCATACCGTCTGTCTCGCAGACTTACTTTGTCGTGAAAAGAGAAGCATCCCAATTATCGATACCGGAAAGCGAAGAACTATCAAGTGAACAGGTTTCAGGAAACATTGGTGATGTTGAATTTTTGTTTTTCATAATCAGTGGTACGTATACTCCCACAGTGTCTTCTATTATCAAGCCCTATGTGGGAGGAGGGTTTGTACTGATGCTTGCACAGGATACAAAAATAGAGAAGAACCAAACTACCTTATCCAATGCGGAAGTAAGTTTTGAAGATCCAATCGCTCCTTTTATTCAATTGGGCGGCGTACTGCCTATACATGAGAGATGGGAACTATATCTCGATTTGAAACGGATATTTTTTGAGTCCGCATTGAAAATAGATGATGTCATATTGGATACGGGCACATCAATCGTTAATAATAAAAGCAATTTTAAGATAGACTTTAATCTTCAGGCTAGTATGATTGAATTTGGTGTTCGATATTATTTTTGGTAATCGTCAAACAAGATGCCGGAAAATTGGAGAGTGTGAACGGACCCATAAGTTATTTATGTAGAAGGTTATTTTCCATTGGTTTAATTTTATTCAGGTTGTTTGGCGAATGGGTCGATATAGATAAAGACACTCATATAATTAGGTTTAAGTTATGGGTAATTCTGCATCCAAAATTGAGACTCATCAGTCTTTAAAAGCTTATTTTCACCAACAATTGCTTTTGGCCGCTAAAAATCAATCCATTGAGACCGAAGAACATACTCTCTATTATTTAGGCAATTTGCTCAATGAGTTTAGTGACACCAATAGCCTTTTTGAAACGACCGAAGAAGGTTTGATATTTAAACCGCTAGCATTGATATTTGCAGATGCTTATGCAACTCCATCGATGAATATGCGATACCAACAGTTACGCCGATTGGGGGATATCGCTCTATTTATCACAGGTGTTCTGCCGCATAGTTTATCTAAGAAATTGGTCAACATAGATTAC
Organism: Thiotrichaceae bacterium; assembly: GCA_041940025.1. GTDB lineage: Bacteria > Pseudomonadota > Gammaproteobacteria > UBA5859 > UBA5859 > UBA5859. The sequence goes on along the minus strand of JBGTSY010000001.1, from coordinate 269,772 downwards.
TATATAGGAATGGGATCCAATGCGTATGCGTGCATTGCACGCATTGCGGAAGGTTCAACACGACTAGCCGCATTTAAAATTATTCATCACGAACTAGCATGTAACTTTGAAAGATTTGTTGACCTCTTAAATGAGGTGAGTGAGCATGCTAACTTTAGTTCAGATCAACATCTATTGGAGCTCTATGAGATGTGGATGAGAACAGGAAGTGAAAGAGTCAAGGAAAAGTTATCGGACGCAGGAATTACCCCTGTTTTTAACGAGCTTAGCATTCACTGAACGAAGCTTCGTCTCATGTTGCCAACACACCTCTCTAGTATTCAATCTCATCTTGAAGAGATATATCAACTCGAAGATTTGCCTTCCGTTGAGCCATTCGTTTTATTAGATGCAAAATTGGCAGATAATTTTTCACAAGCAGGGGCTAATAGAACTGCAGTATTGTCAGAGCAACTCTTTATACATAGTGAGTCTAACGAGTTGCTGATCAGCTTATATTTAGATGAAGATCTGTTAAATCGTGTCGAGAAAGCCAATCCGTATGATGCTATTCATCAGTCAAACTTAGCAGAATACTGTACTGTCCTTGAAGGTGTCAGCCACTTTCTATATCTGGTTTCCCACGCTCAGGCAGGTCATTCGGTGCGTGCCATTGAATTGGAATTGCAAGCTGAGGTGGATAAGTTTATTGGTATTTTAACTTTATGCGGACTTCAGGCACAATCTATCGAGATCTTTGGGTTAGTCAGTTGGCTATTTGGTCAAATTAAAGTGGATAGAAAGATGGAACCCGACTTAAAGAGACGCTATTGTCTTGCGAATTTTTATGCCCATAAATATTGCATTAAATTGTTGCGTACTCATATGGATGGCTCAGGAGTAGATAGAGAAAGGCTATTTAAAGATCTAAGATATTTTTATAGACTTAATTTCCCACAAAAAGTCGCGCATATTTCATAGTATCACGCTATTTTTGTTTCATTCATATCAGGCCAAAGTATTATTATTTTATGACCTATAGGGGAATTAAAATCGGACTCGCTCTTGGAAGTGGATCGGCTCGGGGGTGGAGTCATATTGGCGTGATCAAAGAGCTAGAAAGCTTGGGCATACAACCCGATATTATTTGCGGCAGTTCTATTGGCGCGATTGTCGGTGCGGCCTATGTCAATGATAATCTGCCGCATTTGGAAGAGTGGGTAACAGGCCTCACACGTTTACAAGTGGCCACATTTTTAAGTGTCAATTTATCTCTAAATGGATTTGTGAATCGCGAACGATTAAGTCATTTCTTAACTAAACATGTCTGCGATCCTGAGCAAAAAATACAAAATCTACCTAAAAGGTTTTCCTGTGTGGCCACAGAGCTAGTGAGTGGTAGAGAAATTTGGATGACTAAAGGCGCGGTACTGGATGCAGTTTGGGCATCCATGGCGCTACCGGGATTATTTCCACCAGTTCGCAGTCAGGGTGTGTGGTTAGTGGATGGTGGCTTAGTGAACCCTGTGCCCGTTTCAGTTTGCCGAGCGCTAGGTGCAGAGGTGGTGATCGCAGTGAATCTGAACGGCGATATTTTAGGTAGGCACTTCGAAAAAAGAGAAATCGTTGTAGAACAACAAGAGTCGAATATCGTCTCCAAATTACTGGATAAGGCGAAAGGATACTCAGCGCTTTTTTTTGAGGAAGATCGTCCAGAGGATGTACCACCCAGTTTATTTGAGGCGGTAGCCAGCTCCATCAACATCACACAAGATAGAATCACCAGAAGCCGTATGGCGGGTGATCCTCCTGAAATATTACTTTCCCCGAAACTGTCAAAAATCGGCCTTCTTGAGTTTTATCGAGCCGAAGAGGCCATCGCAGAAGGACACCAATGTGTCTCCAGATTAAGGTCTGAAATCGAAAGTGTGCTCGGACCGCTAACTGGAGTCGGTAGCTAGCGCTTGTACAACTGAGTTTAATGACCAGGTTAGATCGGTCGTTTTTATCTGTTTTTATTGAATTTTTCCCGATTGGAAAGGCGTGATCCAATTGCAATATATGGGTGAAACCTGGTGCTTTGAGGCTAGGTTTGTCGGCCCCCTTGGCTGGTGGTGCCCTAATCTTAGCAGTATAATCGGATTCTTTTGGCGAAAGGTCGGAAGCTTGACACGCGGGCTTTGTCACGGTCATTAAATTGAGTAGAGAAGATTGATTATGAGTTCAAATAAGCGTTTTGAAGGCAGCAGTCGCTATGTTGCTACCAAAGATTTGCAAATGGCAGTTAATGCGGCCATTGCGTTAGAGAAGCCCTTACTGATTAAGGGTGAGCCTGGCACCGGAAAAACTTTACTCGCACTGGAAGTGGCGGAGACACTCGGTATGCCCATTTTTGAATGGCACGTTAAATCCACCACCAAAGCACAACAGGGTCTATACGAATATGATGCAGTGTCTCGTTTGCGAGATTCGCAACTCGGAGAGCAGCGGGTACATGACGTGAAGAACTACATCAATCGAGGCATGCTGTGGGAGGCGTTCGCGTCGGACGAACAGGCGGTATTACTCATCGATGAAATAGACAAAGCGGATATCGAGTTTCCTAATGATCTGCTTCGTGAATTAGATCGAATGGAATTTTATGTGTATGAAACTGGTGAAGTCATTAGCGCCAAGCACCGCCCCATTGTGATTATCACCAGCAACAATGAAAAAGAGTTACCAGACGCATTTTTGCGACGCTGTTTTTTTCACTACATTAGTTTTCCGAATAAAGAAACCATGCAGGATATCATTGAAGTACATTTCGATGATTTAAAAGGCAACCTAGTGAAACAGGCGATGGAGATCTTTTTTGAAGTGCGTCAAGTTCCAGGGCTAAAGAAAAAACCTTCAACTTCTGAATTAATTGATTGGTTGAAGTTGCTATTAGCGGAGGATGTGGCGCCTGAGGTGTTGCGAGAACAACAGGCATCAAAGGCGATTCCACCTTTATATGGTGCGTTAATTAAAAACGAGCAGGATGTGCAGATGCTAGAACGACTGGCATTTTTAGCTCGACGTGAAGGTTTATAGAATAGTCCGATTAATATGTTTTTAAATTTTTTCTATCAATTACGTCGCGCAAAAGTACCGGTCACCACTCGAGAGTACCTCACGTTTCTCAGTGGAATGGAACATCGGGTCGCGCAAATGGATTTGGAGGAGTTTTACTATCTCGGTCGAACAACTCTGGTTAAAAACGAAAAGCATTATGATCGATACGATCGGGTGTTTGGTGAGATCTTTAAAGGAATTGAAAGTTTAAGTTTGGAAGACTTAATTGCTCAATCAGGATCGATTCCCGAAGAGTGGTTAAGATCGGACATGGAACGCATGTTCACACCAGAAGAACTGGCTCGCATTGAAGCACTAGGTGGTCTCGAGAAATTAATGGAGGCCTTTAAGGAGCGGCTAGACAACCAGCAAGAGCGGCATGAGGGTGGGAACAAAAATATTGGTACTAAGGGTGCGTCCGCCTTCGGCGCGAACGGATTTAACCCCGAAGCCATTCGCATGGGGCAAGATAAAAGCCGTAAACGTGGCGGCGTAAAGGTTTGGGACAGACGAGAATATAAGAACCTTGATGACAATGTGGTGCTTGGCACCAGAAATATTAAAGTGGCACTGAGACGTCTACGCCAATTTATTCGAGAAGGTACCCACGATGAATTTGATTTGGATAGCACCATTCACCATACCGCAAACAATGGGTATTTAGATCTGAAATTTCGACCGGAACAAAAAAACAGAGTGAAGGTGCTGCTGTTTTTTGATGTGGGAGGCAGCATGGATCCGTATATCCAGATATGTGAAGAGCTGTTTTCTGCCGCTCGTGCGGAATTAAAAAATTTAGAATATTTTTATTTCCACAATTTTATCTATGATGGCGTGTGGAGGGATAATCGGCGCAGACGAGAGCAACAAATTTCACTATGGGACGTGATCCATAAATATGGCTCAGACTATAAAATCATATTTGTGGGAGATGCCTGTATGAGTCCCTATGAAATCATTCAGCCGGGCGGCAGTGTGGAACATCATAACGATGAATCAGGACTCACTTGGTTTGGTCGATTAGACGATCATTTTAGGAGTATGGCGTGGTTTAATCCTGAACCCGAACAGGCATGGGCAACACACAATTCCACCAGAATCGTGATGGAGTTGATGCATGGCCATATGTATCCGTTAACCTTGGAGGGTTTAGATCGCGGTTTAAGGGCGTTGGCGCGATAAGGTATAATTTTAACCCTACGCCACGGTCACCTCTGGACAGAGATAGACATCCTGGATGGCCTGTAGCAACTCAACGCCTTGTTTCATCGGTTTTTGAAACGCTTTGCGTCCGGAAATTAAACCCATGCCTCCGGCTCTCTTGTTTATCACTGCGGTACGTACTGCTTGCGCTAAGTCATTGTCTCCAGAAGCGCCGCCGGAGTTAATGAGTCCTGCACGACCCATGTAATTGTTCACCACTTGGTAGCGAGTCAGATCAATGGGATGATCACTTGTGAGTTGTGAATAGACTTTCTCGTGTGTTTTGCCAAATTTTATTGCATTGAAGCCGCCATTAGATTCAGGTAATTTTTGTTTGATAATGTCCGCTTCAATGGTGACCCCCAAGTGATTGGCTTGGCCGGTGAGATCTGCCGCTGTGTGGTAGTCCACCGCATCCTGTTTAAATTCGCTATTGCGCAAATAACACCAAAGAATGGTGGCCATCCCCAGTTCGTGGGCAAGACTAAAGGCGCTCGACACTTCTTGAATTTGCCGATTGGACTCCTCTGAACCGAAATAGATAGTGGCCCCAACAGCGGTGGCACCCATATCCCATGCCTGCTGCACTTGTGCGAAAAGGATCTGATCAAACTGATTGGGATACGTGAGTAATTGATTGTGATTTAATTTTACAATAAATGGAATTTGATGCGCATAGCGACGCGCAACTGCTCCTAGCACACCCAAGGTGGAGGCAACGGCATTACATCCTCCTTCAATGGCCAGTTTCACAATATTTTCTGGATCAAAATATTCCGGATTAGGCGCAAATGATGCGCCCGCACTGTGTTCGATTCCCTGATCCACAGGTAATATAGAAACAAATCCGGTGCCACCTAATCTGCCATGATTGAGTAATCTGGCTAAACTGTTTAGGGTGGGAATGTTTCTGTCGCTGGGTGCGTACAGACGCTCGATGGTATCTGAGCCTGGTAGGTGCAGTGCAGACTTGGGCACAGTTTGGCACTCGTGGTCGAGTAAATATTCCTCATCTTCTGCTAATAGTTGGCGAATGTTTTCTATCATTTCTATTCCCTATCAATAGTAATCTATCAGTTTAATCCGACTACTTATCAAATCGTGAAGCCCTTTTTCGTTCTTGTAGGGTCAATAGTTTTTTCCTCAAGCGAATGGCATTCGGTGTCACCTCCACCAACTCATCGTCTTCGATAAACTCAATCGCTTGCTCTAGGCTCATTTTAATTGGCGGTTCCAGCAAAATATTTTCGTCAGAGCCCGATGCACGTATGTTGGTTAGCTGTTTCGCTTTTAAGGGGTTGACGTCAAGATCGTTACTTCTTGAGTGGATCCCCACTAACATGCCTTCATACACCTCATCCCCCGGTGAGACAAATAGGCGCCCGCGGTTTTGTAAGTTAAACAGAGCATATCCCAGGCACTTCCCCATTCCGTTGGCGATAAGTACGCCGTTTTGTCGTGGCGCAATTCGACCTTTCTGTTTGACCCCATAATGATCGAACTGATGATGCATGATACCTGTCCCAGAGGTAATCGTTAAGAACTCAGAACGAAATCCTATGAGTCCACGGGAGGGTATCATATAGTCAAGACGAACGCGGCCATCGGGATTATTCTGCATCGCTTTCAGTTGCCCCTGGCGTATTCCGAGGCGTTCGATCACTGCGCCTTGATGGCTTTGCTCTACATCCAGAGTGAGGATTTCGAATGGTTCTAGCGTCTGTTCTCCTTCTTGTTTGTCAATCACTTCAGGACGTGAGATGGCTAATTCGTAGCCTTCCCGCCGCAGAGTTTCAATTAAGATTGATAAATGTAATTCGCCACGCCCGGATACTTTAAATTTATCCGGATCTTCAGTGGGTGACACGCGCAGCGCCACATTGTGTAATAACTCTTGCTCCAACCTTTCCTGTAGCTTTCTTGAGGTGACAAATTTGCCATCTCGACCGGCGAATGGAGACGTATTGACTTGGAAACTCATGCTCACTGTGGGTTCATCCACTGAGAGTGGTGGAAGGGCCTCAACCTGTTTCGGATCGCAGAGGGTATCGGAGATGCGCAGTTCATCGATACCACAAAAAGCGACTATATCTCCTGCGCTCGCTTGGGTGATTTCACGTCTCTCCAAGCCCATAAAATCAAAGAGTTTCAGAATACGTCCGCTGCGCTCCCTACCCTCTCTGTCGATTAGGCGGATGGATTGATTTTGCCTGACTTGGCCGCGGTGGAGACGGCCAATCCCAATGACCCCCAAATAATTAGAGTAATCCAAAGCGCTCACCTGTAATTGCAGGGGACCGTCCTGACTGACTCGGGGTGGTGGTACCTGTTCGACGATGGTTTTGAACAAGCAATCGAGATTGTCCTCTAATGCCTCTACCGTTCTTCCCGCTTTACCCTGTACACCCGAGGCATAAATGACCGGAAAATCCAGCTGTTCTTCGTTGGCGCCAAGACTATCGAATAGATCGAAGGTGGCATCCAATACCCAATTTGGCCTGGCACCGTCTCGATCCATTTTATTAATGACTACAATGGGGTTTAATCCAAGCGCGAAAGCTTTTTGAGACACAAAACGTGTTTGCGGCATCGGACCTTCCACTGCATCCACTAACAGCAACACAGAGTCCACCATTGACAAAATACGCTCCACCTCCCCACCGAAGTCGGCATGGCCGGGCGTATCCACTAGGTTAATTCGATAGTCTCCCCATTGTACTGCCGTGTTTTTCGCCAGGATGGTGATGCCGCGCTCCTTCTCTAAGTCACCAGAGTCCATCATGCGTTCTTGGGGCTGGCTGCGGTTCTGTAAGGTGCCAGATTGCTGGAGCAGTTGATCCACCAAGGTGGTTTTACCGTGGTCAACGTGGGCAATGATGGCAATATTTCGGATATTCTCTGACATAACAAAGATCTACAGCAGGAAGACAAAAAAGGTCGCCTATTATACGGAAGAGAATTGAATATAGGTGAATTAAATGTGCAGATGACATTTTAGCCAGGATAGTTAAGATGCTGTGCATGAAAAATCTCTTTCTAACTATCGGCTGGAGTGGTGCCATGTGGGTGGGACGCCTGCCTATCGTTATCCTTTGGAAATTCGGTGTCTTGCTCGGATGGGTATTATATTGCCTACCCACTGAATCTAGGCGAGTGACACGAATCAATATTGGCCTCTGCTTTCCAAAATTATCACGGCAAGCTCAACGTCAATTACTCAAAAAGAGCTTAATTGAGGATGGTCGTCTGCTGTTTGAAACTTTATCTATTTGGTCGCAGCCCCGGAGCAAGTTACTGGATAGGGTAATTGAGGTTGTGGGTGAGGAAAATCTGACTGAGGCCTTAGCGAAAAAACAAGGCGTGTTGCTGGCGTTACCCCATCTGGGTGCCTGGGAATTAGCTGCACTCTATTGCGCTCAATTTCCTGGTTTAGTGGGGTTGTATAAACCTGGGCGTATTGCGATTTTGGATGAGAAGATTAAGTCGGTGAGGCAGCGGGCGGGTTTACGGCTTTTTGCCACAGATCAACGGGGCGTGACGGGCTTGTTTAAAGCATTAAAAGCAGGATCGCCGGTGATTATCTTACCGGATCAAGTACCGCCTAAAGGCACTGGCGAGCTGGTGGATTTTTTTAATGAGCCGGCATATTGCACCAAGCTCTATTCTAGATTGGCACACGTGAGCGGCGCACCGACATTGTTATTAGCGGTGCGTAGAGATGTTGCCGCGCGCGGTTTCAGAATAGAAATAAGACCCATATCAAAGTCAATATATAGCGATGATTTGACGGATTCTATTGCATGCTTAAATCAATCTCTTGAAGCCGTTATCCACCCCACTCCTGAACAATATCTGTGGAGTTACAAACGATTTGCGTCTCGCCCAGGTCGCTTACTCAAAGTGTATAAAAAGTCATAATTCTCAGAATCAAAATTCGTTCTTTTCGGCCGCTTAATTAGTAGAGTAAGAAAAGGAGCGCCTCGGTGAACGAACTTCGGGATTTAGAACTGATCATTGGATCCGATGTCCCAATCGTGGTGATCGAGTCCCACGAAGAGAATCGGGTATTGCAGATGATGACTCGGCTCTCTTTCAAGGTGGGTCTTGCGGTTAATGCCTGGAGTGTCACCGATGGCCTATGGCGTGCAGATGTTTCTGGAAGTGAACCTATGCAGAATTTAACTGATCCAGAATCTATCTTAGTACACATTAAGTCTGCACATACTCCAAGCATGTTCGTGTTATGTGATTTTCATCCCTATTTAGATGAACCCAAATTGGTGCGCTTGGTCAAAGACATTGCTTTGGCGTATAAAAAGTTGGGACATACCTTGGTATTTTTAAGCCATGAATTTGAAATCCCCCCAGAACTGAAACGGCTAAGTGCAGTGTTTGATATCGCACTGCCTAGCGAAGCCCAACTATTGAATATAGTCCGCGATGAGGCAAAAAAATGGTCCAATACAAAGGGTGCTAAAGTTAAGACAGACAGAGAGACATTGCAGTTGCTGGTTAAAAACTTGTTGGGTCTCTCATTTGAAGATGCCCGCCGTTTAGCAAGAGGCGTGATCGCGGATGATGGCGCCATTACTCAGAATGATATTCCAGAAATCAATAAAGCAAAATTTAAACTATTGGATATGGAAGGGGTATTATCTTTTGAATATGATACGGCCAATTTCGCAGAAGTAGCGGGTCTCACCCATTTAAAAAAGTGGTTGGATTTGAGGCGCGAAGCATTCTTTTCTGATCAGACAAGGATAGACATGCCCAAAGGCGTGATGCTTTTGGGGGTGCAAGGTGGCGGCAAAAGTTTGGCTGCTAAAGCGGTGGCTGGCAGTTGGTCTTTACCGCTACTACGTTTGGATTTTGCTTGTTTATATAATAAGTTTTTTGGGGAAAGTGAACGCAATCTGCGAGAAGCGTTGAAAATGGCAGAACTAATGGCACCCTGTGTATTATGGATTGACGAGATAGAAAAAGGTCTCGGTCAAAATGATACAGATAATGGCACCTCCCAACGTATTTTAGGAACGTTGCTTACCTGGATGGCAGAGCGGACTCAACCGGTCTTTATTGTGGCCACCAGTAATGACATATCGCAGCTGCCACCAGAATTGGTACGCAAAGGCCGGCTGGATGAAATATTTTTTGTCGATTTGCCAGAACAACAAATACGTGAGGCAATATTTGAGATCCACTTAAATAAACGGGACTGTTGTCCCAGGTCTGTTGATTTATCCCAATTAGCTCAACTAACTGCGGGCTTTACTGGCGCTGAAATCGAGCAGGTGGTCGTATCGGCACTGTACAGTGCTGCAGCAGAGCAGAGCCAGCTGGATCAGCATCATTTGATCTCAGAAATTCAAAAGACCAGTCCACTCTCAATCGTCATGGCTGAGGAGATGGCGCAGCTACGCCAATGGGCAGAAGGGCGCACGGTGTGGGCTGGATAAGGCAATAATCTGCTTTCTCTATCGTCACCAGTTTAATTGCGGCAAGTGATCTAGCGTACCTAATCGGGATAGAGGACTGGAACATAACCAAGCTTGCAGGGTTTTCACGAGTTGCGGATCACCTGAGACCTCAATTTCCCCCTGTTGCACTGCGTCGTTGAATTTTTTCTCGCAAATCCAAATTTCTGTCATAGTCTTGAGTGAGCTGCATATAAGGACGTCTACTTCGTAACCAGGATCGTCTAGACATAGATCTGCCTCTCCCTCCATGGAGATTAACCACCATCTTCGTGCGCCAGGTGGTGCATCTGGGTATTCAAACTCAACCACGACTCGATCGCAAGAGAACTGTGTCGGATCGACACAACGGCGCATATCCCACATGAGTAAGCCGGCATCCAAATCTTCCTTATCTAGATTGGAGCGAACCCAACGATGTCCCCATGCTCCCATGAGTTCAACGATAGGTCGAAGTTCTAGCCCAGCCTCGGTTAAAAGATAGGAATAATTGTTTCTATTTCCTTCCAGCATGACGATATCGGCTTTCAGTAACTGCTTCAATCGAGTGGACAGTAGGGTGGGTGACATCAATGGAACGCCTTTATGGATCTCGTTAAATCGAGTGCTACCCGCGAGTAATTCTCTGACGATTAATAAGGTCCAGCGTTCGCAAAGCACTTGAGTGGCTTGAGCAAGAGGGCAAAATTGACCGTAGCCTTTCATATTTTTAAGTTCCTTTGTTGTCCATAGAAACGGGCCAGCTACAAAATCTGTACTTCTAGACCCTCTATTCCAATGCTATGTTGTTACCCCGTTAGTCATTAAACCACCTGGATGAGGGTGAAAAATTATTGTAGGAGAAAATCATGATTCAGTCACTTTACGAACGCCTGGGCGGTACCGAAGGGATCACGAAAATTGCAGCTACTTTGGTAGATAACCATCTGGCGAATCCGCTCATAGGTGTCCGATTTGCTGATAAAAACGTGGACGATCTGAAAAAAGGTGCGGCAACCTTCTTTATCTCAGGGACAGGCGGGCCAGATGTATACAAGGGGAAAGACATGATCTCTACCCACAAAGGAATGAATGTCTCCGCCCAGGAATTTATTGCTGCACTGGATGATGCATTGGATGCATTGCAAAAAAATAATGTGGGTCAAAAGGAGCAAGAAGAGGTGCTATATATTCTGTATAGTTTTAGAAGCCAGATCATGGGGGTTTAAAAAGAGATCAACGCACGATAGCCATGCCAATTCGAATCTTGGTGTCTGCCTTTTTATTGTAAGACAATAAGCTTTCACCATAGCCTTGTAGAATTTGCACATAGAGGTAACCGCCAGTTCTGGCAAATATTTTATCTCTAACGGGATACGATAGATCGGTGATAATCATCATTCGATTTCGGGATGGTGCGCGTATGGTGGAGGTTAACAATAAACCCTCTTCGTTACCAAACCTCAAATAGAGATCCACATATCCACGAAATTTATCAATGTCTTTATTCTCGCCACCCTTGGCGACATAGCCGTATACTTTTGGTGCGATGATGTATTGATAGTCGCCAATCTGGCCATCCCAAAATAGCCAGGCAAACAGGGTATCGATACTTCTAGAGGCCAATCCCGCTTGACCATTGGATTCGTGTTCGTATCCGGTGCGAATGAAACTAGGAAAGTAGACACTTTCATTGGAGAACAGATCCCAAAATAGACTTGGACGATAACTGGAATCTTCAAAAGGCGCAGAAGTTTTACTGATATTCCATAGGGAGGTCTGTGTATAGGCAAGATGTAAGCCTCTCAACCAAGGGGCCCGTTGTACAACCAGTCCCTCCTCATCAAAAATTTTATATTTGAAACTGTATTGTAGCCGGGCCTTTATTTTGTTTTTTCCTCCGACTACAAAATAGATGGGCTCGTTAACAGAGAGGGCGGCTTCCTGAACCGGTGCGTTTGTAGAGTCAGTGCTGTATTCTGGTAAATTGGGTGTGACATCGACGGGGCTTTCATTGCTTTGGATTAAAGTAGGAAACAAGCTGAGCGAAATCCATAGCAGTACCATTGACGATTTTAAGTTCAATGTTGATAGTGCCTTATTTAGTACAAGATCATGCATATCGCGATCAATTATGTGTTTTCTTCCATATACTGTTTGAGTTGATGACAGGTCTGTTCCAGGTTGAAAAATTCTCGTGGAAGCCTATCCCCCTGTTTAAATCGTGTACGTGTCCATTCAAATAATAGCGCACCATTAAGATCAGCTGTGTCGGAATGGTTATCTGTGGCATAGAGCGTAGCGAGTGTCTCCGTCCGTGGAAATAAGTGAAAATGTAATTTTGGTTCCAACTCACAAAAAGATAAACAATAGACCCGCTTGGCTAAGACGATTCTTTCTATGGCTTCGGTGGCCAGCGCTAACACTTGACCTAGGTGTTGGCTGTCCGAAGGGTTCAGTTCAGACATAGAATATACATCATTTTTCAATTTTAGAGTTAAATATCCAGGCAGGGGACAAAAATCAGCTTGTTCCAAGAGAAACAGTTCATTTTCAAAAATAATTTGTTGTGGAGGTGTCATATAATGAGAGACTCTCTCTAACAGTATGATTAAAAATATATCAAAAAAACGGGCCCTATATTGGCCCCGTCTTTGATAGCAAAATTAGCAGTGAATTAAAAAGAAAATTGAGTGCGTATTCCGAAGGTCGTGACTTCATCATCAATGTTGTCATCTATCGTGGCGTTTCCGGTATCACCTTCGATTTCCCCATAGCCCAGAACTAAGTCTAGATATTGACCACAATCTATACCGACACCCACTGACCAGGATCCAGAATAATCATCTTGTGCGCCAATACTGAGTCCTACGTCTATGCGCTCGGAAACATCGCCAATTTTGCCGCTAGCCAAGTTGAATCCGCCCAGTTTAGCGCTGAGCACACTATAGTTACCTCCGTCCACGTAAGAGGGGACGTACGAGGGAGAGGTGATAGGGGAGGTGTAGGAGTAGTAGGGCGGCACTAATGGTGGTACGGGAGTGGGAGGAGGCGGGGGCGGGGACGGGGACGGGTATCTCAGTGCTTCATAGAGATCTTCAATTGCCTCATATTGCGCACCGAGTTTGAAGGTTCCCAGTGGCAAGCTAAAGTTCTTAGCCAAATCGTAACTTAAACCGACTTTATAGACTGTTTCATGAACGCCCACTTCTAAACCATAGCTGTGCTCATATTGGATATGAGTTCCTTGTAGGTAAGCATTGAGCGCATCAGAATTATATTGCACACCGAAATCGATATCTGGTTCGCGCTCTGAGTCCTGGTACGTTATGCCTAAGTTTGCAGTGAGTCCATCCACTAACAAAGTAGGAGTAGTGTACTGAATATAATCACCTTTTATGCCGCGCAATGAATAGTGAAGCTCGGACTGCAAATTGAGATCTCTTTGATCAATGCCGGTACGAAAATAGGGATCGACAAATGCACCGGTTTGATAATAAACGGTCTCCTTGGTTCCTAAATCCAACTGACCCTTGTGATCATCACCGATACTCACATAAGCTTGTCGAATGTTAAATCCACCTCTGCCACCAATATCCACATAGCTTTCAACTCTTCCACCTATCCAACCATCACAACAATCGTCTCCTTCCAGTTGTTTGCGCCCATCCAGGCCGATGAAGCTATGTCTGGAATTAAAATCACCATTGTTTTGATCAGAGGTCCAGCGAGTCGCGTTCAAGTTTACTTTGCTGTACCCGCTCAGGTCTCCATTCGCACTCAAACCTAAGGGTAAGAATAGTGCGCTTACTAACCACATTTTTCTTTTCATTCTGAATCTTCCGATTTCCCAAGCCGAATTAAAATATGCCACCAACAGCGACTACTCAACTTTAGTGCAGATATAGAGGAGGCTGCAAGCTAAATTGGTGCATGTTCGGTTCAGGTTGATTGATTAGAGAAACGTCAGCTAACGGCGCCAAAAGTTGGGTGAGAGAAGCACCAGAATAGTGAATATTTCCAGTCGGCCAAACAACATGGCGATGCTCAATAACCACTTAGATGCTTGATTGAGATCACCATAATGGCTGGCGACTTCGCCTAAACCAGGGCCAAGATTATTCAGGCATGCGGCCACCGCAGAAAATGCCGTGACTTGATCGACTCCGGTGGCCAATACCATAAACATAATGACGCCAAACACCATGATGTAGGCTGCAAAAAATCCCCAGATAGAATTCATCACAGATTCTGGCAGCGATTTGTTGCCCACTTTTAAGGATAGCGCCGCATTCGGATGTATTAAGTGATTCACTTCTCTAAGACCTTGTTTAAAGAGTAACAATACCCGAATTATTTTTATGCCGCCGCCCGTGGAGCCGGCACAACCACCAGCAAAACTGGTAAATAGTAGCAATACGGGCAATAAACCTGGCCAAGCATAAAAAGTGTCTGTGGTAAATCCTGTGGTCGTACCTAGTGAGACCACATGGAACATACCTTGGATAAAGGCGGTATCTAAGCCACGATAGGTGTTGGTGAGATAAAGCGCAGCACTCACAAATAGGGTCGCACTGCCCAACAATAATGCGTAGGTCCGAAATTCCGGATCCGCGATATAAATTGCCACTCGCCTGCTACGAAATGAGAGAAAATGTAAAGAGAAATTGACCCCGGATAAAAACATGAACAGAATGGCAACTAGGTAGATCAAATTGCTATCAAAATAACCAAGGCTGGCATCGTGTGTTGAAAAGCCTCCAATCGCCACGGTGCTGAAACTGTGGCAAATGGCGTCAAATAGATTCATACCGGCCAACCAATAGGCGGCCGCGCAACTTAGTGTTAAACCCAAATAGATGTACCACAGTGCTTTTGCAGTTTCAGTGATCCTGGGGGTGAGTTTGTTATCTTTGATAGGTCCCGGAGTTTCTGCGCGATATAGCTGCATGCCGCCTACTCCTAGCATAGGCATGATGGCAACTGCCAAAACAATGATACCCATACCACCGAACCACTGAAGTTGCTGTCGATAGAATTGAATGGATTTGGGTAACTCATCCAGTCCAATTAATACGGTGGCGCCTGTGGTGGTCAAACCAGACAAAGATTCAAATACCGCGTCGGTAAAATCAATTTGCGGATTATTAGACAGCGCCAGAGGTACCGCACCGACTAAGCCGAGCACACTCCAGAAGAGCACCACCACCAAAAAACCATCTCGAACCCGAAGTTCTCTGACATATGAACGCGTTGGCCGCCAGATCAAGAACCCTAAAATTAAAGTAAAGACGAGTGCAATGGTGAACGGTGGCCAAGTACCGTCTTGGTAAATCAGAGAGACCCCAATAGGCGGTACCATTGCCAAACTGAATGTCATGAGGAAGAGACCAAGAATATGGAGAATGACGGGAAATTGCATGGTCTTTATAAAATCCCCATCAGTTAGACGAATGAGTAGTCCACTTGGAACAGACGTTCTACTTCATGGATGCGCCGCTTATCCAGTAAAAACAGGATCACATGATCTTCTGACTGGATTTCGATTTCCGGATGGGCGATGAACACTTCATCACCACGCACTACGGCTCCTATTGAGGTATTCTGAGGTAGAGGGATTTCGCCGACTATTCGACCCACCACTTTCGAATTTTCTGGACTACCATGAGCTACGGCCTCAATGGCTTCCGCTGCGCCTCGTCGTAGAGAATGAACGCGTTCAACATCACCGCGACGAACGTATGCTAAGAGTTTTCCAATCGTAATTTGTTGTGGGGAGATAGCAATATCGATGTCTCCGCTTTCAATTAAATCCACATAAGCCGGGCGGTTGATAAGGGCCATCACCGTGCGTGCCCCCATTTTTTTGGCCAACATGGTAGACAGTATATTGGCTTCATCGTCATTGGTGAGCGCGCAAAACACATCGGTGGCTTCTATATTTTCTTCAAATAACAATTCTCGGTCAGCCGCATCTCCAACCAGTACGATACTTTTAGTCAAAGACTCAGAGAGTTGACGTGATCGCACTTCATGGCGTTCGATAATTTTAACTTTAAAATTATGTTCCAACTCATGCGCCAGGGAAGCGCCAATGTTGCCGCCACCGGCTATCATGATGCGTTTATTGGGCTTTTCTAAGCGGCGTAATTCACTCATCACCTTGCGAATATGTTTTTTCGCCGCAATGAAAAAGACTTCGTCATCTGCTTCAATAATGGTATCGCCTGTGGGCAAAATGGGTTCGCCCCGACGAAAAATAGCCGGTACATAGGTGTCTAAGTTCGGCATGTGATCATGAATGGATCTTAATTCATGCCCAACAAGTGGTCCTCCGTAATAGGCGCGTACTGCCACTAATTGCACACGACCGTT
Source organism: Thiotrichaceae bacterium (assembly GCA_041940025.1). Classification (GTDB taxonomy): domain Bacteria; phylum Pseudomonadota; class Gammaproteobacteria; order UBA5859; family UBA5859; genus UBA5859. The sequence goes on along the minus strand of JBGTSY010000001.1, from coordinate 253,666 downwards.
TGCAAAGTCCATTACCTGAAGTGCGCCGGGTTGTTCGACCAAGCGTCTAATGTAATCGGTAACTAACTGTTCCGGGCTAATAATGACATCAATAGGAATGGCTTCAGGACGATAGAGTTCCTTGTGTCTCATCATTTCTTGCGAGCGGATGCGTGCTATTTTGGTTGGTGTACGAAATAGGGAATGTGCGACTTGGCAAGCGACAATATTGGTATCGTCGCTATTGGTGACAGCAATTATCATGTCCGCATCTTCAGCGCCCGCTTTTCTTAACACGCTTGGAGAGGTGCCAAGTCCAATAATCGCGCGAATGTCTAATTTGTCTTGTAGATCTTTTAGATTGGTATCTTTGACATCAATGAGGGTGACGTCATTGGCTTCACTGGCCAAATTTTCCGCCACTGTACTTCCCACTCGACCGGCACCGATAATGATTATTTTCATAGGAAGTCCCTAAGGGCCCACTCCTTAATTAGTGTTGTTTCGGGTCGATGCCCAAAGAACGTAACTTTCGATATAAATGTGTGCGCTCAATACCTGCTTGGCGAGCTACCTTAACGATACTGCCATTGTGGATACGTAATAAGTGTTCAAAGTACAGTTTTTCAAATTGTTCCCTTGCTTCACGCAATGGTAAATTAAAGTCTATTTCCAAACTTTGTTGTTCTTGATTCATTGCAAGCAGTACATTTGAAACTTCCTCTGCGCCAATATCTTCACTATCGCTAAGCAAAAACAGTTGTTCGAGGACATTTCTTAACTCTCTAATATTGCCTGGCCAACTGTAATTGCGCAGTCTATTTTGTGCCGCAATACTAATGTGTTTATAAGGTAGCTGTTTTTCCACGGTCAGTTTATCCACGAACTGATTGACTAATTCTGGAATATCTTCCACGTGCGTTCGCAATGGGGGTATGTTAATCGGTACCACAGCAATTAAATAGTACAGATCATCTCGAAATTTATTTTCAGCTGCCAATTTTCGTAAATCCTGTTGACTGCCTGAAATTACTCTCGCCCTTATGGGACTATTGAGTTCTCCTTTAATCGCGCGTGTTAAAATTGCTTGACTCTCACTATCTAATTCACCGATATCATGAATGTATAGGGTACCTCGATCAGCCTGCTCTAGAATTCCCTGCGGCTGCACCAGTTGGTGATGCAATTCTTGTGCACTTAATCCAGTGACGTCCAATTCGACAAAGGGAAGTGATTTTCGTGCGCTTCTTTGATGAACGTAATAGGCGTAGCCGATCTTTTCAGTACCCTGTTCGCCGGTTAGCAACAAAGTGTTGTCGTGATCGGCAATCTGATCGAGTTGATCGCGAAGTTCGGTCATCAAACGACTTTTGCCCACTGGTAAGTTCGCCAATTGATTTGCGGTAAATTTATAGGCATGGTGTTTACCGGCTTCCAAAGCGTGCTGAATGGTTGCCAGTAATTTCGGTGTCGACAGGGGTTTTTCCAGGTAGCCGAAGGCTCCCAGACGAGTGGCTTCAATGGCAGTTTCTACAGAGCCGTGGCCTGAAATCATCACCACTTGGGCGGTAAAATTGGCATCAGACTTCCATTCCTTGAGTAAGCTGATTCCGTCGGCATCCGGCATCCAGATATCGAGCAGGACCAGATCGGGATCCTCGGCCTGTAGCAATTGTCGTGCGCTTTGGGCATTTTCGGCCTCGTCCACCTGGTAGCCCTCATCTCGTAGGATATCTGCTAACAGAGATCGAATGTCCGGTTCATCATCAACAATAATTATATGTGCTGCGCTCATGGTTCAAATTATGGCATATTCATTCGTGTCAGATCTTGTTTTACATCTGCAGGTAGGGTGATACGGAAGGTGGTGCCGTTTTCGCTGGCTGGTTCTACCTGTATATGGCCACCGTGTTCTTCGATAATTTTCTTCACCACTGCCAGACCTAACCCCGTCCCTTTTAGCTTAGTGGTGGCATAGGGTTCAAAAGGCCGCTTGGCAATTTCCGCAGGAAGACCGGGTCCATTGTCGTGAAATATGAGCTCTACATAGGATTTGCCTTCTTCCATAACGGTGCGTGTGATGAGAGTGACTTTGAGCGGATAGTCAGTTTCAATCTCCATCACATTCTTAATTAAATTATGCAGCACTTGCCGGATTTGCCCGGGATCAGCAACTATGGGCGGTAGATGTGGATCGCTGGAACGTTCGAATGTCAATCCTCGAGTATTAAAGCAATACATTTCTACCACCTCGTCTAAGATTTTTGTTAAATCGAGAGAGGTCATTTCTGCTTGTGGGGATCGAGCATATTCGGAAAATGCATCAACCATTTGCTTCATTGTTTCCACCTGTTGAATGATGGTATGGGTGAGCTTATCTAATAGCGCCCCTTCCTCGGTAGACATATTTTCTAGGTACTTGTGCCGTAATCGCTCAGCGGAGAGTTGGATTGGAGTCAGCGGGTTTTTTATCTCATGAGCTATCCGCCTCGCTACCTCACTCCAGGCGCTCTCTTTTTCCGCATTGATTAACTGGGTCACGTCGTCGAACACAATAACGAATCCGTCATTGGGTAAGGCGCTTCCATGGCAAATCAGGACGCGTCTTTCGCCTTCGCTATTGAATATGATTTCATCTCGCCATTCAGGTTCTTGCTCTGATAGGTGTGATTGCACGACATTCACAAATTGTGCTAGATGGGGATGGGCTTTGGTTAATTCGTTGAAGGGCGAACCTAAGCATTGGCTTAAATCGGCTACCAAAATATCGGCCGCAGCACTATTGGCGATTTGCAGTTTGTTCTGATGTCGTATGGTCATCACCCCGGAAGAGATACTGCCCAATACCGCTTCTAAATAAGCACTTTGATTAATGGCCTGTTGTTGACTGCGGTCGATTTCCTTCATCATTGAATTGAAAGATTGCACAAGAGTGCTGAGTTCGTCTTTTGCCCGCAGAGGTAATTGTCTAGAGTAGTCTCCTTTTGACACGGCTTCAGTACCGGCAGCCAAATCTCTAATGGGTGCCAACAGTCTCCGTGACAATACAAACGCGACTAGTGTGGCACTCAAGATACTAATGAGTAGCGCCAATATCAAAGTGAATAATAAACTTCGTTTAAGTGGAACACGGATAAATAATAGTTGTTTGTATTCGTCGTATGCTTCTTCTACAGAGCGTGTCAAACGGTTTATCTCTGAGGGTATTGAAAATAGTGTTTGAATGAAAAATCGCTCATTGTTGTTAATGTAGGGCAAAATAACCTGTACGTAAAATTTGTTAGTTTGTGTTGAATGCAAGGCCACATAAGGTCTTTCTTGTAATATATGTAACAGTGCTTCCTGATTGGGCAACTGAGACAGCTTGAGCATCGGTTGTGCCTGACTCAATGCGATTAAATTCCATTCGCTATCATAAATATTCAGTTCTTCTGCATCGTACAATAACTGCAGTTGTGAGAGCTTACGTGCTAATAGATTTTCATTCGTTTTTTGAATCACTTCATTTTGGAGTTGTTGTGCAATCAACTCGGTCTGTTTTAAGTGTTCCTTTTGACGTAGCTCTAATATTTTTCCACCTAAGGAGATAGCATCGTTCAAGGCATTTTCCACGCGAACATCGAACCAACTATCCACACCTTTTTGTAGGATTTGAATAGACAGGTAGAATATTAGCAATAGGGGCAAGACACTTATTAAACTAAAGTAGCCTAAAAACCTCAGCGTCAGTTTCGCACCTGGTTGGCTGGATTGAGCATCTCGCCAGAGATGCCAGAAGTTCACACTGATAATGTACGTTAAAAATACAATACCCATACTACTTAAAATAAATAGAGGGATATAGAAACGAGCAAAGTCATCTGCGTCACTGCTCACTCGGCTCATCAAAACGGTGGCCAGGGTGACAATCATCAACAGCACAATTGTAGGTAAAAAACTAAAGATCGGACGTCGATCTATAGAGAGATTAAGTATCTTCCGAATGTTCATAAATTTTGCGGTACGCGTGTAGCGTACCAGGCGCTGTTCAACTGCCAAGCAGAACGTAGATATGCCTGGGCTTGAATGGCGACGGGTAATTGATTGATCACCAGCCTAACTTTTCCCTTGATAAAACTCCGATTGGACATCGCAAGATATTTTTTATCTACTTTTGGGAGTTGAGGCGCGTGTCCTAGTGCAGATAATGTTTGAGAGAGATCTGCATAGGTATTCGTGTAACCGGTGGTCAGATTTTTCAGTAGGAAGTTCTGGCTTAGGGTTTGATAGACGATTAAATATCGAACTTTAACAGTTTTGATATTCTTATCCCATAACCAGTCTCTTTTTTCATAAATGGAGATTTCGACTTCAAAGGTTAATGGGATACTGTTTTCCAAGGCTTTAATCAGTTTTTTTGATAAGGATATTTCGAAGTTTAAAGCCAAGTCGTAGTAGTCTGGATGTGCCCCCCTATTGATATTCAGTAGGGTAATGTGAATGGCCGATTCATTTGCCCAACACTGACTGCAGAACATCAATATCAAGCAGCTTCTGACAACAAATTTTCTATCCAAAAAATGCATTAAACTTTTTTCAACCGAGGCTAGTAAAATTTGTCCATACCCAGTTCAGCATGGAGAATGTAGTGACCGATATCTTGCTTCACGCCCCAAAATTCTATCTGTGTACGTACAATTTGTGTATTCCTGCAACGCGCAAGGAGTGCCGTGATCAGTGTTTCTCCCTTTTTATGAATTAGTGCACAGGTACAGTCAAGCAAGTGCCCTCCCCTTTTTAATAAGGGCCACACTGACGCCAACAACGGTTTTTGCCGGTGGGTAAAATTGTCTCTCTCCATTGCACATCGAATGTCATTGATGCCTCTATGCCGGCGGATCCCACCGGATCCAAAGCATGGTGCATCCAGGAGGATACAATCAAAGTATCGCGCCGACCACCACTCTTCAGGTGTGAGGGCATGTGCATGACGGTAATTAGCCGTTAACTGCAATCGATGCAGTGTCTCGGGTAGTGATTGAGGGCGCTTTTTATCCAACTCAGGACAGACTAACTTTAATTGGTTTGCACCGCCTTCTTGTCGCTGTACGGCTTTGTCCCCTGGTGTCGCGCGCCCATCCAATACTGAGTCACCGGACTGGGGCATGAGCAATTCGGCTGCAAGCTGTGATCCTGTATTTTGTACACGACAGAGATCGAGTTCCAATCCAGGCAGTTCGATGGTCGCATCGGGTTTGGTCCATTTTAGGCAAGCGAACAGTGCGTCCAGTTGTGCAGAACCTATATTAGCTTGTACTAATTGGGCTTGGCGCGGATCAGTTTGAATGGTGTTTTCAATGATGCGAAGAGACATCGGCACCCAGCAGTGATTGGCTGCTATTAAAGATTGCCAATCACTGGGCCAGTATTGAGAAAGGTTGTCAATCCACCACTTTGGATGGGAAAATTTAGCGTCGGGGAACAGCTCCATTTGTTTCATCAGTGTACTAGGTTGGTGAATAGAATTGCGCAAATAACTGTTGATTAAGGACGAAGCCCAAGGCTTTTTAGAGTTTTTCGCCAACTTCGCTTCTGCGCAGACGAGCGCATAGTTGGAGATAGTGCCGGCCAGTAATCCACATAGTCTGGTGATGAGCAACAGTTCGATCTCTTTATTCTTTATATTTAGCTGTAAGGGGGCTAGAAATGACCAGATCGCCCAGATTTTTTAATTGTGTATACCAATAAAGCGTTTCATAACAGAGAAAATGGATTTGATTCAGTGGTGCATTGGATGAGTGGTTAAGCCGTTGGGCGAAATGTTCCGGATGAAAAGCGATGCAATTTACCGGCACCGAATCTCGCCAACCTATCGTTTCTGTGAGCCGCGCACTCAATTGTTTATGTTTCCCAGCTGTTTACCTTGTGGTTGGCGTTGGCGGAAAAACTCTGCTGCTTGAATAGGCCGTCCCCCTGCGAGTTTCACTTTGGTGATTCGGATAGCGCGATCCAAACAAGCCACCTCCAAGCCCTGTTTATTTCCTCTCTCTATTGTGCCCGGTGAGTCGAAGCTCTGACGATCTAATTGTTCACTTTCTAAAATTTGTATGACCTCATCTTCATACTCGGTGCGTGCGACGGGCCAGGGATAAAATGCGCGGATCTGATTGTGGATAGAGCGGGCGCTTTGATGCCAATCGATAAAGGCTTCAGATTTATGAATTTTATTTGCATAGCAGGCGCCCTCCTCGGGTTGTGGTGTTGCGCTCAGAGAACCCGATTTTAGTTTTTCCAGTGCCTCCAACAGCGTACTGGCACCCAACTCGGCGAGTCTGTGATGCAAATTGCCTCCAGTTTCATTTTCTTGGATGGACAGAGAGCGGCTGAGGAGAATATCTCCGGTATCTAAACCCTCATCCATCTGCATGATGGTGATACCGGTCAGGGTATCGCCCGCCAGAATGGCCCTCTGGATAGGAGCGGCGCCGCGCCATCTGGGCAGCAGGGAAGCATGAATATTCATGCAGCCAAAGGGGGGCAGATCCAGCAACTGACGCGGCAGCATTAATCCATAGGCCACCACAATAATTAAGTCTGGCGCTAATGGCTGGATCTGTTCCTCAATGAATTGTGGTGTTAACTTCGCTGGTTGTAATACAGACAACTGGTGTCGGATAGCCAACTGTTTGACGGCGCCCGCTGAGAGTTTTTTGCCTCTACCCGCCGGCCGATCAGGTTGGGTCAAGACACATATCGGACGTATCTGATTATCCAACAATGCGTCCAGGGAGATGGCAGCAAATTCAGGTGTGCCTGCAAATATAATCTTCAGAGGATCCATTGGGCCTTCGCCAGGCAATCACTACATAGTGTGTCGCGCTTGTTTTTGTAGCTTTTTCTTAATGCGCTGGCGTCTAATTTCTGACAAATAGTCGATAAATAGCACGCCGTTTAGATGATCGATTTCATGTTGAATGCAAATTGCTAAAAGCCCTTCGGCGGTGAATTCCTGGATTTCGCCGTTTTTTCCTAGCGCTTTTACGCCAATCTGATTAGCACGATCCACTGAGGCGAAGATGCCCGGTACCGATAAGCATCCTTCTTCCATTTCGGTCTCGCCATTTTTATTCACAATTTCCGGATTTACCAAATATAGAGGAGAATTTCTCTGTTCAGAAATATCTATAACAATTAAGCGCTTAGGAATGTTAACCTGAGTGGCTGCGAGGCCAATTCCAGGCGCATCGTACATTGTCTCTAACATATCATCCAATAGTGTTTGAATGTCTTCTGAGACTTCGTCTACCGGTGAGGCCACTTTTTTAAGTCGCGGATCAGGATAGTGCAGAATGTTGAGTAAGGCCATAAACTATGCTGCCATGCAGCGGGTACTCTGTCGAATGAAACAAATTTTTTGGGAGTAGTCTTAGATGGCAATTATACTAATTTTATCTTATTTTTTACCTGTATCGCAAAAGGGTAAATTTTAAGCCAAATCAATCGTTACAGTAATAAGTATCTATACCAGGATGGTAATCTCATGAAAAAGGCATTAATTTTTTGGGTAATCTTACTCGTTATGGGGCCACTATGGGCCGACGAAGTGAGGTTGAATCCCTCTCACCCTGAAACCTACGTAGTGGTAAAAGGGGATACCCTTTGGGATATTGCAGAGAGGTTTTTAACTGAGCCTTGGTATTGGCCGAAAGTCTGGCATGCTAATCCTGAGATTAAAAATCCTCATTTGATCTATCCTGGGGATATTATTCATCTTGTCTATGAGCAGGGCAGGCCAGTGTTACGCTTAAGCCGTGGGCCGAATCAAGTGAAATGGTCGCCGAAGGCGCGCATCTCACCGATTTCTGCAGCAATTCCCACCATTCCATTGGAACAGGTCGATCATTTCCTTCGACAAGCTCGAGTCTTATCACCCAACGAGTTACGCTCTGCGCCCTATGTGGTGTCCGGTCGCGATGCACATCTATTAACTGGATCTGAAGACCGATTCTATGTTCGGGACTTAGATCAAAAAGACGGTGTCCATTTTAATATCTACCGGGAGGGGAAAAAATTTCTGGAGAAGGGAGACAAAGGAGATCTGCTAGGTGTAGAAGCGGACCTGATCGGTAAAGCGCGAGTATTGAGATATGGCGATCCCAGTACCCTGGTGATGGAGTCTAGCAACCGAGAAGTGCGTGTGGGCGATCGTCTGTTTCAGGAGCAGTCGGATGATTTTTCACCATACTTTTATCCCAAAGCCCCGGCGGCGGACCTCAGAGGTAAAATTATTCACTTAGTGGATGCTGTCAAACAGACCGGCACCAATCAGGTGGTAGTCGTTAATCTTGGTTCTGAACAAGGGGTAGAAGTGGGATACGTGTTTGGGGTGTATCAGAGTGGTTTAAAGGTGCGTGATAAGGTCAGCGGAAAATTCAATGATGCGGTCACCTTACCTGATGAAAGGGCAGGCCTGGTGCTGATCTATCAGGTATTTGATAATGTTGCCTATGGTATTGTGATGAAGGCGGGCCGCGCAATCTACCTAGGCGATATGGTGGCCAACCCCTAAAAGCTACTGAATTAATAAAAGTCCTCGGACGAAAGCGGCAATTTTTGTAAACTCTACAGCTGGATTACGGTAAACCGGTTTGGCTGGAACAATCATTGTACGAAGAAGATCAGGCTTGGCTGTTACTTTGGCGAACTCCTGGCATTGGTTCGCGGACGTTTTTGCATTTGCTGTCGGAAGCAGGTGCGCCGGCAGACGTCTTGTCTGCGGTACCGGCAGAGTGGCGACATTGGGGGCTTTCACAGCGAACTATTAACTATTTATCCAGTCCCGATTTATCGTCCATAGAAAAAGACTTGAGCTGGTTACACGCAGCCTCAAATCGTCATTTGATTAAAATTTCTGATCCTCACTATCCGGCGCAGCTGAAACAGATTTATGATCCTCCCCCGCTACTGTTTTTAACCGGCAATCCCGCCATATTGCACTTACCACAGATCGCAATTGTCGGCAGTAGAATGCCTTCGCCTCAAGGCAAAGAAAATGCGCATATGTTCGCTCAGGCACTATCTGAGGCCGGACTTGTGGTCACCAGCGGCTTAGCCACTGGCATTGATGGCTGTGCACACCGAGGGGCGCTTGCTGGGTCACAATTGACGGCCGCAGTGTTGGCTACGGGTCCGGAACAAATTTACCCGCGAGAGAATCGTCAACTGGCAGCAGAAATAGCGGAGCAAGGCGCCTTGTTGACAGAGTTTCCTGTGGGTACCCCGCCGTTGGCAGAACATTTCCCGCGCCGTAATCGAATTGTCAGTGGACTCAGTTTAGGTGTGTTGGTGGTGGAGGCGGCACTACGCAGTGGCTCCTTAATTACTGCACGCCTGGCACTGGAGCAGGGACGAGAGGTACTGACTGTGCCCGGATCAATTCACAATCCCAAGTCCAAAGGATGTCACCAATTATTACGTCAGGGCGCTCATCTGGTTGAAACCTGTGAAGATGTACTTGAGGGTATAAATATTGATATAAAACAATATCTTAATAGTTTTATGCCTGAGCCTGATAGCAATCCGTCAGGTGAGATAAGTGATAACAACCTCCTAAGCAGTATGGGTTTTGAACCGGTCAGTATCGATCAATTAGTCGCCCGTAGTGGATTGACGTCAGCGGAAGTTTCCTCCATGCTTCTTACATTAGAGATGGAAGGAAGAGTTCAGGCTTCTTTGGGTGGTACCTACACCCGTGTAGTAAAGGGGGAAAAATGAAAGAAAGCCTTTTAGACGTGTTAATCTATCTATTTGAAAATTACGTCTTTTTCGGCGACATTGACCGAGATGAGGAGTCGCTGAAGGCGAGATTGTTACGTGCTGGGTTCGAACTTCATGATATTAATAAGGCTTTTGCTTGGATGGAAGGATTGACGGCATTACCAGAATCGATCGCGCCGATCCCTGCCAATACGGGGGCAATACGGGCGTTCAATCCGATTGAATGCATGAAGCTAGACACAGAGTGTCGAGGGTTTTTGCTGTTTTTAGAGCAGATCGGTTTGCTGGATCCCGTGTTAAGGGAGTTGGTGATTGACCAGGTAATGGATTTGGATTCGTCAGAGGTCTCCCTAGATCAGTTACGCTGGGCCGTGTTAATGGTGCTGTTTGAAAATACTGGCACCGATGGTTCAATGGCCTGGATGGATGATTGGGTGGGCGCATTGACCACCTCTTATTTGCAATAACGCTTAGCAATTTTTCTATTAAAGTTCCCTCCTTTATTGACGAAGCAGGGACTGCCGACAGTTTGATTTGTATCCCACCGTGGCCGGCGATGATTGAACACACATCTCAGATTTTGGATAGGACATGAGCAAAGCACTGGTCGTAGTTGAATCACCAGCTAAATGTAAAACCATCAAAAAATATCTCGGTAAGGACTTTGAAGTGCTTGCTTCCTATGGGCACGTGCGTGATCTATTGCCCAAAGAAGGTGCTGTCGATCCCGACAATAATTTTCGTATGCAGTACCGCGCCATAGAAAAAAACAGCAAGCATGTGGATTCCATTACCAAATCCTTAAAAAAAGCGGATGTACTCTATTTGGCGACGGACCCGGATCGCGAAGGTGAGGCAATTTCCTGGCATCTTTACGAAATATTAAACGAAAAAGGCGCGCTTAAAGACAAACAGGTGCAGCGAATAGTTTTTAATGAGATCACCAAGAAAGCGGTGAATGAGGCCTTAGAGCATCCGCGATCTCTATCTAATGACTTAGTGAATGCGCAGCAAACCAGACGCGCATTAGATTATTTGGTGGGCTTCAATCTCTCACCATTGTTGTGGAAAAAAATCAGGAGAGGCTTGTCAGCCGGCCGGGTGCAGAGCCCCGCACTCAGGCTGATCGTGGAGCGGCAGGAAGAGATCGAAGCTTTTGAGCCTAAGGAATACTGGACCTTGGAAGCTGATCTGGAAAAGGCCAAGCAAGCGTTCACTGGTAAATTAACAGTCTATCAGGGTAATAAATTAAAACAGTTTGATATTAATACAGCCGAGAGTGCTGGGGTAGCGAAAGAAGCAATTGAGTCTGCCGCCGAGGGAAAATTAATAGTTGCAAAGGTAGAGAAAAAGCAGCGGAAACGGAACCCGGCTGCGCCTTTTATTACTTCTACATTGCAACAAGAGGCCTCACGAAAATTAGGTTTTACAGCGCTACGCACCATGCGTACGGCGCAAAAATTATACGAAGGTATTGATATCGGTGAAGGGGAAGTGGGGCTAATCACTTATATGCGTACCGACTCGGTCAATTTATCTGGCGAAGCGCTGGGGGAACTTAGAACCTACATTGAAGAAAAGTATGGTGCTAAGGCGTTACCAAAAGAAGCGCGACTGTTTAAGACCAAATCAAAGAATGCTCAAGAAGCACACGAGGCGATTCGTCCTACTTCTGTGTATCGCACTCCAGAAGAGATGAAAAAATTTCTGACGCCGGATCAATTTAAACTTTATAAGTTGGTGTGGCAACGCACGGTCGCGTGTCAAATGATTCATGCCACCATTAACACGGTGGCAGCAGATATGAATGCAGGTGAGGTAGCACAGTTTAGAGCCAATGGTTCCAGTGTAGTGGATCCGGGTTTTATGGCGGTCTATCTGGAAGGTCGGGACGATGACAAAGAATCGGATGATGAACGTATGTTGCCCGATCTACAAGAAGGTGACGCCATATCGCTGTTAAAATTGCGTGATGAACAGCACTTCACCGAACCACCACCAGCCTATACAGAAGCGAGTTTGGTCAAAGCTCTAGAAGAATTTGGGATTGGCAGACCTTCTACCTATGCCACCATCATTTCCACACTGCAACAGCGTGAATATGTGGAGATGGAGAAGAAAAAGTTTCGCCCAACCGATCTGGGTCGAGTGGTAAATCGGTTTTTAACGCAACACTTTACGCAATATGTGGATTACGATTTTACTGCTCATCTAGAAGATGACCTGGATGCCATTGCTCGTGGAGAAAGGGAATGGTTACCCCTGCTAGATAAATTTTGGCAGCCATTCCACCAGTTGGTGGAAGATAAGATGGTCAATGTGGATAGAAAAGATGTCACCCAGGAGGCAATGGATGAAGCGTGCCCCACCTGTGGCGCACCGCTTTCAATACGTCTGGGTAGACGAGGGCGTTTTATTGGCTGTACTGCTTATCCAGAGTGTGACTACACACGCAGTTTGGATGACGACGGCTCCAGTACAGAGCCTGAAGTGGTGGAAGGACGAAAATGTCCTGAGTGTTCCTCCGATCTTGTCATCAAAAAGGGTCGATATGGTAAGTTTATTGGCTGTAGTGGATACCCCGATTGCAAATTTATGGAGCCATTGGAGAAACCGGAAGACACTGGCGTCTCCTGTCCCAGTTGCAAGCAAGGAACTATCCTGAAACGCAAATCGCGATACGGAAAGATTTTTTATTCCTGTGAACGCTATCCAGAATGTGACTATGCGTTGTGGAACTTGCCTTTGGCCGAGCCCTGTCCAGAGTGTCACTGGCCAATTTTGACCATCAAGACCACTAAACGTCGAGGCACAGAGAAAGTCTGTCCACAAAAGGAGTGTAAGTTTGTGGAAGCGGTTGAAGAGGATGAGGAAGCCGCGCTGCAATCTCAGGGATAAGATTCATTGTTACATCCTTGCTTCTCACTGATGTAGACTAGAGATTTATCTTCACATTTTAATTTAACAAGAGTCCTATCATGTCAGAAACCTTTGTTGCAATTTTAATGGGATCAGATTCTGATCTGCCCACCGTACAGCCTGCTATCGATGTGCTGAAGCAGTTAGACATCAAAGTGGAAGTGAAAGTTCACTCTGCCCATCGCACTCCGAAGGAAACCCAAAGCTATGTGCACAATGCGGATCAAAGGGGGTGTGCTGTGTTCATCGCTGCCGCTGGAATGGCCGCCCATTTAGCAGGCACCGTGGCTGCGCATACATTAAAACCTGTGATTGGTATCCCTGTGGATGCTGGACCGCTCCAAGGCTTGGATGCATTACTCTCCACCGTGCAAATGCCCCCTGGTATACCTGTTGCCTGCACTGCAATTGGTAAGGCAGGTGCGAAAAATGCTGGTTATCTAGCGGCGCAAATGTTGTCCTTGAGTGATCCAGAGTTAGCGCAGCGATTACAACAGGAGCGCGATAATAATCGTCAACAGGTGCTAAAAAAAGATGAGGATCTGCAAGCACAACTTGCATCTTAGGTAACTTCTTTTGACTCGGGCAATGGTTAGAGGATGGCAATCTTTTAACCTCTCGAAGGTGGCTCGATCTATCCGCCGACAGGCGCTGGTAGTCTATCCAACGGACACCGTGTTTGGCTTGGGATGTCATCCTCAGAGCAAATTGGCTGTCAAGACCCTATGTGAACTGAAGGGCAGGCCGCTGACTAAGGGTCTGGTGTTGGTGGCGCCCTGCTATCAGTTACTAGAAAAATATGTAGACTTTCAACCAGGTGATTGGCCCAGGCAGATAAAAAACAGTTGGCCGGGTGCCGTGACTTGGGTGGTGCCGGCCAAACAAGGGGTGCCAGACTATCTCACCGGGGGACGCGGGACTATCGCTGTGCGCCTATGCCTGCATCCGCTAGTGAAAGAGTTATGTCACTATTTGAGGCATGCGTTAGTGTCAACGAGTGCCAATCCAACAGGACGCCCACCCGCGCGAAATCTGTTTGTGGCGAGGCGATATTTTGGAAACTCTGTGGACTATTACTTAAATGGTGTCGTAGATCAAAATGCGATGGCTTCAGAAATAAGAGAATTCCCTTCCGGAAATGTGTTACGCGATAGACCGAGACGAGACTCTTCATGAGTGACATCAAAGCACAAGTCAAAGAGTATTTATTAACGTTGCAACAGCAGATATGCCATCAATTAGCCAGTGAGGATGGTGCCAGCGAGTTTATTGCAGATGAATGGCAGCGTGACGGTGGCGGTGGGGGCGTTACCCGTGTGATTTCAGATGGTGCAGTGATCGAAAAAGGCGGCGTCAACTTCTCACATGTATTTGGTGACGGATTACCCCCATCCGCAACGGCATCTCGTCCTGAATTAGCCGGGAGGAGTTTTGAAGCAATGGGTGTCTCACTGGTGATCCATCCTCAAAATCCCTATGTGCCAACTTCTCATGCCAATGTGAGATATTTTCAAGCCAATAAAGAGGGTGAGGAGCCGGTTTGGTGGTTCGGTGGTGGATTTGATTTAACGCCATATTATGGATTTGAAGAAGATGCTCAGGCCTGGCACCAAGTGGCCCGAGATGCATGCTCGCCATTTGGCGAAGATGTTTATGCAAAACTAAAACAGTGGTGCGACGACTATTTTTACAACAAACACAGAGGTGAGCACCGTGGCGTAGGTGGACTGTTCTTTGACGATTGGACTGACGGTGGCATTGAGAATTCATTCGCATTGATGAAATCTATCGGTAACGCTTATATTGAAGGCTACCTTCCCATTGTACAAAAACGTAAGAACATGCCCTACGGGGATCGCGAGAGACACTTTCAGTTGATTCGTCGAGGTCGTTATGTGGAATTTAATCTGATCTATGACAGAGGCACAGTGTTCGGACTGCAGTCGGGCGGTCGCACGGAATCAATTTTAATGTCTCTACCACCTGAAGTGCGTTGGGAGTATGATTTTCGACCGGAGGAGGGAACCCCCGAAGCACGGTTAACAGAGTTTTTTCTACAACCCCGTGATTGGGTTTAAGCTCAGTGGGTAACGCATATAATCTATACGGGGTGATGGGGAACCCCATCGAGCATAGTCTCTCCCCAGATATTCATTCTCTATTCGCTTCTCAGTGCGACCGCAGAATCGAGTACGAAAAAATATCTGTGGCGTCGGATGGACTACCACAGGCAGTGACACAGTTTTTTAAACGGCCTTGTGCCCGTGGTTTAAACATCACTGTACCATTTAAGCGGCAAGCCTATGAGATATGTACCGCTCTGTCTTCCCGGGCAGAGCACGCTGGGGCGGTGAATACCCTCT
This sequence comes from Thiotrichaceae bacterium, assembly GCA_041940025.1. Classification (GTDB taxonomy): domain Bacteria; phylum Pseudomonadota; class Gammaproteobacteria; order UBA5859; family UBA5859; genus UBA5859. Next base: position 238,649 of record JBGTSY010000001.1, on the reverse strand, counting down.
GCCAGCAATCACAGGGTTTGTACGGCGACAATACCGATGGCATCGGATTGGTAACAGATATTGAGCAGAATTTAAGTTGGCAAATAGAGAACAAACATATAGTGATTTTAGGTGCCGGAGGCGCAGTCAGAGGAATATTGCCACCCCTGTTGGCAAAGTCTGGAACTAAAATTACGTTATTAAACCGCACCCTTGAGAAGGCGCGCAATCTTAAACATCACTTTCCCAACATCGATGTTGGCGCCCTGGGTGACGCAGACATATCCATCGGACAACCGATCGATTTACTAATAAATGGCACGTCTGCTTTTTTAAACGATGAATCATTTACTTTGCCGCACATGGAATTGAATGCTAATGCGCTGGCTTATGATCTCGTTTATAGCGCACAGCAGACTCCATTTATGCAGTGGGCAAAACTTAATGGTGCCACCTATGTCAGTGATGGCTTAGGAATGCTAGTGGAGCAAGCGGCGGAGTCTTTTGCACTTTGGGAGTCTTATCGACCGAAAACCACGATGGTCATTGAGGCAATGAGAAAGAAACTGACGCCTACTTGAATAAGAGTGTGGCATGAATATGTGCACCCTCGTCCACTGTTGCATCAAAACCTCCATCCAGCTCTACTTCAATGTTGTGATATCCCAATCCAACGTAAGCCTGCGGAAAAATTTGGTAATCTACGCCAATGCGCGCATCAGAATATTGTTCGCCATCCATAAATGTCAGGATATCGGGCGCGATGTAATAGTGGCCAGATAGATTCCAACGATAGTTGGATGGGATCGCCACTTTAAAATGGGCCCCTAGTGAGATAGCCACCACGTCTTCATCTTCTACGGTGATCCCAAGCAATTTGGCACCCAGCCCAAGATCGACAGGTATGTCCATAGCGCCCACATCATCTACTAAGCGTACCCCTGCATTGAGCAGATAATTGTCTGAAGAGTTATAGAGTAATCCCGCATCCATAATGGTATCTGCGGACGGACCAGTGCGAAACGCCATGCCCACATCTAGCTGCACAACATCATCACTCAATCGCAGATCGGCCACCGTGTCAGCAAATAACGGAGGAACCATCAGAATTAACGAAAGAGAAGTAATGAGTTTAATTTTCATCCTATGTCCTTATACTCAATAGAGGGTTAAACTAACTAAATTATAGCTGGGGTGACTCGGTTCTTGAAGCATTTAAAAAGTCTCCACAAATTTAATCGATGGTGTCAGAGGAATTTGATATTGCATCTAGGTTCAATGGGGAACGAAGAGGAAATATGAGTAATCCGTTGCTGGAAAAATATGAATTACCGCCCTTTAGTTTGATTCAGCCGGAACATTTAGTCCCTGCCATAGATTATTTGATAGAAGAAAACCGAAGGCAATTGAAGACGTTACTAGAGGGTAACGACGGGCCTTCGTGGGAGAATATAGTACATCCCATGGAGGTGATGGAAGAGAGATTAAGACGGACAACTTCGACGGTGAGCCATATGAACGCCGTTGTGAACTCTGAGTCTTTGCGAGAAGCCTATAATCAGTGTCTGCCGAAACTGAGTCATTATTACTCGGAATTGGGACAAAATGAATCCTTATTTCGTGCCTTTCGGCAGCTCCAACGGAGTGCGGATTTTCCCGCATTGAATTCGGCACAACAGCGCGTCATTGAAAATCAATTACGTGATTTTCGACTGTCGGGTGTGGCATTGGACGATGAGAAGAAAGCGCAATTTAAAAAGATCTCTGCTGAATTATCACAGTTGGGCAGTCAGTTTAATGACAATGTCTTGGATGCGACCAATAGCTGGAATGTGGTTATTAAAGACAAACAACGATTAGCCGGGATCCCGGAAACGGCCCTATCTGCCGCTCGACAAGCCGCCCAGAGCAAAGGCCAAGAGGGATGGTTGTTTAATCTCGAATATCCCTCTTATTTGAGTGTCATCACTTTTGCAGAAGATCCGCAGTTGAGAGAGAGCATTTATCGCGCTTATCACACACGCGCGTCTGATCAGGGTCCTGATGCGGGAAGATGGGACAACAGCGAGATAATGGCAACCATTCTGGATCTGCGTAAACAGCAGGCACAATTACTGGGTTATGACAATTATGCGGCATTGTCTCTTGCCACTAAAATGGCGTCGACTACTGATGAAGTATTGGGGTTTCTGCAGGATTTAGCAGAACGGGCCTCCCCACTGGCACAGGAGGAGTTCGTCGAGCTGGAGCAGTTCGCTAAACAACAGGGGATCGTAGGTGGATTACAAGCTTGGGACGTTCCATTCTACAGTGAGCAGTTACGGCGGTTGAAGTTTGACTTGTCACAGGAAGATTTGCGCCCTTACTTTCCGGTCAATCAGGTACTTGAGGGGCTATTTCAATTAACGGAAAGGCTCTTTGGATTACGCATTGAACGACAGTCAGACGTGGATCTATGGCACCAAGACGCCAGGTTTTACCGCATAACAGATGGACAAGGCGCAACGCTTGCTCAGTTTTATTTAGATCTCTTTGCGCGTGACAATAAACGTGGCGGTGCCTGGATGGATGAATGTGTTATCCGCTGGCACGATGGCAATAAAATTCAACTGCCCGTCGCCTATCTGGTCTGTAACTTTTCTGGCCCAGTGGGAGAGGCTCCTGCTTTGTTGACCCACAACGAAGTACTCACTCTATTTCACGAATTTGGACATGGTCTGCACCATATGATGACTGGAATGGAGGCGCTTGGCGTTTCGGGTATCAATGGCGTGCCTTGGGATGCGGTGGAGCTGCCAAGCCAATTTATGGAGAATTGGTGCTGGCAATCGGAGGTGTTGGCGCTGATTAGCGGTCATTATCAAACCGGGGAGCCGCTTCCGCAAGAGTTATTTGCAAAAATGAAAGCAGCAAAAAACTTCCAATCTGGGATGCAGATGATGCGTCAACTAGAGTTTGCGCTGTTTGATTTTCGTCTACATATTGAATATCAACAAGGCGGCGCACCGGCCATTCAACAATTGTTAGATGATGTGCGTGATAAAATTGCTGTGGTGCAAGTACCTGAGTTTAATCGGTTTCAGCACGGTTTTTCCCACATATTTGCAGGCGGGTATGCGGCGGGTTATTACAGTTATAAATGGGCGGAAGTGCTCTCAGCGGATGCGTTTGCTGTGTTTGAAGAGCAGGGTCTTTTTAATCCGCAGGTGGCTAACGCCTTCAGAGACAACATTTTGCAAGCGGGTGGTTCAGCGGAGCCGACTGAATTATTTGCTCGTTTTCGAGGGCGGCCTCCCTCCGTGGATGCGTTGTTAAGACAGTGTGGTATTGAATGTTAAGGCATCGATAAAATCATTTTGAGGCAGATCCCTAAAGCTTTTGTCATCACAAACGAAATCCTAATTAGGTTGTCCTAAATAACTATAGGGGACAACAGGGATGAATGATGATGAAGATGGCACGGGATCGAACAAGAGTCGGCACAATATTAATTGTCTTGCTGTTAGCTGCTTGCGCTGGGCAACCGAAGTTAGGCCACTATCCCCCGACTCTTTTGGATGATCGCGTGTCCCTTGAGGTGCAGGGTCCGATTCAAAGCTTGAGCTTGTCGACTCGTGTTTGGAATGAATCCCAGCAAGTGTGGCAAGACAAACGACGTATCCGTGAGGTTCACTTCACCCCACAGGGATTTACCCTTGAGGACATTTTATATAGTGTAACTGGCGAGGAGGTGCGTCGATTGCACTATCACGCAGAGATCCCCACTGGAATGGAATTCCTAAAAGCAGGCAGACGTACGGCTTCTTACCAGTTTGAATATAATGACAAAGGTGATCTCACTAAACAGCAGTCCAATGTCACGACACCTTTTACCGAGGAGGTGTCCTATGAATACGGTAAGCGGTGGATATTACGTCGTTCTTCGGTACCTCAACGTCCACTGCAACGCCGTTCTGAATTAACTCTTTTGGATAAGAACGGCGCGATTTCTGAATTTTATATCACTGAACAACCTCTTCAGTCTGTCAAAGATATGGAAAGGATTGTGCCGGAACACCGCGAAACCTATACCCGTAATCAGGAAGGACAGTTGTTGCGCCATGAAATATATAAACATGGACAATTAAGGAGCCGAGAGACATTTAATTACAATGAATCGGGACATGTACAGCAGAGCAATGTTTACGAATATAAAGCGAAAGAAGCGAGATTAAAATTTAGAACATTGTATTTTGATTATGAATTTGACAGCCTAGATAACTGGGTTCAGAGAACGAAATTAGAAGAAGAAAGGCGCGGTCAGTTTTGGTATCAGCGGCAAAAATTATTACAACATAGACGCCTCAGCTATTTCTAAATCTACAATTTTTTACTGGCACTATCTATACAGACAAAGTCATCGAACCTATCGCTGCGAGATCTTTTGATTTTTTGCCAAAAAGAACCAATTGGTGATGAATCGTTTTATTATGTAAATATAGGCTGTTTGCGATAGCAATTAAATTTTCATTTTTTATAGGCTTGCAGAGACTTAATTTCAAATCAATCGTTGCTGCTTTGGTTAAAGGCTCTCCAGAGGTAAAGCTGCTAAACACGCCAGCGCTATCTGCTGCAAAAATTTGCGTACCGACAGCGATATGGTTGTGATAATTCCTGTTCACTGATTGGTCTTCTACCTCTATGTGACACATACCATCCTGGGCACCCAAGATGGAGAAGCCTGGACGTCGTTGCGATAAGTTAGTGTTTAACATGTCAAGAAACGAGAGTTGTTGCAGATTAATGGGTGTATCTACTAGGGATTGGCAGGGGTGTGTGGAAATGTGTTTGTTTACTGAATCTGTATGCGGTACGCCAAAAACCATACGCGCTTGAGCAATCACTCGGTTTTGATCATCTATAACTACTGATTCTACAAAAGCATAGTGACGGGCTTGTCGTAGTAATTTAGCCTGGCAAGTGAGTGTGCTATCTTTAGTGGCACGTAAATAATTGATCTGAATATCTACCGTGTGCACGGGGGCGTCTGGTGATGTATCGAATAGCTGGTTAGATAATAGTGCCCCTGCATCATGCAATAATGTGCCTATCACGCCACCATGCACCACGCCGCCTTCACCTTGTAAATTTTTAGATTTAAAAGGAAGGCTCATTTTAATGTTGTTAGCATCAGCTTGAATAAGCGCAATGCCCAGATCTTGAGCCCAGCCATCGTGTTGATATGCTTCTAGACAACTCATTAATGGTACTCCTGTAGAAATTTAAATAACGAAGTTGTGGTAGTTTTTATATTTTAGTTGAGGTTCGATGCATTTAAATTTGCTAAATCCTCTGGGGTATTGATATTGACAAAATTTTCTAACGGAAACTCTACCGTCTCCGCCCTGTTTTCACTAAACCATAACTGTGTTTTACGTTGACCTTGATTCAAGTATTTTTCCAAACTTGCTAAATAGGATGTGTTTACGATGGCAAATGTCGGTTGTAAACCGTATTCAGTTTTGGCAACGGCCATACCATGGTGCGTCACTGCTGCCACATACAGCTTTTCAACTAGATTCAAAGGAAATAAGGGCGCATCACAGGGCACAGTAACTAGAAAATCACAAGAGATCTGGCTCAATCCTGAATGCAGCCCAGCCAGCGGTCCGGCCTGTTGATAGTCATGGTCGCGGATAATCGGTAACCCAAATTGATGGTAATGTTCTAATTGTTGATTCACATTGAGACTCAATGAGTCACATTGGGGCTGAAGCCGCTCTATAATATGGTGTATCAGGGGCTTGGATCGCCATTGGAGCAACCCTTTTTGTAATCCGCCCATGCGTCTACCATTACCACCGGCGACTATCAATCCTACTACCGAATGATTTTTTGTCAATTTTGAATTTGGTTTCATAGCAGCGGTCTTCAGTTATAATTTCATCTGGTTAAAATTATTTCCGAGTTTTGAGTTAAGTGAAACACAAGATACACATTCAGGCTCCCATCGAGACGGTATTTGATTGGATAGAAAATAACGACAAAGTTCCCCTTTGGATGGAAGGTCTAGAGTCGACAGAATATACCAGTAATCGAGATCCGAAAAATCTAGTAGGAACCACATTTAAGCAGCGAATGACTGAGTTCGGACGCACGGTGGAATATGCCGGCGAGATAACCGATCATCAGTTTCCACACAATTTGGCTGTGAGGCTCAAGCATCCTAGGTTTACAATGCATGTTACCTATAAGTTGAATGACACTTCACAGGGAGTCTGCTTGCAGTATCAAGTGGAGCTGGTTGAGGGTGACGGCGTTGTCAGTAAGTTGACAAAAATGATGGATTGGTACTTAAAAAAAGTTGCTTCTTCCCAACTAAAAAAAATAAAGCAGCTTGCGGAACAGGATGTGTCATCTGGGTCGCCCAGGTAGCGATCTAGAGAAAATGCATATGGAACAGACACGCGCAGAAAAGTGGATAAATCGATTTATTTCTATACCAGGGTCTCGATGGTTGGGGATCTTTGGAATTAAGCTGGGTGCGCCCTATTCGGCAACGATTCATCCCTACATTATTCGTGTCGAACCCGGGCATTTTGAAATGGGGATGAAAAAACGCCGAGCGGTGACAAATCATATGCGTACCGTGCATGCTGTGGCGATGGCGAATTTAATCGAGCTCACTGCTTCTTTCGCCGTTCAGGCCAGTATTCCTAAGACCGCAAGATGGATCCCTAGTGGTATGTCCATTCAATACTTAAAAAAAGCACGTACCGATCTTCGATCGGTGTGTCAATTTGAGCCTCCAGATTGGTATCAGGTGCAGGATTTACCCGTCGCGGTATCCCTGTTTGATCTTGAGAATGAAGAAGTCGCAACCGGTGTGGTACAGATCCGTATTGGTCCGAAACCGAAAAAAAATAATAAATAGCGGCCAGCATTTTGATGAGAGACTAGCAATAAAAATTCGAATCTAGCCATTATGCGAGCGTTATATCGTTATTTTATCTTAATGGTATTTGAAAATAAGAGGGTTGAATTAGCGCACGAAAGGATTGAGGCGCCGTTCAATACCCACCAAAGTATCTGGGCCATGACCGGGCCGAACTAGGGTGTCATCATCCAAATGAAAAATATGGTCTTGGATGCTTTTTTTTAATCGCTCAAAACTGCCGCCCGGAAGATCGGTCCGGCCGACCCCGGTTCTGAAGAGCGTGTCTCCAGAAAACAAAGTTTCTTGGCTGCCTAATCGACTGTCTTCATGTAGGCGCATACAAATGCTCCCGGGAGTGTGCCCCGGTGTATGTAAAAACGTTAATCTAAGTTGACCAATCACCAGTGTGTCTTCGTGTGTGACAAATTGGTCCACCGAAGGGGGCCTGGGCACTCGCCTCAAGGTTGCTAAACTTTGCACAGGAAGCAGCTTATATAACAACAGATCTTTTTTGTGTAAATATATTTCAGGGACTGAACCGTTTTGTTTCTCTCGCAGCGCCTTTTTTAAAGGGCCAGTGGCACTGATGTGATCAAAATGTGCATGGGTATGCAGTAGATATTTTATTTGGAGGGGGCGTTTCAATCGAGCCTCTTGATCTTGGATTAAATTCAAGATCTGATCTGGCCAATCTCCTGGATCGATCACTGCTGCGTCACCGGTGATCGGGCAACAAATCAGGTGACAGTTGCATTGGAAGGAACCCACTGTAATGGTTCTATTTATCATCGATAGTAGAGAGTCATCGCGACTAGCTTATTAATCTAACTGATACCGTTTGATCATCATATCACTAAGTTCGAGAGCCTGCTTTGTTTCTGCGGGCGTTAACGAACGCGCTATCTGTTTTAGATCCTTTTGACTTTGTGGCAGTCCTGTCTGGCTGGCTACCGTTAACCAGGCAAATGCCAAAACCGGATCAATTGCCACACCCACTCCACCGGCATAGAGTAATCCTAAGTTGTGCTGTGCTTCACTTAGTCCTTGCTCGGCTGCACGACGGAACCAGTAGAAGGCTGAATCATCATTTTTTTTAACTTTTTCACCTTCCAGATAGAACAAACCTAAATTATATTGTGCTGGCGCGTGATCGGCTTCGGCACTTTTCTGGTACCATTCTAAAGCTTTTTCCAAATTTTGTTTCACCTCTATACCATGTTCAAATTGGTAAGCGAGCACGAAAGAGGCTTCAGGATGATTTTGCTTGGCTGCCTGTTCTAACCATCTGAGCGCTTCTTTACTGTCTTGAACAGAGCCTATGCCCTGCTTAAAATATTGTGAGAGCGTAAATTGTGCGTCCGCAAAGCCTGTTTCTGCGGATTTTTTCACCCAATTGAAAGCGAACACCTGATCTTGGTGAGTGCCTAAACCTACTTCGTACGCTTTTCCCAACTGCAGCATGGCTTGGGCATGACCTAAATCCGCCGCTTGTTGGAACAGATCCACCGCTTTAATAGGATCTTGCAGTACACCCGTACCCTCCCAAGCCATCAAACCTAATGCAAAAATAGCATTTTTATTCTGATTCGAAGCGGCGGTGACATACCAGTCCCGCGCGTCAGCAAACTGACCTAGTTTTCGGTAATGATTTGCCAATTCAACCTGCGCTTCACTCTCCCCATTTTTTGCGGCGGATTCTAATTTCGTTACATTCGGCAAATTTTCACTCAAGGAAGTAAATTTCTCGAACTCCAAACTGCCCATAGCAAGCGCCAAAACTACAACTAAGCTACTGAGAAATAATAAAAATTGTGTTCTTGTCATGGGCCATTGTATAGCAATGAATGCGTTTGACATTCAGGTTGCAAGAAGAATTCCATGTTATCAAAACGGTTGTCCCTGATTTGACTGAACGGTCATTATTATTAAGTGTCCGGGTATGGATTCCTGTGCCGTTAACTTAAATGATCCAACACGCCATGGCACAAGTGGATTTGCTTCGTCATGTGAATTGGATGACAAAAATATTAGAGAGATGTCTGCGGGTTGCGCTTGGTTTTGACACGCCACGCTCAGTCTCTTAAGTTGCAAAGTCTCTAGAAGCTATTAGATAGTCCATGAATCAAGAGATTAAAAGCATTTTACCGCTGGTGGTCACAGATCTGACTGAGGGAATGTTTGTGACCGAGTTAGATCGTCCGTGGCTAGAAACACCTTATCTTCTTCAAGGCTTTTTTATTCAGTCACAACAGGATATAGATGAGTTGGGGCAGTATTGTCGGTACGTGTTTATTGATACCAATAAAGGCAAAATGCCCCCTCCTCATGTGCAGCCTGTACAACTAGAAAATAGCAACAGCAAAAATGGCCGTGAAAAGCGTTATCAGGACTCGGCCCGATTTGAAGAAGAACTGCAGTCGGCGGAAAAGTCTCATACTGAGGTGAGCAGTTCGATGATACAGATCATGAAGGATCTGAAACAGGGTAAGCAGGTGAGTATCCCTGCTTTAGACGAAGTTGTGCGCCCAATGATAAATAGCATTATTCGCAATCCCGATGCCTACATGTGGATGAGCCGAATGCGAGAAAAAGATAGTTATAGTTACAAGCACTCCGTACGCTGTTCGATATTTGCTATCACCTTGGGTCGACACATGGGTCTGTCTATTCAAGACTTAAAGGAGTTGGCCATGGGCGCAATGTTATTTGATGTGGGCAAAACTCAGTTAGCGGCTGAGATTCTAATGAAGCCGGGTAAGTTGACAGACTATGAATATGAAGAGGTGAAACGCCATGTTCGATATGGTGAAGACATTTTAAAACGTACCCCCAATATTAGTCGTAATATACTAGCGATGGCACAATTCCATCATGAACGTTTTTTGGGTCAGGGGTATCCGCGAGGATTAAGAGGTGATGAGATTCCGTTGTTCGGCCAGATAGCAGGGATGATCGATTGCTATGATGCTATTACTAGTGCACGTCCCTACGCAGTAGCGATTTCGGCTTATGACGGGGTCAAGGCCTTATACGGATGGCGAAATAAAGAATTTCATGGTGTGTTGATCGAGCAGTTTATTCAAGCAATTGGCATCTATCCTGCTGGAACATTAGTCGAATTGAGTAATGGATGCGTGGGAGTGGTTATCGCTCAATCTCGCACCCGGCGGCTACGTCCCATGTTAAGAGTAGTGCTGGATGAGGACAAGCAACCTCTAGAGTCATTTCCAACACTCGACTTAATGACGGAAAAGACAGATAAAAATGGAAATGCGTTGGAGATTGTTAAAAGCCTTGAGCCAGGGGCATACGGCGTTGATCCACAAGAACTCTATTTATAGGATTCCTAATTTATGCTGACGCAAGAACAAAAAGCATCGGATAGAAACTCGTTTGTTCAATATTTGGATCAGCTCATGTCACAACATGATGATAATAATGAGGAGTTGGCGTTAATTGTCATTAACATTAATAATTTCCGACGTGCGAATACTTTATTTGGTTTTCGTGCGGGGGATTCTTTATTAAATCAGATCATCGAGCGTTTGCATTTGATTGCTATGACACCGGAGATGGTGGGAAGACTATCAGGACACACTTTTGGGCTAGTCATTCCAAGTTTGAGAAATTTGGATCAAGCCCAATTAGCCGCGAATAAAGTGTTAAGTCGATTGGTGGATACTTTTGAAATTAACGGAAATCGATTTAGAACTCGCGTGACGATGGGCTTGGCCTATTTTCCAAAAAACGCCTGGGATGCTGAAACTTTAGTGGAAAAAGGAGAGCTGGCATTAGAGTCAGCTTTAACTCAAGATTCGCAGATAGAGGTTTATTCCGACAATATTAGGCATACATTAAGTTTGGGTTGGGATATAGAAAATGCAATTCTTGATGCCTTAGATAACGAAGAATTCGAACTTTATTATCAACCAAAAATTGACTTACACACAGGAGAGCCTTTTGCTGCCGAAGCACTACTCAGATGGCACAGTCGAGAGAAGGGTCTCTTGTTACCTAAAGATTTTATTCCGGCAGCAGAAGAGGCCGGATTAATAATGGATTTGACAGAGTGGGTACTTCATAGTGCGCTGAGAGATGCACTTGAGTGGCCGGACAGATGGGGAAAACATTCTGTCGCAGTGAATATGTCCACTTATACACTTCGCGAGTTGGAATTGCCAGAGCTCATTAAACAAGCCATAGCGAGTTGGAACTATCGATCAGAGCTGCTCACTCTAGAAATCACTGAAAGTGCTTTTATGTCGAGCATTGATACTTGTATTAAGAATCTAAACGAGATTAAAAATACAGGAATTAGAATTTCAGTGGACGACTTTGGTACGGGATATTCATCTCTTTCTCAGTTCAAGAGGATTCCTGCAGACGAGTTGAAAATCGATAAATCATTTGTCTATGACATGCTGGATGACGAGCAAAACAAGCACATAGTTGATCTGATTATTGAGTTGGGGCATCGATTTCAATTAAAAGTGGTCGCAGAGGGTATTGAAGAAATTCGTACGCTCGAAGCATTAGTAGATGCAAATTGCGATTATGGCCAGGGATTCTTAATTGGAAAATCTATGACTCAAGACGAATATATACGTTGGTTGGAGACATTTGTTCCAGCATAATGTTGCTTCTTGATAGTGAACGATGGGCTATCTGTTGGTAACCGTGATAGACGTGCTTGTTTAATTTAATAACCCAATTATAGTTTTAATCTTTCAAATTCACTCCCCATCACGGCGGTTTGATAATGTGGCTATCTTATATTAGATTCGTGTGAGTTGAGTGACTATTACTGCACACCAGTATATCCTATTATTTAATTTGTACATTTTTTGGATTCCAATTCAATGAACAAAATAAAAGCATTAAGAGTTCACCAAGTGAATGATACTCTGGAGACGAGAGTTGAGGCATGCACAGAGGCTGATTTGGCCACGGATCTGATCTGTATCGAGGTGCATTACTCTAGCCTGAATTACAAGGATGCATTGGCGGTAACAGGTCAAGGAAAAATATTGCGAACTTACCCTTTAGTCGCCGGAATTGATGCCGCTGGTGTGGTGATTTCATCAGCGGCACCTGAGTATGCACCTGGAGATAAAGTCATAGTGGTAGGCGGAGGTATTGGCGAACTTCGGGACGGTGGTTATAGTGAGAGATTGTGCGTGTCTGAAGATTTAGTAGTGCCCTTGCCGGATAACTTAACATTATTGGAATCGATGATTTTAGGTACCGCCGGGTTCACCGCAGCCATGGCGATTGACCGCATGCAAAAAAATGGGCAAACACCGGAAATGGGACCAATATTGGTGACTGGTGCGAGTGGTGGGGTAGGGACTTTGGCGGTCAACATATTAAATAATATTGGATACACAGTGGTCGCCCTGTCCGGCAAGTTAGATCAAGAATCATGGTTACGAGAAATTGGCGCTAGCAAGGTATTGGATAGAGCGGAACTGGATTTTGGTACTAAACCTTTGGAAAAAGCGCAATGGGGAGGTGCCATCGATAATCTTGGAGGAGAGTATTTGAATTGGTTGTGCCGTACCCTTAAACCCTGGGGTAATATTGCCTCAGTAGGATTAGCAGCCAGTCCAGAGTTCAATACTACCGTGATGCCGCTTATACTACGAGGCGTAAGTTTGTTGGGGATCAATTCAGTTTATCCAAGTCAGGAGATGCGTTCTCATATTTGGAAACGATTGGCCTTTGATCTTAAACCACCCGATTTACAAAATATTCACCAAGGGTCGTTAAAATTAGAAGAGATCTGTTCTCAGGCTCAGTTAATGATGTCTGGACAAGTTAAAGGAAGGTGGACGGTGCAACTATCAGAAGCCAGTTAATTATCTAGCTATAATTATTCAATTTAAAATGATATTTTTATTACCAGCGTGGTTTTAATATAACAAAAGAATCTAATGTTAGTTGAAAATAGATTAATTCGTGCTCTTCTCATTGCCATATTATTACCGACAGTAATACTTCAATCTGGTTGCGCGACCCTGGCACCTGCGTACTATGCAGTGGAAGAAAACGATGGTTTGGCTCCTGTGGAGGATCATAGATTTAGTCATGGTCGTGATATTCCATTTCTAGATACTTTAGGCAATATTATTTCTATTCCAAATAAACTGCTGTTATGGGATAGCACAATTGAAAATCATCATATTTCTCCTGCCACGGAGCATATTTTAAAAGCATACCTTGATGACCAGGGACTTTATGATGTCAAAGTTCGGATCAATCAATATGCACCATTGGGTGAGTTGCAGAGATTAATCAACAATGATCAAGTCGGTTTGGGGTGGCGTGCAACAATTGGTGTCGTGTCTGTGCTTTATTATACATTATTCGTAGGCAGAGTAGTTGGTGGCGATAGCTACAATCCATTTACCAATACCATTAGTTTATATTCGGATAGTATTCCTATTGCGTTGCACGAGGGGGGGCATGCGAGTGATTTTGCCTCTAAAAAATATAAAGGGACCTATGCATTTATTAATGCGATACCTTATACCTCTCTTTATTTCGAGGGTGTAGCCACAGCCAAAGTGCTAGAGTTCCTTAACGAAAACCAAGCCTATGAAGAATACAAGCGATCTTATGAAGTGCTGTTCCCTGCCTATGGAACCTACGTGGGTGGCAGCTTAATTGATTTGAGAGTGAATTATGGCCCTGGTGCCAGTGATCAAGTTCTTTACCTGGCCCCGGTGTTAATTGGACACTTAGTAGGTCGGATCAAAAGTGCTCGTCTTGCATCCACTAAGGGTAATCAAAAATCTATTCAAGACTCAAGGCAGAATTCACAAGAGACAGAATGTTGTGTGGAGGGTGCCATACGTTAATCGCTGTTTTAGGCCCTTTCTTCCCCTCTTCAACAAAAAACTGTGGATCTGTTCAAGTATCCTCTGTACCGGCCGTTTAACCCGTTACAACTCAAATTAAAATCTGTCTGTACATCGCCTTAACTTTGGTCATCCGCTTAAGCACAAAGGCAAATGAGAAATCTAGGCGCTGAACTCTGAATTCGGACGATTCGGCGCAAATCCTATATTGAACCAAATTCATATAATGCCTACCCAGGGGGATGTGCAATGAAGAATCGTTTTACTCGCACCACGTTAGCTGCAGCGGTTGCCGCTGCCGTAGCAGGATGTGGTGGTAGTTCCAGTAGTTTAACAGGTGGCGGTGCTTCCTATGAAGCAACGGGTGCTGTCGCAGATGGATATCTCGTCGGTGCAACAGTATGTCTAGACCTCAACGAGAACAATGTTTGTGACACAGGTGAGCCTTTTGCCACTTCAGGTGAAAATGGTGCGTTCACCCTCACCACAAGTACTCAGACAGATCTAGATGCGCCCATAGTTGTGGAAGTCGGTGCGGAAACAATCGATGAAGATACTGGAGCGGCAGTGGGTGCTGCGTATACATTGACGGCCCCTGCGGGGAGTAGCTTCGTTAGCCCGATTACTACTTTAGTGAATCATTTTGCCACTCAAAATCCAACCTTCACAGCAGATGAAGTGGAAGCAATCGTACATGCTCGATTGGGTGCCGGTGCCGGATTAGACATCATGGCGGACTATGTGGCTAATGGCGACGATGCTGAAGCTGGTGCAGACAATAAAGAAGCTTTCGAACGTTTGCACATCATGGCACGTGTTATTGCAGACGGCTTTGGTGACAATTTGACAGTCATTGATGCTTCCAGCGCTGCTAGCGGTGCTACCTTTAATGCCAAGTTTGGCGTGATGGTGGATCACGTGTTGAATCAGCTTGAATCTTTGGTGGAAGTGATCGACGAAATGATTGAAAGTGAAGTCATTAGCATTGCCGACGTGTCTGCGGCTTTAGAAAGCACCGGAGAATTATTGGCAGTGGATACGGAGGCATTAGCAGATGCACTGTTGCAGGCTTCATTGGAAGTGACTGCTGCAGATTTTAGTACCATTCTCACTACATCAGCCAGTTTGTATGATGTAGAAGCAGAAACCGATGAGCAAATAGAAGGGCCAGCTTTATTCAGAGAAGTATTCGGATTGAATGGCAGTGGCAATGCCACCTTTGTAGAGCAGGCCTATAATGCTGCCAGTGGTACTTGGGAAGTGGAAAGCACAACTGATACCTCTCTTTTCTTAGATGCCAGCGGAAACTGGTTGGAAGGAGATTGGAGTGTTTCTTCCAGTTTTACTGTGAATGCAGATGGTTCGGCGACTATCGAATACTCCTTTGGTTCTTTTGACTATACCGCTGCTGCATTGGGTTTGTCGGGAAAGAGCATTGCTGATTTTGTGGGG
The DNA here is from genome assembly GCA_041940025.1 of Thiotrichaceae bacterium. GTDB lineage: Bacteria > Pseudomonadota > Gammaproteobacteria > UBA5859 > UBA5859 > UBA5859. The sequence goes on along the minus strand of JBGTSY010000001.1, from coordinate 223,442 downwards.
GATGCTTATGACAGCGCGCCCACATTTAGTTCAGACGCCGCCGCGATCCGTTTGGCAGAAACGCCTGCCGCGGATATTTTCGAAATTTCCATTTGGGATGAGGGTGACACCTCTATGTGTCCCGATGCCAACTGTAATCTTGTATTTGATGCGATGGGCTCTCCAATCACTAGCCTAGCCAACTTGAAATCTACGGGCTTATTGGGTGGTGTCGTCGTATTTGGTGATGCTGAAGGCACTTCAGGTTCTTTGGATATGTCCGAGCAGGCTTTAGTTGGCGTGTTACAAGTGATGTTGACTCAAGCAGGTATGACTGAGCAACAAATCAGTGCCGCATTGGCAGGCATAGGCGCGATAATCACCTTCGATGAGAATGGAATGTTGAATCTGGGCAGCTGGCGCACCGAAAGTCATGCCAGTGGTGCTGATGTGATTATATTGGAGACACCAATGGAATCTCCGGTTGATTTATCTATGGCAGCTGCTGCACTGCAGGGCGTGGATCTGTCCATGCTTACAGGTGGATTCTCAATGCTTTTTGACCACGATATGGATGAGTTCCCCATGTTTGCCGAAGTGGCAGGTGGTCAGATGACTGTGGTGCGCTCAGGATATTTCTTTAAAGAAGGTCGTACCGCGCAGTTAAACGAGCTTTGGTTCAATGAGCAAGCAATGAGCGATATTGTTGAGTTCCGTCTCGGTGTACCCGAAGGCGACGGTAGCGGTGATAGTAGTGCCTGTAGTCTGCCTGCAGGTTCGGGCGCAACTGAGGCTGAGTTTGATGCCATTGCTGCTGCGTGTGGTCTAGGCTTTCCAAACGAAAGCGCTTTGGTGGGTACCTTTGAAATGACTATCGCAGGAATTTCTGCTACCACAACTCTAAATGCGGATGGCACGGGCGAAGCCAGTGCACTGGGTCAAAGCTTCCCAATTACCTGGGAGGTGAACGGCTCCGGAGTAGCCGTGATGGCCATTGATATGGGAGATTTTGGTGGCGGTACCGTGAAGATGGCGCCTCTGGATGCAACTGGTACCGTACTCTTGTATGTGAGCACGCCTTTAGCCCCTCCTAGCCTTGCGGAAACAACACTTTAATATAATAAGAGATGTGACACATTGGGCCGCCCCTCGGGGCGGCTTTTTTTTGCGTGAGCGATAAACGCACGCCAAGCGTTTTCAAAATGCAGATAGATTTGCGTGTCAGACCAAGCAGTTCATAGGAACCCTTTAAGGCATCAATCTCAGTGACAAAGTTGCATGTGCCGATTGCTTCAAGAGCGCCCAGACTAGATGACCTAAAGCACAGGATGAAAAAATAGCGAGCTGTGGAAGCTCTAGCCAAAATTTTTGCTAACGTCCCCAAGCGCGACCACACTCCAGGTAGCAAATTTTCAAAAAAGCATGTTGCTTGCGCAATGATGTTCGATTTCGTCACTATTCCGATGTGCTCCATTATCGAGCGTGTTTCCCATCAAAAAGTACATCTAACCAGATTTTTTGTGGCTTAGATCCATGTTCAGCCGGCAATATTCCTCGTGGCGGGTTTATTACCAGTTGCGCCAAGAGTCAGCAATCCAGATAATACAGCGCACTAAACTGGTGTCATTTAATATCAAATTGAGGGTGTTTCGGTGAGTAGTGATAATTTAGAGCTCTATTTTCAAGATTGGCGCGATAGCGAGGCGGTGGCAGAGTCCATGATTCCTCTGATCGGCAAATTGCATCGAGAAAATAACGTAGTGATCACGCTCTATGCCAAGCCGCTCATTAATCGCTCCGTCATCGATATTCTAAAAGCGCACCAGTATGTGCGCCACGTGGAAAATAATGAGCTGTCCGTGAGTGACACCTATCCGATTTTACAGGCGCTTACACAGTTGGATTTAGGCTATGCCCACGTGGATCTGGGCAAAATGGCGTTGAAATATCAGGCGGTAGGTGCAGGCCAGTCGGTGGCCGAATTCGTAGAAGCCGAGGTTAACGAGGTTCTCGGAAATAAAAATCCCATATTGCCTGAACCCCAAGATGTTGTTTTATATGGATTTGGACGTATCGGCAGACTATTGGCGCGGTTACTGATTGAAAAAACTGGTGGCGGTGAAACCTTGCGCCTTAGAGCGATAGTCGTGCGTCCAACGCAAATGGATGATTTGGCCAAGAGGGCGAGCCTGTTTATTCGCGATTCGATCCATGGGCCTTTTCAAGGGACGGTGACAGTGGATGAGGAGAAAAAAGCCATTGTAGCCAATGGCAATTTGATCTATCTCATTCATGCTAACAGCCCAGATGAAATTGATTACACCCAACATGGCATTAATAACGCCATTGTGGTGGACAACACTGGAAAATGGAGCGACGAAGAGGGACTGGGATTACACCTCAAGTCCAAAGGGGTGGCTAAGGTGCTGTTAACTGCGCCTGGCAAGGGTGAAGTGAAAAATATAGTTCTTGGCATCAATCACAATTTATTGCAGCCGGGGGAGAAAATCGTTTCTGCCGCCAGTTGTACGACCAATGCCATTGTGCCGGTGCTAAAAGTGATAAATGACAAATTCGGCATAGATTCCGGGCATGTGGAGACGGTGCATTCCTACACCAATGACCAGAATTTGATCGATAATTTTCACAAGGGACCCCGACGGGGGCGAAGCGCACCTCTTAATATGGTGATTACCACAACCGGCGCTGCCAAAGCGGTGGCCAAAGCGCTACCGGAATTGAAAGGCAAACTCACTGGGAACGCGATTCGAGTGCCTACGCCTAACGTTTCATTGGCTCTATTGAATCTGAATTTGGGTCGCGAGACCAGTCTGAATGAAGTCAACGATTATTTGCGAGAGATAGCCTTTCACTCCCCTTTTCAGAAGCAGATCGATTATGTGCAGTCAGATGAAGTGGTTTCATCGGATTTTGTCGGCAGTCGCTCGCCTGCTATTGTGGACGCGGCGGCAACTATCGTAGAGGGTTCACGCTGTGTGCTTTATGTCTGGTATGACAATGAATTTGGCTACAGTTGCCAGGTGATTAGATTGTTGCGAGTGATGGCGAATATGAACTATCCGGTTTTTCCAGCACAAAATTAATTGCCGTGATTGTCCGTTCGAGAACAAGGTTAGCTAGAAAAGAACCTGCCCCCTCTTTATAATAGGCGCACTTTTAGAGCTGGTTTAAAATTAAGTGTGCCAATCGGTGAACACCTTAAAATGAATAAAAGTTTTAAGGAAATGAGAGTGCTCGGCATAGGATTCACTGGAGTTGGCCTGTAAAGGACATGCTTCCAACGTTCTAAACCAACATCAAGCTGATCTGTCAGATCTGAGATACTAATAACAGTATCTTTAAACGCAGACTTGGCTGAGGTTAAAGTTAAGGTGACCAATTCCATAATAAAAATTAGACGCGGTCTGGATTTACCAATTGAGGGTTCTCCAGAGCAACAAATAGCCGAAGGCCCGAAGAGTCGCACGGTAGCCGTGTTGGGTGTCGACTACCCGGGCATGAAACCCACTATGTTGGTTCAAGAGGGGGATCAGGTCAAAATTGGTCAGCCTCTTTTTAACTGTAAAAAAACCTCCGGTGTGTTGTACACCTCTCCCGCTGGGGGACGGATTGCGGCGATAAATCGCGGGGAAAAACGTGTCCTGTTGTCAGTCACCATTGATGTCGAGCAGGACGACGCGGTGCAGTTTAAATCTTTTTCAGAGTCTGAGCTTGAGGCAATCAGCGCAGATGAGATCCAACAACAGTTGATCCAGTCTGGACAATGGACCGCCTTTCGGACTCGTCCCTTTAGCAAAGTTCCCGCACCTGGAACCGCACCTCACTCTATTTTTGTGACCGCTGTAGATACCAATCCTTTAGCAGCAGATCCCGCTGTGGTGATTGCAGAATCATCCGCAGAGTTTCGTCTCGGGCTTTCCATTATTGGCAAGCTAACAGATGGTCCGGTGCATTTGTGCACTTCTCCCCAGTTTGGCGCAGAATTTGAATTTGGGCAGGTCAAACGTACCGCATTCGCCGGTCCGCACCCTTCAGGGTTGGCGGGTACCCATATTCACTTTTTAGATCCGGTTGGGGTAAATAAAGCAGTCTGGTATATCAATTATCAAGATGTGATAGCCATTGCCAAGTTATTCCTCACCGGCACCCTCAGCACAGAGCGAGTGGTGGCCCTAGCTGGTCCGGAGGTGACACAGCCCCGTTTGATGCGCACCCGATTAGGCGCATCCATCGATGAAATATGCGCCGGTCAATTGAATAGCACCAGCAATGTGCGATTGATTTCCGGCTCTGTGCTTTCCGGGCACCATGCGCTTGGGCCACTGGCATTTTTGGGACGTTATCATGGGCAAATATCCGCGTTAAAAGAGGGTAATACAAGAGAATTTATGGCATTTATGTCGCCCGGCGTGAAGCGCCATTCGCAACTCAATATCTATCTCACGAGCTTGATTGGTGGTCGCAACCTTCCCCTTAATACCTCCACTAACGGTAGTCCGCGCAGCATGGTACCGGTGGGTACCTACGAAGAGGTGATGCCGTTAGATATCTTGTCCACCCACTTATTACGCTACCTAATTGTGGGGGACACGGAAATGGCGCAGCAATTGGGATGTTTGGAGCTGGATGAAGAAGATCTGGCACTTTGTACCTATGTGTGTCCAGGCAAGTACGAATATGGTCCAATTTTACGTGACAATCTCACCCTCATAGAAAAAGAAGGTTAAAAAATGGGATTGAAGGAAATTATAGAAAAATTAGATCCCCAGTTCGAAAAGGGCGGGCCATACGAGAAATGGTATGCATTGTGGGAGGCGGTTTCCACTATAGTGTATTCTCCGGGCAAGGTGACCAGCAGTGCTGCTCATGTGCGGGACGGTATCGATTTAAAACGCATGATGATCACCGTTTGGTTGGCTACTTTTCCGGCCATGTTTTTTGGCATGTACAACGTCGGTCTCAACGCTCTAACTGGTATGGAGACTTTAGGTATTGAAGGTCTGACCGGTTGGCGAGGCATGATCATCAATTTAATCTCCGGCTACAATGCCGCCAACCACTGGCACTGTTTCATATATGGTGCGTTGTTTTTCGTCCCCATATATGCAGTCACTTTCCTTGTGGGTGGTTTTTGGGAGGTGTTATTCGCTGCGGTAAGAGGCCATGAGGTACACGAAGGATTTTTTGTCACCTCTGTATTGTTTGCACTCATAGTACCGCCGTCTATTCCTTTGTGGCAGGTGGCATTAGGCATTTCCTTTGGCGTCGTGATTGGCAAAGAGGTGTTTGGCGGCACAGGAAAGAATTTTCTCAACCCCGCTTTAACCGGTCGAGCGTTTCTCTTTTTCGCTTATCCTGCGCAAATGTCCGGTGACGCAGTTTGGGTAGCGTTGGACGGTTTTTCCGGTGCCACCGCGCTGTCTTTGGCAGCATCTGGAGGCGTCGAGGCTATCACCCGCGCGGGCATTGAGTGGCAACAAGCTTTTATTGGGGGCATAGCAGGTTCAATCGGTGAAACCTCTACTTTGATGATTTTATTTGGCATGGTGGTGCTTTTGTTCACGAAAATCGCCTCATGGCGAATTATGGCAGGGGTCACCTTGGGCATGGTGGCGACAGCCACACTGCTCAATATAATAGGTAGTGATACAAATCCCATGTTCAGTGTGCCCGCTCATTGGCATTTTGTGTTGGGCGGTTTTGCCTTTGGCATGGTCTTTATGGCCACCGATCCCGTCTCGGCTGCGATGACAAACACCGGTAAATGGATATTTGGTCTGTTAATAGGTTTTATGGTGATTTTAATCCGGGTGATTAATCCAGCCTTCCCTGAGGGAATGATGTTGGCCATTCTTTTTGCCAATCTGTTCGCACCCATGATTGATCACTTCGTCATGCAAGCTAATATCCGACGCAGGAAGGCTCGAACCAGTGTCTAGTCCCGATACAGTCAGTAAAACTTTTTTAGTCGCCACACTGCTCTGTTTGGTGTGTTCTATTGTGGTTTCTACTGCTGCGGTGGTGTTAAAGCCAGTGCAGAAAGAAAACCAACTATTGGATCGCAACACCAATATTTTGGCTGCTGCTGGATTGTTGCAGGAGGGTAAGTCCGTTGAAGAGATCTTCGCTCAATTAGAACCTAAAATCGTGGATCTAAACAGCGGCGAATTTGCTGAGAATATAGATCCGGAACTGTATGATCAAAGAAAGGCAGCGAAAGATCCGAGCACGAGTCAACGTTTGGCACCGGATGTAGATATTGCCAGCATTAAACGTCGTGCAGATTATGCCACTGTTTATTTAAAACGAGATGCGCAGGGAAAGTTAGAAACCATCATTTTGCCGGTCCATGGATACGGATTATGGTCCACCCTGTATGGTTTTTTAGCGCTAGAGGCCGATGCCAATACGGTAGTGGGGTTAGGATTTTATGAGCATGCCGAGACCCCAGGACTGGGGGGAGAAGTGGACAACCCTAAATGGAAATCCTTATGGCCAGGAAAACGTCTCTATGATGAAGACTTTAATCCTAATTTTAAGGTGCTCAAAGGCCGGGTGGATCCCAGCAAGCCTGGCGCAGAATTCCGGATCGATGGTCTATCTGGAGCGACCTTGACCAGCCGAGGAGTGCACAACCTAATTAGATTTTGGAGTGGAGAGCACGGGTTCGGGCCATTCCTACAGCAGATCCGGGCACAGGAGAGTTAGATATGTCTGATGAATCAATTTCTGACGTATTAGTACAACCAGTATTGGATAATAATCCGATTGCATTACAAATATTGGGCATATGTTCTGCTTTAGCGGTGACCACCAATCTGAATACAGCCTTTGTCATGAGCATTGCGCTTACTACCGTGACCGCGTTCTCCAATCTATTTGTCAGCTTAATCAGGAATCACATTCCAACCAATATCCGAATTATTGTACAAATGACAATCATCGCCTCCTTAGTAATCGTGGTGGATCAGATCCTGAAAGCGTACGCTTATGATATTAGTAAGCAGTTGTCTGTGTTTGTGGGTTTAATTATTACCAATTGTATCGTCATGGGACGCGCCGAAGCTTTTGCAATGAAAAATGGGCCGGTGTTAAGTTTTTTCGATGGTCTGGGTAATGGATTAGGATACAGTCTAATTCTAATGACGGTCGGTACAGTACGAGAATTGTTTGGATCCGGAAAATTATTTGGCATTGAAATCTTACCCTTGGTGAGTGATGGCGGTTGGTATAATCCCAATGGATTATTGTTACTGCCTCCTAGCGCTTTTTTCCTCATAGGTTTATTTATTTGGGCTTTGCGTGCACAGAAGAAAGAGCAAGTAGAAGAACCAGATTTCACTTTGGCCCCTCAATCTAAATCGCTTGAGCCTCACGGATAGAATGTCATGGTTGAACATTATCTCAGTTTATTGATTAAGGCCGTGTTTGTAGAGAACATGGCGCTCGCCTTTTTTCTTGGCATGTGCACTTTTATCGCCATCTCTAAAAAGATTTCTACAGCAATCGGGTTAGGCATTGCTGTCATTGTGGTGCTGACGCTGACGACACCGCTCAATAATGTGATGTATCAATTTCTGTTAAGGGATGGTGCTTTGGCGTGGGCGGGGCTGCCCGAAGTGGATTTAAGCTTTTTGGGGTACTTGAGTTATATCGGGGTAATCGCCGCCGTGGTACAAATCTTGGAAATGACGCTGGATAGATATGTCCCGACTTTATACAACGCATTGGGTGTATTTTTGCCACTGATTACGGTTAATTGCGCCATATTAGGCGCAGCTCTCTTTATGGTGGAGCGGGACTATAATTTTCCAGAGAGCGTGGTATATGGTTTTGGTGCGGGCGCCGGATGGGCACTGGCGATTATCGCATTGGCAGGGATTAGGGAAAAATTAAAATATTCAGATATACCTCATGGATTACGCGGACTAGGTATCACTTTTATTACAGTGGGCCTGATGTCCTTAGGATTTATGTCTTTCTCCGGGGTGCAGCTCTAGGGCTGAACCGAAAAACAGTATAAAAAAGGGTGTTGATGGATATCGAAATTGTATTAGGCGTGGGCATGTTCACCGCTGTCGTCTTAATGTTGGTGACAGTGATCCTATTTGCTCGCTCCAAGTTAGTGGCCACCGGAAATATCAGTATCAATATCAACGAAGGTGAGCGCAAACTGGATGTGCCTGCCGGGGGTAAACTACTGTCTACCCTTGCCAGTGAAAAAATATTTTTATCTTCTGCCTGTGGTGGTGGAGGTACCTGTGCGCAATGTCGTGTGATGGTGAAAACCGGTGGCGGTTCTATGTTGCCTACTGAGGAGCCTCACTTCACAAAAAGAGAAGCGCGAGAGGGTTGGCGACTCTCCTGCCAATTAGCGGTAAAAGATGATCTGGAAATTGAAGTCCCAGAAGAGTTTTTTGGCGTCAAACGTTGGGAATGTACAGTGGCATCCAACGACAATGTGGCCACATTTATTAAGGAATTAGTGTTAGATCTACCTGCCGGAGAAGAAGTGAACTTTAAAGCAGGTGGTTATATACAAATGGAAAGACCTGCAGGCACAGTGAATTACAAGGATTTTGATGTCGCCGAAGAATACCATCCGGATTGGGACCGATTTGATGTGTGGCAACACGCTTCGACCACCAAAGAGGAAGTGATTCGAGCCTATTCCATGGCAAATTATCCCGAGGAAAAAGGCATCATGAAATTTAATATTCGTGTGGCCTCTCCACCGCCCGGGACTGACTATCCACCTGGGTTGATGTCCTCCTATGTCTTTAATCTCAAGCCTGGTGACAAGGTGACCATCTTTGGTCCTTTCGGTGAGTTTTTCCCTAAAGAGACAGATACAGAGATGATTTACATTGGCGGTGGTGCCGGCATGGCTCCGCTACGCTCTCATATTTTTGATCTATTAAAACGCAAGAAGTCTCAACGAAAGATCAGTTATTGGTATGGCGCGCGAAGCTTGCGGGAGATGTTTTATACTCAGGATTTTGATGATCTGGAAAAAGAGTTCGACAATTTCAGTTGGCATGTGGCGCTTTCCGATCCCCAGCCAGAGGATAATTGGCAAGGCCATGAGGGATTCATTCACAATGTGGTTTATGAAAACTACCTGAAAGATCATCCGGCACCCGAAGATTGTGAATATTATCTCTGTGGTCCACCACCGATGATGGATGCAGTGAAGAAGATGCTAGATGATCTTGGTGTTGAAAAAGAGAATGTGCTCTTTGATGATTTTGGCGGGTAAAACTGTTAGCCAATTATGCTGTTAAGAAAGACAGCGGTTGCACTCGTTGTTTTTTCCCTGGTTGTTCTATTAGCTCTTCGTAGTTTAAATCCTGATCCAAATCTCATTGAATTCAGTGGTGCCACCATGGGCACCCACTATAGTATTAAGTTGTCAGCGGACGACTCTTTTCACCTAAAACAGTATAAAAGTGCAGTAGATGATCTGTTGTTTCGTTTTGAACGCCAGATGTCCACCTACCAAAAACATTCTGAGCTGATGCAGTTTAATCATTACCCCGTAGGAAAATGGTTTCCGGCCACTGAAGGACTGATAGAGCTGATAGAAGAATCCATACAGATCTCACAATTAACGCGCGGTGCTTTTGATGTCACCGTGGGGCCGGTGGTGCGGCTTTGGGGTTTTGGCCCAGATCACACGGACAACGCTGTGCCAAGTGAAGCCGAGATTAACACTCGCATGAGTCAAATTGGTTTTCAATATATCGACATGGACATTAGCAATAAGGCTTTGAAAAAACAAAAGCAATTGGAAGTGGATTTATCCGCTATTGCGAAAGGTAAAGCTGTGGATGAGGTGGCACATCTATTGGATTCAATGAATGTGACAAACTACTTGGTGGAAATTGGTGGTGAGGTAAGAACGAAAGGGCGTCGCTCGACAAAACGAGGCTGGCAAATAGGCATTGAAGCACCGCTAATTGGTGAACGAGCCGTGCAGGCAGTGGTGAGTTTGCAGCAAGATGCCATGGCCAGCTCTGGCGACTACCGAAATTTCTTTGAAGCCGATGGCGTGCGATATTCACATACAATCGATCCGAGAACGGGTTATCCAGTTCGCCACAATCTTGCCGCTGTGACAGTGATTCGAGATAGCACCAGCGAGGCAGACGCACTGGCTACCGCATTGATGGTGCTGGGCCCGGAAGAAGGGTATGATCTGGCGTTAAGGGAGTCCATTGCCGCTTATTTTATTATTAAAGTGGGATCCGGATTTGAAATGAAGATGACCCCTCAGTTTGAACCCTATTTAACTCAGGTACCTACAACACCATGATTACCCTAATTTTAACTTTTCTGATCGTTGCTGTTCTCATTTTGGGGATGTCGATTGGTGTCATTGTTCAGAAAAAACCTATCAAGGGCTCTTGCGGTGGACTAAATGCCTTAGGCATGAAATCAGCTTGTGAAGTGTGCCATGGTGATAAGACACATTGCCGAAATAGGGATAAAAATCTATCTAGGCTGGAACTTTAGCTCTCGCAACTTCTTTAATCGGGCTTCATCCAAGCTGCACCCCATATAGAACTCCGGTGTCAATACAAGACAATCAAGGTTATTGTGCAGACCGGTGTGGATCTGCAAGTTGCTGTTCTGTTTGCCTGCCATGGTCGCGGACCACCAGCCGCTGGGATAGCTAGATACGGGAAAATGGTAGCTGTTAAGTTGGCTAAAACCGGCAGCAGTCATATTTTCACGGATGGTTAGAATCAACTCTGCATGTAACAGGGGTGATTCACTTTGAACCACAAGTAGTCCCGATTCGCTTAATGCCTGAAAACAATTCTGATAAAACTCAGTTCCGTAGAGCACCAAGCCAGGGCCTATGGGATCGGTACTGTCGACGATAATGACATCAAAACTACTGGCAGGCGTTTTCGCCAGATAGTCGATGCCATCCGCAAACAGCAATGTTGCCCTGTGATCACCATTTGAACAGACCAAGTCCGGAAAATACAGTTCACACACCCTGGTCACTCGCTCGTCGATGTCCACTTGGATGACGCTGTCCACGGAGCTATGTTTGAGTGCCTCTTTTAAACTACCGCAGTCGCCGCCACCGATAATGAGTATGCGTTTCGGTGCGGGATGACAGAGTAACGGAGGATGCACCAGCATTTCATGATATTGGAAATTGTCTCGCTCGGTGAGCATGATACAGTCATCTAGAACAAGTAGGTTGCCGAAATTCGTGGTTTGATACACTGCTATTTTTTGAAAAGGGGACTGCTCTTCATGCAACTTTTTAGTAATATGCAGAGCCACGCCCCAACCAGATTGGACGCTTTTTTCCTCAAACCAAAGAGCTTTCGGCATGATAAATCCTTCATGTATCTGTTGTGTGGCAGGAATGTGCTGAGCGACTATTTTATATTTTTCACGGGGTGTGGATCCAACCAAGAAAGAGCAAAGTGAATTGGGACATTGAAACCGCTATCGATACCTATCGATTGAAAGACTGGGGAGAGGGATATTTTAGCGTGAACTCGGCGGGCGATCTCTGTGTGTCGGTGGATCCCGAAAATCGATCAGACACCATTTCTCTGTCAGAACTCGTGCAAAGGTTGCAAAGGCAACAGATCCACACGCCACTACTAGTTCGTTTCACTGATATTTTAAAGCATAGAATCACCACGTTGGAGAACTGTTTTCAACAGGTCATTGAGCACCATGGATATGCCGGTGAGTACTATCCTGTTTATCCCATAAAAGTGAATCAGCAGTCCCAGGTCATTTCAAGTTTGCTGCAGGCCGGTAGTGATAAGTTTGGATTGGAAGCAGGTAGTAAACCAGAATTATTGGCAGTCATGGCATCCTTGCCCGTTAATCAAGGACTCATAGTCTGCAATGGTTACAAGGATGCAGAATATATAAAACTCGCCCTGATGGCACAACAGATGGGGCATCAAGTTCATATCGTCATTGAAAAACCCTTTGAACTCGATTTGATAATGAAGCTTGCCCAGCAATTGGAAGTGTTGCCGACTATCGGTGTGCGGGTGAAATTGAGCGCTATGGGGTCTGGCAATTGGCAAAATTCCGGCGGCGTTAAGTCAAAATTTGGCCTGGATGCCATTGAGTTTCTCAGTGTATTGGAGCAGTTAAAAGGTGCGCAGGCGCACCAATGGCTGACCATGCTTCATGTCCATATGGGATCGCAAATCACCGATCTCAATCATATTCAAATTTGTATGCATGAAGCTGCGCAATATTTTCGTGCTGCGCAAGACGAGGGTTTTGATATTCAATATATAGATGTTGGAGGAGGTCTTGGTGTCGACTATGAAGGCACACGTAGCACTCAGTACTGTTCAGTAAACTATCAATTAGCACAGTACGCTGACACTGTGATTTCCAGCTTGTCTGAAATATGTCATCAATACCAACTGAAGCAACCGAATGTTGTTACTGAGTCCGGACGGTGGTTGACGGCACACCACACTGTACTAATAACCGACGTAGTTACTGTCGGTAAAAAACAAGTGACATTGCGTTCAGATCTGCAACCTGACAACCCATCGCAATCTTATTCTCGTCTAGAGCAGCTGGTAGGTCAGCTAGCGTCTTTTAGCACCCTGCCTTTCTATGAAGAAATACAGGCACAGCACCAATGCGTACAAAAAGAGTTTCAACAGGGGGAGATCTCACTGCAAGAGTTAGCGGCCGCAGACGCGCTGTTAAGTCAGGCACAACTGAGTGCATATCATCGATTAATGAATTCTAAAGATCCGGATTCAAGTTTATTAGTCACCCTAGAAGAGAGTATTGCAGATACATATTTTTGTAATTTTTCGCTATTTCAATCTGTGCCTGATGTGTGGGGGATCGAGCAAATCTTCCCAATCGTGCCTCTTAGTGGTCTAGATCAGATCCCCGATGCCCGTGGAGTCATTCGAGACATCACATGTGATTCCGACGGTCGTATTGATCGCTATGTGGACGCCATGGGGATCACACATTCGTTGCCGCTGCATCGGCTCGAAGACACAAGCCACTATTATCTAGGGATCTTTTTGGTAGGCGCCTACCAAGAGATTTTGGGAGACATGCATAATCTATTTGGAGATTTACATTCAATCTGCGTGGATGTGGCGGAGCAGGGTGTACGAATACATCACGTTAAAGAAGGCGAAGATGTCGCGACTGTCCTGCATCAAGTGGGATTCGATGCCGAAACAATTAAAAATTGTATTGGCAAGAAAACTGGTCAATCTCAGTTGTCGATACAGCATCAAGAGGAAATAAAACAGGCGGTGAATAACGCGCTGCAACAATTTACTTACTTAAATGCTTGTGAAACCAATTCACCAGAGCGATCCGGTGAGTAGCAAACTCAATCGACAACAGGTTGGATAGCTGTAAAAGAGAGTTCTGTCCCAAGTTAAGGATTGATCTGGTGCCACATTTGACTAATTGGGTGAAATAACAGAATTCCGCTACTTTGGCTTGGATGGATTGGACAAATATTGTCACTATTTAACCAAATTGGTTGTAAAAAGTGTCAAAACAAGTTTATTGTTAGGTCTGATAAGGCTGAGCCAAAGACAAACCTATATAAAATATTGATTTTTATGATAATTTAAAATAGTCGCTCATAGCCAATAATTTGGCACATTTTCTGCTCCCCTATAGACAAACTCAAGATGCTCTGCCGCGTATAAGTTTACGCCTTGGTTGCCGATACAGCGAGATGTGAGTTTCGACCCCTAGGTCATTTGTTCACTATATTTTTATTTTTGGAGAGACGTTCATGAAGAAAGTACAACAAGGTTTTACCCTGATCGAACTGATGATTGTGGTCGCAATCATTGGTATTTTGGCCGCTGTGGCGATTCCTGCCTATCAAGATTACACTGTTCGAGCAAAAGTATCTGAAGGAATTGGTTTGGCTGCCGGCGCCAAATCAGCCGTATCAGAATATAGAATTAGTGTCGGTAGTTTGCCTGGTGCAAACACAACTGCAGGTCTAGGCCAGACCATTAGTAGTGACTATGTGAGAAGTCTGGTAGTTTCCGGTGGTAGCATTACGGTAACGATGGCTGGGACCGCATCATCTGAGGTTAATGGTGAAACCATCACATTTGTTCCCACATTATCTAATGGAACAGTTACGTGGACTTGTAACACAGGAACCGTGGATGCTAAATATAGACCGGCAAACTGTCGATAATATTCTTTAAGCTATAAAAAAATCAGTTGCTCCCTTATCTACATTAGGGGAGTAACTGATTTTTTGTCACATATAAAATCCACGGAATGGTAAGCTATAAACTTAAAATACAGATAATATCTGGTGTTCTGTTTTACACCATACTTTATTTTACCTATTATATTTATTCTCCTGCGCTATCGGGTCCATTCTTTTTAGACGATTTCCCTAATCTCGAAATATTGAGTACTCTTGATAAAGGCGCTACTTGGCAATACATTATATTTGATAATCACTCAGGGTTATTCGGTCGAATAGTCTCCATGTCCACCTTCGTATTTGATTACCTAAGGGGTGGCGGCGGTTCTTCTGCATTTAAAACAACAAACCTAGCAATACATTTGATCACCGGTTGTGTGATATTTTGGTTATCCATTGAGCTTTTTGAAATCACTTCCATTAAAAATCATCGCCTATTCGCCTCATTATTCTTAGTTGCTTTGTGGCTTACTTCGCCGCTATTCGCAAGCACGGTGTTATACGTCGTACAAAGAATGGCCCAACTATCTGCGTTGTTTATGTTCGCAGGATGTTTGTGTTATGTAATGGCGAGAAAAATTAGTATAACTAAGCAATCACCTAGCCGTGCTTGGATTCTTTTGGCAATATCATTATTCGTCTTTTATCCCTTGGCAATTTTTAGTAAAGAAAATGGAATTTTATTGCCTTTGTTGCTTTTGCTAATAGAAATAGTTTTTTTCAACATGAAGGGTCTAGTGAGTCATAATAAAACCATACCAATTATAATGCATGGCACCACTTTTGTATGCTTTCTTGGATTGGCAATTTTAATCTTAGCAAATTCCAAGCTATTTATTGGATATGAAACGCGCGAATTTAATATGACGCAAAGGTTATTAACGGAATCAAGAGTGCTTCTCGATTATCTTGAACATTTGATATTGCCAAAAGGTGATCAATTTGGCTTAGTACACGATGATTATTTGATTTCTGAAAGCCTTTTTAAACCGTTCTCTACGTTCTTTCATGTTCTTTTTTGGCTTTTTAGTATCGTTGTATGTTATTCGTTAGTTTTATCAAATAAATATAAACTTATATCTTTTGGCCTTTTGTTTTTTATTTTAGGCCACATTGTAGAATCTACTGTGTTCCCGCTAGAAATATATTTCGAGCATCGTAACTATCTACCTTCGTTTGGAATATACTTCACATTAACCTATTTAATTTTTCTATTATTCAAGCAATTTAAAATAACGTTGATAATTTTACCTTTACCATTACTATTCGGATTCAAAACAAGTGATGAAGTATACTATTGGACTACTAACCATAGATTAATAAACAAGTATTACCAAGCGCACCCAGATTCTGCTCGTGCGATGGTAACAATGTCCTCGCATTTGATGAATATAAAAGACTATGAGAATGCATCTAATATTCTGTTAGAGCTAGAAAATATTCCTAACTATAAGTTTGGTGCCAAAATGCAACGACTGCTGCTCCTATGCCATCAAGGCCTGGAAATTCCTGAGGGCTATCTAGATGAACTAAAAACTGAAGTAATAAAGAGAAATAAGATTCATTATCCAATATATGAATCGGAAATAATAAAAAGCCTCCTGGAAAATTATGCTAGTTGCCAGCATTGGAATAGTGAAGGTGTTGCAGAATTTACTTATCTATGGGCATACCATTTTGGAAAGAATAGTAACGGTCGAATAGTTCAAATTGTATATTACAACGCATCGGTGTTTTTAAGTAATTTAGGATATTACAATCCAGCATTAAATTTAATTGATTCAGCAATTCAATTGGATCCTAATAATGTAAGGTATCAATTAATTAGAATACAATACCTTATAAGTGACAAAAGATATGAGCTTGCTGAGAAATACTTGCAACAACTCCATAATCAAAATCTTCCAATGGACAACTGGCAAACTCAAATGTTTGAAAATTTTAATCAAAATGTCAGTGAAAACTTATAGCGCGGTTTAAAATATGAATAACGAATATATGAAAAAAGTAAATATTGTTATTCCAGCAAAAAATGAAGCAGATAACCTTAGAGTTTTGCTGCCAAAACTAATTAATATGGTAGAAAATAAAAACATTATTGTCGTAGATGACGGTTCAACAGATGAAACCCGGTCTGTCTGTGAAAATTTTAATATCGATCTAGTAATTCACCCTTATAGCAAGGGTAATGGCGCTGCTATAAAAAGTGGTGCAAAAAGAGCCAGTCAAAATACAATAATATTTATGGATGCAGACTGCCAGCATGATCCGGAAGATATAAAAAAATTACATGTGAAACTATGTTCTGGATACGACATGGTAGTGGGGGCAAGAAGTCTAAACTCACAGGCTAATATATTAAGGCTAATAGGAAATCAAATATATAATCATTTAGCTACGTTTGTAGTAGGACACCGAGTTGTTGATTTGACTTCTGGATTTAGAGCAGTCAACAGAGAAAAATTCTTAGAATTTTACCATCTATATCCAAATGGTTTTTCTTATCCTACAACTTCCACGATGGCATTTTTTAGATCTGGTCATTCTGTTAGTTATGTACCTATTGTTGCAAAAAAACGGGTAGGCAACAGCCATCTAAAAATATTTAAGGACGGCGCACGATTTTTTCTGATTATATTTAAAATTGGCACTTTGTATTCTCCTCTGAAAATATTTGTGCCTATCAGTTTTGCCAATTTTTTGTTAGGTGTCAGCTATTATGGTTACACTTTTTTTACAGCGGGAAGATTCACTAATATGGGGGTGTTATTTTTCATTTCTTCTTTACTCATTTTTTTAATTGGTTTGGTATCAGAACAAATTACGAATTTAGTCTACCAAAATAATTCTAAGGATTAATGTCTCTTTTCCGAATAAACTCGGACAATGATTAGATAGTATCAATGTACATAATAGCAATCGGCACGAAAGCACAGTTAATAAAAATGGCACCTGTCTTGCGGTCATTTGACGAAAAAAATGTTCCTTATGAATTTATATTGACAGGACAGCACAAGGAGACAATGTTTGACATAATCCTTGATTTTGAGCTGCGCCAGCCTGTTCAGGTGTTGTATGAAGATAAAGAGTCGGACACCTCACTTAGACTGATTAAGTGGTTCTTAGTAAGCTTTATAAGATTTGTAAAATACTTGAAGAAAAAACAAAATATAAAGGGCATTGTGGTGCACGGTGATACCATGTCAACTTTGTGGGGGACGTTGGTAGGCAGGCTTCTTAATATTCCGGTTATTCATGTGGAAGCAGGTCTGAGGTCGTTTAATTTGGTGCGTCCATTCCCGGAAGAATTAGTTCGAATCATGGTCACTAAATTCGCAACCGTGCTTTTCCCGTCTAGCGAGTGGGCTAGGGGAAATTTAGTTCGATATAAAAATAAAAGGATTATTAACACTCAAGAAAACACTCTGTTGGATTCATTGCGATACGCGTATGAGAATTTTGATAAAGTGAAAATGGTAGAAGAGACTTATATATTAGTATCAATTCACAGAGTAGAAAATATAGTGAATAAGGAAGTATTTACTTTTATTGTTAATCAATTAGTAGAAAATGCAAAATATGGACACATAAAATTTGTACTGCACCCGGTGACAAAGAATGCGATCGTAAAATGGGGATTGCAATCCACTTTGCACTCATCAGGTATAGAACTAATTGACCGTATGAGTTATATACCTTTTATGCAATTATTGAATGGGAGTCGAGGCCTAGTGACAGATGGGGGCAGTAATCAAGAAGAATGTT
Organism: Thiotrichaceae bacterium; assembly: GCA_041940025.1. Classification (GTDB taxonomy): domain Bacteria; phylum Pseudomonadota; class Gammaproteobacteria; order UBA5859; family UBA5859; genus UBA5859. Next base: position 205,450 of record JBGTSY010000001.1, on the reverse strand, counting down.
CTTATATGGGTTTGCCATGTCTTTTAATGAGGAAAGAAACAGAAAGAAAAGAGGGCATTGGAGATAACGTAACATTATCGAATTTGGATCCAACAATCATCACTGAATTTGTTCAGGAATGTTTTACTGAACAGTGGAGTCCCAAGAAATTACCGCACCATTCGCCGTCAGCAGTGATCGCAGAGACGCTTTTAGAATTATCTTAAATAAAATAGGTGTTTTGTTTAGCGTTCCGCCATCTTAATATTAAAATCTGAATGTCCTCCCAATATAAAATATGCGGAACTAAAGCAGGTAATTAATAAAAGAATTATTCTATCTACTAGCAAAGCGCCTAACATGGGTTCGGTTTGAATACCCAAATAGAGAGCAGCTCCAGTAACAGTTAGTTCCTTTATGCCTATATTTCCCGGTGTCACAGAAATCAGCATGGAAAGATTGCCAATTGCAGTTAAAAAAATACACGTTAATACTGACACGGGTTGATTCACTGCCGACAATAAAATCCACATAATAATGGAGCCTAGTATTGTTTGAAGCAAGAATAGAATGCAGATTTTAATATGGGAAGCAGTTGGTATGAGAAATATGCCTTGGTGCAGGGTAAATAAATAGCGAAAAATTATATTGTTGAATATTGGTTTTGTCTTGATGGCAAATGCCGAAAACCAAACAATAATTACCAAAGAGATATTGAGCAAAAAAAATAGGTCGGCAGTGTGTTTATATGGCAGATTCGCATTGTCCATTATCTTAAATAGAAAATAAATCATACCACTCGATAACGAAATAAGTATAAGAGAGGTGACAAGAAAGGTGCTTGCGGTATAGCTCGCATCTATATTGAAAAACTTTTTTAGGTAAACCATCCTGGTTCCGAGGCCGCCGATCCTAAAAGGAATTAGGTAATTGGCTAAAGAAGAGACCTGAACGATTCCAAATAGTTTCATCACAATATTTGAAAAAGTTAGCGTGCTTCTATCTAAGAATGGGTTAATGAGTTCGATAAGGATCAGAGCATTGAATAGGTGAAAAATAAGATGTAATGCAATTAAGCATACAATATACAAAAACGGAAAGTGCAGAATATAGTGAAGTACTTCCGGATTCTTGGCGCAGTAGAAAACCAGTAATAAAATCAGTACACCAGTAAAACTTAATTTTAGAAATGATTTGGAGAGATCCATAGAATCAGAAAAAAGGCGATTTCATACTAATTTTAGAAACAGTGTCAATCTTTTATTCTCAATCTTGATAGGATTGAAACGCACCTATTGTTTTGGCGTCCAATTGGAATATAGAAGCACTACTTATGCCATTATATGAAATATCAAAAGTGGTTTTAAATTGATTATGCAGATGTGTGACCAAATTAGTTCCATTTTCAGGTGCTGGTCGAAACTACCTCAACGCAATACTCTCAATTTGATTAGCCTTTAGACGGCGTTGAATCGTGGCCAGTTTGGCGGGATCTGAGATCGGGCCGATATGCACGCGGTGCCACTTTTCTCCGTTTGCAGTCGACACACGTATGATGTCTGCATCTAGTCCCAATAAAGCCAAATGTCCCCGGCGTCGATCGGCGTCATGAAAATGTTTAAACGCTCCCACTTGTAGGAAATATTGGTGGGATTTCGATGTGGATTCTGCTTGCTGAGTTTGTGTGTCTTTTGGGGGTGAGACGGTTCGCAGTGGTTCGCGTTCAATCTTCGGCAGAGATATTTTCATGTTAGGTAATAACTGATGAAATTCGAATCGGGGGCCTTTTATCGTCTGTTCATTTGCAGGGGGCTCGATTTTGTCTGATTTTTGGATTTCGTTGTGGGAGAGAGGTGCTATTTCAGATGTGGGCGAAGGCACATAGAATTTTTGACTAAGAAATACCGTTAACACCATGGCACCGCCTAAACAGACGCCAGAAAGTAACCAAGCCCAGGGTTTTAACTGAGAATGGTGCGACTGTTTCCCTTTGCCACGTGAAGGGGCTTTACGAGTGGTAATTTGGGCAAAGTCCTTTGCCATAGTGCTACATAGATTCCGGTTGAGAAACGCCTAATAAAGTTAACCCATTTTTCAGAACTTGTCTCGTTGCTTGGACGAGCGTCAGACGAGCTTGACACAATTGTTCGTCTTCGACAATAAATGTATGAGCGTTATAGTAAGTATGCAAGTCACCAGCCAGTTGACGCAAATAGTTTGCCACTGGATGTACCTCTAATTGCTCGCTAGCCTGTTGCACCAGTTCGGTAAACTGATCCAATCGTTTCAACAAAGCCATTTCTTGAGGTTCACTAAGTTTATCAAGATGTGACATACCCACATTTTTGTCCCAGGTTAGATTTTGACTTGCTGCTTGACGCATGACACTGCAAATTCGCGCGTGTGCGTACTGCACATAGTAGACAGGGTTTTCATTTGACTGGGATTTAGCAAGCTCCAAATCGAAGTCCATATGCTGCTCGACACTACGCATACAATAGAAAAATCGGGCCGCGTCCGTTCCCACTTCCTGCCGAAGTTGTCGCAGGGTGACGAATTGTCCGGATCGAGTCGACATGGGTACTTTTTCTTTGCCTCGGTAGAGTACGGCAAATTGCACCAATTTAATGATCAGTGCATCGGGATCAAGTTTAAGCGCCTGCATGCCGGCGCGGACACGGGCAATATATCCATGGTGGTCAGCACCCCATATATTGATCAAGCAGTCGTAGTGACGATCCACTTTATTTTGGTGGTAGGCGATATCAGATGCAAAGTAGGTGGGCTGGCCATTATCTCGGATGACCACTCGGTCTTTTTCATCGCCATAGGCGGAGGATTGGAACCACCAGGCGCCATTGCGTTCACGGATATCATCAGACTCTTTCAAAGCCTGGAGGCACTTGTCAATCGCGCCCCCATGAGCCAGTTGGCTTTCGGAGAACCATTCATCGTACGCCACTCTAAATTCAGCTAAGTCTAGGCGTATATCTTCAAGAATAGCGTTGAGACCGGCATCAAATACAATTTGATAATCGCTATCTAATAGAATTTTTGCATTGCGAATGAGGCCGTCTATTTTCGCTTCTTCATCATCTTCGGCGACCTCATTGAAAATTTCTTCTTTTGTACGCAGGAGCTTATCTCCAAGCTGTTGTTTTAACTCAGTAGCAATGTGAACAACATACTCGCCCTGGTACGCATTACCGGGAAAGGGCACAGAGTGACCTATTTCTGAGAGATATCGAAACCAGACACTGACTGCCAAAATATCCATTTGGCGACCGGCATCATTAATATAGTATTCTCGATGGACTTGATGACCAGTGAATTCAAGTAGATTTGCGAGACTGGAACCAAATGCTGCCCCCCTGCCGTGGCCCACATGTAGTGGACCTGTGGGATTCGCAGAGACAAATTCGATGAGTATGTGCTTCGGTTCTGTTTGGATCTGGGCACCAAACTCATCTCCGGCAGAAAATATTTTAGAAATGACTTCCAAGTGAGCGCTGTCTGCCAACTTAAAATTAATAAAACCGGGCCCAGCGATCTCGATAACAGTGATCGATTGATGTTTCGGTAGAGCGGAGATAACTTTTTCAGCCAAACTTCGAGGGGGTAGTTGAGCCACTTTAGCGCCCACCAGTGCCACATTGGAGGCTAGATCACCGTGACTGGGATCTTTGCACCGCTCCACGGTAAAGGAAAGATCGGTCTCGTTGGGTAATATGGATTCTCTCTTGAGTTGTTCGAGACTGTCTAGAATGAGTTTTTCAACTAGCTCTTTCAATCCAATTCCTAGAATGGTTTAAAGGAAAAACCCAGCATTCTATCGAGATCTGCTTAGCAGGGAAACAGAAAGATGTAATCTAATGGCGAGATCGAAACAAAACGAATTAAAGTAAGCTAATGGGATCTACATCGACTGACCAGCGCACTCTACGTGCTGCCGGGAGTGTTGAGAGTTGTTTCATCCAATTCCTTAAAAATAGATTGAGTGATTTCCGCTGTGCACCCTGAACGAGCAGTTGCCATCGATACTTGCCTGCTTTGCGTTCCATGCCTGCAGGAACTGGTCCGAGCAATTCTATTCCAGTGGGCAGAGTGAGAGCGGCATTTTTCGCCTCTTGAAGGAACTGTTTCACCGCATCAATCTGGTTTGCTTCCGCGCGCAGTAAGCACAACGCGCTGTAAGGTGGCAAAGCGGCCAAACAGCGCTCTTCTAAGGTTCGTTGAATAAAGTTGTCGTAGTTGTTCTGTTGCAGATCCAATAACAAAGGATGATCCGGGTGATAGGTTTGCAGAAGCACACGTCCTTTAAGTGCTTCTCTGCCTGCACGTCCGGCTACCTGTAAAATCAGCTGAGCGGTGTGTTCGGACGCCCTTAGATCCGCACTAAACAGCCCTTCGTCTGTATTCAGAATGCCCACTAAAGAAAGATTGGGAAGATGATGTCCCTTGGCCAACATCTGTGTGCCCACCAGTAATTTCGCTTCCCCACTGTAGGCCTGAGTTAACAAATCAGAAAGAGCGCCTCGCTTTCTAGTACTGTCCCGGTCGATGCGTACCACTGCTTGCTTGGGAAAAATAGTTTTAAGCAGGCTTTCTACTTTTTCGGTTCCTGTTCCAAGGGGTTTCAGAGGCGAAGTGTGACATGCTGGGCACTCCGTTAATGCTTTTTGCATGGCGCCGCAGTGGTGACATTGCCACTGCTTGAGTTGGGCGTGAAAGGTCAATTTGGCATCACAGCGAGTACAGTGTGCTATCCAACCACACTGGTGACACATAGTGACGGGAGAAAAACCTCGGCGATTTAGAAACAGTAAACTTTGTTCCCCACGGTCTAGGTTTTCTCTAAGAGCCTGGAGCAGCGGTTGCGATAAAATGTCGGTAGAACTCTGGCGACGCAGATCAATCAGTTCAATGGCCGGCGGCATCATACCGGTGACGCGGTGAGTCAAACGCAGCAGTTGGTAGCGTCCTTTTTCTGCATTGTAAATGCTCTCAATGGAAGGTGTGGCCGAGCCGAGCACGACGGGTATTTTCTCTGATGCCGCGCGCTTGATGGCCACATCCCGGGCATGATAGCGCACGCCTTCCTGTTGTTTTAGTGAACTGTCGTGCTCCTCATCGATAATGATAATTCCTAAGTTTTCAATGGGCAGAAATACAGCGGATCTGGTGCCGATATAAACAGCCGGATGGAGTTGTCGAGCGCTAATCCAGCTTTGCGATCGTGCCTTGTCGGCCATTGCTGAGTGATAGGGCACAATGGGCACTTGGAAGCGACGACTAAATCGCTCCATAATTTGCGGTGTCAGCCCAATTTCCGGAACCAGCACAAGTGCTGATTTTCCTTGATGCATGGTTTCTTGTATGAGCTGCAAATAGACTTCAGTTTTACCGCTGCCGGTGACTCCATTTAATAAAAAGCACTGAAATCTGTCGAGTTGATGTTTAATTGTGTTGAACGCATGTGATTGCTGGGAGTTCAGCTTTAAGGGAAGTGTAGGATCTCCCTTCGAGAGATGAGATCCAGCATCGGTTTCTATAACAGTTTTGTGGATCCATTCTTTTGTTTGCAGAGATTTGAGGGCGCTTCTATAGGTGGATAATGAGGGTATCTCCTTCTCCGCCAAACGCCCATTCGATCGGAGCAGCTGTTGTAGCAAAGCCGCTTGCTTAGGCGCACGTTTCAGTTGTTCGAATGGATCTTTAGGACAATTCGATGTCATTTCCCACAGGATTTCAGTATCAGGTTCGATAGTGGCGCCAGATCGAAGTTTTGTGGGTATGGCTGCAAATATTTGCTCTCCAATAGGTGCTTGGTAATATTCTGCACACCATTTAAGAAGTTCGAGCATCCGTGGTGGGAGCAGAGGCGTCTGGTCAAGGGATCCTTCTATAGGACGCAAATTTTCGGGTGATAAGTGAGATCCATAGCCAACGACGATGCCAATCTTTTTTTGTTTGCCGAAGGGTACTTTTACTCTGCTACCTATAGGCACGGGGCGTTCGGCCAGATAATCAAAAGATTGCCGCAGTGGAACTGGCAGGGCGACTTTTACGACTTGATTAGACATGCTCACAATACCGGCTATGGCATGCTGGTGGAAATCTAACCAACACTACTTTGACTGCATATGGTTTAATCAATATTAAATAACCAACTGATATTACTAATATAAAAAAATGTGCATATGTGGATAACTATTGAGGCCACACTTTTGACTGAATGGTGTTTATCTTAACTAATTAATGGGCTGAATAAGCCAGTGTTTTTTACTATGGCGCACCCTATAGTGAGACTTTGAGATCTATCGCAATGGTTCAAGTCGCATGCTACACATGAGAGGCAAAGTAAATTGGTCAATAGACTATCCACAGTTTTTGTGGATAACTCTGTGGATTAGTTTCGGAAAAAGCCCTAGAAGCCGCAACTGGACGCTCTATAATCGATTTGGTCATTTTTTAATCAATCCATATAATCATATAATTATCAATTGGTTATATATACTTTTTTATTGCAATCTTAGCTGTCGTCAATATATTGGCTTTGATCTGTCTGTATTGTTGGCGCATGTGTACAACTTAAGGATCTAAAAATTGTCAACCCATATTAATGAGTTTTCACTGCAAATTGATGCTGCGTTAAAGCATATATTTGGTTCAAATATAGATCTCATCGAAATTACTCAATTGTCAGGCGGGAGTATCAGTAATTGTTTGCGTGCGCGCACATCACAGGGAGAGTATTTTTTAAAAAGGGGCGCTCTTGATTCGGTCCACCAATTCAACGCTGAAGCCGATGCCTTGAGGTTTTTGCAGCAATCTTCATTTAGAGTGCCTCAGATCTATAAAGTTCAACCGATACAGGGGCAGGTGCTGTTGGTGTTGGAATACCTTCCGCTGCGTCCGGTACAGGACTGGACGGGATATGCACGTAGATTAGTGGAGCTGCATCAGATCACTCATTCTCAATTCGGTTGGCACGGGAACAATTTTATAGGTGCCACTGAACAACAAAATCCATGGTGCGTAGACTGGCCACAATTTTGGCAACAGGCAAGATTGACACCGCAATTAAATTGGGCCAAATCTAAACTGAGCGCAGAGGACGTCTGCTCCATCGAACGGGTAATTGATGCAGTACCAAGTTTGCTTGCTGGCCATCAGCCCATTTGCTCACTGGTGCATGGTGATCTTTGGTCGGGCAATATAGCGGAGACTATTGACGGACAACCGGCTCTGTTTGATCCTGCACTTTACTATGGAGACAGGGAAGTGGATCTTGCGATGTCCGAACTATTTGGTGGTGTGCCGCCTAGTTTATCTCACTCCTATCACCGCTTGTGGCCATTGGATGGCGGATACGAAACACGTCAGTTAATTTACAATTTGTACCATTTACTAAATCATTTAAATATATTCGGAAAAAGTTATCTTAGCGCCATCCATTCCCTCATCAACCAGCTAAGGACACATATCTAATTTATTTTTTTCGAATATGATAAATCGCAATTTCACCTAAAAGGTTAGGCAGCGCTCGAAGAAAAAGATTTTGATTGTAGCGATAATCCACCATCGTTCTGGATACAATGACAATCCCAAGTTGGTGGCAGAGCGCTTCGAAATCCACTACCGAACACAGGTGTAAATTTGGCGTATTGTACCATTCATGAGGAAGCGCTTTACTTTGAGGCATTCTGCCTTTTAACGCCAAATGCAGTCGTGCAGCCCAATGTCCGGCATTGGGAAAAGTGACCATGCAATCTCGTCCTACCCGTAACATTTCAACTAATACTCTATCTGGGTAATGCATTGCCTGAATCGTTTGGCTCATGATTACATAGTCGAAAGAGTCATTGCCAAATTCTGCAAGACCTTTATCCAAATTGCGGTGAATGACATTGATACCGCGTTGAATACAACTATTTATATTTTCGATGTCATACTCTATGCCGTAGCCGCTGACTTCTTTTGTTTCCCTTAGCTGTTCCAATAGAGTGCCATTACCGCAGCCCAGATCAAGAACACGACTACCAGGTTGGATCCAATCACTGATAATGGCCAGATCGGGGCGTAAGGTCACAGCTGACATTCTTTGGCAACCTGCTGCATGTAGGTGGTGAATACGGTTATATATTCGGGGATACGCATTAAAAACGCATCATGTCCATGATGTGCACTAATTTCAACATAAGAGACGGGCTTGTTGTGAGTGAGCAATGCATTCACTATCTCCTGAGATCGATTGGGTGAAAATCGCCAGTCGCTAGTGAATGAAATGACAAAAAAGCGGCATAAAGTAGGAGCCAAAGCAGCCGCAAGATCATTGCCGAAATCTTTGGCAGGATCAAAATAGTCCAATGCTTTTGTCATCAGTAAGTAGCTGTTGGCGTCAAACTGGTTGGCAAATCGAGAGCCTTGATATCTAAGATAACTCTCTACCTCAAATTCCACATCATAGCCATAATGATATCCATTGGCTTTCAGCGCACGTCCAAATTTAGAGCCCATAGCATCATCGGAAAGGTAGGTAATATGTCCCAGCATGCGCGCTAAACTTAATCCACCCTGAGGCAATGAGTGATAGTCGTAATAGTATCCATCATGAAAATGAGGATCGCTCTTTATCGCCTGCCTCGCGACTTCGTTAAAGGCAATGTTTTGCGCAGATAATTTTGGCGCAGATGCGATCACTATGGCATGTCGCAATAGATCAGGATAATCAATTGACCATTGCAATGCTTGCATACCGCCTAGACTACCTCCGACGACAGCAGCCCACTGGGAAATTTGCAGAACATCCATTAATTTTTTTTGGCTGTTTACCCAATCGGAAACCGTCACGATAGGGAAGTTTGGCCCATAGGCATTGCCAGTTTCAGGATTGATACTCGTGGGACCAGTACTACCACTACAGCCTCCAAGATTATTAGCACAGACAATATAAAACTTATCTGTATCCAGGGGTTTCCCTGGGCCAATATAGACTTCCCACCATCCTGGTTTAGAGTCATCTTCATGGTGATATCCAGCTGCGTGATGATCACTACTCAATGCATGGCAAACCAAGATAGCGTTATTTCTTTTTTCATTGAGAGTGCCGTAAGTCTCGTAAACGAGTTGATACTCGTTTAATTGACGACCACAGGCCAAACGAATGGGTTCTTTGAAGGTGCAGCTTTGTGGTTGCACTAATCCAACGCTATTTGCGTATTTATTTTGCATATCAATTTAGTAGTGTGAACTGAATCGCAGTGAAATCACTGAAGATGTACATCATTGTTGATGGCCCTTCCGGACCACGCCTTAAAGCCAAGAGTGAGCAGTGTGTTTGAATACAATAGGGTGTGAAACTTTGCAAGTATATCGCCTCACCGAAGCGTGCTAAAAGCCACGTAGGCTACCCAGAGTAATTTGCATAGATAAATCATTTAATGGGGCAACAATTAACATTCCAACAAGTTGCAATATGACAATGACGATGATGGGCGAAAAATCTATACCCCCCATTGGTGGCAGTAAATTGCGCGCGGGGCGCATAATGGGTTCGTTGAGCGAGTGGAGTAAATCCAGGATGTCATTTCGTGCCATTGGATTGATCCAGCTCATCAGTATTTGGATAAAAATCGTGACGAAATAAAATTTCGTTATCAGATCCACCAAAGATGCCAACGCTGCGATAGCCAGTGCCAAAGGAACCAGTGGTGTACTAGTGAGGATTTTAAGTACCGTGATTTTAATGGCCTGTAATAGGTAGAGTAACACCAATGCAGCGATGTCTACGCCTCCATATCCAGGGATAATGCGACGCAGTGGAACCAAAAGGGGATTCGTGGCCTTGACTACAAATTGTGAAATGGGGTTATAAAAGTTTGCTCTTGCAGTCTGCAACAAAAAGCGTACTAGGACAATGAGAATGTACAATCCAAATAGCAACTCAATTAAATAGACGGCTGCATTTTGTATATAATTTCCGCTCATTGATTTCCCCCCAATTCCTTGGCCAACTGATCAGCACGCAGATTGGCCGCCTCTAACGCCCGTGACAACAGTTGTTCTAGATTATCAGATTCTAAACTTTTCAGGGCGGCTTCAGTGGTCCCTCCCTTTGAGGTCACTTGTCGTCTGAGTTCGTCCACTTCCATCTCACTACTTAATGCCATCATGGCCGCACCTTTGGCTGTATTTAAAGTGAGCGTTTCTGCGATATCTTCAGGTAAGCCAGCTGCCTTTGCCCAGTGAATCATGATTTCCATGAAATAAAAATAGTACGCTGGTCCGCTACCCGATAATGCGGTCACCACATTCAGCATCTTTTCGGAGGCCACCCAAACGGTGCTCCCAACTGCATCTAAAATTTTTTGTGCGCTCTTTTTCTGCTTGTCTGACACCTTGGCATTCGCATAGAGCCCAGAGGCACCCTCTCCAATCAACGCAGGTGTGTTGGGCATGACCCGCACAATAGCGTTATCACTACCAAGCCATTGATTGATGCTGCTGAGTTCGATCCCGGCAACGATGGAGATAATCAAACAAGGGCGTTGTTTTAACATTGGCGCGATGTCTTCACACACCGTTTTTAAAACTTGCGGCTTCACAGCTAACAGAATCACATCTGCTTGCGGTAAGACATTTTCTGCTGTGGCTTGGATGGATATATCAAACTGACTTTGCAACAGCTGACGCGCCTCTAAATTAGGATCGACCACAAATAGATTTTCATGTGGGTGCGCTGCTTGCAACAGACCGCCAATCAGGCTGCGCGCCATATTCCCACCCCCAATAAAGACAATATTTTCAGCCATTCTCATTCGACTCCAGTTAGCGGACCGATACCATAACCAATGAATAGTTTAGGCACAATGGTGATTCTCTCTGGAGCCAAATAGATCGCTACCAATTCGGACCATAGTGGCACCATGTTGGATAGCCGTTTCCAGATCTGCCGACATGCCCATGGACAGGGTGTCCACCTGCGGGTATCGCGCTTTTAATTCGGAAAATAGATTGTGCATCTGTTGGTATTCAGAGTGTTCAATCTGTTTGCTGCCAATACTCATGAGTCCACGTAAGTTGAGGTTGGCAGATGAAGCAACCTGACTGGCTAAGTTCCATACCTCCTCTAGTTGGCATCCTCCCTTACTGGTCTCGGCGCTGATATTGATCTGAATGCAAATATTCAGTGGCGCTAGATGAGCGGGACGCTGTGCGGCAAGACGGGAAATCAGTTTCGCTCGATCCACACTTTGCACCCACTGAAAGTGTTCAGCAATATAGTGTGTCTTGTTGGATTGCAAGGGGCCGATAAAGTGCCATTCCACGAGATCAGTTTTCCAATTGGACTGTTTTTCTTTCGCCTCACTAGCGTAACTTTCACCAAAGGTCTGTTGTCCCAACGAAAATAGCTTTTTCATCTGATAAAGGGGCTGTTTTTTGCTCACTGCTAATAAAGAAATGTCTTCCGTTGGACGATTTGCTTGCACAGCAGCCCGTTGGATCCGCAGATGGATCTGCTGTAGCGCATTTTTCAGCTGCTGTGTGCTTTTTGGTGCTAAGGATTCTGTCATTTCGGCAGAAAAAAGCTATTGGGAGCTTGTCTTTCTATCATTAGGAATTTTACATGGATATTACCGAATTACTCAGTTTTGCTGTGAAGAATAATGCCTCAGACGTTCATCTTTCTGCCGGGTTACCCCCAATGATTCGTATCGATGGTGACATTCGCCGAATCAATATGCCGGAATTAAGCCATAAGGACGTCCATGGGCTGATTTATGACATTATGAACGACAAGCAACGCAAGGACTATGAGGAATTCTTCGAGACGGATTTTTCCTTTGAAATCCCTGGCTTAGCCCGATTTCGTGTGAATGCGTACAATCAGAATCGAGGTGCGGGGGCGGTATTCAGAACCATTCCCTCGGAGATCTTAAGTCTGGAAGACTTAAAGTGTCCGTCGGTTTTTAAGGAAATCGTTGAAGTGCCGCGTGGCTGTGTCTTTGTGACCGGTCCCACCGGTTCGGGCAAGAGTACCACTCTGGCAGCGATGATGGACTATGTGAACGAAACTCGACACGAGCATATCTTGACCATCGAGGATCCTATCGAATTTGTGCACACCTCAAAAAAATGCCTCATTAACCAAAGGGAAGTGCATCGGGACACCTTAGGCTTTAATGAAGCATTGCGTTCTGCATTGCGGGAAGATCCAGACATCATCTTGGTGGGTGAGTTACGGGATCTGGAAACCATTCGTTTGGCATTAACTGCCGCGGAAACGGGGCATCTGGTGTTCGGTACATTGCACACCAGCTCAGCGGCAAAAACCATCGACCGCATCATTGATGTGTTCCCAGCAGGGGAAAAACCAATGGTGCGCTCCATGTTGTCGGAATCGTTACGTGCGGTGATTTCGCAATCCTTGCTGAAGAAGACCGGTGGGGGTCGAGTCGCAGCCCATGAAATCATGATTGGATCGCCCGCGATTCGAAACCTGATTCGTGAAGATAAGGTGGCGCAAATGTATTCCGCCATTCAAACGAGCCAGAATATGGGTATGCAGACCCTTGACCAATGTTTGCAGGATTTGGTGGCAAAGGGAGTCATTTCTAAGCAGGATGCCAAGTCTAAAGCAGCCAATAAGGATATGTTCTAGTTTGTACCAAGACAATTCGTTGGCGTCATGGTTATGAAGTCTCCCGTTGCTAAATCTCAGTTGCAACGTCTGTTACAAAAACTGGTGGCGCGCCATGGAACAGATCTCTTTATTCATGTTGATGCCCCCCCTTACGTCAAGGTTCAAGGAAAATTACAACCTCTAGATAGTAGGGTACTTCGAGTAGAGCAGGTCAACCGCATGGTCCATAGCATTATGGAAGAGGCGGATTGGAATCAGTTTCAGGCGGAACATGAATATAACGGTGGGTACACCGATGATCAACAGAGACGGTTTCGGATTAGTGCGTATCGTGAAAAAGATCATGCGGCGATGGTAATTCGATATATCAGCTCACAGATACCCACCGTCGACGAACTAGGATTGCCTGATGCACTGGAGTCCCTATGTTTAGAGAAGCAGGGTTTAATCTTAGTAGTGGGTCCTACAGACTCAGGTAAATCGCACTCTTTGGCAGCGATGGTGCATCATAGAAGTACTCACAAAGACGGTCACATTATCTGTATTGAAGAGCCGTTGGAATTCATTTTTGCCAATGAGAGATCGTTGGTCAGCCAAAGAGAAGTGGGAGTAGATTGTGGCAGTTACTCTGTGGCACTGCAAAATGCGTTACGTCAGTCTCCAGATATGTTGGTGATTGGTGAAGTGCGGACTGAAGAGACCATGCGCTATGCCATGCAGTATGCGCAAACGGGTCACCTCTGTCTGTCCACACTACATGCCAACAATGCGCATCAGGCCTTGGATCGGATACGTCATTTCTGGCCGGAAGACAGGGCTGAACAGTTATTTTTAGAACTATCGTTAAACTTAAAAGCGATAGTGGCGCAGCGTCTGATTCCTAGTGCCCGTGAGGATGGCCGTGTTTTGGCGGTGGAATTGTTGATCAATACGCCATTAGTTGCAGAACATATTCGTCGAGGTGAAATCAACCTGTTGAAAGAGGATATGCGCAAGCAGCAAGAATCTGGTATGCAAACTTTTGAGACATCACTCTATCATCTGATCCGATCAGGAAAGATTAAAGCGGAAGATGGTCTGCGATATGCGGATCAAATGAACGATTTACGTTTAAAATTAAAATTAGATGAAGAGGGAGATGAGGGACGGTTTGAAGGCGGACTGACATCTCTCAGTCTAGAATCAAAATAAAAATCCCCCCTGATTTGACTGCTTTTATTTCAGAGGCGGGTTTAACGCCGTTTGTTTCATCCTGTCCAGCCTCTACTGATTCACAAAAATTGTCGCGCCATCGAATACAGGTCCATCCACACATACTCGTTGCATTTTGACTTCACCCTTTGACTCGGTTTCAATGACACACCCGGCGCAACCTCCCACTCCGCAAGCCATATACTCTTCTACACAGAGTTGGCTTGGTAAACTGTGCGCCCCAGCAAGTGCCGCACTCGCTTGTAACATTGGTGTGGGACCACAGGCGTAAATACAGAGTTCATTTTTCTGTTTATCCGTGATTTGATTCAGCCAATCATTGGCTAAATCAGTGACATAACCAGAATAACATCCAGCAATATTTTGCGCACTGGCAAGGCGACTGGGAATGCCTAGTTGTTCCGCCTCTGGGTAAACTCGATCCACAGCAGTCGAAATACCAGGCAGCGTCTCTTTGGTGGCGTGATCAGAAAACGGAAAGGGAATTTCTGATCCCAAAAATAGAATCGTCTCGATACCTTGTTTTTGTAAGCACCTTGCTAAGAAGAGAATCGGTGGCATGCCGACTCCACCACCGATTAACAGTGCATGTTGTCGAGTAGGATTTAATTGGAAACCATTACCGATTGGTCCAAGCAGTTGCACAGACGCACCCACTTTGCAATTCGTGAGCAGCCTCGTGCCTTCGCCCACTTGTTTAAATAGGATTTCAATTTCGCCACTCTTTGCATCCGCACTTAATAAAGAAAAAGGCCTACGTAGAGGTAACAGCTCATGACACTGAAGCTGTACAAATTGTCCTGGCTTTGCAGACGCAGCCACATCGGGCGCATACAATTTAAAAATATAGGTATCACCCAAATGTTCTGTGATGTGTCGTATTTCCACAGGGGTGTCAAAAATGTTAGGTTGGCGCATAGGCTACTTTTGATACACCAATCGCCCATCTAGCAAAGTATGGGTGACGGGTGCCGGTAGATCCCAACCTTCGAAGGGTGTGTGTTTTCCCTGGCTGGTAAATTCATTGCCTTTTACTTTCCAGTGGGCATTTAAATCAAATATGCAAATATCTGCCGGTGCGCCGATTGCTAAATGTCCCGTATCTAAGCCAATAATTTCCGCAGGCTCACAGGTTACCTTTGCGAGTAATTCACTGAGCTTAAAGTCGGCATCACGCGCCAATTTAACTACCAGAGAGAGTAAGGTCTCCAATCCAGAGATCCCCGATTCAACTTGATCTAGGGGAGCCAATTTGGCGTCAGCTTCATGAGGCAAATGATCGGAACAGATCGATTGAATGATATTGTCTCTTAATCCTTTTATTAAACCCTGTCGATCCGGTTCACTGCGCAGCGGCGGGTGCACTAGGTAGCGACTGTCAAAATCGATTAGATGTTCGTGAGTCAAAAATAGGTGATGGACAGCAACATCACTGGTGACAGGTACGCCGTCAAATCTGGCTCGACCCACCATGCGGCAAGCTTTTTCGCTGGTTAAATTACAAAAATGTCCTGGGCTTTTGGTTTCTTCGAAAATCAATAACTGGGAAGCGACTGCAACTGTTTCTGCGCAGTGTGGGATCCCTCTCATGCCGAGACGGGTACTGATAGCACTTTGGTGCATCACTCCCTGATCTCTTAAGTCAGCATCAAGAGCATGAGTAAACACAGGTAAATTAAAGGTGCTCGCATAGGACACTGCTTGACGCCAAAGATTTAAATCGGTCGGGTTTTCTCGTGCCTGACTCACGCCCAAACAGCCGGATTTGGCGAGTGCGCCCATCTCGCTGATCTGTTGCCCATGCAGATCCTGGGTCAGGGCGCCTAATATAGACACATGGCATAAGCCTGCCTGGTGATTTCTCTGTTGTATTAACTCTACAACAGCCGGGGTATCGATCACCGGCGTCGTATCCGGCTCGATGACTACTCGAGTGATGCCGCCCTTTGCCGCTGCGGAAGTTTCACTCTGCACCGTACCTTTATGCTCTTGTCCAGGTTCTCTCAACGCTGCCCTGAGATCGATTAGTCCAGGACACACGATCTGTTTCGATGCATCAATCTTGATGGCGTCTTTAAACTTTTCCGCTTGAGGCGCGACGATTCTGCCGGCTTCAATATATAGATCGCCCACTTCATCGATGCCGTTTTTAGGATCAATTATATGACCATTTTGGATTTTAATTCGGTTGTTCAATGGCAGAACTCCCGTCATGTGTACGCATCGACATCGACATCACAGCCATACGAATTGCAATGCCATGGGTGACCTGTTGTAAGATGACGGACTTGGGCCCGTCCGCCACTCTTGAATCTATTTCTACACCCCGATTAATTGGTCCGGGATGCATCACTAGAACATTGTCATTTGCTGCTTTTAAGACGGACTCAGTTAGACCGTAACATTGGAAATATTCATGTGCGCTAGGCAATAGGGCGCCGATCATGCGTTCCCGCTGAAGACGTAACATCATCACCACATCTGCGCCTTCGATACCCGGTTCTAAATGATTAAATACGTTCACGCCTAAATCTTCTACACCAGCAGGTATCAGAGTTTTGGGTCCGATGATGCGTAATTCTTTCACCCCTAAGGTCTTTAACGCATGCATGTGGGAGCGCGCGACCCTGGAGTGCAAGATGTCGCCCACAATTGCGATGGTCAGCTGACTGAAGTCCGGTTTGTGTCGACGAATAGTAAAAAGATCCAGCATCGCTTGGGTGGGATGGGCATGATTGCCATCGCCCGCATTAATCACTGCGACATGTTCCGCAACATTCGCGGCCATGAAATGTGCTGCACCGCTACTCTCATGCCGAACCACAAACATATCCACGTTCATCGCTTCGAGATTCCGTAGGGTATCTAACAGAGTTTCCCCTTTATTTGTTGCTGAGGTACTGATGCCGACATTGATTACATCCGCAGACAATCGTTTGGCCGCCAACTCAAATGTTGTTCTCGTTCGAGTGCTCGCTTCAAAAAAGAGGGTTGCAATGGTTTTTCCGCGAAGCAAAGGTACCTTTTTAGTCTCTCTGTGTGCGACTGACATAAAAGATTCGGCGACATCCATGATTTCAGTCAGTAGATCTTGACTCAATCCTTCTGTGGTTAAGAAGTGGCGCAGTCTTCCTTGTTCATCGATTTGTAGTGAAGGTGCAATGAGACTCATTGGAACTCTGATCCCTGGCGTTTCTGAATAGTGAGTTCTAATGGGGACGGCCCTGACAATTCGATGGTTTGATCGGATTGTAATGAAACATGGGCACCCACCACATCGGCTTGGATAGGTAACTCGCGTCCATTGCGTTCTACCAAAACAGCGAGAATGACACAGTTAGGACGACCATAATCAAATATTTCGTTTAAGGCGGCGCGAATGGTACGCCCGGTTTGCAGGACATCATCAATTAATATCACATCGCGGTTTTCAAGGGAGAAAGGAATGTGTGATGGTTTAACTTGCGGGTGCAACCCAATACGGGAGAAATCGTCTCGGTAAAAAGAGATATCTAATTTGCCTAAGGGTGATTTGCAATTAAGATGTGCATGCAACGACTCTGCGAGCCATACGCCACCGGTACGAATGCCTATCAATAGGGGATCGCATATTTGTCGCTCTTTTAAAAGAACTGTTACCTCTTGATTGATTTTGTGAACTAACTTGGGTGCGTCTAAACTCATCTCTCTTGCTGCATCTGTTGTGCTAGCCATGTTTGCAATATGATCTGTGCCGCCTCGGCATCTAATCCCATTTTCTGAGTTTTTTTCGACGGATCTCTTTTTACTCGCGAGGCAGCTTCCACCGACGACAGGTATTCATCAATAGTCTCCACCGGGATGCCGTACCTGCCCTCAAGTTGCCGAGCAAATCGCAAGGCCAATTGACCCGTCGGGTGGGCATTATCATCAAACTGAGGCACACCGACAATCATTTTTTCCGGATCCCATTCTTCAACTAGGGCCTTGAGCTGATTCCAATCCGGTTTGCCCTCTTTCGCAGCTAAAGTGGTGAGGGATTGAGTAGAGAGAGTGAGTCTGTTTCCCAGTGCCACACCAATCCTTTTGAGTCCGAAATCAAATCCTATAATTCGTTCAGGTTTCATGGGGAGATAGTGGCCACAGGTTACTGTTTGCCCAGTCAATAGAAAACTCAGGTGCCATTTTCTTAATTGTGTTCATTCCTCATTTATGCGTGGCCCGTTTCACTAGAGAGTAAATGTACATTGACACCCACTAAGGCAGCGGCTGCCTCCCAGCGTTTCTCAAACTCTGTTTCAAATAAGATGGAGTCGGTTGCTGGAGCGCTCAACCAAGCGTTTTTTATTATCTCTTCTTCAAGTTGCCCGGCAGCCCAGCCAGCGTATCCTAATGCTACCAGTGATTTGTTCGGTCCTTCACCTCGTGCAATCGCCTCTAGGATATCTCTTGAAGTGGTCACCGCTAGGGTGTCAGAAATAATTAATGAGCTGTTCCAGGTTTCGCTGGCGTCATGAATGACAAAACCCCGCTCGGTTTCCACAGGGCCACCGGCATAGACCATTAGCCGAGCCACATTGGAATCAATAGGCTCGATTTCCATATGGTCCAGTACATCCGCCAGGGATATTTCCAAAGGACGATTGATAACGATACCCATGGCGCCATTCTCATTGTGCTCACAGATTAGGCTCACGCTATGAAAAAAGTTGGGATCGGCCAATTGTGGCATAGCCACCATGAATTGATTTGCTAGAAAGTTAGATTGCGACATAGGACACCATTCTACCTCTATTTGGTTCAGGACTCAGCTGAGATTAAGAGATTCGTGTCAATTAGCGGCTGGTCAAGGTATCGGTGGTAAATTTCCAAGTTCGGATAATATGTAAGATATCCGTATCGACTTTGATTTCAGCCGGTAAAGGATCGAAGGGAGCGGCTAATCGCACACTGCGGATCGCGGCATCATCCAATATTTGGTAGCCTGAAGATTGACGAAGAAGGATTTCATGAACAGTACCATCTTGATTAATAGCCACATCGAGACGCACGCTGCCAGATAAGTTATTTCGTAAGGCTTCATCTGGATAATTCAAGTTACCCACCTTTTCTACTTTCAGGCGCCATTTTTCCATGTAAAGCGCGTCTCTGGAGGCCATGGTGCTAGCAGAGATGTACCGCTGTCTTGGACGTTTGGCATACATCTCTCGTTGCTCTTCAATTTGCGCTTTGAGACTGGCGATACGTTCACTTCGGTTCACGATTTGTTGTTGCCGATTGTTTTCTTCTAGGGGAATGGGATCGGGCGCGTTCACGATATCAAAAGGTACTCGGTGACTGGAAGGCGCTTTGGTGGTCACCCACTTCCAGTCTCCCTCTTTGCGGCTCGCTTTCGACCAGACAGAGATTTCCTCAGCTATCGGTTGTAGTTCATCATCAGGGAAAGGTGCCACATCAGGCGAGGTGACTTTCGCCGTTTTTTCTTCAAATCCTCCCCCTAATTGACTACTTTGCGCCAGAAAATCGGCTTTTTCCGGCTTATCATCGCTGAGATGACTGAGCAGTGTGATTTCTAATGTGGGAGAGATCTGCTCTCTTTTTTCGGGCATGGTGAACTGAATGCCCAGCAACAAAACAAGATGGATCGCCGCAGCCGCTATGATCGCCGTTCCCAGGTGGTTTTCGGCGGTATCTTCGTAATAGATGACAAATCCGGACATAGTTCAGGGATGATGCTCAGTCAAATCAATTTATCTGGTTGCAATCAAGCTTAACGTTTTAAAATTTTCTAACCTATTATATCGACATTCAATTTTAAGGCTGCAGAGATAGTTTATGGTCTCCTTGGTAGCCATTTTACGGGCAGATCTGATCGGCTTCACCATGTCGGGATCCGGCGCATAAAACAGTAACCAGTGAGACTCGGGTTTTATTTGCAACGCAATTCCCGAGCCAAAATCACAGATCTCGTTGATGATAGGCCGGCACGTTGAAATTAGGCGTGCAATTATTCCTTAACAGAATCAGTCGCTTGACTAATATTCGGTGCGAATTGAAAGAATAAAGGGTGGTTGCTTAAATCAGCACTAAGAGTAGATTTGATGGATCACTTGATGATGGGCGTTTCTATTTCTTGTGATTGATCGGCAGATTCGATCGAGAATAAAAAATTAAAAGTTGTTTGATTATTTTAGCGCTTGTTTTCATGTCAACTGTGTGGGAAGCGGGTGTGGCTCCAGACAAAAAAGTAGTTTGTGATTCGCTAGAGCTTAGTTTCTTTCATCGTCTATTATTGCCTATTTAGGCATATTAGATAGAACAGATTAAATTAAATGTATGCCGTCTAAGATGCCTTAAGAGGCGTCGTAGCTGGTATCTGTTTTGTCACTAGCAGTCTAACTAGAGTGGTTTAATCTAAATGCCGAGTGAAATATCTTTTAATCGGTGGCTTCAGGTTTAGGTAAAATGAGATTCACTTAAGCTGTGTTCAATGACATCAAAGAAATCTGCGCATATATTGAGATGACATTGACTATCCAATTCACGCACACAAGTTGGGCTGGTGACATTCACTTCGGTCAAAAAATCACCAATCACATCCAAGCCGACAAACACCAACCCCTTCTCACGTAAAACGGGCCCCACTCTTGCGCAGATTTCTCGATCCCGATGGGTGAGTTCAACTGCTTTTCCCGATCCTCCAGCCGCCAGATTGCCACGAGTTTCACCCTCTGCGGGTATGCGCGCCAGGGCGTAGGGAATCGGCTCGCCGTTAATCATCAGGATTCTTTTGTCCCCTTTTATAATGTCAGGAATATATTTTTGCACGATGGCTAACTCAGTCCCGTGTTGTGTGAGTGTTTCCAGTATGACTGAGGCGTTGGGATCACCCGGCTGGATCCTGAAAATAGATTCGCCCCCCATGCCATCGGGCGGCTTGATGATGACGTCTTGCTCTTTTTTGTAGAATTCTCTTAAGCGATCCATATTGCGTGACAAGAGGAAGGGTGGACAAATTTCTGGAAACCAGGCGGTAAAAATTTTCTCGTTGGCATCCCGTAAACTTTGAGGTTTATTGATCACCAAAGTTCCCAATGATTCGGCTAATTCGAGAATATAGGTTGCATAAATATATTCCGCATCAAATGGAGGATCTTTGCGCATGAGAATCACATCCAGATCGCCCAATTCGATCATTTCTGTTGCAGATAATTCAAACCATTTTTGTGGATTTTGAAATACCTTAAGTTTTCTGGCACCAGCCTTCGCGATGCCGCTTTCCACATAGAGATCTGACATTTCGAAATAGTCAATTGACCATCCACGACGACTTGCCTCCCAAAGCATTGCTAATGTGGTGTCTTTTTTATAGTGAATTTTTTCGATTGGATCCATGAGGATCCCAAGGCGCTTATTCATCTGTCAGTATCACCTAAAGCCAACTGTTCATAGGCCGCTGCCAATGTGGCCAGACGCGCAATGACGCCATAGGCATAAAATTGATTGGGCGCGGCCGATACGGAGCGATGAGGATCCGGTGTGTTGCAAGATTCGGCGAATGCCAAGGGCTCAAAGTGCATACCGGGTGCGTTTAAGTTTTCTGTGGTACTGCGATTTTTATGTACCCGATAAAAACCACCCACTACAAAGTGATCGATGAGATACACAACCGGTTCGGCGACGGCTTGATCATCTCCCCAGTTTTCAAAGGTGTAGATACCTTCCTGTAAGATAACTTTGCTGATAGCAATACCATCTTTGCTGGTGCTCATGCGCGTACGTTGTTTGCGATTCAGTTTGATTAACTCTTCTGGGCTTTGAATACTCATCACACCCATGCCGTAGGTACCAGAGTCAGCTTTTACCACCACAAAAGGGTCTTCTTTGATGCCAAACTGCTGATATTTATTACCGATGGCTGTTAGCAGCACTTCTGCATTTTTTGTTAAACAGTCTTGGCCCTCCCCGGTCTTAAAGTTTACGGTTCCGCAATTGCGATGAAAAGGCGTGATAACCCAGGGATCGATATCGATTAGCTTCGCAAATTTTTGCGCGATTTCTGTGTAGTGACTAAAATGTGACGTCTTAGTACGATGAGTCCAGCTCAGAGTGAGCGGCGGTAAAATAGGTTGTGTCACACCTTGCAAGATCTCAGGGACACCACTGCTGAGGTCATTGTTGCAAATAATTAAGCAGGGATTGAAGTTGTCTATGTGGAGCCGATCTCCGTCTCTAATCAGTGGTTCCATTTTAAGCGTTTTGCCGGCTCCATAGTCAACTTCAATGGGCTCTATCACATCTTCTCTAAAAGTTCCGATGCGAACATCGTAACCGGCAGTCTGAATAATATCGTGTAGCGTGCCTAAACTTTCGAAGTAAAATTTGTTACGGCTGTGATTTTCCGGCACTATCAACACGCGGCAAGCTTTGGGACAATATTTTTCTATCGCCGTCTGAACGGCCTGAATACAGAGCGGCATGAATGCAGGATTGAGATTGTTAAAACCTGCGGGAAACAGATTGGTGTCTACCGGAGCCAATTTAAACCCCGCGTTTCTCAAGTCCACCGAAGAATAGAAGGGTGGTGGTACTTGGTGCCACTGATCGCGAAACCAGGCCTCAATTTCAATTTGTTTGTCTAAAAATTGTTGCTCCATGGCCAGTACCGGGCCACTGGGAGCGACAGTCAAATGTGGTACTGTCTGTAGTTGTTTGATAGCCATATCTAGTCCCGTAATGATTCAAATCCGCCAACTTTCGTCAGAGATGTTTTCAGCGCAAACATAGATCTCCAGATTGCCATTGTGCCACGGTCAGGGCGGCGACTGCGGCGGTTTCTGTGCGCAATATTCTCGGCCCAAGAGAAAGTAAATGGGCACCCTCATTTACCGCATGTTCGATTTCGCTGGGTGAGAACCCACCTTCAGGGCCGATAAATAGACTTAGTCGAGTTGAAATCCTGTTCATTTGTGGTGCTTTTTCTCGCAGTGGCGTACAGATAACTTTCTCCCCCGTACTCTGTGCCCACGCACTGGCATAATGTGTGGGTGGAGTGACCTGCATCAGTCGTGCGCGACCGCACTGCTCAGTGGCGCCGATCACAATGCGCTGCCAGTGTTCTAGTTTAGAGGCAACTTTATGCTCCTGAAAAGGTCGTTGACTATATTCAGTCAGTATCGGATGAACGGAGGCGGCGCCCAGTTCCGTCGCTTTCTGTATTATCCAGTCCATCTTTTCGTTTTTTGTTAGAGCTTGATAGAGATGTATTTCGAGTGGAGATTCCTTGTCAACGCTGACGGCGTCAGTCACTTGAATGCGCGCTATTTTTTGATCCGCGTAAACGAGGTTGCCCAGCAGTTCCCGACCGTCGCCATTAATAAGTGTTAATGGTGCGCCTCTTGGATGGCGTAATACTCTGATTAAATAATGGTGGCGTTCATTTTCTAAAGTGATCTCGTCTCCAGGTTCTAGAGGTTGATTAGTGTATAGTCTGGATTCGCGCATTAATTTAGAGTCACTCGTTCTATACCCAGCATGGCGACCTCCGCAAGTATATCGATTTGTGCTTCTGTGATCATGTAAGGCGGCATAAAGTAAATCACGTTACCCAACAGTTTAAGCACAACCTCCTGCGTCAATGCATACTCATAAACCCGCAGAACTCTGCGTTCGCGCCCGTCATAAGCTTCTCCCATGGCAAGTGCATCTAAGGTTTCGCCGTGGTAGCTGTTACTTAAAGTTATAAACTTGGTTTTATTTGTTTTGCCCTGATTTAACCAAGAGTGATAGCTCATTTTGAGCGCCGATTCAATGGCACTAGAGCCATTGTCCACACAGAAACAACGCGTTAAGGATGGGGAGCTTGACTCAATCAATTTTTCAGCCAACTCGATTGCCGGGGCGTGGGAGAATCCTGCCAAGATGACATGTTCCAATTGATCCAGTTATTGTTTAATGGTTTTGCATGTGCATGGCCAAATAGGTTGACCCACCAGGAACTCATCGTATCCAGATAACGAGTACTGTCAAAATCATACAGCCAAATCCCTTTGCCTCTTTGAATGGGAATGAGTGGAGTTCCTTCGTGATCTTTTATTTGCGTGCACGGGCGCCACACGGTTTTGAGATCACGTTCGCTCCAACTTTTGTTATTCATAGTGAGCGATGATTATGTCGACAACATAGAGATCTTTATGTTGGGGTGTGGGGAAAATGTAGGTTATTGTAAACCTGCTCCACAATGGCTGCTTGGTTCATGCTATAAAAATGCAATCCTGGACAGCCTGCCGCTAACAGCTGATTACAGAGATCGCTGACTACTTCGATACCGAAGGCTTGCAAGTTTTCGGTATCCTCACCATATGCCGCCAATCTTTTTGATAACCAGGCTGGGATTTCTGCACCGCAAGCGGCGGAGAATCTGCTGAGTTGATTAAAATTCATAATCGGCATGATGCCGGGTACGATTGGCATCTCTATTCGATTGGCTTCACAGGCATCGATCAGTCGGTAATAGGCCTCTGCATTATAAAAATACTGAGTAATGGCGCTATCGGCCCCCGCGTCCTGTTTGCGTTTCAGGTTATCGATATCTGCTTGAGGATTGACTGCTTCAGGGTGAAACTCGGGATATGCCGCGACTTCAATATGAAAGTGGTGAGCGGTGTGTTCGCGTACGAATTGCACTAATTCATAGGCGAAATTAAGCGCTCCCTTAGTCGCATTTTCAGTCGGGCGGTCGCCCCTTAAGGCCACCAATCTGTCAATTTGATTGTCTTGATACTGATTGAGCAGATCTAACAGCTGCGCTTTAGTAGAGCCGATGCAGGAGAGATGAGGCGCGAGGGGGATGCCAGTGGCTTTTGCCAGGGACAACACGGTATCCAGGGTGCGATCTCTCGTGGAACCCCCAGCGCCAAAAGTCACCGAGAAATAGTGAGGCTTGAGCGTTGCTAACTGCTTTGCGGTTTGCACCAGTTTCTTTTCACCCTCCTCGGTTTTGGCAGGGAAAAATTCAAAACTGATGTGCTGCGGATACTTTTTCTGAGAATCCATTGCTAAAAAGAGTTCTTTTAGATTAATTGAAACTGTTTAGTATCGATAGATGTCTGGCTTGTAGGGCCCGTTTTTGTCCAATCCGAGATACTCGCACTGTTCGTCGGTAAGCTCTGTCAATTGTGCCCCGATTTTCTTTAAATGCAGACGAGCCACTTTTTCATCTAAGATTTTAGGTAATACGTAGACTTCATTTTTGTATTTATCAGAATGATTCCAAAGTTCGATTTGCGCCATCACCTGATTGGTGAAAGAGTTGGACATCACAAAACTGGGGTGACCGGTGGCACAACCCAGATTGACTAGACGGCCTTCGGCTAACACGATAAGACGTTTGCCATCAGGATAAATGACATGATCTACCTGGGGTTTAATATTTTCCCATTGATATTGGCGCAGGTGGGCTATGTCAATTTCTGAATCGAAATGACCGATGTTACTGACAATGGCTTGGTCTTTCATCGCATCTAGGTGTGAACTATTAATCACTCGAAAGTTGCCAGTGGTGGTGACAAAGATATCTGCGACGGGGGCGGCTTCTTCCATAGTGACAACGCGGTATCCTTCCATGGCTGCCTGTAATGCGCAGATGGGATCAATTTCAGTGATCCAAACGGCGGCACCCATGCCTCGCAGCGCCTGTGCACATCCTTTTCCCACGTCACCATAGCCGAGAACCACACAAATTTTTCCGGCTATCATCACATCAGTGGCGCGTTTGATGCCATCTATCAAGGATTCCCGACAGCCATACAAATTATCAAATTTAGACTTGGTGACGGAATCGTTCACATTCATGGCAGGCACTGTAAGTGTTCCTGCTTGTTGCATTTCATAAAGACGATGCACACCAGTGGTGGTCTCTTCAGATAAACCTTTCACGTCTTTCATCAATTCCGGGTGATCGTCATGCATGATTTTTGTCAAATCACCACCGTCATCCAAGATCATATTGGGTCGCCAGCCGTCTGCACCAAAAATGGTTTGTTCGATGCACCAGTCATACTCTTCTTCTGTTTCGCCTTTCCAGGCGAATACCGGCACACCAGTGGCGGCAATCGCCGCAGCGGCATGATCTTGAGTGGAGAAAATATTACATGACGACCAACGCACTTCTGCGCCCAGTGCGGTCAAGGTTTCAATCAACACTGCTGTTTGAATGGTCATATGCAAACAACCTGCGATGCGCGCGCCAGCTAAGGGTTTGCTGGTGCCATACTCTTCCCGCAATGCCATCAATCCCGGCATCTCTGTTTCGGCGATGGCTATTTCCTTGCGCCCCCATTCGGCTAAAGAAATGTCGGCGACTTTATAATCTGCTTGGTTGCTTGGTGCTGGTTGGCTACTCATGTGTCTTCCTCTTTTTGTCCGTGTCTATTTACTATTTAAATATAGTCGCGTTACATCCCTGCGGCAGATTTGAGCAAATCGGCTTTGTCTGTGGCTTCCCAACTGAATTCTGCATTTTCACGACCAAAGTGTCCGTAGGCTGCGGTTGTGCGATAGATCGGACGTAACAGATCCAGCATGGCGATCAGGCCTTTGGGGCGCAGGTCAAAATGTTCTTGCACTAGTTCGACAATTTTTGCGTCTGCAATTTTTCCACTGCCGAAAGTGTCCACACTAATAGAAGTGGGCTCGGCCACGCCGATGGCGTAGGACACTTGTATCTCACAGCGGTCAGCTAAACCGGCAGCGACAATGTTTTTCGCTACGTATCTACCCGCATAGGCAGCTGAACGATCCACTTTAGAGGGATCTTTTCCAGAAAAAGCCCCCCCACCATGGCGAGCCATACCGCCATAAGTATCGACGATAATTTTTCGTCCCGTTAAACCGCAATCACCCACAGGACCGCCAATGACAAATCGTCCGGTTGGGTTAATGTAATATTTGGTGTCGGCACCCACCCACTGCTCTGGCAGCACTGGCTTAATAATTTCTTCCATCACCGCTTCTTGTAAATCGGACTGCGAGATGTCCTCTGCATGTTGTGTCGAGAGCACCACGGTCTCGATACCGATTGGCTGATGATTTTCGTATTTAAAAGTGACCTGACTTTTGGCGTCGGGTCTCAGCCAGGGCAGACGACCACTTTTGCGAACTTCCGCTTGGCGGGCAACCAATCGATGGGAATAAGTAATGGGTGCCGGCATCAACACGTCGGTTTCGTTGGAAGCGTAGCCGAACATCAGACCTTGGTCGCCAGCGCCCTGTTCGTGATCGGCAGATTCATCCACGCCCATGGCGATGTCTGGTGATTGTTTGCCAATGGCATTCAAAACTGCGCAGGATGCGCCGTCGAATCCCATTTCTGAGCTGTTGTAGCCGATATCTAAGACCACTTCACGGACAAGGTTTTCTAGATCCACCCAAGCAGAGGTGGTCACTTCACCGGCCAGTACCACCATGCCCGTCTTAATCATGGTTTCGCAGGCAACGCGACCGTATACGTCCTCTGCCAAAATGGCGTCTAACACCGCATCAGAGATTTGATCCGCCATTTTGTCTGGATGACCTTCTGAAACAGATTCAGAGGTAAACAAGTTAACCGTCATGGTAAAAATGTTCCTTCAATTTTGAATTTAGCTTAAGGAGTGACTAAGTTGGTTTTATATATAAGTATATGAAGTGAAGTTTACACCGAAATTCACTATAAATCATTGTCTATTGGGAAACGGGTAATCCAATACAGACAAAGTCTTGATATAATACCGCCGCAAACTTTGGAAGTGGTTGAATCAAGGTAAGAATCGGGTAGATTGTCTGCCTTAATAAACAGTTGATTGCTACTGTCATCGCCCTGTGGTGAAGCAAAAACTGCTTTCTTTATTCTTTATCAGAAGAGATCCATGCAAGTTGCCAAAGGGCTTATGGATCCTGATCCATTGAAGATTTGACATTAATTAGCAATTAACAATTCAGAGTGACTCTCATGGTTGACGAAAAGCGACTGGCGAATGCTATCCGAGCTTTGAGCATGGATGCAGTGCAACAAGCGAATTCCGGACATCCTGGTATGCCCATGGGCATGGCGGACATCGCCCAGGTGCTCTGGCGCAAATATCTTAAACATAATCCCAAAGATCCCAATTGGTCTGATCGCGATCGCTTCGTGCTCTCCAATGGACACGGTTCTATGTTGCTCTATTCCCTGCTCCATTTAACTGGTTACGATCTCTCCATCGAGGAGATTAAAAATTTTCGTCAGTTAGGCAGTCCGACTGCAGGGCACCCGGAATACCACGAATGTCCAGGAGTGGAAACCACCACTGGACCTCTAGGCCAGGGGTTGGCCAATGCGGTTGGTATGGCCATTGCGGAAAAGACTTTAGCGGCACAATTTAATCATGCCGATTTTCCTCTGGTGGACCATCGAACCTATGTTTTTGCCGGGGATGGTTGCTTGATGGAAGGGATTTCCCATGAGGTTTGTGCGTTGGCAGGCACGTTGAAACTCGGCAAGTTAATAGTTTTTTATGACGATAACGGCATCTCCATAGATGGAGAGGTCGCGCCCTGGTTTTCAGATGATACCGTCAAGCGATTTGACGCCTACGGGTGGCAGGTACTCGCAGATGTGGATGGACATGACAGCGTACAGATAGATACTGCTATCCAGGCAGCGTTAAGTGAGACTGACAAACCAACGCTGATTTGTTGTAAAACCACGATTGGATATGGCTCACCCAATAAAGCAGGAAAAGAGTCCTGTCACGGCGCACCCCTAGGCGACGAAGAGATCCAAGGCGCTCGAGACCAGCTTGATTGGCATGAGGCACCGTTCGATATGCCCAAAGAGATCTATGATAGCTGGGATGCTGTGGCGCTTGGCCAACAGCGCCAAAGGGATTGGCAGGCGTTATTTGAACGTTATCAGGCACAGTATCCGCAGCAGGCCGCCGAATTTAACAGGCGCACCTCACCGCAACTCATCAGTGATTGGGATGAAAAATCGAGTGCGTTCATTGCTGATATGGTGCAGCAGGCACCTTCTGTGGCCAGTCGCAAAGCGTCGCAAATGGCGTTGAATGCTTACGGTAATCTGTTACCGGAGTTGTTTGGCGGTTCCGCTGATTTGACGGGTTCGAATTTAACCGCTTGGCAAGGTAGTGTGGGAATCAATGCCCAGCCAGAGGGTAACTACCTATATTATGGCGTACGTGAATTTGGTATGGCGGCGATCATGAACGGCATTGCCTTGCATCGGGGATTCATTCCATATGGGGGGACCTTTCTAGTTTTTTCAGATTATGCGCGTAATGCCCTGCGCATGGCTGCATTGATGTCACTGAGAACCATATTTGTCTTTACTCATGACTCGATTGGACTCGGGGAGGACGGTCCAACACATCAACCTATTGAGCACCTTTCCAGTCTCAGAGTGATGCCAAATATGACGGTGTGGCGGCCCTGTGATGCGGTGGAGTCATTTGTTGCATGGAAATCTGCTATCGAACATCAGAATGGCCCCAGCAGTTTAATATTCTCTCGGCAAACTCTGGAACATCAACCTAGAACTGAAGCGCAATTGGCTAATATTTCTCGCGGCGGTTATGTGCTAAAGGACTGCAAAGAGGAGCCCGATCTAATTTTCATCGCCACTGGCTCTGAAGTGGCCTTAGCGATGGGGGCGGCGGAACAGTTAACGAATCAGGGCATTCATACGCGTGTCGTTTCAATGCCCAGCTGTGAACGGTTTGAACAGCAGGAAGACACCTATAAAGAATCGGTACTGCCGGGACAGATCACTGCGCGGATCTCTATTGAAGCCGGGGAGAGTACCTATTGGTATCGATATGTGGGGCTCAAAGGGTGCACAATTGGTATGGATAGTTTTGGTGCCTCAGCGCCGGGCCCGGCTTTGTTTGAAAAATTTGGTTTCAGTGTGGACAAAATCGTTTCCCGGGCCAATCGTTTGTTAGAAGAACAGACTTAAAGGTCTCTAGGTCACCGCAATACCGTAAAGGTTAATGCTAACAAATGATCAATGTAGCAATTAATGGCTTTGGCCGCATCGGTCGTGCGGTGGCGCGACTGTTGTGTACGGGATCCCAAGATCGAGGATTACGTTTAGTCGCTGTCAACGATCCCATGCCCGTAGAGCTGGCTGCACATCTGTTTCAACATGACTCCACCTACGGTGCCTTGGACGTCCCAGTTAGCGCGCTCGCTGGTCAATTACAGGTAGCTGGCCAGACTATTTCTTACCTTAGAAACTCGTCTTTGGAAACATTCGATTGGCAGGGATCTGAACCACATTTATTGATTGAAGCGAGCGGACAATACCGGCATAGCGATCAGTTGTCGCCCTTAATCAGCGGTAGTTTAAAGAAAATACTCACCGCTTCGCCCATTCAGGGTCAGTTAGATGCAACTATAAGTTACGGGGTAAACCATCATCAATTAAACGCCAACATGAATCTGGTTTCCAATGCCTCTTGTACAACAAATTGTTTGGCAACCCTATTGCAGCCTTTAGTGCACCGCTGGTCTATAGTGTCCGGGACCATCACCAGTATTCATGCCACTACTGCAGATCAGAACCTGCAGGATGGACCACATGAAGATTATCGTTTGGCCCGTAGCGCCATTCAGTCCATCGTGCCCACAAAAACAGGGGCCACTGATGCTTTAGGGTTGGTGATGCCCCAGTTGGCCAATAAGTTTGCAGGTTGGGTGATGCGCGTACCCACTTTGAATGTGTCTGCCCTAGAGATCACTTTACAGTTTTCCGAAATGGTCAGCGCAGATGAGATTAATGCGACACTTGTTGCTGCCTCTGAGCAACACCTGGCGGGGATCTTATCGGTGACTGATGAGCCTTTAGTCTCGGTAGATTTTTTACAGCACCCTGCTTCGGCAATTTTGGATGTGCAGATGACCAAGCAAAGTGGAAATTTAATCAAAATGTTGTCTTGGTATGATAATGAATGGGGTTTTGCCAATCGATTGCTGGATACCAGCTGCTATTGGAGTCAATTGCAGTAAGCTAAAAATTGAGCCAGACTGAATTAATCTACATCACAACTCCTAACCCGTTATCAAGTTTGAGATAAGGAAAGTATGAAATTCTTACGAATGCAGGATCTAGAATTAAAAAACAAGCGTGTTTTGATTCGTGAAGATCTGAATGTGCCCATGGCAGGGGATAAAATTACCGACGAAACTCGAATAATAGCCGCACTGCCCACGATCCAATATGCGGTGGAAGCCGGTGCGGCGGTGATGGTGATGTCGCACTTGGGCCGGCCGAAAGAGGGGGAGCCGGATCCCAGATTCTCCTTAGCACCGGTGGCGGCGCGTTTGGAACAGTTGTTGGGACAAAAAGTATCTTTCGTTGATAACTGGATAGATGGCGTGGTGGTGAAGCCGGGGGAGATCTGTGTTGGAGAGAATGTGCGATTCAATGTCGGTGAAAATGCCAACGAAGATGTTTTGGCGAAACGTATGGCGATGCTCTGTGATCTGTTTGTGATGGATGCTTTTGGCACTGCCCATCGTGCTCAGGCCTCAACTGAAGGCATCACTCGTTATGCGCCTCTTGCCTGTGCTGGTCCTTTACTGGCGGCGGAATTGGATGCATTGTCGCAAGCTTTTCAGGCCCCCAGGCGGCCACTTGTGGCCATTGTCGGCGGCTCTAAAGTCTCAACTAAACTATCTGTTTTAGAATCCTTAATCGAGCAAGTGGATCAATTAATCGTGGGCGGAGGGATTGCGAATACCTTTATTGCTGCCGGGGGGCAGAGTGTGGGCGCGTCTCTTTATGAGCCGGAATTGTTGGATTTAGCCAGAAAATTAATGGCACAAGCAGAACAAAAAGGCACACACATTCCAATCCCGGAAGATGTGGTAGTGGCAAACAAGATTGCCGCTGATGCTGACGTCACAATAAAAGCGGTAGCCGAAATAGAAGCGGGAGACCGAATTGTGGATATTGGGCCGAACTCAATTGCCACAGTAGAGAAGCTGATTAAACAAGCTGGTACGGTGATCTGGAATGGGCCCGTGGGTGTTTTTGAATATCCTGAGTTTGCCGCTGGAACCAAAGCCTTGGCGTTGGCGATAGCTGAGTCGGAGGCTTTCTCTGTGGCCGGGGGTGGCGACACCCTGGCAGCCATTCACCAATTTGGCATTGATGAACAAGTTTCCTATATTTCCACCGGCGGTGGCGCATTTCTTGAATTCCTGGAAGGTAAAACATTGCCAGCGGTCGCTGCGTTAGAGCAACATGTCAACCCATGATGGATAACCGAGCTAGATAGATGCGCCGAACGAAAATTGTTGCCACTATGGGGCCTGCCTGTGACACGCCGGAAGTGATGGAACGCTTGATTCTGGCGGGCGTCGATTTAATCCGGCTGAATCTCTCCCATGGATCTCGTGATGGACATCGCAAACGTGTGGCGTTGGTGCGTGAGCTGTCGCAACGACACAACAGAGCGGTGGCGTTGTTGCTGGATCTACAGGGCCCAAAAATCCGCATCGGCAGATTCGTTGAGGATGCTGTGGTGCTGAAGGAAGGTCAGTCATTTACATTGGACACTGATCTGAATGAGCACAGCGGAAATCAGCATCAAGTGAGCGTCACCTATAAAAATTTAGCTAAAGACGTGCGTGCAGAGCATGTGTTGGTGTTGGATGATGGCCGCATCTCACTGAAGGTAACTGAAGTCATTGGGTCGAAAATTCATTGCTCCGTGCTCGTGGGTGGAAAACTGAGCAGCCTCAAAGGCATCAATTTGCAAGGAGGTGGATTGTCCGCCCCGGCGTTAACCGATAAGGACATAGAAGATATTCAACTCGCAGCGGAAGTGGGCGCGGACTATTTGGCGGTCTCTTTTCCAAGTTGCGCCCAGGACATGGAGCATGCGCGTTCTCTGTTGCGCCAAGCAGGCGGTGAAGGCGCGTTGGTGGCTAAGATAGAAAGAGCAGAGGCGATTGAGGCATTGGATGAAATCATTGCGGTCTCGGATGCCATTATGGTGGCCCGGGGCGATTTAGGCGTGGAGGTGGGTGATGCAGAGTTACCCGCGATGCAAAAGCGCATTATCCGTCAGGCGCGAAAACTCTCAAGGGCCGTCATTGTCGCCACGCAGATGATGGAGTCAATGATTCATCAACCTGTGCCTACCCGTGCAGAAGTATTTGACGTCGCCAATGCAGTTTATGATGGCACCGATGCGGTGATGCTCTCTGCGGAAACGGCAACCGGCGCGTTTCCCGATAAGGCGGTACAAGCAATGGGGCGCATCTGCGCAGAAGCTGAGAAGCAGCGTATTGATCGTGCTGAAGATCGTCGCTTTCGCGCGCCCACGCCCAGAGTGGATCAGGCCATCGCTGCTGCCGCCATGTATACTGCCAATAAACTGAATTGTAAGGCACTGATTGCATTGACAGAGTCTGGTATGACGGCGTTGTGGATGTCACGAATTGAGTCGGGGATCCCAATATACGGACTATCTGGGAAAGAGCAGTGTCTGCGACGCATGGCACTTTATCGGGGTGTCACACCCATCTATTTCAATCCCGGAGACTATGACTATCAGCAAGTCAATCAGGCCGCAATAACAGCTCTGCGGGAAAGCGTTGCCTTGGCGCCCGGGGACTCGGTGGTCTTAACTAAAGGTGATCATAAAGGTGTGCGGGGTGGAACGAACTCAATGAAAATTCTCGTCGTCTCTGAAAACTGAGCGCGAGAGGCAATTAAGTGTCGGGATTTGCTTGATTTTTATGAAATTTTCATGCTAACTAGTGATCTCTTAAGAAATCGTTACACGTCACTACAATTGGTGCCAATACATATCAAAAAAATGCACTACCTTAAATAGCAAAGTCGAGGTCAGTATATAAAACCATCATTAAGGAGTAGAAATGGTCGCCAGCATGACAGGGTTTGTCCACAAAGCATTTCAATCGGAATGGGGTAGCCTGACCTGCGAGCTTCGTGCAGTTAATCATCGCTTTTTAGATATTTATTTTAAGATCCCAGAAGAATTAAGAGCTCTTGAGGCTCGGCTAAGGCAAATTATTAAAGAAAATTTAAGCCGCGGTAAAGTTGAATGCTTTATTCGTTGTCAGTTAGATCCCTCAGTAAGCAGCAGCGTGTCTATTAATGAAGAGATAGTACAGTCCCTCGGGGATGCCGCCAATCAGATTGCCACCCTGCTAGATGTGGACGCGGATTTCTCTGTCAGTGATGCGATGCGATGGCCCGGCGTGGTAGAAGGGGCAGATGTAGATTGGGGGCCGATTCACGAGGCGGTTGAGGTGGTGTTTGAAGAGGCGGTGGCAGGATTGATCCATGCCCGAATGACGGAAGGGATTGCCATATCTGAAATGTTACGGGATCGCATTCATGCGATTCGACACATTGTCGTGGAAGTAAGAGAGGCGGTGCCGACTATCCTAATGGCTCAGAAACAGAGGATTCGTGATCGCCTCAGCGAGCTCAATCTTGAAGCGGACGCAGGGCGATTAGAGCAGGAAATGGTGCTCTATGCACAAAAAGTGGATGTGGACGAAGAGCTGGATCGCATCAATACTCATTGCGATGAAGTGGACAGGGTATTGTCGAAAGGGGGAGCAATCGGTCGACGCTTAGATTTTCTTATGCAGGAGTTAAATCGGGAAGCAAATACACTAGGATCCAAATCCACTGACCAAAGAATCACCAGCGCTTCTGTAGATCTGAAGGTGTTAATTGAGCAGATGCGCGAACAGGTACAGAACGTCGAATAATTATCGCTTTTGCATGGGAACGATTTAGATTGAACAAGGGTCTTCTGATCGTGGTCTCCGCTCCCTCCGGTGCGGGAAAAACTTCACTAGTCAATGCCCTGGTGGAAAGCCAGTCCAATTTAACCCTGTCGATTTCGCACACCACTAGAAGCAAACGCTCGGGTGAACAACAGGGCGTGCATTATCATTTTGTCGATGACAGTGAGTTTCAGGAAATGTCTCAACAGGGTGATTTCTTGGAGCAAGCCTCAGTATTTGGCCATTATTATGGCACCTCAAAGCAGTGGGTAGAGGCGCAATTAGAGGCGGGTCAGGACATCATCTTAGAAATTGACTGGCAGGGCGCGGCCCAGGTGCGTCAATGGCGTCAGGATTGCATTACTATTTTTATACTGCCGCCGTCTCGCGCTATATTACAGCAGCGATTACGCGGTCGTGGTCAAGACTCCGAAGAAGTTATTCTGGGTCGACTGGATGAGGCCAGTACGGAAATCAGTCACTATGAAGATTTTACCTATCTAGTGGTGAACGATGATTTTGATTTGGCTTTAGATAAGCTGGAGGCAATCTTGGCAGCTGAGAGACTGAAGCGCGCTAAGGATTCCCTTGAGATGAAGAGGTTAGTCAAGGAATTGTTGGCCTGAAACGATTGATTTTTGTTAAACTAGATGATGATTTTTAGAATTTTATCTACATATTTAGAGGTGGACTATGGCGCGAGTAACGGTAGAAGATTGTTTGGAAAACGTTGATAATCGTTTTGAATTGGTACTACTGGCCACCAAGCGAGCGCGGCAATTAATGTCCGGAAGCGAGGCTACCTTGGAATGGGAAAATGATAAACCGACGGTTATGGCCTTGCGGGAAATGGCTGCCCAGACCATCGAAGTGCAGGCATTGCGACAAGATCAAGTCTCTAAAGATAAGGCTCTAACGGAAGAGCAGTTAACTCAAACTTTGGAAATGGAACTTGAACGATCAATTACCCCATCAGAAGAACTCCCAGAAATTTAATTTTCATTCTTCCCACTCTCTTTTTGATTTTCTCACCCTGAGTAGACAGGCCCATCTTTAACTTATGGGTGGGTAATGTATCAAATCGAAGATCTTTGCGTTTCTCTAGAGAGCTATCTACCTCATGAGCAGGTAGCGGAAATATATCGAGCGTATGATTTTAGCGCACGAGCTCATGAAGGCCAATTCCGTGCCACCGGTGAACCCTATATCGTCCATCCATTGCAGGTGGCTGAAGTTCTATCCGCCATGCACATGGATTTTCAAAGTATTATGGCTGCTATTTTACATGATGTTCTTGAAGATACTTCTGTGACTAAAGACGATTTGGCCAATCGATTTGGGGAAGAGGTTGCAGAGCTGGTGGACGGTGTCACCAAGTTAACAAAAATTAAGTTCGAAACCCGCGCCGAACGTCAGGCAGCCAGTTTTCGCAAAATGATGTTAGCGATGGTGAAGGATATTCGCGTGATTATCGTGAAGTTGGCGGATCGGTTACATAATATGCGTACCATTGGCGCCCTGGGTTCTGATCAACAAAAACGCATCGCTCGAGAAACATTAGATATCTATGCACCCATCGCGAATCGTTTGGGTATGCATCAATTGCGACTAGAGTTGGAAGATTTAGGATTATCGGTTTTGTACCCAATGCGCTACCGTACTTTGACACATGCTGTACAGAAAACGGGTGGTCGAAGACGAGAGATGATGCAGAAAATTAACGAAGTATTAAAGGAGCGCATCCACTCGCAGCAGATCGAAGCAGAGGTAATCAGCCGGGAGAAACATCTATACAGTCTGTATCGCAAGATGAAAGAAAAAGGGCTCAGTTTTTCTGAAGTCACAGATATGTATGCATGCCGAATCTTAGTGCGGGAAGTCGATGAGTGTTATCGTGCTTTGGGTGTAGTACATAATCTCTATAAACCTGTACCCGGAAAATTTAAGGATTACATTGCTATTCCTAAGGCGAACGGATATCAATCGCTTCACACAGTTTTGTTTGGGCCTAAAGGCGTGCCATTAGAAGTACAGATTAGAACTTTCGATATGAATCGCATGGCGGATGCCGGGATAGCCGCCCATTGGTTGTATAAGGCAGAACGTCTGAATCAAGGCACGTCGAATAGCGCACAGGTAAAAGCACGTGAATGGTTAAGAAACCTACTGGAGTTACAGCAAAATACTGTCGATTCTCTGGAATTTCTGGAGAACGTCAAAATTGATCTGTTCCCCGATGAAGTGTATGTGTTTACGCCAAAAGGCAAAATCTTAGAATTACCCAGAGGGGCGACCGCAGTAGATTTTGCTTATGCGGTGCACACGGATGTGGGTAATTCTTGCGTGGCGGCACGTATCGATCGCCGATTGGCGCCTTTGAGCACACCGCTGGTAAATGGGCAGACAGTTGAGATTGTGACGTCACCTGGAGCGCGTCCCAATCCTGCTTTTTTGAATTTTGTAGTGACCAGTAAAGCCCGTGCATATATTAGGGCCTATTTAAAGAATCAAAAAAAGGAACAATCCATAGAGTTGGGCAGGCGGTTACTCACTAAAGCTCTGAATGCACAAAATATGGATTTGGAACAAATTTCCGCAAAAAAAATGAAGGCAGTAGTAGCGCTGTATCATCTTGAGTCAGAGCAGCAACTGTTTCAGGAAATTGGTCTTGGAAACCGTATCCCAGTATTAGTGGCAAAACAGTTGGGCGAAATAGATAAAGCAAAAAATCTTGAATCAGTACAAGATTTAATACCCCGTTCCGATACCTCCTTGGGAATCAAAGGTACCGAAGGCATGGTAGTAACGTTTGCAAAATGTTGTTATCCCATTCCCGGAGACGCCATTCAGGGATTTGTGAGTGCCGGAAAGGGTATTGTCATTCATACCGACTTTTGCAAGAGTATTGCAGATTTTCGACACCGGCCTGAAAAATGGATTAACGTTTATTGGGACACAGAAGGGGAAGGGGAATTTCCTGTCGAAGTGCGTTGTCAGGTGGCGGATCAGCGAGGTGTGTTGGCATTATTATCTGCTGAGATAGCAAAGGAAGACGCCAATATTATTAATGTCCATATTGAAGAGAGAGATGGGCGCTGGAGTGCATTGAAGTTTACAATTGACGTACGTAACAGAGTTCATCTTGCCTCAATTATGCGACGATTAAAGTCTTTGCCAATTGTCGCCAAAATCAGTCGAGGTCGGGGGTAGTTTTATCAATAGGTTATATCGAACGAACTGAGGATTCTAATGGATAGAAAGAGCATTCAAACTGACAAAGCACCCGCCGCGATCGGCACCTATTCTCAGGCGGTTAAGATAGGGACCACCGTGTATCTCTCAGGGCAAATTCCCTTAATTCCAGAGTCGATGGAGTTGGTTGATGGTGGGTTTAATGATCAAATTGCACAGGTGTTTGAAAACCTCCAGGCAGTTGCAATCGCATCAGGCGGGACCTTGGACGACATAGTGAAACTCAATATCTATCTCACCGATCTAGGTAATTTTGCGACGGTCAATCAGGTGATGGGTACGTACTTTAGTGAACCTTACCCGGCACGGGCAGCGTTGGGGGTGGCGGATTTACCGAAAGGTGCGCAGGTGGAAATTGATGGCATATTGGAGATATCCAATTAATTTGCAGAATAGATGGTTTGTGTTATCCGCACGCATCTCGAACAGTACCCATTACTAGATTTAAGGGGAGTGGGCCCCAAATTAAACGAGCAACTCGCTCGTCTAGGTCTGTCCACTGTTTTAGATCTGTTATTTCATTTGCCGAGAGGCTATCAGGATAGAACTCGGCTGCATCCACTGAAGAGCCTGCGCTTGGGTCAACAGGCCCTTATCCAGGCTACAGTTGTGGAGTCACGGCTTCATTTCGCGCGGCGTCGTGCCTGGTTGGTGCGACTATCCGACGGTACCGGTCGGCTGACGCTTAGATTTTTCCATTTTTCCAATGCACAACAAAGAGCCATTCACAAGGGACAACTATTACGATGTTTTGGTGAAGTGAGACATGGTCCTAATGGTTACGAAATGGTGCATCCGGAGTATGAGCAGGTAGAAGAGGACGCACCTCTTCAGTCAGACACCCTCACTCCAATTTATCTGACTACAGAAGGACTGCGTCAGCACAGCCTACGCCAACTGACCGAACAAGCATTGACCTTGCTATCTAAGGTAGAAGATGAAGCCTTAGCAGACTACTTGCCTGCAGAATGTTTACCGCCTGATATTTCTTATTCCCTAACCGCGGCATTAAGAGTGTTGCATCGTCCAAGCGGTCGAGAAGTGGAGAGCTTGAGTCAACTGGACCAACATCCCGCATTCAGACGATTGGTATTCGAGGAGCTGGTGGCCCATCAACTCAGCATGTACGACGTGAAAAGTAAAAGAAAAGAGAAACAAGCGCCAGCCATGGTTCCTCTGGCACTTGAGGAATGCAAAGTGTTAGAACAGTTTGGTTTTAATTTGACTTCAGCACAGAGTAGAGTGAGTCAAGAGATTTTGCATGATTTAAGTGCCCCTCACCCCATGCATCGGTTGGTGCAAGGAGATGTGGGATCCGGCAAAACGGTGGTGGCTGCGTTGGCCGCGGAGAGTTGCGTCCGAAGTGGTTATCAAGCGGCACTGATGGTGCCCACTGAAATCTTGGCGGAGCAGCACCTTGAGAACTTTACTCGTTGGTTTGCGCCATTGGGATATCAGGTTTGCTTATTAACCGGCAAATTGAGCAATAGCGCGCGGCAAAATTTAATCAGTGACATTCAAGCGGGTGAGATCCAAATCGTGGTAGGAACACATGCACTGTTTCAAAGCGATGTACTCTTCCATAAACTGGGACTAGTGATCTTCGATGAACAGCATCGTTTTGGTGTTCGTCAAAGATACGCTTTAACTAATAAAGGTGTCGAGAACCAAGAAGAGCCGCATCAGCTGGTGATGACCGCGACACCTATTCCCAGAACTTTGGCAATGGTGAATTACGCAGATCTGGATCTGTCCATTATCGATGAACTACCCCCGGATCGTCAGCCCATTGATACGATGGTGCTGTCTAATAGCAGGCGTGATGATGTGATTGAAAGACTAAGACATGTGTGCACAGAAGGTGGCCAGGTTTATTGGGTGTGTACTCTGATAGAGGAATCAGACTTAATGCAGGCTCAAGCAGCGGAACAGGCTTACGAGACTTTGCAGGAACAATTGCCAGAGTTGACAATAGGTCTGGTACACGGACGTATGAAGTTCGCTGAACGACAGAAGATCATGCAACAATTTAAATTGGGCAAGTTACATATTTTGGTGGCCACCACGGTCATAGAGGTGGGAGTGGATGTGCCTAATGCAAATACAATGATCATTGATAATGCGGAAAGATTAGGATTGTCTCAGCTACATCAGCTAAGAGGTCGAGTCGGTCGTGGAGATAAAAAAAGTTACTGTTTATTGATTTATCAGGAACCGTTGTCTGAACTGGCCAGAGCACGATTATCGGTGATGCGGGATACGCAGGATGGGTTTGAGATTGCGCAGAAGGACCTAGAGATCCGAGGCCCTGGAGAAATATTGGGCACCCGTCAAACTGGATTAACGGAATTAAAAATTGCTGATCTAGTACGTGATCAAAAATGTTTACCCGATGTGGCTAATACTGCAATAAAAATGCAACAGTTTTATCCGCAATTGATTCCTCCGTTAATGAAGAGATGGATTGGAAACAGAGATCAATACAGCCATGTCTAATAGGCGAGTCGTACCAGGTGAACCTCATTGGTTTCAGCGTCACCACTGTTGGGGAGCGCGTATTCCCGCTATAACGATGCGTTCATGGTTGTTTGATACAGGATCCTTAACTCAACGTTTGACGGACCTCTGTGCCGATGAATTTCGTGTCGAAGTGCAACGAAGGGTATGGCAACATGTGGAACTGAATGAACGCCGAGTTCTACAATTGGGAGGGGCAGAGTGTGCGTATGTGCGCGAAGTGATTCTCTATTGTTGCGAGCACCCAATGGTTTTTGCGCGTACGGTGATTCCGGCATTAACGGTACAAAAACATCATTATCTGTTAATGTTAGGCAATAAACCTCTGGGAGCAGCATTATTTGCCGACCCCAAAATGCATCGAGGACCAATTGAAATTACCTGTTTGAGGCCACAACAAAAACTATTCAAGAAAGTGACTGCGTGCGTTCCAGAAAAGCCGGAGGGCGTCTGGGGACGTCGATCTCTATTCAAGTTGGGGTCAGATCCTCTTTTGGTGGCTGAATATTTTTTACCAAATGGAGTACCGATTTAAATGCAAGCTTCTGTTTTTCCCTGGCAGGGACGTTTAGGTTCTTATGCGCGGTTAATGCGGTTGGATAAACCCATTGGCATCTATCTATTGTTATGGCCAACCGTTTGGGGATTAGTCGCAGCTGGCAATGGTCGGCCAGATCTGTCGCTGACGATTGTTTTTATTTTAGGTGTGTTTTTAATGCGCTCCGCCGGTTGTGTGGTGAATGATCTGGTGGACAGGGATATTGATCCTAAGGTGACGCGTACCAAAGAGCGTCCTATCGCTAACGCAGACGTGTCTCCTGGCGAAGCTTTATGGCTTTTTTTAGGTATTTTAGCTTT
Source organism: Thiotrichaceae bacterium (assembly GCA_041940025.1). Taxonomy (GTDB): domain Bacteria; phylum Pseudomonadota; class Gammaproteobacteria; order UBA5859; family UBA5859; genus UBA5859. The sequence goes on along the minus strand of JBGTSY010000001.1, from coordinate 164,193 downwards.
CACCGCGCCCTTATTGCTGTTTCTGAACTGGCCGACTCGATGGCTTTCCTTAGGCGCGGTGTTTTTAGCAGTGACCTATCCTTTTACTAAACGGGTGACGCATTTACCCCAAGTCTATTTAGGTGCTGCTTTTGGTTGGGCGATCCCCATGGCATTTATGGCGCATCAACGGGCATTGCCTCTTGAAACCTGGTGGCTCTATTTAGTGACAGTATTATGGGCGGTTATCTATGACACTATGTACGCCATGGTGGATCGTGAAGACGATTTGCAGGCTGGCGTTAAATCTAGCGCGATTTTGTTTGGTGCCTATGACCGTATCGTGATTGGCGGGTTGCAGCTGATAGTCTGTTTGTTGTTGTATGGGCTCGCCAACTATCTCAACTTACATCCTGCGTTTTACCTGTTTTTACTGCTTGGTGCAGGGAACTTCCTCTATCAACAATATCTAATTAAAGATCAACTACCGAAACAGTGTTTCAAAGCTTTTTTGGTGAGCCATTGGTTCGGTTTAGTGATCGTTATCGGTTTGTTATTAGGATATCAAATGAGTTGATGCATTGAGAATTGAATATAGGGTGCCAATTTATGCCTTTTACAGAAATAGAACGACAACGAATCAAGCGCGACTTAGAGCCATTAACAGAACGAATGTTGGCCCACCAAAAGGAGGAAGATCCTGGCTTAGATTATTTGATCGGGGAATCCAGTATAGATATTTTTTATACTCGTATTACCCCAACAGGGGATGAGCGTATCGGTGTGGCCAGAATCGAATTCGACGTGGCGCAGCAGCTTTGGATTCTGTACTGGCAGCGTAACGACTTGAAATGGTGTGAATATAGGCCCTTGAAATCTTCGGCTGAGTTGTCGAAATTGGTTGCCGAAATTTGTAGAGACATTCATGGCTACTTTTTTTGGCGAACCGGTGCGGCACAAAAAAGAGAGATAGAGCGCTAGTTCAATTGTGCTCGTCACTCTGCCTGCCCCAACTCTGTACTCGATAGCCGTTGGTATTTTTCTGGGGATCGTCTCAAGCGGTTAAGTGTACATAAGATCTTGTTCCTGTATAGAACAGCGGCGAGAAAAATCAGTTGATGGTTCTGCATCGCTGCCACCGCTGAGTCAATGTTTGTTTTTAGTAGCAGACTCCTTTTGCGGTATGATATGTACTGTGCCGTCTATGATACTGAAAAAATTGGTGTGCGTTGAGAGTGGTTATGACAGACAGTGAAGCGTTATATAGTCGTTCAAGATGTCCCGTGACTAATGTGCTCGACATCATTGGCGATCGTTGGAGTCTGTTAATTATTCGTGATATCTATCTAGGCAAGCGCACTTTTAAAGAATTTTCTCAGTCACCGGAGGGTATTTCTACAAATATTCTTGCGAATCGTCTGAGTCGTTTAGAAGAAGAAGGAATTATTCGACGATTGCCCTACAATACTCAGCCACTACGTTATTGTTATGAACTCACAACAAAAGGTGAAGATCTGCTTCCAGTCTTACAAGAGATAGTAGTGTGGGGTAAAAAATACATTCCTGGAATCAAAATTCAATCACAGCAGCCGCCTATGGTTCAGCCGATTCGTGAACCAAGTGAATAAACCATCTTTAATCTCAATTAAGTAAATTTCCCATGTGGTTAACACTGACTAATGTGAGCCTTAGTTTTGGCGGTCCAACATTATTGGACAGAGCGCACTTAACTGTTGAAGCCAATGAACGCATCGCTTTGGTGGGGCGTAATGGCGTCGGTAAATCCTCATTACTTAAAATATTGGCCAAGCGTGTGATACCCGATGAAGGTGAGGTACATATCAAATCTGGACTCAGGATAGCACTGTTAGATCAGACCCTTCCTGGCGTAGAGAATGTGACGGTATACCAAATGGTATTGGGCGGTTTGGGTGTACTGGGTGAAAAAATTGCGAACTATGTGGCGCTCAGTGGTTCTGTGCAAGCTGGTCAACAGTTAAAGCAACTAGAAAAATTACATGATCAAATAGAACTGGAAGGGGGTTGGTCACTAAACGCCAGGGTGGGTAAAGTGATACAACAGTTAGATTTGGACAGGGACGCTGATTTTGCCACGCTTTCAGGGGGCGTGAAACGAAGAGCGCTTTTGGCTCGGGCGCTTGTTTCTGAACCCGATTTGCTCTTATTAGACGAACCTACCAATCATTTGGATATAGAGCAGATCGGATGGCTGGAAACCTATTTAGGGAAATTCCCCGGTTCTGTGATATTTATTTCGCATGATAGGCGTTTTGTTGAACGACTAGCTCGACGTGTGGTTGAAATAGATAGGGGCCAACTGTTGAGTTGGCAGGGAAATTATCAAAACTATTTAAAGCGAAAACAGAAATCACTGCTTGAGGAGGAAAATGAATTTAAGTTAGCAGATAAAAAATTAGCCTCCGAAGAAGCTTGGATTAGAAAAGGAATTAAAGCGCGTAGAACGCGGGACCAAGGACGAGTTCGCGCGCTGCAACAGTTAAGAGAGTCCAGACGCGCCCGTCGAACAAGAATGGGGAAAACCAACCTAAGAGTGGATAGCGATCTTGTTTCAGGCAAACGAGTGATGGAAGTCGAGGGGCTGTCATATCACTACGCCAATCAAAATCCAGTTATTAAAAATTTTTCTTGTGACGTGTGTCGAGGAGATAAAATTGCACTAGTGGGTGCCAATGGTTGCGGAAAAAGCACGCTAATCAAATTATTATTAAAAGAGTTATCACCCAGTAGTGGGCAGATCCGTGAAGGCACAAATATCCAGTTGGCCTATTTTGAACAATTGCAGCAACAACTGGATGAAGAGATGACTCCTTTAGATTTTGTAGGTGAAGGCCGCACGCAGATTGATGTGGCCGGTACTCAGCGCCACATCATGGGTTATTTACAAGATTTTCTCTTTTCTCCCCAAGCAGTAAGAAGTCCGATCAAGGTGTTGTCTGGTGGTGAACGCAATCGCTTAGTCTTAGCTAAGATCCTCTCTAAACCTGCTAATTTATTGGTGTTGGATGAACCCACGAATGACTTGGATATTGAAACACTTGAAGTGTTAGAGTCTATGTTAGTTGCTTTTAGTGGAACCTTATTTCTAGTGAGTCATGATAGGGAATTTATTGATCGCATTGCCACAAGTATTTGGTTGTTTGAAGGAGACGGAAAAGTGACTGAATACATAGGCGGTTATGAAGATATGTTGAGGCAACGCACCGCTCGAAGAACAAATAAGGTCAAAGTCAATCAAGATAAAACCGCACAAAAAAATCTCCCTAAAGAGAAAAAGTCTGCTAATCCAGTCAAACTGAGTTACAAGCAGGAACGTGAACGACAACAGTTACCGGATCGAATTGAGTCTCTGGAACAGGAGATAGATGGCATACAATGCAAATTGAGCGATCCGGATTGTTACAAGTCAGATCCTCAATCGATAGTGAATTTGAAGAAGCGCCTGGATGAACTGGAAGAAAATTTACAAGCAGTCTTCCAACGCTGGGAAGAATTAGAGAAGCTGATAAAGAAAAATTAGCACCATTCTTATCGAAAAGACAGGTGCTAACTTAAGTCATCTGTCACAGTTAAACGTCTGCACTTATTTGGGCGTGGTTTCAGAGATTTTCGATGGGTTATCCTGGTCGTCGGCTAATTTTTTTAAATCCTGACGTAAAATCTGTAAATTTTGCTGATACTTATCACATTCACCAAACTCTAGGAATTTAGGATAATGATTATGAATTGTTTTTAGTTTTTTAGCGTGTTTGATGGGACACCAATATTGCTCAGTTCTAGCTGCTATCTCCTGAATATAAGCAATCAATCCATTAAAATATCCACAATAGATACAATTCAATTTTTCGATGGTGTTCAGGTATCTTAATGTGTGTCTATCGATAACAATATAGTCACTGCGCGTCACTTTAGGGATCCCGTAGATTCTGAAACAGGAGAATTGATAGAAAGAGACCACCAAATCCAATAACAGTGCTGGAAAAAGACACGCCCATACGATAGGCGCAGTCATCATATTGGCGAATGAAGCGTTAAAAATATAGGTGTGTAAGTTGGTGGCTAAGGTTTTATGGTAAGCCTTGGCTTCTTCCTCGAAATGTACTTTTCGATCTTTGATTGTGTAGAAAAAATGGTGTTGCTTCCGTTGTATTTCTTCTTTTAATTCTTTTTCGAGTTTTTTAATTTCGGCCAATATATTTTCTGCCTTATCCATCTAAGATATCCCTTTCTTAATATTAGGTGTACGCGCAATCGCCCAAACATCGATCTGTTGGATGCCACTATTAGTTAACAGTTGTGCCAATGATTTTATCGTCGCCGTGGTAGTGATTACATCATCTACAATGGCGACATGATGATGATTAGTGGCATGGGTGAGATAAAACGCATTTTTTAAATTGTTCATTCGGTGTTTGGCCGGCAGATCAGTTTGATGTGTCTCTTGATGACGGCGACCCACGTGAATGTGTTCAGGATGGTTGGGTAATAATGATGTGAGACTATTCGCCAACAAGCGGGATTGATTGAATCCTCGCTCTTTTAGTCGTTCGCTGGAGAGTGGTACTGGCACCAATGCGGTGGGATAGGGCGGGCCGGATTGCTGGATTCGACTCGCCAATTGATTGGCGAATAGGGGTAACAATTCAAAACGTGCATGAAACTTAAATCCCTGGATCAGCACATCAGTCGGCCATCGATATTGCCAAAGACAAAAAGTACGCTGAAATGGGGGCGGCGCTGCCAGACAGGCACCACAGCTCCCCGGTGATGGCAACGGTAGGCCACAGCGAAAACAGGGATTGGAGATCTTAGGGAGTTGATGCAAACAGGCATCACACAGTGCTCTGTTCGCTTGGGGGTAGCCACAAAGAAAACAGGATTGGGGTAGTAGGCGATGAAAAACCTGTTTCATTAGTAAACTTTTATAAATTAAAAAAGTTGACAGTAAATGCCATGTTCGTACACTGACGTGTTCCACCCATCCCTTTTAGAAGATTTGAGGTCTCTTATGCAAGGGCTAGAAGGAAAAATGGCAGAATTGCCTGATTTTCGGCACGACTGGACCAAAGAAGAAATCGACCACCTTTTTCAATTGCCCTTTAACGACTTATTGTTCCGGGCACAGACAGTTCATCGTTCTCGATTCGATCCCAATAAGATTCAGATCAGTACCTTGTTGAGCATCAAGACGGGTGCGTGCCCTGAGGATTGCGCCTATTGTCCACAAAGTGTGCGCTTTGAGACAGGTTTAGAAAATGAACAACTTGTGGCGGTTAAGAAGGTAGTGGATGCTGCCAAGGTGGCAAAAGCTCAAGGTGCCAGCCGCTTCTGTATGGGCGCCGCCTGGCGATCTCCCAAAGATCGTGACATGGATACAGTGGAAGCGATGATTAAAGGGGTGCGCGACTTGGGGATGGAGACCTGCGTCACTTTAGGCATGTTAAGTGACACTCAGGTTCATCGACTAAAAAAAGCCGGTCTCGACTACTATAACCACAATTTGGATACGTCACCGGAATATTATGGTGAAATTATAACCACCCGAACTTATCAGGATAGACTGGACACCTTATCTCATGTTCGTGATGCTGGCATCAATGTCTGTTGCGGCGGCATAGTGGGCATGGGCGAAGAAAGGACTGACCGAGTTGGCTTACTGGCTGAACTCGCCAATATGGAAAAACATCCTGAAAGTGTCCCCATTAATTTATTGGTGCAGGTAGAGGGTACACCTTTACATGGCACCGATAAATTAGATAATTTTGAATTTATTCGCACAATCGCCGTGGCGCGAATTTTAATGCCAGCCTCCTATGTGCGGTTATCCGCCGGGCGCGAACAGATGTCTGAAGAGATGCAAGCACTCTGTTATTTCGCTGGTGCGAATTCCATTTTCTATGGTGAAAAATTGCTCACTACCTCTAATCCTGAAGCCAATGCGGATCGCGTGTTGTTGAAGAAATTAGGGATCCGCGCTTTGGATGAAAAAGACTCAGGCTCCCCTAGTGAGGCACCCTTACGCACCGCTGAGCTGTAGTTTTTCAACACCCATGACATCCTGGGACTTGAATCAAGCGCTCGAAAATAGGCGTCAGGATCATCTGTATCGCCACCGGTTATCGGTGGCAGATGCTCAAGGCACTTCAATTGCGGTGGGCGGTCAACACTGTCTCTGCTTCTGCAGCAACGATTATCTTGGATTGGCTGGCCACCCGGAAGTGAGACGCGCATTTGTACGAGGCGTTGAAAAATATGGAGTGGGAGCCACAGCGTCTCATCTAATTAATGGTCATATGCAGGCTCACGAGGAATTAGAGCAGAGGCTAGCAGAGCTGACGAATCGCCCTCGAGCATTGCTGTTTTCCACTGGCTATATGGCCAATCTTGGCGTCATGAGCGTGCTCTTAAACAAGCAGGACGCGGTATTTGGCGACAAGCTGAATCATGCCTCGCTGATAGATGCAGTGGCCCTGTGTGGCGCAAAATCGGTACGTTTTGCTCATCAGGATCTGCGCCATCTGGCCACACGTCTAGAGTCCGTCGAGGCAAGACGCAAGTTAATTGTCACAGAGGGCGTGTTTAGTATGGATGGGGACGTAGCACAACTACCAAAGTTGGCGCAACTGGCTAAAGCACATGACGCCTGGTTGATGGTGGACGATGCTCATGGGTTAGGTGTGCTTGGTCAATCCGGTGCAGGTACTTTAGAAGCACAAGGATTAAATGTGGATCAGGTACCCATATTGATGGCGACCCTGGGTAAGGCAATGGGTACTTTTGGCGCGTTCGTCGCGGCTAGCGAACAGGTCATTGAGACCCTCATTCAATTTGCCCGTACCTATATCTATACCACTGCACTACCACCGGCAATGGCAGAGGCTACCTTAACTAGTATTAAAATTTTGCAACAAGAGCCACAAAGAAGAGAGAGATTACAAGGTGTTATTAAGAGGTTTAGGCTTCAGGCGTCAGAAATTCAACTCCCATTAGGTGCTTCAGAGAGCCCCATTCAACCGTTGATGGTAGGTAGCTCTGAAAATGCACTCAGATTATCGCAGTTTCTATTGAGTGAGAACATTCTGGTCACTGCCATTCGTCCACCTACGGTACCAAAAGACACGGCGCGGTTGAGGATCACTTTGTCCGCAGCTCATAGTGATGAACAAATCGACCAATTAGTAGCAAGTTTGAAGCAAGCAAAACAAAAACTGCCAAGTGTATTTCAGCATGTCAGCTAATGAACTTGACGCTTTTGCCCGTGGAGATATTAAGCTCTCTTTTGGCAGAGCCGCGGATACGTACGATAAAGCTGCAAATATTCAAAGACAAATCGGGGATCTGTTACTGAGTTCGTTGCCTCCCCTTGTCGGCCGAGTATTAGATTTAGGCTGCGGTACTGGGTATTGTTTATACAAACTGAAACAGGCCTACCCCGCTCTTGAGCTTGTAGGCCTTGATATTGCTGAGCCAATGTTGGCCTCCAGTCGGCTAAAGGGTCTGTCCCATGCGGTCTGTGCAGATGCCCATTTCCTACCTTTTCAATGCCAGAGTTTTAATGCAATTGTGTCCAACTTGATGATTCAGTGGAGTCCTTCTCCTGAGCTGCTTTTTACGCAATGCCAACAAGTTTTATCTTCCTCAGGCTATTTTGTGTTTAATAGCTTACTACCCGGAACCCTAGGAGAAATTGAACAGGCTTGGTTACAGGTGGATTCACGAATCCATGTCAATCGATTTGTGCCTGCAGCGCAAATCAGCGGGGCACTAGAGGGTGCAGGATTTAAAATTAGATGCATCGAGCAACACTCAAAGAAATTTTATTTTAATCATGCTCGAGAAGCTATGTTACAAATCAAAGGGATAGGTGGGCATAACATGAATTCTGCACGTCAGCGGGCACTCACTGGTAAGAATGCTTTTCAACAATTTGTGCAAAACTTTGAAGCTCTGCGTGAGCCGAAGGGGTTGCCACTTACCTATCAGATCTTGCAAGTGACTGCACAAACCTCTGATAACTAGGGACATAGCCATTGATTAACAGATTTTTCGTGACTGGTACCGATACCGGAGTGGGTAAAACTTGGGTTACCGCTGCCCTTTTACATTCTTGTCACGTGATGGGGATAGACGCTGTAGGCATGAAGCCGGTGGCCTCCGGTTGTGAACAATCGCCTGAAGGTTTGAGAAATAGTGATGCATTAATTATTCAGCAATGTGGCAGCCGAAGGCTCGCTTACGAATTAATTAATCCATATGCTTTTTTACCCGCCATTGCGCCTCATTTGGCAGCGGCAGAAGTAGCAGAGGGGCTATCGAGTCAGATGTTGTTGCAGAAACTGGAGCAATTCAGTCGGCACGTACAACAGGTGGGGATCATAGAGGGCGCAGGTGGATGGCATGTGCCATTGAATACCACAGAAACTTGGAAAGAATTTGTACAAGCGGCAAAACTACCAGTCATTTTGGTGGTAGGCATGCGATTGGGTTGTATCAATCATGCCTTGCTCACGGTGGAGAGTATGGCTCACGCTGATGTGCCTTTAGCAGGTTGGGTGGCTAATCAGATCGATGCCGAAATGGACAATTTTCAAGAGAATGTAGACACCATCAAAGACAGATTGGTTGCACCAATGCTTGGAAGTGTGCCCTATTTAGAATCTTTCCAGCCCGCCAATATTTCTAGCTATTTGGATTTATCATTGCTCAAAAGAGTCCTACTTAACTAGGGTTATTGCCCTTTTTTTGGGCAACATATGTGATAGAATGCGTCCGCTTTCAGCGCTGGTCGGAGTTGTGCTCTTCATGAGACTGCTCAGATTAGCTGCAGTTGAACCTCAAAATTTCAGCCATTCAATGAACTATCGCGGCTTCGGTGGATGGAAAAGCGGCACCTCATTTTGAGTAGTCAGCAAAGCACTAGCGGCGGAGTGATTTTCATAGCTTAACTTCGCCTAGGGTTTTCGATTAAAACTGTATTCGCGGAATAACAATTTAGAAGTAGTTAGAGTGTCCACTCGCGATCCGGAGTAAAAGTTTAATGTCTCTAATCAAACAATGCTTGGTTTCCCACACCTTGCTTTTTATCACCATGTTAGTGGCCCCGTTTTCGGTATTGGCTGAGCCATCCAAATTTAATATGCCAAGGGGAGTGACTGAGATCAGTGAAGAGGTATATGACATCCATATGTTGGTGTTTTATGTCTGTTGTGTCATTGGTGCAGGTGTATTTGCGGTGATGTTTTACTCTATATTGAAACATCGCAAATCTGCCGGTGCAGTCCCTTCACAATTCCACGACAACACAGCGGTGGAAATAATCTGGACAATCGTGCCTACTCTAATATTAGTATTGATTGCCATTCCAGCCACCAAGACTTTGCTCAAAATCGAGGTCGATCGCGAAGCCGACATGAGTATCAAGGTCACCGGTTGGCAGTGGAAATGGCAATATGAATATTTGGACGAAGATATCTCTTTTTTCAGTAACTTATCTGAGGCCAGCAATGAGGCGCGTCAGCGGGATTCCGGTATCGATGTGAGCACTGTGGAGAACTACTTGCTGGATGTGGACAATCCTGTGGTCATCCCTGTGAACACAAAAGTCAGGTTTCTGGTGACCTCGGCTGATGTGATTCACTCTTGGTGGGTTCCTGCATTGGGGTGGAAGCAAGACGCCATACCTGGTTTTATCAACACCGCCTGGACGGAAGTAAAAGAGCCGGGTACCTATCGTGGTCAGTGTGCTGAGTTGTGCGGAAAAGATCATGGTTATATGCCGGTAGTGTTGGAAGCTAAAAGCCAGGAGGATTATGCTAAGTGGCTACAGGAGCAGCAGCGTAAACAGGAAGAGGCGATGCTGGCTTCAGGCCGTGACTGGTCCATGGACGAACTCATGAGTAGAGGGGAAAAAGTCTATACCGCTAACTGTGCCGCCTGCCACCAGGCCAATGGTGAAGGGATAGGAATGTTTCCTCCGCTCAAAGGCAGCCCCGTCGCCACTCAAGGAGCGATTGAAGAACACACTAAACTGGTATTAAACGGTCTAAATGCGATGCCAGCTTTTGGCGCACAACTGAATGATGCTGATATTGCCGCAATTGTCACCTATGAGCGAAATGCTTGGGGAAACAATGTTGGAGACATGATTCAACCTTCTGCAGTCAAAGCGCTGCGATAAACTGGATGGGACATACATCATGAGTACTGCTATTACCCACGAAGACGAACATCACGAAGACTTAACGGGCTGGCGCCGTTGGGTTTTTGCGACCAACCATAAAGATATTGGAACCATGTACCTATGGTTCAGCTTCACGATGTTTTTATTGGGTGGTGCGTTTGCGCTGGTGATTCGAGCAGAGCTGTTTATTCCTGGGTTGCAATTGGTAGAGCCCGATTTTTTCAATCAGATGACCACCATGCATGGTCTGATTATGGTATTCGGAGCCGTGATGCCGGCGACCGTGGGTATGGCGAATTGGATGGTGCCCTTAATGATTGGCGCACCAGACATGGCGCTACCACGTATGAATAACTGGAGCTTCTGGATCTTACCATTTGCGTTTTCACTGCTGGTATCGACCTTTTTCATGGAAGGGGGCGCACCTGCTTTTGGTTGGACTTTTTATGCGCCCTTATCCACTACCTTTGCACCTAGTACGACGGATTTTTTCATTTTTGGCGTACATTTGATGGGTTTTTCTTCTATCATGGGCGCCATTAACATCATTGCCACCATTCTCAATTTACGTGCCCCAGGCATGACTCTGATGAAGTTGCCGTTGTTTGTCTGGACCTGGCTAATCACGGCCTTTCTACTGATTGCGGTGATGCCTGTCCTTGCTGGTGCGGTCACCATGATGTTAATGGACAGAAATTTTGGCACCAGTTTCTTTGATGCGGCTGGCGGTGGTGATCCCGTGCTATTTCAGCATGTTTTCTGGTTCTTCGGTCATCCCGAAGTGTATATTATGATTTTGCCTGCATTTGGCATTGTGTCACAGATAATTCCCACCTTTGCTCGTAAACCACTTTTTGGTTATGCCTCCATGGTCTACGCAGTGGCGGCCATTGCGTTCTTATCCTTTATCGTTTGGGCGCATCATATGTTTGCTGTAGGGATGCCGGTCGCGGGTGAGCTCTACTTCATGTATGCCACCACCTTAATTGCCATCCCCACTGGTGTAAAAGTGTTTAATTGGGTAGCCACTATGTGGCGCGGTGCGATGACCTTTGAAACACCGATGTTATTTTCAATTGCTTTTGTGGTGCTGTTTACCATTGGTGGATTATCTGGCTTGATGTTGGGAGTGGCACCGGCGGACAAGCAGTATCACGACACCTATTTCGTGGTTGCGCATTTCCACTATGTGTTGGTGACGGGTGCCGTATTCGCTCTCATGGCGGGAACCTACTACTGGTTACCTAAGTGGACCGGTCATATGTATGATGAGCGTCTCGCCAAGATCCATTTCTGGATCTCCACTATCTCTGTCAATGTGCTGTTTTTCCCCATGCATTTTTCCGGATTAGCCGGTATGCCCCGTCGTATCCCCGATTATTCGGTGCAGTTTGCTGATTGGAACTTGCTCTCCAGTGTGGGTGGATTTGTATTTGGATTCTCGCAGCTCTTATTTTTCTATATTGTGATTAAAGCGATTCGTGGCGGTGAACCTGCCACAAACCGCGTTTGGGAAGGGGCCGAAGGGTTAGAGTGGACTCTGTCTTCTCCTCCTCCACATCACAGTTTCACGGTGCCGCCTGAAGTAAGATAAACAAAGGGTGCCATGAATCAGCAAGCGAAATCGCAGCGTAAAATTGTCATTCAGTCCCTGACGGTAGTGGTGCTGATGTTCGGTTTTGGATTTGCTTTAGTGCCTATGTACAACGTTTTCTGTGATGTGTTTGGCATCAATGGCAAAACAGGTATTGAAGCCACCGCTGTGGTAGAGCCAACCGTGATGGACGAAGAGAGATGGATCAACGTGGAGTTTGTGACCACTCTCAATCAAAATATGCCGTGGCATTTTAAGCCGACGGTGAAAAAAATTAGAGTCCATCCTGGTCAAACAACGACAGTCAATTTTTTGGCTGAAAATCATACCGATCGTGAGATGGTGGGGCAGGCTATCCCAAGTGTCTCACCGGGATGGGCGGCCAACTATTTTAAAAAGACTGAATGTTTTTGTTTTAATCATCAGCCTTTGGCTGCTGGTGAGTCGAAAGAGATGGGAGTTCGATTTTTTATTGATCCAGAAATTCCCCGTAAGGTGACAACATTGACCTTATCCTATACTTTTTTTGACATCACCGAAAAAGCCAAAGCACCATCCAACGAAAGAGATGGGTTGGTAAAGGTGGCAACCAATTGAATCGCCCAATGGACCAAGTATTCATCACATTCTTTAAAGAGAGATTATTATGAGCCAAACACAAGGCGCTTATTATGTTCCTCACGGTAGCCCCTGGCCAATTGTGGGTTCGGTGGCATTAACGCTGATCGTACTTGGTGGCGTCAATCTGATTCAATCCAAAGGGGATTCCGGTCTGATTGTGCTAGCACTGGGTGCGATAGTGCTGACCGTCATGCTGTTCGGTTGGTTTGGCGCTGTCATCAATGAAAGCATTGCCGGCAGTTACAACGATCAAGTGGATCGCTCGTTTCGAATTTCTATGGCGTGGTTCATCTTTTCAGAAGTGATGTTCTTTGCCGCATTCTTTGGCACGCTGTTTTACGCTCGTGTATTAAGTGTGCCGTGGCTGGGAGGAGAAGGAGATGGCACCTGGACGAATGTTCTGTTGTGGCCGGGATTTGAAGCCATCTGGCCGAGCAATGGACCTGAAAATGTAGGCGGTGAATTTGAAACTATTGGTGCTTGGGGTATTCCCGCTCTAAACACGGCTATCTTGTTAACGAGTGGTGTCACCATTACCTGGGCTCATCACGCCTTAAAAGCCGGGAAGAGATTACAATTAATTATCGGTTTAGCGGCCACGGTTGCTCTGGGATTCTACTTTTTATTCCTGCAGGTAGAAGAATACATTCATGCCTATAGTGATCTCAATTTAACGTTAAATTCCGGTATTTTTGGCTCAACCTTTTTTATGCTCACCGGATTCCACGGTCTTCATGTGACGCTGGGGGCGTTGATGTTGACGATTATTTTATTACGTTGCATTCGCGGCCATTTCTCATCCAATGACCATTTTGCCTTCGAAGCGGTGGCTTGGTATTGGCACTTTGTGGACGTGGTTTGGTTAGGGTTATTTGTGGTGGTCTATTGGATCTAAATTATCACCCATTCTAAATCAGCTGTTTTGAAAAAGGCGCTGCTGAGTGAGTAGCGCTTTTTTCATTTAGACGAGGGAGTGGTTTCAGTCTGTTTTTGGTAGTTGTGGGGTTGCAGCTTGCCTGTAGAAAACCCGTAAAACAGTAGGGCAAATAACAATATAGACAAAGCCACGCGTACTGTAAGGCCATTTGCGGTTCGTTTTGAATCTGGCTCATCTTTCAGCATCGCAAATAAGCTAAATGCTAGACTGCCTAGAATCAGAATGAACAGGACACCTACCAGTATGGGAAACAATCTCTACTCCTGAATGAATTCACGCTAAAATCAGTATACAGAAAGCGTGTGGCGGTTGAACTAAAGATTTTATATCTATGGACAAACTCAATTCTCGATGGAAACTGTCCTGGATCGGGTTTGTGTTGACTGTTCTGTTAAGCGTTCTGTTTGTACGCTTAGGGATCTGGCAGCAGCAGCGAGCAGACTATAAACAGAATCTTTCAGATCAATACGAAGCAGCTCAGCAACATCCCCCTTTGGCCGAGTTACCGATTTCAAAGGAGTGGCAAGAGCTAAGATACCAGTCCGTATATGTGTCTGGCCAATTTATGTCTGATGTGGTGATTTATTTGGACAACGAGATTATGAATGGTGAGGTGGGTTATCTTGTCCATGTGTTATTTCGTAGCGCAACTCGCTATTATCTGGTGGACATTGGTTGGTTGCCTGTGGGCCAGGACCGTAGCCAGTTACCCCAAGTCCTTATTCCTGAGGGAGAAGTGAAATTATTAGTGCGAGCTGACTTTCCGGTGGGTAAGTTACCGTTTCTGCCTGACAATGATTATTCACAGGATCCTCCTATGGTTTTACCCTATTTGAGTTTGCAAGAGCTCAATCAAAATCTGTCCTACCCGCTAGAACCTATTTTATTGCGTGTGGCTTCCGGAGAATTGTTTTCCACTAAGGTGAATTGGGAACAGCCAGATTTTAAAGTGAATATGCATCGAAGTTATGCATTGCAATGGTTCGGATTGGCAATCACCTTATGGGTCATTTTTCTAGTACTAAGCATAAGACGCAGCCAAAATCACAGGTTATGAATAGGATATGATGACAAATTCTTCAGAAGAACTCGATCCCAAACAGATTCGGCGAAGCCGTATGACTCTGTTGCTGATAGTGGGAGTATTTGTATTACCTTTCTTGTTCGCGCTAATTGTGACCTCCGATCTAGAGCGCTTCTATCCCGGTGAGGCAGTGCATGGGGAGCTGATTAAACCGGCTATTGAGTTACAAGAGTTTGCGCTTCGGGATAGTGAGGGTTTATTCACATTGGATGATCTTAAAGGGCATTGGACTTTAATTTATATCACTCCTGGCAATTGCGCGGCTGAGTGCCAACAAAACATACACATGTTACGTCAAGTGCATACCGCTTTGGGTGCGGTGCGTACGCGAGTTAAAAAACTAGTGGTATTGGGCTCGACTTCGGATGCTGCGTTAATAGATAGCCTTCAACAGCAATATGCAAACATGTCGTTAGTGAAGGGAGCCGATAGCTTCGTGAATCAGTTTCAACCTGTCACGGGCACAGAACGTTCCGTTTCCTCTTATTATTTCGTGGTTGATCCTTTAGCCCAGGTGATGATGCGGTATCAGGTGTCTGAGGATCAAAAAGGGTTGCTAAAAGATTTAAAAAAATTATTAAAACTTTCGAGAATCGGTTGATGACATTAGAACAGACTCATATTTATCGTCTATCTTTTTTTGCCACTCTACTGGCTTTTGTTGTAGTTGTACTGGGTGCCTACGTGCGGTTGTCAGATGCTGGTTTAGGTTGTCCCGATTGGCCAGGCTGTTATGGATTGTTGGGCGCGCCTGTGAGTGAGGCGGAAATGCAACAGGCCTCAAAAGCCTTCCCAGACAGTCAAGTGCACACAGCCAAAGCATGGAAAGAGATGGTACACCGCTATTTTGCTGGCATTCTAGGACTGGTCATTTTAGCAATAACGATTATGAGTCTTATATTAAAGGATAGAGATGATCAACCACTAAAGCTGCCTATTTTGTTATTGGCTTTGGTAATCTTTCAAGCTTTATTAGGGATGTGGACAGTCACATTGTTACTGAAGCCGGTGGTGGTAATGGGGCATCTATTGGGGGGATTTGCAACGTTATCATTGCTTTTATTAATGGTGTTAAGAATGCGCCAATGTATCAAGCCAGTCATTAAAATAGAGATTCAAAATAACTTAAAACTCATTAGCTGGATAGCGTTAGTGGTTTTAGTCGTTCAGATTGCGCTGGGTGGATGGACCAGCGCCAACTATGCAGCCATGGCTTGTCCGGATTTCCCCACCTGCCAAGGACAGTGGTGGCCAACAATGAACTATCAAGAAGGGTTCACGTTGTGGCGAGGTCTGGGGATGAATTATGAAGGCGGTCTCTTGTCCAATGAAGCCCAGATGGCAGTGCATTTTACTCATCGGTTAGGGGCATTTGTCACCTTATTGGTTCTCGGTTTTGTGGCGCACATTGCCATGCTGAAAACAAGCGGTCCCACCAGAACAGTAGGAATTCTAGTATTAGCTTTGTTGGTTGTACAAATCTCGCTGGGTATTAGTAACGTAGTGTTTTCATTGCCCCTACTGGTGGCTGTTGCCCACAATGGAGTAGGTGCTCTACTCTTATTGGCGACCATGACATTGGTGTATGCGTCGTACTCTTGGGTAGAGGGAGACGTCAATTGATGGTGACTCAAGCAGCCACATCCTATGCATTTGCCAAGCAATGGCGTGAATTTTTAGGATTATGCAAATTAAAAGTGGTGGCATTAATTGTCTTTACTTCGATTGTGGGTATGTTGTTAGCCGTACCCGGCTGGGTGCCTTTAGATCTGTTCATTTTTGGTAACTTAGGCATCGGAATGGCGGCAGCGGCGGCGGCGGCGATCAATCATATTGTGGATCAACAGGTAGACGCAAAAATGGCCCGCACTCAACACCGGCCGCTGGTAACGGGCAGTCTGACCAATAGGCAAGCATTAATATTTGCGACAGGATTGGCGGTATTGTCAATGTTCATATTAGTTATGTTTGTAAATCTGCTGACTGCCTTGTTAACTTTTGCTTCCCTAATTGGCTATGCAGTGGTGTATACCATGTACCTGAAAAGGGCAACGCCACAGAATATTGTCATAGGGGGCGCCGCTGGGGCCGCACCGCCGGTATTGGGATGGGCCGCAGTAACCGGTACCTTGGATCCTCAGGCCCTGTTATTATTTTTGATAGTTTTTGTCTGGACACCGCCACATTTTTGGGCACTGGCCGTCGCCAGAAGAGAAGAGTATGCACGAGCTGACGTGCCTATGTTACCGGTGACTCATGGTGTGGCTTTTACCCAAACTCAAATTATTCTCTATACCTTGCTTTTGGTGGTAGTGAGTGCTCTGCCCTATGTGACGCGGATGAGCGGATTATTCTATTTTGGTGGAGCCATGGCGCTGGGCGCAGGGTTTTTGGTTTATGCATTGCAGATGAAACGCACGAATGAAGATCGAATAGCCATGAAAACCTTTGCTTATTCGATTTTCTACCTAATGGGGATCTTTGCATTTTTGTTGATTGACCACTACATTGCCATAGTGCTGGGACAATTTTCACATTAAACAGGCGGTAAATTGTCAATCGCACTAAAGTAACAAAAGAGAGTTTGGTTTCCTATTCAGTTTGACTAAACTATGCGCCTGGCTTGCCACAAGTGGTTGCAATTCACCCACTGGCACTGGGGAATAGGTGATAACCAGAATGTATATTAATTGCTCAATATGTGTAAATTTATAAAACATGAAAGGGTAGATCGATGAGTGAAGGCCAAGTAATCACTCTTCCAATGGTGTTAAAACAAGTACCGAGTGTGTTAGCTCGGGTACCTAATATTGTTCGTTCTGGGAAGGTTCTGAATCCGCTGAGAAAGAATTTATCTTTAGGTTGGGCTATCGCCAATACTGCGAAGAAGTACCCGAATAATCCAGCGATCTACTATGAAGATCGTATGTTGACCTACAAACAATTGAATGAAGCGGCTAATCAGGTCGCCAATTGTTTGAAAGCACAGGGAGTGAAACGTGGCGATGTGGTGGCTCTGTTCATGCAAAATCGGCCCGAGTTTCTGATTCACGCCATCGGGATAGCCAAACTAGGCGCTGTGGCTTCGCTAATCAATAATTCGCAAACCGGCAAAGTGCTCACCCATAGTATTAATCTTGTAAAACCGGTGGCTGTCTTGGTTGGAGATGAATTGATCGAGCCGATTAACGAGATTCGCGATCAACTTGAATTACCTCAAGACAAATTTTTTAATATTTTTGATGGTGATGTCACGGCATCAGAAGGCTCTGATGTGGATGGATATACTAATTTTTGGTCTTTAGCGAAAGAGGCAAGCACACAGAATCCGCCGGAAACCCGAGAGGTACGGAAATCGGATCATCTGTTTTATATCTATACTTCAGGCACCACCGGTATGCCTAAGGCATCTATCACCAACCATGAACGTTGGTTAGCCGCTCATGTCGGTGTTGGACATGTCATCGCTGGCATTAAATCCACTGACTGTTTTTACTTGACCTTGCCGTTATACCATGCGACGGGCCTATTGGTGTGTTGGGGCGGAGTTGTTGCGGGAGGGGGTTCCATTGTCATTAGACGAAAGTTTAGCGCATCTGAATTTTGGAACGATGTACGTAAATATAATTGCACGGGATTCGGCTATGTGGGTGAGCTCTGTCGATATCTGTTGAACGTGCCTCCAAAACCGGACGATGCACAGAACCCGGTGGTGAAAATCATTGGCAATGGATTACGGCCGAACATTTGGAAGGAATTTCGTAATCGATTTAGCATAGATAACATCTACGAATTTTATGCCTCCAGTGAAGGAAATGTGGCATTTTTTAATGTGTTTAATTTGGATGAGACTTGTGGTTTTGGTGGTGGAAATATTTCCATTATTAAATATGACAAAGAGAAAGACGAGCCGGTTAAGAACAGCGAGGGTTTTTTCGTAAAAGCCGATATTGGTGAGCCAGGCTTATTGATCGGCAAGGTGACGAAAGCAACGCCTTTTGTGGGCTATACTCAAAAGGATAAAACAGAGTCTGCCCTACTGCGTGACGTATTTAAAAAGGGTGATTGCTACTTCAATACTGGAGATCTGATACGCAATGTAGGTTGTTCTCATTATCAGTTTGTAGATAGATTAGGTGATACCTTTCGCTGGAAAGGTGAGAACGTCTCTACCACCGAATTGGAAAATATTATTAGTGATCATCCTGACATCAGTGAGACTGTTGTCTATGGTGTGGAGATCCCAAATACCAATGGTCGTGCCGGTATGGCATCTATTACTCCAGCCGATGGAAAGCAGATCGACTTCAAAGGATTGTATGAGTATTTAGGCAAAGAGTTACCACATTACGCAGTGCCAGTATTTCTACGAATCAAAGATTCGATGGCAACGACTGGCACATTTAAGTATCAAAAATCTGATCTCAAAAAAGAAGCTTTTGATCCGGAAGTTGTGGCGGAACCGCTTTACGTATTGTTACCGAAAGGTGATGAATATGTCCCGGTCACTAAAGAACTATTTGATAAGATCCATCAAAATGAATATCGATTCTGAATCGTATTCATGAGTCAGAAAAGCCACCAATTGCTGGTGGCTTTTTCGTTTTCTAAATTGATGTATCTGCTCAATGCAATCCTGTTTTTTGTCTATTTAGCCGCATCACTTTGCCAATGGATCCAAGGCGGCATTTTAAATCACTCTGAATATTATGCGGGATATTGGCGAGCCACTTCTCATATTTGGCATCTAAGCTTTATTTTATATTGTCTGCTGGCCATTTATCGTATCCACAGTCGAGGTTCAGACGCACGCTGGTGGATAGGCGTTGACTCATTGATGGCGATATTATGGGTTCTGGGCGTGCCATTTTTTGCTTTCGTGCTAATTGATTTTCATCCCGCAGCACTGTTATATGGTTCGTTACTTAGCGGGTTCAAGCTCATTGAATTTTCTTCTGGTTTCGTTTGGTTATGTTCTCTGAAGCTGTTTTTCAACCTATTCAATCTGATCTATTTTTTTGCGCCTTCCTTATTGAAGCATATGAATCAACAACCGATAGCACATTTATTTTGGGTACTCCCTGCTTTGATTATGAGTCACTATCCAAACATGATGAAACGAATAGCCAATCAGGAAACAGGACATTTTTATTCTGAGACCTTGAATAAACATGCACAAGAGATTTTAAATACAATAGAGTGTGAAGAAGTGAGAAATTTTGTCGGTAGAGTGGTAGAAAAAGAGATAAATCAGTTAACTCTCTCTATAGATTATCAGTACGATTGGACGACTATTTTAATAATAGATAGTTCAGGACGGACCGGACAGGCTAAAAAAGAGATGTATGATTGTGGGCCGCAATATTCTCCTGAAGCAGTGCGCACTAATGAACCATGAAGGTGGGGATTTGCATCTTTTCCATCATAAATTTTGTGGTGCCACCAAAAACGGTTTCGGTGAATCGATGATGCGCAAAACCACCCTGAATAATTAAATCCGCTTTCATGTTGTTAGCTTCCTGAAGAAGTGCTTTGCCGATATTGCCCCTCACTTTGATATGGGTGTATTCCGCATGAATTTTGTGAGCGGTCAAATAGCCTTCAATCTCTAACTCCATGGAAGACAATTCTTTGGGTTGGTTGATGGTGATTATTTGACATGATTTGGCTTTTTTGAGTAGGGGAATACTTTCGGCTAACGCTCTAGTCGCTCGATTACCACCGTCCCAAGCCAATAAAAGACGTTCTCCTATTGTGTCGCCTTGATAACAGGGCGGTATAAATATGACCGGCCGAGGAGAATGCAGCAGGAAGTCTATCGGGGATGTGGCATCAGAGAAATTTTCATCATGTGCAGCGAGCACATCACCCATGATAGTGAGATCGGCCAAGCGAGAATTATGCACCAGTGCTTTCTCAATCGGCTCATGTGCTACCAACACCTGGCTTTTTAGACGCAACCCAGAGGTGGCCTGTTGGAAATTAGTCTTAGTGGCTTCTACTAGTTTTTCGGCTTGTTCGAAGGCGGTTTTAAGCGATGAAGCGGGCAAATATCCGTCTATGGCCGCTGGAATGGAAATTTCTGGTCGATTCACAAATCCTATTAACTCGGCGCGATGAGTTTTCGCAAGTAGAATGGCCAGCTTTAATCGTTGGTTGGCAATTTCTGAATCATTAATATGTACTAGTATTCTAGCTAAGGACATAGTGCTTTCTCGCTAAGGGTATTGGTACATCTCTTTGTCAATGGATGTGACGATTAGAGTTTTGAAGAGAATCCTTATCAATTCACTCTGATCTTCACTGAACAATCATACCATGATCGATTATCGCTTAAACCGAATCGATATTTTATCATCATACCATTTATCACTTGATTGATACTGACAGCGTGCCTTTTAGATTGAAGTGCTCTGCTTCTCAGTCCAGTAAGAAAAATATCTGTCCTAATACGTCATCCCAGCAAGGATGATGGGTAGTTTTGCTGTGTCGATTAATCTTTATGATCATCGTCTGGAACCGTCATCATATCGTTTTGATTCTGTTTAAGAGGTATGTCCTCATCGACAAGGACTCGATTGGCAGCACCCTTTAAATCGTCATATTGTCCAGATCGAATCGCCCACAATAAAATGATTGCACAAATTGTGACGACAATAATTGACAGCGGAATTAATAAAAATAGACTTTCCATTATTCTGCTGCGTTCCTAGACTTTAAACTGAGGCGAAAGGAATTAAACACGACCAGCAAAGAACTGAATGCCATACCAAGAGCTGCTTGCCAAGGTTTCACCAGCCCAAAAGCGGCGATGGGGATTAATGTGAAGTTATAAGTAAGCGCCCAAATCATATTCACTTTTGCGGTATCACGACAGCTCTTAGAGAGAGATAAGATTTTAAGCAATCCATCTAGTTTGTCATTTAGAAGAATAAAATCACTACTAATTTTTGCTAACGACGTGCCTTGTTTGAGAGTCACCGAGATGTCGGCCGTTGCCAGGGCAAGAGAATCATTGACGCCATCCCCGCACATCAGCACAGTGTGCCCCTGCTGTTGTCGGTCTTGAATATAGGTTTGTTTCTGTTTCGGAGTAAAATTTGCGTGCCAGTCATCGAGCGCCAAGTATTCTGCTACTGCCGCAACCGCAGAGTGATTATCTCCACTTAACACAATACATTTAATTTGACGCTGTTTCAGTGCATTGATTGTGTCCATGGCGTGGGATCTAATTTTATCCGTTAATTGAAAGCGGCACATGATTTTATTATCAGTGGCCAACCAAATTTGTGTGGAGGCAACGTCTGCATCGGTGGTTTGAATCACATCAATGAAAGAAGGATGTAAATTTTGAATCCACTCCGCTTTTCCGAGATAGTATTGTTTGAAGTCGATTATTGCGGAGATGCCGGTTCCCGGATGTGCTTGCCAATCGTCACAGATCCACTCTGACTGTGTTCCTTTAAAGGCATGAGCAATCGGGTGAGCTGACTGCGCCTCTAGACTCGCAGCGATTTGATGACAGAGATCTTCGGAGAAATCGTGATAGGTCTCACAGCAGAGAACTTGATATCTTCCTTCGGTGAGAGTACCCGTTTTATCAAATACGACCTCAGTCAACTGATTGCAGTCTCGTAAAGCGGACAAATTGATGCATAGAATTTTTTCCTTCAGAAGTTTGAGTTGGCCAGCGATCTGCGCCGTTGGCCATGCTAATGATAAGGCGCATGGGCATGCGACAACGAGCACCGATAAGACAATGGGGATCCAATCCTGTTCACCCACGGCTAAATGAGATACTGCGGTTGCACCAGCCAGTAGCAACACCAATGCGATAAATCTAGCGGCAATGAAATCATGTATCCCAGTATTTGTATGAGTGGAAAATTGACTTTGATGGACCGCATTGATTAGTTTTTGCAGCTGGCTTTCTCGGCTTGGGGCGGAGACTTCGATGAACAGTTCACCATCAGTATTTTGGCTGCCTCCCATCACACTATCACCAATTTGTGAGAGGACTGGTGTGCTTTCACCAGTCATCAAACGGTTGTCTACTCCTGAACGTCCTTGAATGATTTTTCCATCGATGGGAATGGTTTCTCCCGGAAAAATTTGGATGTGGTCTCCCTTCTTTAATTTGATCGCCGGCACATCTTCCACTGTCTGATCTGATTTAAGTAAATGTGCTATGGCTGGGATCTCAGTACTGAGGAGCGAAACAGACTGCATCGATTGATAACGCAATCTGGCTTCCAAATAGCGGGCAATGAGTAAGAAAAAGACAAACATCGCCACTGCGTCAAAATAGAGTTCTATTTTCATCTGCATTAAATTGATACAACTGGCGCCGAATGCTAACAATAATGCCAGGCTGACCGTTGAATCCATAATCAAATGCCCCTGTTTCAATGCATGCCAACTGGCAGCAAAGAAAGGAGTCGCCGCGTAAATAATAATTGGAAAACATAACAGCAGACTGATGCCCCCGATGAGTAGTTGATATTCCGCTTCGATTCCCGAGGCGTCACCAAAGTAAAGCGCCACTGCCAGCATCATGATCTGTGCACCAAATAATCCCGCCACGGCGATTCGACTCAACAAGCGCTTGGAGGAGTCCAGTACCTGATTTTGACTGTGTGTCGCTGTGGGTTTTGGTAGAAATCCTAGTGCATATATGCCGTCGAGTAGTTTACCGATGTCCGTGAGGCTGGGATCCCACTCCAAGTGGGCTTGGTGGGAGACGAAATTGATTTGAAATTCCTTTACACCGGGATATTTATTGATGGAAGATTCAAGCAGCCAAATGCAGGCGCTACAATTGATATTGTCAATGTATAGATCAACATGTTGATTGCCATCTTTGTCTTTACTGCTGATTTGTTCGAATAACTCTGGATCAGTGAAAAATTTGAAATTGCGGTGGGTTGGCTCTTCACTCAAAGAAACAGAATTAGTGGAACGATTGTGGTAGAAATTTTCAAGTCCTTGGTGATGAATGGTATCGCACACGGTGGCGCAGCCAACACAACAGAATGAGCGAGCGTGCCCTTTAATTTGACGTTCTATATTTGTCCCCTTTGACAGGTGTTCTCCACAATGAAAGCAGGGTTTTTCAGAGGATTTTAAATGCGCGTTATCTCGCCCATTGAGCGATGTGCTTAAACCACTGGATGGGGCCTGAGTGGGTGAGTTTTTTGGGGAAAGAGTTTTCAACATGGTGGGCACAACAGTAAAGAACAGGATCCTAAACCACTCATTCACAATCTTATTGACCTAGATCAATGATGAAGTGGTGTCAATGTACGACAATTTTTGTTGGTGGGAGTGCATTTCCTTAAATCCCATATTACCTACTGACAAATCTTCGGGAAGTCAAATTGAATCAGAGTGCGACGTACAACGATAAAGTGGTCGCCCAATTTGCTTATGCCTCTGTGCTTTGGGGCATTGTGGGCATGGGCGTGGGAGTATTACTTGCTGCTCAATTAATTTGGCCTGAGCTCAATGGCAATCTGCCCTGGCTCAGCTATGGCAGGCTCAGACCTTTACATACCAATGCCGTGATTTTTGCATTTGGCGGTAGCGTTCTTTTTTGCACCTCCTATTATATTGTGCAGCGAACCTGTCAGGTGAGACTATTTAGTGACACCCTGGCCGGCTTTACCTTTTGGGGCTGGCAGTTAGTGATTGTGTGTGCCGCTATTAGTTTGCCCTTAGGGATGACCAGCTCCAAGGAATATGCCGAATTAGAATGGCCTATCGATTTGCTCATCACTGTTGTGTGGGTGGCCTATGCAATCGTTTTCTTAAGTACTATCTTCCAGCGTCGCGTCAAACACATTTATGTGGCGAACTGGTTCTTCGCCGCATTCATTTTAGCGGTGGCGGTATTACATTTGGTGAACAGCGCGGCGATGCCGGTGTCTGCATTTAAATCTTACTCTATGTATTCCGGTGCCATTGATGCCATGGTTCAGTGGTGGTATGCGCATAATGCAGTGGGCTTTTTTCTGACGGCTGGATTTCTCGGTATCATGTATTACTTTGTGCCGAAGCAAGCCGGTAGGCCAATCTACTCTTATCGATTGTCTGTTATTCATTTTTGGGCATTAGTGGCTATCTATATTTGGGCTGGACCTCACCATCTGCATTACACGGCCTTACCTGATTGGGCACAATCCTTAGGCATGGTGTTTTCTTTGATGTTATTGGCACCCTCTTGGGGTGGCATGATTAACGGCATCATGACTCTCTCTGGCGCGTGGCACAAGCTACGTGATGATCCCATTTTAAGATTTATGATTGTCTCACTCTCCTTCTACGGCATGTCTACATTCGAAGGGCCGATGATGTCCATCAAGACTGTCAATGCTTTGTCTCACTACACCGAATGGACCATTGGCCACGTACACTCAGGCGCGCTGGGGTGGGTAGCATTGATCAGCATTGGCGCGCTCTATTCCTTGATCCCTCGTTTGTATGGAAAAAAATCCATGTACAGCACTAAATTAATCGAGTGGCATTTCTGGACCTCCACTATTGGGCTATTTCTATACATTATATCCATGTGGATCGGTGGTGTGATGCAGGGCTTAATGTGGCGCTCGGTGAACGCGGACGGCACCTTGACCTATGCATTTATTGAAACGGTAGAGCGCATGCAACCTTTCTATTTCATTCGTTTTCTTGGTGGCTTGTTATTTCTAAGTGGTATGTTTTTACTTGCTTACAATGTTTGGAGAACTGTAGCAAACGAGCAACGAGTCACAGTCCTGATCCCCAGTGCGGCCTAATTTGTTGAAAGTAAACTGATGACGCATGACAAGGTAGAGACCAATATTGGCCTGATGGCGATATTAATAATCGCAGTCCTAAGCTTAGGCGGCTTGGCTGAAATTATTCCTCTTTTTTTCTTGAAATCCACCACCGAACCGGTTGCGGGCTTAAAACCCTATAGTGCGTTACAGCTGGAAGGCCGAGATATCTATATTCGTGAAGGTTGTGTCGGTTGCCATTCGCAAATGATCCGACCATTGCGTGCGGAGACTGCTCGCTATGGACACTATTCGGTAGCCGGTGAATTCGTCTACGAACACCCATTCTTATGGGGCTCTAAGCGTACTGGTCCCGATCTAGCGAGGGTAGGTGGGCGTTATAGTGACGAGTGGCATCGATTACATTTAATAAACCCTCGAGACGTGGTTCCGGAATCCAATATGCCCTCCTATCCATGGCTGGCGGATAAGGGATTGTCTGGAAAGAGTACTGCGACAAAAATGCGCCGTTTAAAAATCCTTGGTGTTCCCTATGGTGAAGATGATATTGCAGCGGCAAGTGGCGAGGTTCAAGGGAAAACGGAACTGGATGCTTTGGTAGCCTATCTGCAGGTGTTAGGCACACAGGTGAAGGGTCAGTAGATGAGCGCTAGTTTAGTTCATTCAGTATTCACGGTGATATTAGTCATATTATTTGTAGGCTTGGTACGGTGGGCATGGCGCAAAGAACGCCGAAGTGACTTTCAGCAGGCGGCAGAAATAGTGTTCGCGGAAGAAACCTGGCTTCATCAGTCGGATGAAGAGCGAGAAACAAGTCATGAGTGATTTTTTTCATTGGTATATCATCGTGATTACAGTGGTCTCCATTGTGGGTATGGTATGGTTGATTTGGTGGACCCGCAAGCTTCCCGTCAGTGAAGAGAGTACGGAACACACCACTGGTCACGTTTGGGATGAGGATATTGAAGAGGGAAATCATCCGCTTCCTCGCTGGTGGATGGGTCTGTTTTATTTGACTATCCTTTTTTCTGTTATCTATTTAATTTTGTATCCGGGTTTGGGCAAGTTTCCGGGCGTGCTGAATTGGACTTCAAGCGAACGTTATGCTTCTGAGATGGCGGCGGCAGACAAGGCGTTAACCCAGCTTTACCAGCAATATAATGAATTATCTTTGGTGGAATTGGCCAAGCATGACAGTGCTATGGGTACGGCAAAACGGCTGTTTATCAATAACTGTGGGCAGTGTCACGGATCGGACGGTGCCGGCCGGCCAGGATTTCCCAATTTGACGGATGATGATTGGTTATATGGTGGCGAAGAGGCTGCTGTTTTACAGAGTATTGCCCAGGGGCGTCAAGGCATGATGCCGGCGTTAGGATCAGCTTTAGAGCCCACTGCAAGAGAGCAGTTAGTGGCTTACGTGTTGAAATTATCCGGCCAAGATCATGATGAAGCATTGTCGGATAAGGGCGGTCAACTTTTTCTTAGCTATTGTGCAGGTTGTCACGGTATGGAAGGGAGAGGAAATACCATGATGGGGGCACCCAATCTGACAGATTCGGTTTGGCTATATGGTGGAGATGTTCAGAGTATCTCCGACTCAATTATCAATGGTCGTCGTGGCAATATGCCCGCACATGCCGATTTACTGAACGAAACACAAATTCGGCTACTTGCGGCTTATTTACTTCAAGGGCGCAGTCAATGAGTCGCCGATCTGCTGTCCTTATTAAAGGGCTTAAGGCAGATCAAATTAAATGGCCAGTGGTGTTGATGTCCATATTGTGGCCTAGTTTTTTGATGGCGGGTGGGCAAACGGTGGCTTTCTACCTCTATTTCGTACCTGAGGAATTATTTTCTTGTGGCTCAGAGGATAACTTAGCTCAGTGTCGACTCAGTATCTACAGTATTACTTTTTTCATCGTTTGGTGTATGGATGTGTTTTTAGCAGCAGTATGTAGTTATTTTCTGGTCACCGGAACACTCAACACTACAAACGATGCTTAATAGGTTTTTAAATCTTATGAAGTTGTTGTTATGTCTCAATCTACGCAAACAGAGGATACCTCAGGTGATCCCCTTTCTTTAGTCCCGCAATCTCTCTACGAAAAGCGGCAAAAAATCTATCCTCGTGAAACAAATGGGATCTTTTCTTCCATACGTCGCTCTGTCGCATTTCTTATTATTGCAGGATTTGTCTGTCTCCCTTGGTTACAGTGGCAAGGACGACAGGCAATTCTAATTGATTTGCCAGGTCGAAAATTTAATATTCTTTGGTGGACTTTTTGGCCCCAAGATTTCATTTACGCGGCCGTGTTCGCCATACTTGCGGTTTTGGCGCTCTTTTTTTTCACTGCTCTAGCTGGGCGTCTTTGGTGTGGGTATAGCTGTCCACAAACTGTCTGGACCGAAGCATTTATTTGGGTGGAGCGCCTGATAGAAGGCAGCCGGACGCAGCAAATGAAACTGGATAAGTCTGCCAATAACTTAAATAAGGTATCGAAAAAAATATCGAAGCATCTGGTTTGGATAGCCATTGCTTTGTTAACGGGATTCGCCTTTGCGGGTTATTTTACACCGGTACGCGAATTAACATTCCAACTCATAGCGGGAGATCTTAGTTTCTGGCAAGGGTTTTGGTTGCTTTTCTATGGCGTGGCTACTTACGGCAATGCCGGTTGGATGCGAGAGCAAGTCTGTTTATATATGTGTCCTTATGCTCGCTTGCAAAGTGCCATGTTGGATCGTAATTCCTTGGTTATTTCCTATGATAGTCAGCGAGGGGAGCCACGGGGTGGTCGCTCTCGTCAGCAGGATCCGCAAGAGTTGGCGCTGGGTGAGTGTATAGATTGCACTTTATGTACCCAAGTGTGTCCCACTGGAATCGATATTAGAGAGGGTTTGCAGTACCAGTGCATCGGTTGTGCGGCTTGCATTGATGTCTGCAATCAAGTCATGGATAAGATGAATTATCCGCGCGGGTTGATACGTTATACCACTGAGAATGCCTTAATGGGATTACCTTCAAAAATCCTACGGCCTCGAATGATGATTTATGGTTTTCTATTGAGTACTCTGTCAGTGGGATTACTGGCCGCGGTGTTATTTCGTGTACCCTTGGAGCTTGATATTATCCGTGACCGGAACTTACTTTATGTGGAGACTGCCCAAGGGGAGATAGAGAATGTCTATACCTTAAAGATTATTAATATGGATAAGGTACCACATGACTATTTGCTCACCATTGAAGGATCGGATGGCGTGCGAGTGGCAGAGGCTGAAAACATCAATGTGAAGGCAGGGCAAATCTTAGAATATCCGGTGAGAGTGTCTATTACAAAAGATGCAATATCTAATCGCAATCAGGCGCTCTATTTTCGTCTACAAGCGCTGGATCGCCCACGTCTAAGAGTAACAGAGGTCGGTCGCTTTTTGGCACCTAGCGGATGATGACGGAAACGGAACAACAATCCACAGAGCACCCATTGCGCAATCCATACGTGTGGATGCTGTTATGCGTTTTAGGTTGGTCTGTGATGAGCGGTTTGGCAATGATTCTTGTGGCCATCAAAACGAACGATGGTGTGGTGGTAGACGATTATTACCGCCAAGGTCGTCTTATCAATCGGCGTACCTCGTTGGATCAACAAGCTGCCGACTACGGACTTCGCGCTCAGCTGACTATTGATCAACAGCTAGCCAGTTTGCATCTGCATCGGGGACGGCTTGCAAGCTATCCAGATCAGCTCCAAATAACTTTATGGCACAGCACCCTGTCTGGATATGATCACATTCAACAGCTCACGCATCTGGGTGAGGGTCACTACTCATACAATTTAAAGACATCCCTCCGTCCCGGTCAATGGAATCTAGAGTTAACGACCACTGATTGGCGACTGGTGGGTGATATTCGTATGCCGATTCAATCTCAAGTGGAATTAACTCCGAGTGCCATGGTCTCTACCCAGTGACACTGATGTTAATCATGTTCAGCGCTTTCTGGGTAGGGTTATCTGGCGCCGGACATTGTCTCGGCATGTGCTCTGGATTTACCGCACTGGCAGCAACCGATCCCTCAACAGGTCTTTCCAAATCGCGAAACTTTGCCCTCGTGCAAGTGGGACGTATTTCTAGCTATTTATTAGTGGGCGCCGTACTGGCGGCTGGCTTGCAATGGTTTGGGTTGGTGACTTCAGACTCTCTATTAATATGGAGTCGCTATTTTGCGCTCTTCATGTTGCTTGGGTTGGCCCTTTATCTGTTTGGATTTCCGCAGCTGTTGCTGCCCTTTGAAAAGTTGGGTGGTTGGTTTTGGCAACCAAGTCGACACCTGATCAACAGATTGCTTCCTATTGAGCGCCCTAGCCAGGCTTTTCTATTTGGTTTGCTCTGGGGATGGCTACCATGCGGTATGGTCTACGCAGTGGCGGCTTTGGCGCTGAGCACCGGGGTGCCTTATCAAGGGGCATTAGTGATGGTGGCGTTTGGCATTGGAACCTTGCCGGCTATCTATTCCAGCCAGCAGTTACTCGGCTATTTTGCTAAGCAGGCCCGCACTTCCAGGGCGCGAAAAATCGGTGGTTGTGCGGTCTTGTTTGTTGCGCTGTTGAATTGGTATATACATTCTCTTTCACAAAATTCGCTTCATATTCACTAAGTTAAGTTAGACAAAAATTAACTCGATCCCCACATTTGAGAATAGGTCTAAGTCTCACAATAGACTGATTCTAGGTCACTAATAAAACAATAAATATTTAATTTGTTTTAGATCAAAATTATGCCCACCTAAGATATCCGAATGGGGTTTTATCTGTTAGTTTTAAGCCGTAATTAGATGAAATGTAGAAATTTGAAGGAGATTAAAAAATGGCAAGCGTAGCTCATTCAGATGATCGCTTAAGAGTCCATCCGGCTAAACCCTCTTTGATCAGTCGATTGTTGTTTCCCGTCGATGAAAGAGGCGCGCCCAGGTTGCCTTGGACGGCTGCAATAATTGGTATCCTGGCGATTGGTGCATTTGCTACCGCCTACCGTTTATATACTCAAAAATATGCTTTTATCTATGGTTTGGACTATTTTGATGCTGAATTTGGGGTCTATTGGATGAGCCTCTTTTGGACGCAGATTACGGCCATTACATTGGGTTTAATAATTGGTGTACCCTGGGTCTGGTTCAGTCGTCCTAAAGATCCCCATACCATGACTCCAGAGCGAGAGTTGGGTATCTATTATCTCATTTTTACTTTCATGGCCGTCGGCTCGGTCGCTTTGATGGTGATGCTGGGCGTATTTGTGGAAGCCGATGCCGCTTGGCACCAGGTGACGATTCGCGATACTGATTTTACGCCGACACATATCGGACTGTTTTATCTGGTGATACCTGCGGGTGCGGTTGGCGCTATCATCGGTGCGATTTGGTTACATACCCGCATGCCGGACTTTGTGGGTAGAGCATCGATTCCATTTTTATTAGTGGTGGCAGCGCCGGTGATGATTATGCCCAATTTAGGATTGAATGAATGGGGCCACACCTTCTTCTATGCTGAAGAGCTTTTTGCAGCACCCATTCACTGGGGATTTGTGGTGCTCGGCTGGGGATTTTTCGGACTCGGTGGCTTCTTTCTTCAATGTATCGCTAGAGTGCGGGTTTTGACCACGGCAGTGAGTGAGAATAAATATGCAAATTTAGAGAAACAACCGTCATAGCTGAAATAGCTATCCCTTGCTGAGCTTCTCAATATGTAGAGAAGAAAGGGGTTAGAAATCAAACACAGGATGTATCAATGTTTCGATTTCTAACCCCGCTTTTTTTTAGCCCACCAAATTATTCATCTCAAAAATTGGCAATAAGATTGCGATGACTATCAACAACACCATGCCTCCCATCAATAGAATCATCAGCGGCTCCAACGTGGTGGAAACGGCATTCGATAAGGTTTTCACTTCTCTGTCTTGGCTGGTGGCAGCACGTTCTAGCATCTGATCTAATTGGCCACTGTTTTCTCCACTGGCCACCAGTTTCAGAATCATTTTGGGGAAGTATCCATCCGACTCTAATGCACGATGTAAGTTGCTGCCTTCACTGACCCGTTTAGTCGCCTTCATAACAGATTCGCGCATCGGTAGATTGGTCATCACCTGTGCGGCCACAGGCATGGCCTCCAAAGCGGGTACACCACTAGAAGTTAAGATGCTCATGGTGCGAGAAAAATCTGCGGTATTGCTACCCTTGATTAATTTTCCTATTAGGGGCACTTTTAATATCAAGCGATCACGGCGACGTAGCGCACCTATAGAGCGTTTCATCAACTCTCGGTAAAAGAGATAAATGACAACAGTGATAATAAGCACAGTGATGCCCTGTGCGCGAATAAAATCACTTAAAGCAATGATTGCCTGTGTTAGTGCGGGTAGAGATTGTCCTGTGCTAACAAAGACTTCTACTAAATCGGGCACAACAAAGGCCAATAAACCAGACACGATGCCGATGGCTACCAAACTGATAATCGCGGGATAGATAAGCGCGCCAATCAATTCCCGCCGGTTTTCTTGGCGAGTTTCAGAATAGTCTGCTAGTCGCTCCAGTACGGTATCCAGATTGCCCGATGACTCTCCTGCTCTTACCGTGGCGCGATAAATTTCCGAAAATGCTTTGGGAAAATCACTCAGTCCCGAGGCAAGAGGGTGGCCCTCTAATACACGAGTGCGCACGGAAAGCAGTAAGCGTTGTAATTTGGGCTTCTCACTTTGTTCGGCGACCGTATTGATCGCTTCTTCTACTGGTAAGCCGGCTTTTACCAAGGTGGCCAATTGCCGGGTGATCAGAGCTTGATCGGCAATGGAGATCTTCAGGTTAGCACCGGGCGCATTCACGCGACCGCGTTCTTTTCGCTTATGGATTTCTACGACAGTAAGCGGAGTGAGGGACTGCTGTCTTAGTCGTGAACGGATCTGTTTAGCAGTATCCCCTTCTAATATCCCCGACTTCTGTTTGCCCGCGCTATCTAAGGCTTTGTATTCGAATGCTGCCACGTTAATCCTCGTAAGTGACGCGCAACACTTCTTCTACGGAGGTGACACCTGACAATGCTTTTTCTACACCATCTTGGCGAATGCTGGGGGAATGGCGTCGTGCATACTGTTCAATCTGCTGTTCGCTAGCGGATTCATGGATCAATTGTCTTAAGGTGTCATCGATGGCGATGATTTCGTATATTCCCGTTCGGCCTAAATAACCTGTATGGTTACAGTGTTCGCAACCGACAGTTTTATAAAGGATAGGTGGATTATCTTTTTGCAGATTAAATTCTTCACACTCTGTATCACTGGCCGTGTACGGTTTTTTGCACTTGCCACAGAGAACCCGCACCAATCGCTGTGCCACTACGCCGATTAAACTGGAAGAGAGCAAAAACGGTTCAATACCCATATCTGCGAGCCTGGTAATGGCACCTACGGCACTATTGGTATGCAGAGTGGATAACACTAAATGGCCTGTTAAGCTCGCTTGCACCGCAATTTGTGCGGTTTCCAAATCCCGAATCTCGCCGACCATCACTACATCTGGATCTTGGCGTAAGATAGCGCGCAATCCTCGCGCAAAGCTCATGTCCGCTTTTGTATTCACCTGCGATTGGCCAATACCGTCAATGTAATATTCGATGGGATCTTCCACCGTGAGAATATTACGTTCTTTATTGTTGAGTTCACCTAATGCGGCATAGAGGGTCGTGGTTTTTCCTGATCCAGTTGGACCAGTGACCAAAAAGATGCCATTCGGCTTGTGTATGGTTTTACTGACAATTTTTCTGGAGATACCGCTTAAACCCAGGGAATCTAAAGTGAGCCGCCCTGCCTGTTTGTCCAATAGACGCATCACCACCCGTTCGCCGTGGCTAGAGGGTAATGTGGATACGCGCACATCCACAGGCCTTCCGGCAACTCGCAGTGAGATTCGACCATCCTGGGGAAGGCGTTTTTCAGCGATGTCGAGGCGAGCCATCACTTTCACTCTTGATATAATCAGCGGCGTGAGTTTTGCCTTTGCGGAAAAGACTTCTTTCAATACCCCATCGGTGCGAAAGCGCACTACCAAACGAGATTCGAATGGCTCGAAGTGTACATCCGAAGCCTGTTGTTTCACAGCTTCCGCCAGTAACGCATTAATCAGACGAATGATGGGGGCATCATCCTGTGTGTCGAGCAGATCTTCTGGTTCAGGGAGAGATTGGGCCGCCAGATCTAAATCCCAGTCTTCATCAATGCTACCCATCTCCTGGATAGACTGGCTCGAATCCGCTTCGTAAGTCTCCTGTAGTAGGGAATCGAAAACCTCTGGGCTGATTTCCTGATAGTGTACTGGTCGCCTCACATAGCGACGCACTTCTAATAATGTTACCAATGTGGTATTGGGTAAATGCATCACAGTGGGCATGTCATCGGTGGATAAGTTTAATAACACCCCATGACGTTTTGCGAAGCCAAAGGGTAAAGGACGCAATATCGCAGCATCCTCCTGTAGCCGGGAGGCGTCAGGCCATGAACCAAAGTCATCGGTGGGCTCCGATGCCATTAATGAAATATCCTTGAAAGATCGTTCACATTGGCGCTATTTTCTTGTTTTAAGAGATCGAATTGGTCAAGTTGAGACTGCTCTTCAAGTAGAGGCGAGCTTGGGGTCTGATCCCCTGATTCTTGCGGCGGGAGAGATGGGGCCTGTTTATTTTTATTGCGATATTTGAGTCGATAATCCTCTATTTCTGGTAACACTGGGACTTCTTCTTCTTCCTGCATAAATACACCTTTTTGCCGTTGCAAGAGCTGTTGGGTACGAATATCAATGTATTTGCTATTGGCAATAAAGGCTGCAGACTCTTTGCTTGGTACTATTACGGGATGAATAAAGATCACCAGATTTCGCTTGCTTTTATTCGCCGAGCGAAAAGTAAAGAGTTTACCCAGAATGGGGATCGCGCTCAGTATAGGCACCCGTTGCACACTTTCAGCTATCTGATCTTCAATTAATCCGCCGAGTACAATAATTTCACCATCATCCGCTAACACGGAGGTTTTGATATTGCGTTTATCAAAGGTGAGATCCACACCTTGAGTGGCTGCTGCGACGCTGGAAACCTCTTGTTCTATGGAGAGCTTGACCATGCCGCCTTCACTAATTTGCGGCGTGACTTTGAGTGTAATACCCACATCCCGTCTATCGATAGTTTGAAATGGATTTTGTAGTTCTCCTGCGCGGCTAATCGAGCCAGTGACCGTAGCCACCTCCTGGCCTACAACAATTTCAGCTTCTTCATTGTCGAGAGTCATTAAACTTGGTGTAGAGAGAATATTAGTGTTGGCGTTGCCTACCAATGCCTGTATCAGAGAAGCAAAGTTAAGGTCACTGCTATCTATGACTCCCAGAGCCAATGATGCGCCTGGTCCTAATCCTGAAGCGGCAGCAGTGGTTTGATCCGCTGCGATGTTTCCCACCACATCAATAATGGAAGAGCGAGAGGAGGAGGGGAAATTAATCGCGCCTACCAGTCCATCACCATCTTCATCGCCACCAAATAACCACTGTAAACCCAATTCAGCTTCGTTGCGCCCTTGGATCTCAGCGATAACCGCTTCCACCAGGACTTGTGAACGGCGAATATCCAATTTACGAATAATTGATTGTAACGATTTCATGAGAGCAGGAGGGGCTGTAATGACCAGTGCATTCGTAGCCTCATCGGCTTGAATATTAAAGGCCTGATCAGGGCGGGAGGCTTTTTTTGCCTGTTGATCCTTTTCAAAATTTTGCCCTACTCCAGTCAACACCTCTACCAATTTAGCGGCTTCGGCATGACGCAGGTAGATCACCTGGGTATCACCTTCCCGCCCCACCGGAGTATCTAGATGGGTCACCAGGGCGCGAATACGTAGTCGTTCAATCTTATCGCCCCCAAGTAAGACACTGTTGGTGCGTTCATCGGCAACGACAGTAATGTTGTCCGATGTGGTTCTGTTCTTGCCTTTTTGGCTGGCCGTGTTTAACGCGGAAAGAGTTTTCACCACCTCGGCTGCTGACGCGTGTTGCAAGGTAACAATTTCGATGTCCGCATCACCTGCTTTATCAATGCGGCGAATGATGTCGGCAATGCGGGCCACATTATCTGCCCGATCAGAGACTATTAAAGTATTGGTTGGCGGATAGGCGGCCAGGTGACCCTGTTGTGGAATCAAGGGGCGCAAAATTGGCACCAGTTGGGCCGCTGTCACATGTTGTATGGGGATCACCTGGGTGATAGATTCACCCCCTACATTAGAATTATCTAACGACGTGACCGGTGTGGCATTCTGTTTCGCAGCAACATCGGGGATGATTTTATATGTGTTGTCCTGCACCGGAATGACCGAAAAGCCTTGCACACTTAACATGGATAGAAAGACCTGATAAACCGCGTCCGCATCCATCGCTTCTGAGGACACGATAGTTACTTTACCTTTGACACGGGGATCAACAATAAAGTTTTTACCAGTCATTTCGGAGACCGTGGAAATCACAGCCAAGATATCCGCATCTTTCAAGTTGAGGGTTAAACTGTTCTGCGCCCAGGCACTGCTCCCGAGCAGCACAAGTATCGTGAACAGCAGTCGAAGACTTTGTTTTTTCATCTAATTTGGCCTTGTAATGTAATCATTTTGCCGTTTCTTTGAACTTCAAGAGATACTCGGTCGGCATCTGCTAGGCTTTGCAGGCTCTTTAGCATCGTGGCCGCGTCTCCCAGCGGATGTCCGTTGATGGATAATACAATATCTCCGGAGCGCAACCCCAATGAATTCATTAGCTTGGGATCGGGGCCCGGCGCAATTCTGTAGCCGGCTATTTTCTGATTTTTGAAAAATGGGGCCACTTTGAGCCATTTTTGAACATCCTGTGGATTGCTTAACAGTTGGTCGCGGATCTGACTTAAAGAGTGATCTGCTTGACGCACTGTGTTTTGGGGATTTTTTCTAACGCTTCTTGTCCTTGGCGAAGCCACCGTCTCGACTTTTTCTTTTGGTAAGAACAGGGTCTCATATCGAGCACCTCGTTTTAAAATTACTCTGTCCGCTTCGATAGAGTAAATTTCAGCGTTGCCCGCAATGGTGTCGCCAATGTGGAAAACTTTCTCCGCTTTATTGCCCTCGGCAATGATTGCCAATGGATGGCGGTCGCCAACCGTATGAAAGAGTCCTCGCAGGGTGAGTTGTAGACTGGTCTTTGGGGCCTGGGTTGGCACCCTAATTGGCGCAGTTGCTGAGGTTGGTTCACCGAATAGATGTAAGGCACCTAAGTTTGTCTGCTCCAGTTCTGCTTTAGGTATGTCTTCACTTTGGACTGCTGGTAAGGATTGGTTTGCCAGCGTAGGCTCCGGGCTAATTCGCCAGATTATATTCGCGGTTTGCAGTGCCAAAATAGCCAATGCGAGGTACAGAACGAGACGTGCGAGGCGCTCACTTTCCCTGTCTAAGTGATTGATTAATTTGATAAATAAAGGATATTTTGATAATTCTACTAAGGCGGCCACAAGTGTTATTCAACGGTCCAATATTGAGTGAATTGGCGATGCTCCGGTATGTCAGGGGACCCTATGATAAGGTTTGTCCTTGCACTATGCGAATTGAACGCCAAATTTCCATGTTAACCTATGTATCTTTCATATCCGTTAAGCAAATAACTGGCCAGTGAATCAAGTTAAAAGCAGCAAGGAGGGTGATAAAGTCCGGCTCGATAAGTGGTTATGGGCCGCTCGTTGCTATAAAACACGGGCACTTGCCGCTCAGGCTATTCGAGGTGGTCTGGTTCACTATAACGGTCAACGGGTGAAACCAAGCCAGAATGTCTCCATCGGCAGTGAAGTTTGGATGCGTGTGGGTCAGGTCGAACGGACTCTACAAGTGATTGCATTAGCGGAGAAACGTCAAACTGCCAAAATAGCTGAATTACTCTATCAAGAAACCCCTGAAAGCATGGTGAGTCGGCAAAATCTGAGCCTCTTGCGCCAAGCGAGCAAAATAATACCCGGCCCCAAGCCCAGTAAGAGAGAACGACGACAACGTCAGAGACTGGTCGGCCGCTAAACTCTGTTGTATCGATTCATACCCTTCGTTTTATAGGTCCCTCATGCTTAATGGCAAACGGCCGATTTTTATTGAAAGCAAAAGTGCAATTCCCAGGATCCACCCTGATCTAATTAAAGGAGAGTAGGTGAGTACACCGCTGCTGGTTGTTGATGATTCCAAGATGTCTAGACGTTTAATTAAACGTTCTATTCCTTCCGGATGGGATGTGGAAATTAGCGAAGCGCAGAATGGAGTTGAGGCCTTAGAGGCGATTCGCGCAGGCAAAGCACACGTCATGTTTTTAGATCTAACCATGCCGGTGATGGATGGATTCCAGGTATTGCAAGAGGTTCGGGAAGAAAATTTAGACACAATGGTGATTGTCATATCGGCGGATATTCAACCGAAAGCGGAAATACGGGTGAAAGAACTTGGAGCAATGGCTTTTATAAAAAAACCCATTGATCAAGAAATCCTAACTAAAGTACTCAAGGAGTATGGGATCTACGATGGTTGAGGGCAAGCCATACACAGAAGATGAGCAGGACATGCTACAGGAGGTGGTGAATATCGCCATCGGGCAGGCTGCTTCTTCTTTGGCGCAAATATTCGATACCTTTGTCCTATTATCTGTACCACAAATTGTGTTGGTGGGCTCGAACACACTGGCCAATTCCGTCACCTCTCTAATTGGTGAACCAGAGGATGGAATCATCGGGGTTCGCCAGGCTTTTTATAATCAGCTATGTGGCGAAGCCTTTGCCATCTATGGTCGTAAAGGATGTATTGGGCTAGCTGGTCAGCTCGGCTATGAAAGTGAACAGCTAGACTTGGTGGATGAAGAAGTATTATTGGATATTACTAATGTATTAGTGGGTGCCTGTTTATGTGGGGTAGCAGATCAATTGGGTAGAGAGCTCAGTTTTACCGCACCTACGCTATGCTCCGGACAAGACTCCACCGATAAGCTGTTAGAACTGAGAGATCATTCTTGGACCGAATCCCTATTGGTACAAACAAAATTAGGGTTTGAAGGACATGAGTTTGAGTGTCATTTAGTCATTCTAATGGCGGAAGACACGATGGAGGAATTGCGTCTTGCGTTAGCAGACGTCATGGAATTGGATTAGCATGAGCAAACAACTAGATCCAAATCTATTCAGATTTGTTGTGGATCAGGTAGACCTTGGGATTGTTGTCTTCAACAAAGATCTCAAGGTGTTGTATTGGAATCACTTTATGGAAACGCATAGTGGTTTCAGTAGTGAGCAGATCATGCAAGGTGATCTGTTTGAGTTATTCCCGGAAATTCCTCACAAGTGGCTGGAACGTAAGATCAGAGGTGTATTCTTGTTAAAGAATTACGCCTTCACCACCTGGGAACATCGCCCATATCTATTTCGCTTTCAGCACCATCGCCCCATTTCTGGTGGTGCAGAATATATGCATCAAAACTGTACTTTTATACCAGTGAAGAATGATGCAGGTGAAGTGGAAGCTGTCTGCCTGACCATTGCCGATGTGACAGATACGAGTATTTATCAGCGTGAGCTGAAACAGGTGAATCAAAAGTTAGAAGAGATGAGTAATCGTGATCCTCTCACAGGTGCTTACAATAGACGCTATATGGATCAGATCCTGGGTCGTGAATTTCAACGTGTGAAACGATATGGCGGTGATTTAGCATTATTGATGTTTGATTTAGACCATTTCAAGCAGATAAATGACACTTATGGTCACCAGGCGGGAGATGAGGTTTTAATTGAATGTACTCGTCGAATATCTGTCAATCTTCGCAAGACAGACTGCATGAGTCGTTATGGAGGAGAAGAGTTTGCCGTCATCTTAACCAACGTAGACCGGCAAATGGCTACTGTGGTGGCAGATCGGATCCGCCAAAGCATTGCATCGAAACCCATACACTATAATGGCCGTCAAATCTGTATTAGCGCGAGTATTGGCTTGGCCAGTTATATACCAGAGTGTTTAACTCACCACACTTTAATCTATCAAGCTGATAAAGCGCTCTATTTCTCAAAAGAGCATGGTCGCAATTTGTTAACCTGTTACGATGCAGATTGTGAACATGCCTGAAAAGGCTGGTTCAGTTTGCGCAAATTCACGAATTTCAGCACAATACTCCCTGTACACGTAATCTCATCGCTCTAAAGAGCAAATCAGATCCATGAAAAAATGTTGTTCTGAGAGGCTATCTGTTTCCGGCCTGGACTATCATGTGCGTTGCTGGGGTGACGCGGATCAGCCGCTTATGGTTTTGTTACATGGCTGGATGGACGTGTCAGCTTCGTTCCAATTTTTGGTAGATGCGTTGGCCGACCAATGGCACATTATCGCGCCCGATTGGCGCGGATGTGGGCTCACTGAGTGGGCGCAGGGTACCTACTATTTCCCTGACTATCTCGCTGATTTAGACCAGATTTTGGCTCATTACAGCGCACAGAAACCGGTGCATCTTGTAGGTCACAGTATGGGAGGCAATGTGGCTGGTTTGTATGCGGGGATTCGACCTGAGCGTGTGGCGTCTCTAATCAGCCTGGAAGGATTTGGCATGCCGGATGCCGCAGCGGATTTGGCTCCGGCACGATACTTGAAATGGTTGGAGCAGAGGCAAGAGCCGGCTACTTTCAAACTATATGAAGATTTTTCTGGCGTGGAGGCAAGGTTAAAAAAAACCAATAACAATTTAACGGATGAAAAAGCTGCCTATTTGGCCCAACATTGGGCACGACAGAGAGAGGATGGCAAAGTCGAGTTGTTAGGCGATCCGCGCCATAAATGGACAAATCCAGTACTCTACCGTGCCCAGGAAGCATTTGCTTGCTGGCAGCAGATCAGCGCGCCTGTCTGCTGGATTGGCGCTGAAGATTCTATGATAGGCCGTTGGTTCGATTCGGACAAAGAGGAGATGCAGCGTCGCCTGGCAGCGTTTCGCTCCATTCGTTACGAATCAGTGAGCGGATCGGGCCATATGTTGCATCATGATCAG
This sequence comes from Thiotrichaceae bacterium, assembly GCA_041940025.1. GTDB lineage: Bacteria > Pseudomonadota > Gammaproteobacteria > UBA5859 > UBA5859 > UBA5859. Next base: position 123,887 of record JBGTSY010000001.1, on the reverse strand, counting down.
CCGCAAAAGGTCGCGCGATTGATGGAAAATTTTTTGAATGAAACAGATTGACATATCCATACGCTAAGATAGCTGTGCTATTGAATTGAAAGTGAAGCGAGGAAAGAATGAGTAAACCATATTGCCGAAATCAAAGGGGTTTAACCTTAATTGAAATATTGGTGGTGATGTTCATTTTGGGGCTGCTCATTACCCTGGTGGCCCCACGGGTGATGAATCGTACCGACGATGCGCGTTTGACCAAAGCAAAACATGATATTCGCTCGATTGAGAGCGCTCTGAATTTATACAAATTGGATAACTTTGTTTACCCGAGTAACGATCAGGGTTTGCTCGCTTTAGTACAACAACCGAGTGGGACCCCTGAAGCGCGAAATTGGAAACAGGATGGCTATATCGAGCGGCTGCCAACGGATCCATGGGGGTATGAATATCAATATTTAAACCCCGGCAACAATGGAACAATTGATATCTTTTCTTTAGGTGCTGACGGCAAACCGGGGGGTGAAGATATCAATGCAGATATTGGCAATTGGAACCTAGAGTAAGTTCTCCTGGTTGACGGGACAACGTATTGAAACAACCAATCGAAGGAATGGCCTCTAAGCAAACTGTTGCTGCGTTCACATTACTCGAATTACTCGTAGTCATGGCCATATTGGCGGTCGTGACCGGACTGGCAGTCAGTCGGGTCAATTTTCGCACGCAACACACACCGGTGATGAAGGAAACGGAACGCATTCATATTCTGTTCGATTTGATACAGGAAGAGAGTATTTTGTGGGATCGATTGTTGGCGCTGGAAATCGATAGGCAAGGTTATCAAATTCTGGAGGAGCGTTCAGGCCAGTTGGTATTGGCATCAAGCAAACTATTTCGACCAAAAACCTGGCCGCAAGAGGTACGGTTTAATTGGATCTCGGGAGGAGAACAGGACCCTGATAGTAAAAAATTTATCGTTTTATTTTATCCTACCGGACAAACCTCTCCTTATGAATTCAGTTTGACGAGCGAAGTGGGATCAGAGCAATCCTTCCTATTGAGCAGCGAAGGCACTGGAGAGTTTAAAATAGAAGCTGAATAGTGTTGATTCTGACAAATGGTATTTTAAAAAAACAGAGTAGATGGCATCAGGGATTTACCTTGGTAGAGGTGCTGGTGGCATTAGCGATCGTTGCAGTTGCGTTGGCTGCGGTACTCAAATCCAGTAGCACAAACACGCGAAATTTAACTTATTTAAAAGAGAAAACAATGGCTCACTGGGTGGCATCGAATCAGTTAATGGAAACTGAATTGTCAAATAATGGCTGGCCAAATGTGGGCGTCAAGTCGGGTACAGAGGAGTTGGGGGAACATACCTGGCATTGGCGCAGAGAGGTGAGTTTGGCCACCGAAATCAAAGGCAAAGAGATGCGTCGCGTTGATGTGGCGGTCTATTTCGATGAGCGTGTTAAGCAGGCTCATGCACAGGTTTCAGGATTCATTATTAGATGAAATCTTCTGCGGCATTTACTTTGATTGAATTGATGGTCGCGATGGCAGTGTTCGCGGTGCTCTCAATGATTGCGTATGGTGGTTTGAACAACATCATTAAAACTTCCGAGGTGGTGGAAGAGCAAGCGGAAAGATTGAAAGAGTTACAGATCTTTATGGCGGTGGTGCAGAAGGATATGCAAAATATTGTCAGGCGCACTGTACGAGATGAGTTAGGCGATTTAGAAGCTGCAGTCAAAATGCCCGGCAGCGGTGGAAGAACCCTAGAATTTACCCGTGGCGGGCAGCGTAACCTACTTAAGCTGCCACGTAGTGACATGCAACGTGTGGGTTATGAATTGAGAGAAGATCAAATCCTCCGCATCACATATAGACAGTTAGATCGCGCTCCTGGTGCCGAACCGTTGGAACAGGTTTTGCTGGATGAGGTACAAGATTGGCAGATCCGTTTATTGGATGAAAAAAGCAATTGGTATGAGGTGTGGCCGCCGTCGAATCAAATAGGGACGACCCAATCTTCACTGCCGCAGGCAATAGAGTTGCAAGTGACCCTAAAGGATTGGGGAGAGATTCGTCGATTGCTAAGCGTGTCTGATCCATGATGATGGGGCATATTTTACAATCGCAACGGGGTGTGGCCATTATTACTGCGATGTTAATTGTGGCCCTGGCCGCTGTGATTGCGGTGGCGTTGCTATCACAGGGTAATATACATGTGCACCGAACTGAGAATATTTTAGTGAGAGATCAAAGTTCATTCTACACCGTTGGTGCAGAACGCTTAGCTGCGTTAATATTATTGGCGGATGATGATTTTGATGTGGATGGTGCCACAGATTTTTGGGCGCAACCGGCTACACCTTTGCCATTCGAAGGGGGGACCATTACTGGCCAGATTTCAGATCTACAAGCTAAATTTAACCTGAATTCCTTGTTAGATCCAAATGGTCAAGCTCTTCCTCCAAGTAGTGAACACATTGAGTTTTTTAAAAATTTATTATCGAGCTTGAGCTTGGACCCTAAACTATTAGGAAATGTCATCGATTGGATAGATGCAGATACGACACCTTATCCTGGGGGCGGTGCTGAAGACGCAACCTATATGTTGTCAGATAATTCCTATCGTACGGCCAATCAACCATTACAGGATATTTCGGAGCTGAGATTGATTAAAGGATTTGAGGCAGACCAAGATAGCGATCCTTATGAAATCTTGCGTCCTTTTGTGACTGCGTTACCTTCGTCTACTAAAATTAACGTAAATACCGCACCAAAAGAGATTTTAAAGGCTTTAGATCCTGCGATTACCAACAACTTAGTGGACACATTTATTCAGGATCGTACAGAATCACCGATTCAAAATACGACAGCGTTTTTGGCACTTTTTCCTCCAGGATCGCAAACACCGAATATTAATGGTTTGATAGACGTTAAGTCCGATTATTTTCAACTTGAGACGCAAATTGATTTCGGTGAACGTCAGCTACAATATACGAGCTTTCTTAAGCGCGAATCCACACAGAAGGTCACCACGCTCATGCGTAAACCGGGTATCGAGTATGACAAAACTTCTTGATTGGACGTGGCAAGAAAATCAGATTGATTGGCTTCTGTCTGGGACGCTATCGGATTCTGTGGAACTGGATAGCTCAATGACTTTGCTGGTCCCGACCCAACAGGTATTGCTAACCGAAGCAACGTTACCGACGCGTAAATTAAAAAAGGTGCAAAATGCGCTTCCCTATGCTTTGGAGGATGAGTTAACAGAAGATGTAGAGCAGATCCATTTTGCCATGGGAGATTGGAAAGGTGAGGGGAATCAGCTGTCGGTAGCGGCGGTGGATAAATCCCTCATGGATAAGTGGTTGCAGCGGCTCAATGAGCTGGGCATCAAAGCAAAGCAACTACAACCAGATGTGTTCGCGTTACCTTACACCCTGAATCACTGGTCTGTTTGGGTAGACGATAAACGGGCTTTGGTTCGTACCGGTGAACAATCGGGATTTGCCACAGAGCCAGAAAATTTAGCTTTTTTAATCGATCGTGCGATTAAACAGGATGAAGAAGCACCAGTGCAGATTGATGTGTACGCTTCAGAAAATGGCTTGGAACTAATATTGCCGGAGTTTAACGGTGACATAGAACACCATATTTTTTCTCAGGCAGCCCTATCAGAGTTAAGTCAGCATGTACACGTGTTGACCGGAATTAACTTATTGCAAAATAGTTACAGTCAAAAGGAGCAACTAAATAAAACCTTACGGCCTTGGATCCCAGCCGCACTAGTGCTGGCGTTAGCGCTGGTTGTGCAACTGTCGCTTTTCATTTCTGAGGCGTTCCAGATAAGAGGTGAGATCTCTCGATTGGAGGATGAGTTATTACAAGTCTATCTGACTGCTTTTCCTGAGGATCAAAACGTACGGGACCCCATTGGTAAAATGCGAAGCCAACTGGCGGCGTTGCAAGGGAATCCAAACGGCGGCGGGTTTATTCCATTGATGTCAAATATTGGTGACATTTTAGCTGGTACAGAGAATATGCGTTTGATGCAGATTAGTTATCGTACGGGTGTGATGGAACTGGCAATTGAAATTGACTCAGTGTCCGCCTTGGACCAGCTTAAGGCGCGCTTAATGACCACGGGATTGGCTGTGGAGATCGCTTCAGCAGATAAACGAGATGAACGATTAGAAGCTCGCTTGCGCATTCAGGAGAACTCGCAGTGAAAGCATGGTTTGCACAACTAAATGAGCGCGAACAGCAATTGGTGTTGGTGGGTGGTATATTAGGCATCTGTATCATTAGCTTTGTTCTCTATAGTGACTATATTTCTCCCTTTTTTAAAAATTTAAAAACCGGGGACCAACAAGTACAAGAGATGCAAGCCGATCTTGAATGGTTGCGACAAGCGGTAGTTCAAGTCAATCAGTTCAAACCTCAGTCTTCATCAACAGCAAATCGGGGAAATCAATCGCTCTTTGCTTTAGTGGACAGCAGTAGCAAGCAAGCCAATTTGTCGCAAGCGGTCAAACGAGTCGAGCCAGAGGGGGATGCCAGAGTGCGTATTTGGTTAGAAAATGCCAAATTCGACGATGCCATCAATTGGTTATCTCTCTTACATTCACGTTATAAAATCAATGTGGATAGAATTACCATCGATGCAGTGGCACCGGGGCAGGTTAATTTGAGCGCTTTACTCATAGATACCAATTCATGAAAACATATTTGCGTCCCACTCTATTTTTTATAGCGGTATTACTGATCTGTTTGATGATGACTTTACCGGCTAGCCAAGTATTAAGAATGGCGCCTCAATTACCTCCCTCAGTCACACTGGGAGGCGCATCAGGCACCTTATGGCAGGGTGAGCTGTCTACCGTTCGATTCAACGGGATGCATCTGTCTCCCTTGCGCTGGTCGATACAGGTTTTGCCCTTAATTTTGGGGCGTTTGCAACTCTCATTGGAGGTGCCCGCACAGTCACTAGATTTAAAAGGTGTCCTGTCCCACAGCTTATTTGGGCGTACTGTTGCAAAGCAGCTCTTCTTGCGGTTTCCGGTATCAGAGTGGACACAGCCATGGATCCCTCGTCCCTTTGGCGCGTCGGGAGAACTGAACGGAAGTGTGCAGTCTCTACAGTTAGATGATCAGGGTATTCAGGAGATGGAAGCCACGTTTATGTGGTCGCAAGCGACTATAATGACACCTGAGCCTTTGCCACTAGGCAATGTGCGGATTGAATTGAGTAGTCCTAAGGCACATCATGTTGTGGGAGACATTGTCAGTGACAAACAACAGTTGGAGATACAGCTGAGTGTAGAATTAACACCGGACACTTATAATTTATCTGGATTTCTCAAACCGGTTGCAAACTCGGAGATCTCTGCTGAATCTATAAATAGGATATTGGGCAGACCAAACCGTAATGGTGAATATCGACTTCAATACAAAGGTTCCATTGAGCAGTTGAAAGCATTTTTGTAACAGGACTAAATGACATGGATAGTTTGACTTTAAAACCTACAGCAGCGGGAGAAATCACTCCTGAGAATAAATGTTCGTTTTGTACCGGATCGATTTGTTGTACCTACATTACCGAGGAATTAGCCACCCCCAAAGCTAAATCTGATTTCGATCATCTATTATGGCAAGTCTCTCACGAACATATCTCTATCTATAAAGATGAAGATGGTTGGTTTTTATTGGTGGAAGGCAAATGTACCCATTTGCAGGCGGATGGTGCCTGCGGCATTTACGACACTCGTCCGCAGGTGTGTCGTGATTATGACAATGATTGGTGTGAGTACGATGAACCGGCAGAAAAGGGATTTGACCTCTATTTCAGAACCTACGATGAGTTGTTAGCCTACTGCAAAAGAAGATTCAAACGATGGGGGAGATAATTTCTGCAAACTCATCAATTGCGGGGAAATTTTGCTGTTGATTTGGTGGGCGGCTGGAATCTGGTTGTTTGATGGAATAGAGATGTTTAATGCCATGTTGTTTGGCAGACTGCAACACCACAGTGTTGTCATCAATGAGGCAAGTATGCTCTGAATTGAACGGTTCGAGTTCCCCGAGTTGTTCCCAGAAAAGGGGGTCCTCTTTGGGTCGTCCAATCTCATGGGAAGACACTACCGAATCCATATATTCATCAATCCCAGTTTGGTCTAGCTTAATCTTCACCGTGTCAGGGTGGGCATTGGTGACCAGTAGCACGCGCTTTGACTGATGTTGAATAAACTGTAAAAATTCTATTGCTTGGTGTCGGACTGAAATCTGATCTGCCACCTCGCGCTTCAATTCGATAATGTTTAGTCCGAGTTCCCGAGACCAATAGTCGGTGCAGTACCAGTCTAATGTGTTCTCACAAGAGATATATTTTTTTAGTATAAGATTTTGGGCTTCTGATAGGCTAATGGCTTGGTTTTGCGCATAGATGTCCACTAAGTATCGGCGCCAAAAGAAGTTATCAAATTTTAGATCCAATAGTGTACCGTCCATATCGAGGAAAATAGTGTCTATTAGTTGCCAGTTGATCATGGGTTTGCTCTGAATGGTTCCCTATTTATCCAGGATGAGTTAACTAATGGTAGCTTGAATATAGGCTCTGCGGTACTCTAATGTCCAGCAGCCATCTAATATCAATTCTGTGTGTATTAGTGGTGTCACCATAATAAGCGTGTAGTGAAGATTTTAATCCAACCGTGAAATAGTAGAATAGTGTCATAATTTGGTCTCTTCCATTGAGTACGGATTCAACTAGATTGATACATTGAATGAACCATCCAGCCGCGCCAACGCCTCAAGCAGTACTAGATGAGTTGAAGAAAATTGCCCGATCGGCTGGCGAGACCATACTGGAGCTCTATAAAGCCTCAGATATGGAGATTATGGAAAAACCAGACAAATCTCTAGTGACCGAAGCAGATCTGCTGGCGAATGACCAAATAGTTAGCACATTGTTAGAGTTTGATTCCTCATTACCTATTATTACCGAGGAATCCCATACACTTCCTTATACAGAACGTTCTGAGTGGGACAGATTTTGGCTGATAGATCCCCTTGATGGCACCAGAGAGTTCATTAATCAGACGGGTGATTTTTCCGTCAATATTGCTCTGATTGAACAGAATACTCCCATTATTGGTGTGATTTATTTTCCAGCAACTGAAACACTGTATTACGCAGCTAGAAATCAGGGCGCATTCAAATGTCAGGCAGAGGGTAAGGCACAACGGATCAAAACTCGAACCGCAGATCCTGGAAATCTAGTGCTTGCATTGAGTCGGCGTCGCAGTGGGCCAATGTTGGCAAAATTTCTCGACAAAGTGGGTTCCCACCATGCCATGGTCCATGGCGGTTGTCTGAAAAGTTGTTTAGTGGCTGAGGGAGTCGCAGACGCCTTTCCTTGTTTCGGTCCGACATATGAATGGGATACAGCTGCGGCGCAAATTCTTTTGAGTGAAGCTGGAGGAGCGTTGCTCGATTTTAGTTTTAGCCCGCTTAAATACAATTTTGAAGATTCGTTAATTAATCCCAGTTTTATCGCTGTCGGGGATCCCAACTATCGCTGGCGTCGCTGGTTACCGGAGCTGTGACCAATGAAGTAACAATGGAATTCGGTATGAGGGGGATAAGGAGACAAAAATGATCATAAAAGACAAGGTGGCCATCATTACCGGAGCCGCATCGGGTTTAGGTTTGGCGACGACAGCTGAAATTATCAAGCGGGGTGGTAATGTGTTAATGGTCGATCGCAATGAAGAAGCGTTAAACCAGGCAGCAGAACCATTTGGTCACCAAGCGTTGGCTGCCGGGGTGGATGTGACTGATGAAAAGAGTGTAGCGGAAGCTATCGCCGCTGCCTGTAATCAGTGGGGAACGATCCATGTCGCGGTGAACTGTGCAGGAGTGGGCATGGCTGGGCGTACATTGGGGAAGAATGGACCCTTTTCATTAACGGTTTTTAGACAAGTGATTGAGATTAATTTGATAGGTACTTTTAATGTGTTGCGCTTGGCGGCGCAGGTGATGGCAAAAAACGATCCCACACACAATCAAGGTGAGCGGGGTGTGGTTGTCAATACCGCCTCGGTGGCCGCGTTTGATGGTCAGATCGGTCAAGCGGCTTATAGTGCGTCGAAAGGTGGGGTAGTGAGCATGACCTTGCCTATTGCGCGTGATCTCGCGCGTTACCAGATCCGAGTCAATACTATTGCGCCGGGAGTATTCAACACCCCTTTAATGAACATGGCGCCAGAGCCCATGCGTGCGAGACTAACAGAGCAGACAGTCTATCCGGAGAGATTGGGGGAGCCTGAAGAATACGCAGCACTGGCAATGCATATGGTTGAAAATGGTTATCTGAACGGTGAGACAGTGCGACTGGATGCGGGGATCCGCATGGCGGCAAAATAGTATGAGTTGTAGCTTCAATTAGAAAACATAAGAGAATAGTCAAGATGTCAGATTACAGTGAAAACCAATGGGGGAATCGCATAGGCGCGCAGATCCGGGATCTTGGAGAGCAAACAGTCTATTTTTATCTGCCCTACGATGATAAAAATCTGAATGCCGATGCGGGTGTGGTACATGGCGGCGTGCAGGCGAGCTTGATGCATGATGCGGGTTGGTATTTGGCAAATTCGATGAAGACTCAAGAACTAGATTCAGATACGGCGCTGTGCCTTCTTGATGGGCAACTGAACTATCTCAGTGCCGCAAAAGAAGTGGATTTAGTTTGTGAAGCGACCTTATTAAAACAGACCAGGCAAATGAGTTTTGTACAAGCCACAGTAAAGACTGAGAACGATAAGACAATTTCTCGAGGTCATTGGGTGTATGCTCAAATGCCTAAAAGCGCCATCAAACAGCCGCATAAATCCGTTTCATTAGAATCATTGATCTCTGCAGATTATGGAGGCCACAAGTTATTAGATATTTTTAATAACAATATCGAAAAGCGAAATCAGGGAATGTTAATAGAGTCTTTAGGGGAGGGTAAATGCCGCATTAGATTAAAAAATCAATTTCCTCATCAAGATCACCAGCAGAACTTGGCAGTTGGGATCCAATATTATGTGGCAGACAATGCGGCGGTTTACGCTGCCTTTTCCTCAATGGAGAGAATTGGCAGAATGGCCACCACTGATCTGAAACTTACCCTCTGTGCTACTGCTGTGACAGAGGATCTCTTGGTCATTGGCCAGATCGTCTCACAAACCGGACAGGCTTATCAGTGTGGTATTCATCTGGTGGGTGCAGAAAGCGGCTTAATCTCGGCATTTGGCACAGCCACTCTCTGGACTTAACTCTTTAGTTATTAAAATGTTTTTTGGGACGTTAATATCACTCTTCTGATAAAAATTGATCGATGGTTTCAAACGAGCGTCTGGGTTCCATCACCCAGAACTGATGTCCCGCATCTTTCAACTCTATGAATTGACTATTAGGTAACTTCTCTGCAATCAGTCGCCCGTTTTCAAATGGGATTAACTTGTCAGCGCTACCATGTATGACGAGGCATCGATTGGTCACGGCGGATAATTGTTGTGCCACATGGAATTGCAAAATCCCCATTAACTGGTTGCGAATGCCTCTGGCCGGGCGTCGAAAGGAAGCACCATTTATTAATAGTTGTTGCCAGTGCTTCGGATTGCTTTGGATCCACTCTTCGGTGACGTTAATGGCCACCATCTTTTTTACCACGGCTTCCTTGGATTCGTTGCGATTGGATTGGAACGCCTGATAGGTTTCCGGATCCGGCAAAATTTGCGAGGGTCCGCCATGATGGGTACAGCCTAATATGGCGCGGTCAAATTGTGTGCCGGCAGTAATCAGCAGTTGTTGAGCGATCATGCCTCCCATACTGATACCCATTAGATGGCTTTGTCGCCAACCGATATGCTGCATTAAGGCAAGCGTGTCTTTTGCCATCTGTGCAATTGTGTAGGGTCCCTCAGGAACATCGCTTTCACCGATCCCTCGATTATCAAAAATTAAAACAGGACGGTTTTGCGCCAGATCTGCGGCCAGGGGATGCCAATCCTCTTTGACGCCGGAGAGGCCCATGACCATCACCAGGGGAAGTCCGGGATGATCTCTATTTAGTATTTGATAGGCCTGTTTGAAGTGCCCGGAGTGAAAATATTGAGTTGTTGTCATCATCTTCTTATGCGTGGTTTTGTTGCGGTTATCTTACCAACTTCGTCGAAGAAATTTATCCATAAGAAAATTTAATGAAAATATTAAGAAATATTAATACTAATTAGATGGAACTGGACGACATATTAATTAATCGATTATAACGAAAACGGAGAGAGTTGTGAGATCGCTGAAAAAATTCCTGCCTACTGTTGCCTTAGCATCCTGTTTATTTCTCACTGGATGCGTTGATCTAGGTTTAACCGATCTTTGGGATACTGCATTTGATGGCTCCTTTGAGTCGGAAAGTTGTACTTTTTTCTTTGTGGATTGGTGTAACCTACTTTAGGTTCGAGAGTAAGAACCATCCTAAAAATTAATACAAGTGAGACAAACTAAGGCGGTCGAAGACCGCTTTAGTTTTATCTATCAATTAAAGATTTGCTAATCTAGTGTGTGTGATTATGCACTTATGACACAGTTGCGACCGGCATCTTTAGCTGCGTACAGAGCATTGTCCGCTCGTTTGACTAATCCGTCTGCGGTTTCTCCTGGCTCTAAGGATGCATAACCGATGGAGCAAGTGATCTGGATCTGATGATCTTCATACTCCACGAGCATCTCTTTAATCTTCTTTAAGACGGTTTGCGCTAACTTTGCTGCGGACTCTTGCGGTGCATCAAAAACGATGACTGCAAATTCTTCCCCACCGAAGCGGGATAGAAAGTCGGATTTGCGCGGTAATGCGCGAGTCAACTGATTCGCAGTCGCTGCGAGTAATGCATCTCCAGCAGGGTGTCCGTAGCAATCATTGATTGATTTGAAATGGTCTAAGTCAATCATCATTAATGTCAGTTGCCGGCCGGAAAGTTCGGCTAAATCAACATGACGACTTAAAGCGGCATCAAAAGCACGACGGTTATAAAGCTGCGTCAGTTTATCAATTTCGGCGTCACGTCTGGTAGCCACCAATTCGCGACGCATTTTACTCACTAAATTGGTCATGGTGTTTAATTCGCTGTCGAACTGTTTTCGCTGTTCGTCGAGGGCGGCGCGAATATTGACCACGACAGGCTTAATTGCTTTTTGCAATTTATCTACTGAGTTATTTTCCATGGCACTTTCCAGATCCACTAATCCTTTTTGGATCTTACCCTCAGAGGAATAACCGGTTTGCGACATGGTTCGTAACCCATGTACCAGTTCCCAGACGACGGATTTGAGTGCATCCGACTGATGTTCAAAGGAGTCTCGTTCCAGTTTCCGACGGGTACGAATGAATTTTTCCAAGCCAGCCCATTCTCGTTCGCGTTCGTTGAGTTGGGGTGTGGGCAGGGCATTTATCTCAGGCTCTTCTTTTTGTTTACGAGTGAGCCCAGTGAGAATATGTTGTGCCCACTGTTTGCTTTGACGTCTAAATGTGTTTGCATCTTGATCTTCTATGTCAAAAGCATCATTCGCAAAAATATCAACCACTTGAGCTATCGCAGCTAGACTTTGGGCTGCTAATTTGCTGATTTGATTAGCATTACCTTCAATCTTAATCGTAGTGATGGGGTTCGGGTTGCGGCGTCTAAATGAAAACCAAGCCATATCAATCCATAGATGTCATTGTCAATGTAAGGTAGGTCTTATCTAGTATCTGGCGTTGGCACGCGGAACTTGAGTGTTATGGATCGATGGATTGTTTTTCGAAACAAATTGTCAGGATGCCATCTTGAAACCAATGGTTGTAAGTGTAGTTTTGAACACCAGCCGGTAGTTTGAATGTTCGTTGAAATGGGCCGTGAGAGGATTCTCGTCGAACGGTGGTCAGTTTTCGAATTTCCGGATAGGGGCTCTTTTTGCCACTGACAATTAAGATGTTATTGCGAACGTCAGTGGAGATTTCACTGAATTCGGTGCCGGGCAGTTCAATAGATATCAGATAAATCTCGTCATTTTCCCAAATATCTGAAAGTGGTAACCATGAAGAGATAATATTTTTGCCGAACATTTCTTCACGCTGACGGTGAAGCACAGCAAGTCTCTGTTTTATTTCAGATAAATCAATATTGTTTGGATAATAGGTCTTCGACACTGCTGTCATATTTTTCCTCTAAACTGTATTATTTATATCATTTGTGAGCACTGGCCCCATTGATCTGGGTCAATCAGGAGTCATGTTAGAATCTAGATCTAAAAGTAGGTCAAAATGAACCAAATTTAGCTCAATTACTTAACCACTATAGGGTGTCACTACGATGTCTGAAATGTCGAAACCACTTGATATGGACCGTGTTCGACAAGCATGTCGGTCCTGTTCCGTATCTCAACTCTGCTTGCCGGCTGGATTAGAGGCATCTGAGTTAGAGCGTCTGGAATCAGCTTTAGAGAAAAAAATGACGCTACATCGGGGTGAATCTCTTTACACCGTTGGTGATCCGTTAGAGTCTTTGTTTGCTGTGCGATCTGGTTGTATGAAAACCTCCGTGCTAAGTTCAGATGGCGTGGAGCAGATCATAGGCTTCGCATTACCCGGCGAACTTCTGGGACTAGACGCCCTGAGTGAGGAACGACATCAGTGCTCTGCGGTGGCATTAGATACGACAGCAATATGCGTCTTACCCTTTGCCAATATCGAGGCTTTGGCAGCGGAGCTGCCCTCATTAAATCGCCAGTTGTTGAAAATCATGGGTGCAGAAATCAGTCGAGAGCAAGATTTGTTATCGTTACTCGCCAATAAGCGCGCGTCTGAGCGATTGGCTGCATTTCTAGATAACCTATCTAGAAGATTCAGCGATAGAGGATATTCCAGTCAGGACTTTCGCCTATATATGTCTAGACAGGAGATGGCTAACTATTTGGGTATGACAATAGAAACCGTAAGCCGAACCTTGTCGGCCTGGCAGCGGGAAGGACTCATTCATATCGAATCAAAAGCCCTTAGTATTTTAGATAGAGACGGTCTCAGAGCCATTGCTGGCAATTGCATCCGGGATTAAAACACTTCTTTCAGCAGAGAGATCACCAAAGTGAACACTATCTCTGAGGGGGTACCTCAATTGATTTTATGGCAAGGCATGCTTTTGGGTAGAATTGATTAATTCTCTTGCTGTTGCGGTTTGACGGTTAAGACAGGACATGAGGCACCACGAACCACCCGCTCAGCGGTACTGCCTAACATAAAATGATTGAGCCCTTTGTGGCCGTGAGTGGCTATCACAATCATATCCACACTGTTTTCATCTGCGTATTTAATAATGGCCTCATGAGCATGACCGTAGATCACTTCTGTTTTCACATTTGTTGCCTGTAATCGCCCAGACTCCTTGAGCGCACGAAATCGCTCTTCAGCATATTCTTTCTGTTTTTCTTCGTAAGGCCAAACGCTATATAGTTCGGCTGGGGCGATAATGGGCTCCACCACATAGAGCGCATCAAATGAGACATCTGCCCCTTTGAAGAGATCCAACGCATGATCCCAACCCTGTAATGCGCAATCTGAAAAATCGATGGGTACCAATACTCGTTTTATCTTCATTACTCACCTCGGAACAGTTGTTTCCCCTATTAGGAAAATCTATTGTCACTGATTTTTTTCTCAGCGCCAAGTTGTGATAGTTAAAAAATAGATTGTGAGTAACTAAATTGGTGTATAGTCGTGTAGATTGAATGGATAGTAAACCAGCATGATGTCTATGGAAACAATCGAAGTTACAGAGCTACTCGGAGACGGTATTTCGCAAGAACTTAACCAAGCAGTGAAGCGCATAGCTGAGGTCATACCGCTAGATTTTAATTTTCATTCTATCGATTGGAGCTTGTCAAATCGCGAAAAACTAGGAGAGGCGGCAATCGATATGGCTGAGGAGTCATTGCGTCGCACGAAGCTGGCGTTAAAGTACCCCACTACCACTAAAACAGCGAGCCCAAATGCGGCAATTCGGCGCCGTTGTGGTTTCAGTGTGATTTATCGACCTGCTATTTCGATTCGCGGTATTGATTCCAATTTTAAAGAAAACGTCAATTTACATATTGTACGTGTGGCAGTGGGTGGCACCTATGATGATCCCGGCCAGTTGGTGGGTAAGGATGCTGCGGTGTCACTTAGAATGGTAGAGCGTGAACCTTGTGCGCAAGCGGCGGTATTCGCTTTTGAGTTGGCCAGGAAAAAAGGTCTTTCTGTCACCACTGCCAGTAAACATACTATCCAAAGAGTCACCGATGGGTTATTTGAGTCAGTTGTTAAAGACATTCATCAGGATTTTGTCGATGTGCGCCATCATCAAGAATTGTTCGATGCATTGTTGGCGAAGATTATAATTCGACCTGAAGATTATGAGGTAGTGCTGGTTTTAAATGAATATGGTGATTTTCTTTCTGACATGGCCAGTGGATTAGTGGGGAGCATTGGCACTGGTGCCAGCGGCAACTATGCGTTCGATGCTAATCGTCAAGTGAGTTTGGCGATGTTTGATCCTGCGGGTGGTACTGCGCCCGATATTGCGGGTAAAAACATTTGTAATCCAACAGCCATGTTGCTCTCTTTTGGAATGCTACTGGATCATATTAATCACTATCAGTATGGACATGCATTGCGATTATCACTCCTGCATTCATTGAGTCATAATGAATGCACATCAGACCTCGGTGGTACCTTCAGTACCACAGATTTTGTCGACAACATTGCTGACAAGCTTAGTCGAAAACTGGCTAAATAAGCTGAGCAATCGCTAGGCGCGTGATAGATGTTATAGATCGATCCACCGATAGGGATCACGATTTTTTGGTAGGCAACGATTCCGAGCGCCCGCTTTCTTTCTCTATGGCAACACTAATTCGTCAAGTTCTCGTACATTGCCGTCATAGATCTGAGCGCCATTAACCGTGACAGTGCCAAATGTACCCCCCGTCACCGGTACAGCGACAAAACCAGACCGATCCGTCAGTGCCGAAGCATTGCCTCCTTCATGAATATGAACCGTTACTTTGGTTTTTTTTACAGGCTTATTATTTCCATCTACTATCTTAAAAACTAACATGGTTTCCTCCTCCCGGGATGTGTGACTTCAACTCGCCTGTCACTTCTAATTGGTTTTATGTGAGAATCGCGTATTTTGAGTCCCTGAGTCGATATTGTAGCGAATTTTTTCATCCCGGTTTCAAATTCTCTCAGGCTGCGGTGGCCTGTGTCGGAAAATAGAGTTGCCCCTGGCTGGCTAGTACTGCCGCACCACCCAGGCGGACTTGCAGGGTGCGCCCAGCTTTCTTATCCAGTTCCACCTGGATGACGCTTTCGCGTTTGGGTGCTTGTCCGCGCACGATACAAAAGGTGTGTGTGCCGGCGGGCAAATCACGATGATCTGCAAGGTAGGCGGCGAATGCGGGCAATGCACTGCCAATTGGAGGATCGTCGTTTTGGGCAATTAGCGGTCCCATTAAACGTGCGGCAAAATTGGCCTGAGCATGCCCTGTTTTGGGGGTAAACAATAGAATTTCCTGGGCCAATGTGGAAGGTGCTGCAGATTGACTCCAAGCCGCCTCATCAAATTTTGCCGCTTTGAGCAGATCTTGATGACGAATAGGTATAATTAGATAGGGTTGATCGCAGGCAACCAATTGAGCACTGTATCCCTTCACATCTAACGCCTTTGTGGGCACACTAAGTAGAGCAGCAAGTTCTTGTTCTTCCGGGACAAATCTTTCAACAATCGGCGCTACTTCCACTGCAAATTGTATTAACTGGTCATCATTTTGAGTTTTCACGCGAACCGAAACTGGTCTGGAGGCCATGCCAAACACACACTCCTTTGTGCTGCCCTGGCTGGGTAGCTTATCAAGGTGGTGCAATACTTTTGCGGCTGCTAAAACGGGATGCCCGGCAAATTGCAGTTCTTCACGGGGAGAAAAGATACGTAAATAAAAATCTTCTGAGTGATTTCGCGATGGCAGAATAAACACGGTTTCTGTGAGATTAAGTTCTTCAGCTATGACTTGCATTGATTGCTCCGAAAGCGATCCCGCTTCTGGAAATACCGCTATTTGCGCACCATTGAAAAGTCTATCGGAAAACACGTCTACCGTGTAAAATGGCTGGCCCACGCACACTCCCCTTACAAATCGTTTCACTCAAATCTGATAGGATACCAGAAACTTCGGCTGATATTTCATTGTTGAAGAAAACGCCGTGTGACTTAGGTCAAGTATTGATAAAATAATCTCTTTTGGATGGTACACGCGTGTTAGTTATCTCCTAATTGAGTCTGGTCCAGCCCGTGTTTAGGTTCGCTTCCCGCTCCTCGCATCGATTCGCTTTTTTTGGCGCCCTTGGATTTTCGCTGTCCGTTCACTTTTTATTTGCAGCGGTGGTGATGCAAGCAGTTGATTTGCATCAGCCAGATGTGTCTATACAGAAAACTTATAAATTGTATTGGCTGTCTTCTATTTCCCAATCAAACACTCATAAAATCGAACAAATTCAATCAAATAACAAGACGTTGGGTAGAAAAAACACGATTACAGAGAGCGTACCCTTAGCGAGCCCATTTGACGCAATGCCTGCGCCAACGGCTAACAAGGGGGAACCTCTGAATCATGAGAAGCCGGGGAGGATAGCGTCCAAAGGTGATGATAAAACGGAACCCTCCATAGAGGGTGCTGTTTCAACTCCAGTGGATATAGATCTTGCCAAGGCTCAGAATGCTCCTCCTTCCTACCCCTTGATAGCGCGACGTCATGGTTGGGTCGGCACGGTATTATTGAAAGTTCAAATTGATCCGGCGGGCAGAGTGGACGGTATTGAGGTGACTCAGAGTTCTGGGCATCAGCTGTTAGATCAAAGCGCCTTAAATGCCGTGAGTGAATGGTTGTTTCGACCGGCTACGGTGAATGATCGCGGCGTCGCTAGTGAAGTGTTAGTGCCAATACAATTTAGACTGACCTCTTAACGCTGTTTCGCGAGATTAGATAGGATGCGATTTTTTGGTAGCGATCTATGATTTGGCTGTGTCGCTTTCTTGCATGAGCAACTCAGGCAAGCAACAGTCTAGCGTTTTTGTGAACAGTAAGCGCTTTTACATCTCTCATTGGAGTGAATTGGATTTTTACGCTTTTAGTTTGTTGGTTAGGGATCCGAAAGTGATGCGATATATAGGTCGCGGTGAAATCTGGGATCCAGTACAAACCAAGAGCTTTATCAGTCGTCAGCAGTCCAATTTTAATGATCTACAATATGGTTTGGGACCCATCAAGTGTCACGGAAATGATGAACTGATAGGTATGGCGGGCTTGCAGCCTTTAGCAAATACAGATCACGTAGAAATTGGGTGTTGGCTATTGCCAAAATTTTGGGGACACAATCGCGCTTATGAAATTGGTGAAGCGTTGCTGAAACATGGATTTAATACCTTAGATCTCAATGAAATTTGGGCGTTAGCTCGCCAGCACAATCGAGCTTCCATCGCAATCATGAAGAGGTTGGGTTTCAGCTACCATGCCACCGTCTGGGGTGGGCAGTTAGGATTAGAGGCTCAAGATGTAGAAATACGTGTCTATAAAAAAGCCAAATCGCTGTACTCTTCTATAAACGAAACGGTCTGACAATTAATGATTGTATGACTTTTCCCAGTGGACCATCTTTATCTGCCAATACTGTTTCAGTGGTGCCGTTACCGCTTGATTGAATTTGGGTTTGACACTGAAAACGTATCCATCGCTGTTGCGGATATCTATATAAGTAAAGTGTACTGTCTGAATTGATGCAGGCCTGATTGTTGCCAAGCGCCATCTGTCCGATACCATTGCCAAAATCTGTCATCATGCCCATGTAGCTAAGGGGCGTATTCTCTTCATTTAGTACGACATTCGAGCGAATGTGCAACCAGGCGGTTCCCCAACCTTTAAATTCAAATCCCTCTACTTTGCGCATTTCTACTGCAAAGTTAAATCCAGGTGGTGCTTCATCGATATTTTTTGTGTATGGCCCTAAAAAACCACTGATGGGCAGTTGTTCCGGGAACTCGATAGGCTCCGGCTTAGTATCGGCATTGGGCAACTCGATTTCTTGACGCACAGAGGAGATAGCTGTCGCGCGAGCAACCTCATGGCTTTCTATGATCATACGCGCGACAATGGCTCGAATACGTGATCCTTGGCGAATGATTTCCGTGTCCACCGTCACCGGTTGACGGGGCGCGGGACGAAAAAGATCGTTTGTGATACGGATAAACTGCATGCCCGCATGATGATGTCTCGTATCCAAGACATGGGCCAACAAACCGGTAATGGCTCCACCATGTATGAGTTGGCTATCCCAGGGAGAGGCCGCTCGATCCGTTGGGTAATAGAGGTCACCCTTCCGCTCGTAGAGGACATCTGCTTTCATTTGATTTTTTCCTTGAAGGAGTAGTTATCATTATCAGTGGAGGCGATTCTAACAAAACAGTCGTACGGAGTGGCGGATAAATGAAGCAGATTGCCAGTCATCTAATGGAACAGTGGGTTTCTTAATAGGTGACTAGGAGAAAAGCCATCTCTGAAGATATTGCGACTTTGGTTGGAGAGGAGGAGCTAAAAATCTATACTGCTCCCTGAAACTAGGGAGAGTGCAGGTACAAGAGTTTTAACTCCTCTGTCAGGTTTTCTTTATCGATATATGCAATTGCATTCACTTGCTTTAGCAACCATTCGATCACTTCTTTATCATTTTTCAGCACTTCTGGCATGGAAGCGTGGCCAGAAAAGACAAGTCCAGACCATCGAGAGAGCAGTTTTTCAGACTCGATTTCCAATATTTGACTATCAAATTCCTGTCGAATAGCGGTTGTTGGAACCTGCATGCCAATTGCAACCGTTGCCCCAGTATTAGTGGTGAGTAATTCTCCTAAAAAGTAGGCATGAACCATCTCTTTACTTAAGTGAGAGAATTCGCTATCAGGGTGAGTAACGACAACAATTTCAGCTCTAATCTGAGTAGAAAAAACGGCGAAAAGAAAAATCAGAAATAGGGAATTGAAATATTTTTTAGTCAGCTTGGAAAATTGCATGAAAATAGCCTTATCTAATTCAGCAATAATACTAGGAATGTGTTTTCTAATCGTTAGATCAGAATAGAAGTATCCACAATTACCCTATACTAAAAAAGATATGGCTACTTTCAAGCATATTCGACTAGTCTAGTGCAAAACTTTAGTTTTTTACTCAGCCCAGATCACCCTCATTGTCGCTTAACCAAACCTAAGTACTGACTAAATGACTGTTCACTATAGAGCGGCACGTGAATTAGAATTGGTTTCTTTGTAACAATGAGATTTTTCTGTTCCCTATCAAGTGCAGGTGTGTCTGTCACCTCTCTGAAGGTTTGCACTAGGTGTCTATTCCGATAGTGTGAACAGCTGCCAACAGATCACGCCAGCTCAATATACCCTTCAAATGATTTTCCATATCTGCTACCGGCAAGCAGGAGACGTTACCGGTCACCATTACTTCAATGGCCTGCTTCAAGGAATCATTGGGCTGTACAGTTATCAATCTCCTGGACATAATTTGATGGACCTTTTTATTGAGGAGCGCTGTGTCTCTAGAAGTCTCCGATTCAGTGCCCACATATGGGCTCAGCCATTTAAGAATGTCTTTGTCAGATACTATCCCCAAAAGCTGATTGTTTTCCACGACCATTAGATGATGAAAACGGCGTTTATTCAGTAACTCTTTTGCGGTCTCAATGATGTCGTCAGGAGAAATAGTGACCACCTGAGATGTCATTATTTCAGAAACTAACATCCTAATCTTTCTCTAGGTTAGTACTAGCCATCAAAGGCAAATATAGTCTAAATTGGTTAACTATGGCAATAGGTGCTAAGTGAAAGGAAACTAATAACAATTTTCTGGGCCCTCGGTTGTCGATTCATTCTTGAGAAAAATTTTTTTTCGAAGATTCGTCTGCTTAGTGGGAGATCTACTTTACGACAGGATCTTTCGGCAAGAATAAGTGCTCTAAGCGTCCGCGAGATTGTTTTGCGGTCTGGATCTGGCCCCACGCGGAAACAGGGAAGGAAATGATCGCGATCCCACAAGTGGGCAGATTATCTATGTTGTGATTTCCTAAATAATTTGTCGCTTCTGTGAACACCGGATTGTGGCCGAACATCAAAACACAATCATGAGTTTCACCAATTTTTTCGACGATTGCTAACAGTTGTCTTAGCGTCGCTTCGTATAGTGATTCAACAATTTGAATGTTATCGCTTGAATAACTTAGGAACCTAGCGAAACCTTTAGCGGTAGTGTATGCGCGAACCGCTGGACTGCTAATGATGAGATCGGGTTGTAAATTTATTGCCTTTAGATAGTTAGGCATGCGTTCTAGATCTCGTTGACCACGTGGATTCAACGGTCTTTCTCTATCCTGTCGTTCGCTATGACGCCAACTTGATTTAGCATGTCGAATGAGGCCTAGAGTTTTCATAAGTCGTTAGATGTAATGGTGCTAGGAAAGTAAACCCACACTACCCTTGAATGGACAAATAGTCCACATTAGCCAAATTAGCATGATAGATCTGTCACCTATCGCGAATGTGCGATTTAATGACGTAATTCATGTGATGTGTATTGTTTATTGACTTTTATGGTGCAGAAAGAACAGTTGTCATTACTAAAACTATCGATAGAGCGACTGTAATTAAAAAATCGCTAATTGGAACCAATTAATCAACAGCCAACGGTAATATTATTTTAGCAGCCTTTCCTAGATCCATTAGACCTGGCCGATTGCGAATTTTAGCGTCTTTTGGCAATGAGAAACGTTCATCTGGCAGATCTATCTCTTCTAATGCGGCGAGTTCAAATCTGTCGCTGTATCGCACAATGGCTTTATTCGCCGGTACCAGATCGCGCATTGCCTGATTCATCACTTCGAAGCCGGTGCCTTCTAGGTGCGCCATGTTTCGCTTGCTGAAATTTTGCATCACCTGTTTTAAGTAGAGTAAGCGATCATCATTGGTAATAGCCAGTTCTTGCCGAATGTGTTCATCTGAGTTAGGTTTGATGACATCTGCGTATACTTTTGTGGCATCCACATCTGCATAGATTACACTTTCACCACTTTCTATCAGGGCATCTTTGTGAGGTATGCGCCAAGCTCTTTGATGCATGCGATCACCGAAATAGTTTACTATCCATAGATCTCTCAATTTTTCATGGAAAGCCAGTACATCTAATACACGATCATCGATCACCGCATAGAGTGCATTCTCTCTGGATAAAAGATAGAAATCATCGGATAAAGAGAGTCGTATGGTATCGGCATTGCGAATTTCCACCAGGAAATCTGTGTCGCTTTTGAGTAGCTTCCAATGATAGCGAAAGTCTGCGAAGACCTGTTCACAACAGAAGAAAATCAATGGAGCGATAATGAGGCTTTTTACTTGAATCATGGGTGCAATGCTAGAGATAATTCTGTTTGACCTAGTAGTAAGAGAGATCCCCTTAGTTCAATTCATCGTGGTTTTTAACTATCTCTTTAGTATTTTTTATAAAATCCACGCTGGATGTTAGGTTAACTGTCAGTAAACATGGATCAAGGCTGACAAACTCTCTGATTGATTGAGGATAAGTGTGAACAGGTGGTGGACGGCTAGATATCGGGTTAGGTACGGTGTGATTTGCGGGCTCATTTTCTGCTTGCCTCAAGCTAATGCTGAATCTGATGCGCAGAAGGGGCGTGCTTTGGCGATGGATCGACAAAAAGGCAATTGTCTTGCCTGTCATCAAATCGCAGATGGGAAATTTCCTGGTACTATTGGACCTCCTTTGTTGAATATGCGGGATAGATTTGTTCAACCGCAACGTTTATTCGACCAGATATGGGACGCTACCCGGTTCAATGAAGAGTCGGTGATGCCACCCTATGGACGCAATAAGATATTAACGGATGAAGAAATTCGGCATATAGTGGCGTTTCTCTACACGTTATAGGCATATGGTGATTCCACCTCAGGAGCGCAGTCAATGCACAGGCGGGAATTCTTACAGGGCGTAAGCAGTATTGCAGTGATGTTGGCCACTCCCCAGATATGGGCAGCTTGGCCGAGCGAGGCATTCTACTCAAAATCGATAGCAGATGTGTTGAAAGCCTATTTTTCGGAGCTGAAACCGGTGATGAGTGATGCGGTTCAGTTGAAAATATCTTCCCTTGCTGAAAATGGCGCAGTGGTGCCAGTCAATGTTGCCACCGATCTGCCACAGGTGAAGGCGATGGCCATACTGGTGCAACAGAACCCGTTTCCCTTATCTGCCGTGCATGAGTTTAGTGAGCATAGCTTGCCGTTTCTCTCTCTGAGGCTGAAATTGGCTGAATCTTCTAAGGTAACGGCTTTGGTTTATAGTCAGAATCAACTGTATATTAAAGAAAAATTTGTTGAGGTGACTATCGGAGGATGTGGGTAGCACGCTATGAGTTCTATAAAACTGAAAGCACGGATTAAACCCGACTATGTCGAGGTAAAAGGGCTCATCAATCATGTCATGGAGACTGGTGTGCGTCGCGATGATTCCGGTGAATTGATACCTGCGCACTTTATTCAAGAAGTTAAAGCTTATCGCAATGGAGAGTTGGTTTGGAATGCCTATTGGGGACCATCCGTTTCCAAGGATCCCTATTTTTCTTTTAGGTTAAAAACCGGTAAAGCGGGCGACAAGATCCGAGTACAGTGGTGGGACAATCAGAATAAAAGTGATGAAGCGACCTTAGTATTGGCATAGGTGCATCATGTTACGCACATCTTATCGTAAAATTTTGTCAGCCATCTTGGTACTTTGGATGAGTGCGGGATCCGCAGATCCGGTTGCAGATCGGGTAGCAGTGAAACAGTATTTCAAGCAACTTTTTCCTCAGTTGACACTTCAAGAGTATGCCGATGGCGCTTATGCTCTGGATCCAATAGCTAGAAGTCAATGGTTAGAGATCGAAGATTTTCCACCCTACGAATGGGCTGTTGAGGAAGGAAAAACCTTGTTTCATACCCCCTTTAAGGGGGGTGGGCGCTATCCTGACTGCTTTTCGCAAACAGTCAGTAAAATTAAGCCGCAGTATCCTCAAGTTTCAGCCGAGGGTGAAATCATCACTTTGGAGTTGGCGCTGAACAAATGTCGGCAGAAGTACCATCAACCCGCTCTAGATTATCGTCGAGGTGAGATGGCGGCCTTGATGGCGTACCTTGCGCATCAGGCAAGAGGGCAAACCTTAGACATCAAGGTGCCCCAATCAGCACAAGAGATGAAGGTATATGATATGGGCAAGCAGTTCTATTACCAGCGGCGGGGACAGCTTAATTTTTCATGTGCCAGTTGCCATGTACAATCTGCCGGTAAACGATTGCGAGCTGATTTGCTTAGCCCCATGTTAGGGCAAGTGACCCATTTCCCCGTGTATAGTGGCGTATGGGACGAAATGGGAACACTTCATCGCCGTTTTATTGGTTGTTTGCAACAGATCCGCGCCCCCGTTTTCCCGGCACAGAGCGAACCACTACGCGCGTTGGAATATTATCTCTCCTTTATGAGCAGTGGCATGACATTAAACGGGCCGGCTTATCGAAAATGACAGATCTATTGCTAACGACTATATTATTTTGCCTGGTGGGATTGCTCTTGCCAGAGAACGTGATGGCAGAAGAGAGATTGATTGAAGAGAAGCCCTTCGCGGCACATTTCCTACTGTTACAAATGAGTGAGAGCGATCCTGAGAAACAGGATCTCCTCCTGAGCGTTGCCAACAATGTGCTCAAAGCCTATGGCCCGGATCAAGTAGAGATCGAAGTAGTCGCTTTTGGTGACGGCATAGAATTGTTGAAGCGCAACAATCAGAGGGCAACCAGGCTTACTTCGTTGGCGATGCAGGGCGTACGTTTTTATGTCTGCGAAACCAGCCTGATGACACATCAAAAGAGAGCGGGTCAGCCCTTTGTGCTGCATCCTCAGGCACAACAGGTGACAGCGGGGGTGCCTTACATGATGCAGCGACAAAAATCCGGTTATATTCTCATCAAACCATAACTCTGTGTTTAACCAAATCCTCGACCACAGTGGGATCAGCAAGTGTCGATGTATCTCCGAGATCCTTCACTTCATTAATGGCGATTTTTCTGAGAATTCGTCGCATGATCTTGCCGGAGCGTGTTTTGGGCAGTGCGGGTGCCCATTGAATGGCGTCCGGTTTGGCGAAAGAGCCTATCTCTTTTTTAACTAACTCTAGCAATTCATTGTGCAATGTTTCACTCGGCTCCACTCCTACCATCGGTGTGACGTAAGCGTACAATCCTTGGCCTTTGATTTCATGGGGCATGCCCACCACGGCGGCCTCGGCAACCTGAGGATGTAGCACTAATGCCGATTCCACTTCGGCCGTTCCGATGCGGTGTCCCGACACATTAATGACATCATCCAGTCGACCTGTGATCCAGTAGTAACCCTCCTTGTCTCTGCGCGCACCATCTCCACTGGTATACCGGCCGGCAAACGGCTTTAAATAGGTATCGAAGAATCGCTGATGATCTCCATAGACGGTGCGCATCATGCCAGGCCAAGGGGTTAAAAAGACCAGAGCGCCCTCTGCTTCACCAGTTAATATCTCATTTGATTCATTCACTAATGCCGGTTGTACACCGAAGAATGGCCAACTGGCGGCACCCGGCTTCAGTGGGGTGGCGCCGGGGATTGGTGAGAGTAAAACACCGCCTGTTTCGGTCTGCCACCATGTATCCACAATGGGACAACGGCCATCGCCCACGACATGGTAATACCACTCCCAGGCTTCCGGATTGATGGGTTCGCCCACCGTACCTAATATGCGTAATGACTTGCGTGAAGTTTTCTTGACTGGCTCGTCTCCCTCGCGCATCAATGAACGAAGTGCGGTGGGCGCGGTATAAAAAATATTCACTTGGTGTTTATCCACCACCTCCCAGCAGCGGGCGCTGGAAGGATAGTTTGGCACGCCTTCAAACATTAGCGTAGTTGCGCCATTTGCCAAGGGTCCATAGACGATATAGCTGTGACCGGTGACCCAACCCACATCCGCCGTACACCAGTAAATATCTCCTTCTTTGTAATCAAAGATGATCTCATGAGTTAAAGAAGCGTAAAGCAGGTAGCCTGCTGAGGTGTGTAATACTCCTTTCGGTTTCCCAGTTGAGCCGGAGGTATACAAAATAAATAGTGGATCTTCGGCGTCCATCACCTCTGCCGGGCAGTGCGCATCAGCTTCTTTGAGAAGTTCGTGATACCAGCAGTCTCGTCCATCTTGCCAGTGTATATCTGCCCCAGTACGTTGATAGACAATGCAACTGTGCACACCCGTACAACCTTCGAGAGCACGGTCGGCATTTGCTTTTAGAGGGATCTTCTTACCCCCTCGAATCCCTTCATCGGCGGTAATCAATGCGCTACAATCAGCATCGAGAATTCGGCTTCTCAATGCTTCCGGCGAAAATCCGCCAAATACCACGGAATGAATGGCGCCAATACGCGCACAAGCCAGCATGGCCACCGCCGCCTGTGGCACCATGGGCATGTAGATACAGATTCTGTCCCCCTTTTTGATCCCCCGGCTTATTAATGCATTGGCAAATAGACACACTTCTTGGTGTAACTCTCTGTAGGTGATATGTCGGGACTCTTGCGGATCATCCCCTTCCCAGATGATGGCAATTTGGTCGGCCTTTGTTTCCAGATGCCGATCCAGGCAATTGGCTGCTACATTAAGCTGTCCACCCTTAAACCAGGAGAGTTCACCTGTTTCTAAACTTCCTTCAAAGGTGGTGTTCCAGGGCTTCATCCACTCTAAGCGTGCTTTGGCTTGTTCGGCCCAAAAGTTTTCCGGATCCTCGATGGATCGTTTGTACTGTTCTCGGTAACCGGATTCTGTTAATTGAAATGCACGCTCACCAATTTTGACTGGATAGATTTTGTTTTCGCTACTCATGGGGATTGCCAAGCCTCTCAGTAAGTTAAAACAGTTGGGATCTCTTTTTTATGTCTCAATTCATGGATACACCTGATTCTATCATCAATGTATCATGCCCACCTTTTAACGACATAATTTACCTTGCTGAGGATTTGAGCCTATAGTTTGGCCTGAGTTGTGCATTGTATATAGTTAAGAGCCAAGGTGTGTCAGTCCAGGAGGGCGGCACCCGCGTATTTGCGTTGTCAGAGAGAATTCATATGTCGCTATTAAGGAATAAACTGGGCATAAAATCGACCGCTGTTTTAGTCTGTTTGCAGGCATTGTTGATATTAATCCTTGGGATTTTTGTGTTGTCCAGCAGCCTGCACTCTCATTATCAGAACTTAAAATCGGTTCACGCGCTACCGGCAGAGATCCTACAACAGGGGCAATTCGATGCGTCGATTTTGCTAGATGGAGAATTTCTTTCTAGTTTAATGAACGAACAGGTGCGTGAAGTATTGGTTTTGAACGATGATGGCGGCGTGATTGTCGCGGCTGGCGATTCTCAAACCCTTGTGGAGTCTAAACGTAATACTGAGGATCTGGTCAATCGCTGGCAAGCAGGACTGATCCCGGAGTTTCAAATGTTACGACTTCCCTCAGGGCAGTGGATTGCTGAAAGCATGTATTCTCTTTCTACTCCATTGGGTGATCGAATTCATTTGCTAGTGAATACTGCTACAGAACATTATCAGGAAGCGAAGTATCAAACGATTTATAGTGTGGTGACGGGGGGGGTGCTGTGTATTGTATTTTTACCACTTTTATATCATCTCTTTTTCGTACGTAGTTTTGGTCAGCGGGTGGAATCTTTTTTGGAGGTGGTGCGTAGCGTGACCACAGGCAATCCAGGTGCGCGAATCCTGTTGCCGGATTCTCCGGACGAATTTTCTGATCTTCAGCTAGAATTCAATACACTGTTGACTGAATGGGATCGAACGAAACAACAACTGGCTAGCCATGCAAGTTTGCTAAACAGTAGCCGGAAAAAGTATCACGAGATTGCAGCACAGTGGCGCGCGTTGACTCAACTTGGAGACGACTACATCTTAAGGTTGGATGCGTCTGGAAATATTATTGATTCTAATCTTCCGCAAGCTTTGATTCACGATAATCAAGATCTAGATAATAGTTTCATCAACTATTATGACACTAAAAATAAAAAAGAATTATTGAATAAACTCGATAGGGTCATCCAGCAGGGGGAAATTTCTACTTGGTCTCATCAAGGTTTTGGTCAGGATTTGTCTCGAAATTATGTCTCTAAAATAGTGCCACTGTTTCAGGATGATGAGATCCCACAGATTTTGTTACAGGTGAGATTGCGCGATTCTCAAGGGGAAGCTCAAAAAACCATCAAATCCGATCTAGAGACACATTCCCTATTAAGCAACTTAACTGAAGGGCTGATGATATGGGATTTTACTCAGCACAGTATAGAATTTTCTTCGCAGTGGTGTGAAATGTTGGGCTTAAGCGAAGCAGAAATGGGTAATCGTCCTGAGGATTGGTTTCATTTAGTTCATCCGGAAGATGTGGCGGATCTGAAGCAGGCTTTAGAGAACTATTTTTCTCACTATCAAAAACCGTTTCAGTATGAATACCGGATCAAGCATGATCTTGGTGGTTGGCGAGTGATGCGACTATTAGGACGCGCACGTTGGAGTGAGAAAGGAATACTAAAATATTTTTATGCTGCACAGACTGATATTACAGACCGTAAACAAGCCAGTACCTTTAACGTGGATTTTTATGATCTGTTGACGGGCTTGCCTAATATTCATTTATTTAAGCATCATATTGAGCGCGCAGCCGCTAAAAAGGGTCGCGGGGATTTCAACTATTCTCTACTCATGTTGCAAATTCGAGAATATGATAACGTGGTCGAGACTTTAGGCACGACCGTGGCAGATCAACTATTGGTCAGCGTCGCCAGACAGTTAAAGTCTGAATTACGACCGGGTGACTTGATGGCAAGACTGGAGCAGGGGCGGTTCACGATCTTGTTAGATGGCGTAGATGAACGTGCGGCGGTCCATCAAATCGCTAGTAGAATCCAGCAACGATTAGAACAAAACCACGCTATGGGAGACACGGATGTGTATATCCAAGTGAATATTGCCGGAATACTGGGATCCACGACCTATGAGAATACAACCAGGTTATTGCATCAGTTAGAGTATAACTTAAGACAAAGTATGCGGTTGAAGAAGATCCTGATTCAAGATCCAGCTAGTCTGGACAATAGTCAGTTGCCCATTATGTTGCAAACTGCAGAGATGCGGGAAGCATTTAGATTAGAACAGTTTAGTGTGTTGTATCAGCCGGTCATATCCTTGGCCACTAGGGAATTATCTGGATTCGAAGCGCTGGCGCGTTGGCAGCATCCGAAATTGGGCGAATTGCCTGCTTATCAGTTTTTACATAAATTGGAGGCCGGTGAATTAATGCCGCAACTGTTTGAGTATTCATTCCTTAAAATTTGCGAGCAATTGACACAATGGAAGCAAGATGTGGCTCAATCAGATAAACTTTGGATTAGTTTGAATATGTCGAAAACAGAACTGTTGTGGTCGTCATTGCTAACGAAAATTGATGAAATATTGGAAAAAACCGGCGCGGATCCCAGTCAAATTGTATTTGAAGTCACTGAAGAAACATTAAGCCAGTCCTTGTTAGAGACTGCCTCGATTATCTCTGCTTTAAGAGATCGTGGCATCCGTATTCAGTTAGACGATTTTGGAACCAGTCATGCTTCTCTGCAAACCTTGAAAAGGTTTCCTGTGGATAAAATTAAAATTGATGCACAGTTGTTGAAAATAGATTTTCGCCGCAAGGACGAGAAAAGACGATCTTATTTGGATGCCTTAGTCTCTATGGCGCATTCGATGCAGATTGAAGTCATCGCGGAGGGCATTGAAGATGCGCCTATGCTCTATCATCTACAACCATTGGAGTGTGATTATGCGCAAGGATTCTGTTTTGCACCGCCTTTGTCTGCTCCTGAGGCTTGCGAATGGATTGGTAGTCAATCTTTCGTTTGATTCTCGGAGGGTTCCCGTATGGTTAGGTTGGTGACTGGCGACATCTCAAAATAGGAACCTGCTCTGTTAACTAATCGTCGAGCGTATACCGCCTAATATCTGAGCTGCCACCGTTTCTATAGGTTGATTTTCTCGCAATGCGGTTTCACGCAACGTTTGGTAGGCTTCATCCTCGTTTAGGTTGCGTGTACGCATCACTCTGTTTTTGGCACGTTCTAACGTGCGATGGCTTTTCAAAGAAGTACTCATTTTAAGAAGTTCATTTTCTGTACGACGCTGTTTGATAAATCTCGCCAAACTGATATGAATTAAATGATCTAATCTTTCCGGTTCGAAACCATCGATAACGAAACTAGTAATGCCACTGTCGATGGCAAGTGGAATCAATTCATCTTTTATTTCTCTAGAAAAAATTAATAAGGCAATGGGCTGATGAAGCAAATGTTTTTTTAAAAGTTCGATTTTCTCTAGATTAAGTGTGTGGCAACAGAGAATCATGAGATCTGCTACCTCACGCTGAGAGATGGCCAAGCCGCATTTGAGATCACTGATTTGATGGGTGATTTCAGTGAAAGAGAACTCCTCTAGTTTTTTGCGGGCTTGGATGGCCACCGGGGGATCTTGATTGATAAGGATAGTTTTGATCATAAATTAAGTCGCTTCAGAAGAGTGATATCTTTCCATTGATGCGGAGCCTATTTGTCTGGATAGTGATGTATAGCAACGCAAATGCCAAAATCTCATTTCTATGGTCAGCACCGGTTGTGTGAAGGGCGAACGGATTTATTTGTCATGAATATCAATTAGTTAAATTGAATGAATAAACATGAAAAATTATTTTTTATAGTGTGATTACTGGTTTGAAAAGAAAAAACGCTGACTGGTATTTACATTTTGGTGCATATGTGGTTTGTGGGGCTCGATAATGGAACAAGTCATGGCTTGTATGATCCGATAAAATTTTGTCCTTAATGAAAATCACGTGAGGGCAGTGTGATATCCGTGAGCAAATGATTGCCATTGATCAGTTGGCTAGCGATTAAATTGAGGACATTATCTTCTAGCTGTACTTTACCTCGCACCAACAGCAATTGAGCACTGAGTAGCACAGAATAGTGTGTCTCACATAGCTTTCCCCAAACGATAATATTACTGATGCCAAATTCATCCTCTAAAGTTAGAAATGTCGTCCCTGAAGAGGTTTTCGGGCGTTGACGACAAATGATAATTCCAGCGGTAGTCGCCTCACTGCCATTAGGCTGTTGCCATAATTGTTGGCTATGTCGCATATCCATCTTATCCAACTTTTTGCGTATAAAGGTCAGAGGGTGTTCTCTTAAGCTCATACTGGTACTGTGATAATCCCATTTGACTTGTTCTAATGGGGGTGCCTTATTTAATAGTGGCGTGGCTTCAGTAAATTTGGGCTGTGGTAGTAAGGGCATCGGTTTCTCTACGCCACTGATTGCCCAAAAGCTTTTGGCACGATGCCCGGCTAAAGTGTATAGGCTATCGGACATCGCGAGTGCTTCCAGCTCTGCCTGGTTGAGTTGGGCTCGTGTGGCTAAATCTTGTATATCTGTAAAATTCCGTTGTGCTCGTGCACGAGTGATGCGTTCCGCTGTATCTTGAGAGAGATCTTTCACCTGATTCAATCCTAATCTTAATTGCCAGTCTTCATGATGATCGCATACCAAAGAGGCATGGTAATGGCTCTGGGTGACATCAATGGGTAAAACGATAACCCCATGCCTTTGAGCATCTTGTACCAGTTGAGCTGGCTGATAAAAACCCATCGGCTGGCTATTGAGTAAGGCACAGGTAAAGGCGGCAGGGTAGTGATATTTTAGCCAGGCGGAGACGTAAGCTAACAAAGCAAAGCTAGCGGAATGGGATTCAGGAAAACCATATTCGCCAAAGCCTAATATTTGACGAAAAATTTGTTCGGCAAAGGTGTCGCTATAACCATTTTGTTGCATGCCCTGTTTGAGCTTTTGCTCAAATATTTCCAACTGACCTGGCTGGTTCCAGGAGGCCATAGAGCGCCGTATGTGATCCGCTTCCCCTGCGCTGAATCCAGCCGCACTCATCACGATACGCATCACTTGCTCTTGAAAAATCGGCACGCCTAACGTGCGCTCTAAAATGGACTGAATGCGTTGGTCCGGATAATGTACGGGCTCTTTGCCTTGTCGACGACGTAAGTAGGGATGCACCATATCCCCTTGGATGGGTCCCGGTCGAACGATGGCGATTTGGATCACTAAATCATAATAATTTTCAGGTCGTAAACGGGGCAACATGGACATCTGTGCCCGTGATTCGATTTGAAATACACCGATGGTGTCGGCTCGTTGAATCATGGCATAGACATCGGGATCGGCACCGTACTCACCTAATATTCGCGCCATCGTTAACATGCGTCCTTCGGCGTGTTGAATATATTCGAAGGCTTTGCGAATGGCTGTTAACATGCCCAACGCTAGGACATCTACTTTGAGAATTCCTAAAGATTCGAGATCCTCTTTATCCCATTGGATCAAAGTGCGATCATTCATGCGCGCATTTTCTATGGGGACCAGATCACTCATCTGTTCTGCCGCAATGACAAAGCCGCCCACATGTTGCGATAAGTGCCGAGGGAAGCCTATTAATTGGTTGGCGAGTGTGATCATCTGTTGTAGTTGTGGTGAAGTCAGATCTAACTGGCTCTGCTTTACTTTTTCTTCGAGAGAAAGATGTCCATTAAAACGATGCACAGATTTAGAAAGCAATTGTAACTGTGTGGCATCCAAGCCAAATGCCTTCCCCACATCACGCAAAGCACTTTTACTACGATACCGTACGACGGTGGCTGCTAATGCGGCACGCTGTCGTCCATATTTTTGATAAATGTATTGGATCACCTCTTCGCGACGTTGGTGTTCGAAATCCACGTCAATATCGGGTGGTTCATTGCGCTCTTTGGAGATAAAACGTTCAAACAGCAGTTGGACATTTTTTGGATTGACCTCAGTGATACCTAAGCAGTAACACACGATTGAATTAGCAGAAGATCCTCGTCCTTGACATAAAATGCCACGTTCACGGGCAAATTTAACCACATCATAGACGGTCAAAAAAAAGGGTTCGTACTGCATGTCTTGGATCAGTTTCAATTCTTGATGAATACTCTGCTCGATCTGTTTCGGGATACCTTCAGGCCAACGTAGTTGTGCGCCAGTAAAAGTTAACTGACGTAAATGACTACTAGGGGTGTCTGTTTTGGGGACAAGCTCTTGTGGATATTCGTAACGCAGTTCGTTTAAGGAGAAATGACAACGTTCATTAATGAGTTGGGTTTGATGTAAAAGATCTGCACCATAAATTTTCTTTAAGTGCGGTAATGAGCGCAGATGCGACTCTGCATTCAGACTCAAGGCATAGCCCAATTGATGGATAGGTTGGTTCAGTCGAATTGCGGTCAGGGTATCCAACACAGGTTGACGTTCAGCTCGATGCATTTTAATAGTGGGGCAGGCCACCAAAGGTGTCTCGAATTGATGTGACATGTGTATGATCTGTTGCCCATGCTCTTTATCGAAACCGTGAAAATGATAATCGACAGCAATCCAGCAATGGGCTTGTTTTTTTAGCCAAAGCAGCTCAGTGGGATCGATCTGGAGGCGAGGTTTCCATATAGCAAGACAAGAAGAAAGATCTAAAGTCTCTATTACCGATCGCGATAGGCGGTAATGGCCTTTGTCTTCATCTAGGCGGGCCCGCGTGATAAGTTGACATATTTTGCCGTAAGCCGTTCTATCTGTAGCTAATAGCACACAATGCAATTGATCTTCTAAAATAAATTCACTGCCGACAATTAATTTAATTTGATACTTTTCAGCAGCCAGATGTGCTCGCACGATGCCTGACATAGAACATTCATCGGTGACAGCAATGGCTTGATAGCCCAGTTTGGCCGCGGTGGCGACCAACTCTTCTGGGTGGGATGCACCTCGTAAGAAGGAAAAATTACTAATACAGTGCAACGCTGTGTATTCAACCGAAGAGCCCATGAATATACCAACGTCGCTGTGTTAAATCATGAAATACCCAGAGCCGTTGACCTTCAGTGGTGACGATACGATAGTAGTCTCGGCGGATCGCGTGTTCGTCCCACCAACCCGTCTCGATACGTTCTGGATAATCGATTAGTCCTTGAGGTTTGTCACATGCGATGGGCTTAGATAATAGCCATAAAGGCCTTAGGTGTGGCGCTGCCTCCGATGGACCAGAATCGAAGCTAAGCGCTTTTTCGGGGCGATATTCTGCAGGCGCATAGAGTTGCTGTATGCACTCTTCTCCTAAGCGGGCTTTCAATTGCTCTTCTAATCGTATCCATTGTTGATGCAGGCTGTGCTTGCTGTGAAACAAGTCCTCATTTTGTGCTAAATAAGGATAGATGTGATCACATTTGACAGAGGCCGCAATAATACTGTGATTAATGGGCAAACGTTCCAATTTTAATCGGATCAGACGCATCAAGTAATCACTTTCGCGAGAAGACTGCGCCAAATGCAAATGGATCGGTGTGAATAGTGTCTCTGAGTGATATAAGTGGATCTGAATGGTGTCGCAGAGTGCATCCCGCTTTTGTAGAAATTGACAGAGTTGTTGAATCAATTGTTCAATCAGAGGTAAAAAATGTTGCTGTTGATAGACTTCCTGCCAAAGGGCACGCTTGCTAAAAAATTTAGGCGGCTTAAAAAAATGTGTGGGGAGTGGACACTCTTGCCCAATAAGCTGTTTTAAATATTGGCTCTCTTCTATGCCAATACGCCGACTGAAACTGTCTGTGGGTAAGCGCCAAAGATCACGTAATTGATGCGCCCCTAAAGCCAGAATGCGTTTTAATGTGTTGCTCTTAAAAGGTAAATGTTTCACAGAGAGTGGTCCTAACACCGAGCGCAATGCTTCTTTGTTTTCTATTAGGGTATTGGGCTCATGTTGCGCCAGTAACAGAGAAGCAGCGGGTGAAGGAGACACTGCCCAGTTGACTTTGCCATTGAATGTCTCTGTCAGTTTATCAATTAGGGCTGTGAGATTTTGAAATAGTTTTAAACTGCCACCTACTTCCAGCAGTAGGCTATGTGAATTGGCGAGATTTACCCAAGAGGAAAATTCAAGCGCAGATCCTGCGTGTTGCCTGAGGAGATGAAATTCTGCTTGCCGATCACGCTGCCCATATTTTAACTGGGGACAATATATCTGGGCGGCTGTGAGCGGCATATTAGGCACAATGCCTTGTGCTTGGGCAGAGGCAGAAACCGCATAGATGGTCGGCGTGGAGCATGCGGTTTCTATGACAGCATAAGGGAGATCAAGAGGTGCGTGAATCGCCTCCAGACTGAGTGCAGGAAAATACAAGCTTAACCATAACCAGTTTCTTTTGTTTCGCTGCGTTGCCGCGTGCGGCGCAGGCAATGAGGGTGAGCAATGAGGCCGGGCGGGGTGCATCTAGCGCTCATTGTGATACTTGACGTGAGGCAAGGGGGAAAGCTCCAGGTCGGTGAGCTTGATCTGTGCGGTTCTCGGTTGCAGCAACCCTTGAGCTTTAAGCAAGGTGATCTGAATGTGGTTAGGCGCAGCCTCTAATTGCAAACGTAGGGTTGGCGTTTTCGCTAAATGAGGAGTGGCGCTGAATAAAAAGCCTAGGCCACCCCCTTTTTTGGCAGCTAACTGAAGGCGACGTAACTGAGTCATAGAGAGTCTATTTGCCCAACAGAGTACGCTGCTGACACAATCACTCGCCAGTAACTGCTCCATTGCCCAAAGTCGTTGGGGTGTGCGTAACAGGCGAATCAGATTGAGATCCACCCCGTGTCGCAAAAGTGCAGGTGGGTACGGCTGATAGGGGGGATCCAGCCAAAGAGACATTTTGGGTGACACCTGTTTTAACACAGGAAGCAACAATTGCAGCTCACCGATCCCCCAGTGTGGCACTGTCAGTTCGATCAAATTGCCCAGAGGCCAGCCACCTTGGGGTAGGAGGCGATCCAATACTGGCCAGCCACTGGGGCAGATCCGAGTCTGATATTTTGCTTTAGCACCCTGCCAAATCAAAGGGTTAGATTGAATCAACGGGTCTAATTGTGTGGCATTTTTTTGCATGGTAGAAAACATAGACTAAATACTGTTTATATATACAGTATATTTTCCAGGAGCCTATTGCAAGCATGATGTTGTGTTTTATTCCGTGATTGATTGCGGCACGGGGAGAAATGATAGCTCCCCAGCGGCGGCCTGTTTTAAAGGAATAATCGTATATATCGAAAAAACGGTCAGAGGAGGGGCTAAAAATGACCCAGTGAGAATTTTAGTCAAGCCTGAAGCAGTCAAGACGATAATCCCATTAGTAGGTAAATCTCAGGGAATGACTGTCGTGGTTTCTAGCCCGGACACCCCAATAGAACACATCAATATTCTATTGGTGGAAGATAATCCACGCGATGCGCTGTTAATCTTAGAGCATCTTCAGAATATTGATCAAAATAATATCCGAATCGTACACAGTGCGAATCTAAGCGGTGCACGGCAGCTAGTGAATTCTAGGGAGCATGATTTTGACTTGATCCTAACAGGCTTGTCTTTATCAAATGATCACGATCTAACAATAGTTGAAGAAACTCTAGAGATAACTCGGGGCGTGCCTGTGATCGTCTTAACAAGTAGCGACGATCAAGATCTTGCGCTTAAGGTGATTAGATTAGGCGCCCAGGATTTGGTCTCAAAGAAAGCAGTGATCTATTCCGATGCAGTACTATTGAGGATCATGCGTTACACCATAGAAAGACATCAACATCAAAAATTAATAGAACTCAATAGAAGACGTCATGAAAGATTATTAAATAATATTCCAATCGGTGTTTTTCGAGCCACTAAACAGGGCGTGCTGCATTCTGTTAATTACGCATTAATGGAGTTATTGGATACGAGAAAAGAAAGTGACCTAATCGGTCAGTCCCTCAGTGTGTTCTTCATCAATCAACACACTTGGCAAGCCTTGTTATCACAATTAGAACGTGTGGGTTTGGTTCGCAATCTA
>JBGTSY010000001.1:0-87621 GCA_041940025.1 Thiotrichaceae bacterium | reverse complement strand
TGTCCAAGGAGCGGGAGGAAATCCGCGAACGGCTTCGCCTGCGTCGCCGCAAGACTGTCACGCTGGTCGAGGAACTCTCGATCCGCACGCAGAAGGTCCAGCCGTTGATGAAGAAGCTGGAGAGCATTATATAGAGGGCACTATTAGCGATATCACTTTGTTAAAGCATACTGAGAAAGAACGACTCAAAATGCAACAAGAGTTGCGTATTGCACAGCGTTTGGAAGCAGTAGGCACTCTAGCTAGTGGTATTGCCCACGAAATCAACACGCCCAGTCAATATATAATTGATAATTTAAATTTTTTAATTGAAACCACAGATGGATTATTAAACTACATGTGTTTGATTGAAAAAATTACTTTAGAAGAAAACGATAATCTGAGTAAAGAGGAGATACTACGCGCATTAGTACAATCGCATCAAGAAAATGACATTGATTTTATCAAGGAAGAATTGCCGCTTGCATTGAAAGATTCTCTTGAAGGAATTCAGCAGATTAGAAAGATAGTCTTAGCAATGAAGGAATTTTCACATCCCGGTAAAGGAGAAGATGAAGAGATAGACATCAATAAATCTGTAGAGCTTTCCTGTACTGTCTGTCGCAATGAATGGAAACATGTGGCCAATATAGAGTTAAATCTTCAACCCGACTTGCCAGCTATTAAAGGAGCGACTTCATATGTCAATTTAGTGGTGACTAATTTGATAATTAATGCAGCACATGCAATAGAAGAAAAACAATATGGAAAAATGGGAGGTGTGCCCAGTGAGCTTGGAACTATCACTATTAGTACAGAAAAAAAAGCTCAGAATATAATTTTAACAATTGCAGATACGGGCTGCGGCATGTCTAAGGAGGTCCTAGATAATATATTCGTGCCTTTTTATACCACTAAAGAAGTCGGCCGAGGAACAGGACAAGGACTACATATGGTGCATAGAGTTGTTGTAGAAATTCATGGAGGTTCAATCAACGTCCAGTCAGAGGTGGAGATTGGTACTAAATTTATTATTACCTTACCAATCAATCATGATATGACAATAAAAAAGGCGGTTTAATGAAAATAATATTCGTGGATGACGAAAAAAAAGTATTAGAGGGTATTAAAAGAACCTTGAGAGAGAAACGTCATGATTGGGACATGACTTTTGAATCTGATCCTCAATTGGCATTAGAAACTATTAGCCAACAAGATTACGATTTCATAGTCACTGATTTGAGAATGCCTGGGTTAACGGGTAGTCAGTTGTTAAAAAAAGTCACCGAGATAAGCCCCCAATCTACGAGAATCATACTTTCTGGAGATGCAGAATTAGACAGAGTGGTGCAAACAGTGGGCTATGCACATCAGTTTATTGCTAAACCTTGCGAAATAAACGAAATTCAGTTTGCTATTGAAAGAACCACCAGAATCAAAGGTTTGTTAAAAAATAAAGAAATTACTCGATTAGTGGGTGAAATTAAAGAGTTACCAAGTTTGCCCACGGTCTATAACGAATTGGTGAGCGCTTTATCAAGCGATAATGTGAGTGTTGAGTATATTGGAGAAATTATCTCGCAAGATGTGGGTTTATCTGCGAAGGTATTAAAAACAGTTAATTCAGCGTTTTTTGGGCTATCGGAAAAGGTATCCAATCCGACGGATGCGACAGTCTATTTGGGCCTGGATGTGATTCGAAGTATTGTGCTGGCAAACTCAACATTGACTCAGTTGAAGCCGGAATCAAATACGGGTTGGCATGAAAAATTTGTAGAAGAAAATCTTTTCATTAGTCAAATGAGTAAAGCAGTTGCTAAAAAGCTACAGGGTAAAGATGCCATCCTAGTGGAGGAATCTTTCCAGGTAGGTCTTTTGCACGATATTGGCAGATTACTAATTGCCACAAAGTTGCCTAATGAATTGAAACAAATAGACACTCTGGTTAAAGAGGAAGGGTGTTCATTAATTGAAGCTGAAGAACAGATACTTGGTTCAAATCATGCCATTCTCGGTGCCTATCTACTCGCTTTATGGGGGTTTAATGATAGCGTGACAGAAGCGGTTTTGTACCACCATCAACCTGAAAAGGTATTAAATGAAAAAATCACGCCATTAAGTGTATTAACGCTAACCCTATTAAGCTATCAGAAACTCATGAAGGAAGAAGTGGTGGTAGAAAATGAGAATGCAGAGGCTGTATTAAGCGCTATTCAATTGAATGAAGGTATGGAAGAGGTGATGGAAATAGTCCAGAAAAAAGTGGAGAAGAGGTATCAAAATGGATGAAAAAATATTAATGGTAGATGATAATGAAAATGCGTTGAAAGCATTTCAACGCGCCCTACGCAAAGATTTTAAACTCGAGGTGGCTAAAAGTGCAGGAGAAGCCATACAAAAAGTCAAATTGGATGGGCCATTTGCGGTGGTCATATCCGACATGAAAATGCCAGGTGCAAATGGAGTAGAGTTTCTGGCGTTGGTAAAGTCAATCTCGCCGAATTCAAGTAGAATCATGTTAACCGGATATGCAGAAAAACAAACGACTGTAGATGCATTAGAGACGGGCGGTGCGATGGTGGTGTTAACAAAGCCTTGTCCCATTAAAAAATTAAAAAACTCAATTTTAGAAGGCCTACAATTATATAGGCACAACGTAATAAACAATGCTAGATGATACAAGCTTAAAGAGATAAAAAGTAATTTACAGTCTCAAAATGATAAACGTCTTCGGGTTGACGCACATTAATGAACATGACCGTGCGCAATTTCCTCTTCAGTAGCTTCACGGATATTCATCACTTCAACATCAAAATGTAGCACTACACCTGCAAGAGGGTGGTTTGCATCGATTGTCACTTGGTCGCCTTCTAATGCTTTAATCATAATTCTTTGAGTGGCGCCGTCTTGAGCCTGGGCCTCGAAAATCATACCAACTTCTACATTATCGATACCTTGAAATGCAGCAATGTCTACATCCTGGACCAATCTAGGATCGACATCGCCATATCCCTCATTGGGCTGAACCACAACTTGTAGCTTGTCACCAACCACTTTACCGACAAGCTCTTTCTCTAATCCGGGAATAATATTTTGTGCCCCATGAAGATAAGTTAATGGATCTTGACCCTGTGAGCTGTCGATTACCTCTCCAGATTCGTTAGTGAGGGTGTAATGTAAGCTGATGACCAGATTATCACCAATGAGTAATGACATAATTTTTCCTAACTGCGATAAAAGAGGCTATTTTACCCGGTTCGACTGCCAATTAATATGAACAATAGAAAACTGTCTGAAATATTCCCAGAATTGGGGAAAGTTCAGTACGAGTTCATTAGAGATGTCAAAATATTTTCTACAGGTTAATGTCGACAGGAGTATTGGACTGTAAACACCAAGCTCAGAATCACATTCCAATTACAAACATAAATTTGGAAGCTGCACAGGTCCATGAATTAAGACTGAGTTGCGATAGATTAATCTTTGCCCCCAATAGATTTCTATATAATAGGGATTCTCCATGATGGGTATATTTGCCATGGTAAAATTACCGTTACGATCGGTATATACTGGCGCGCTTCTGCCAAGTTCAGGATGGACCAGTGATATCAGTAATCCTGGTGCTGGAAGCCCTCCTTGCGCCAGACTACACAGGTGTCCTTGAATAAAGGTGTTGGGCATTTGCAAGGAATGTACTAAGGATATGGGGCTGCAGAGCACACCAATGAGCAATAATAATCGCAGAAATAATTTCATCAGTGCGCGACTCCAAAACTGGGTGCAGCGTTCACAGGAGGTAGATCTGGCACCGGCATGATGTTTTCATCTCTGGTCTCGATTGGCGAGATCACTTTGACTAGCTTAATGGGCTCTTCGAATTTGATGACTCTGTCTTTAGTCCTGCCTAAATTATGTGGGATACGTTCCTCCTGATAACCTGGCGCAGTAATAGTTAGGGTGAGCGTTTCAATATCGGGGGTAAATTTTCCATCTACTACGCCATTAGTGCCTGAGGTCACTTTCCAGAATGAGGGCACCGCGGTAATGGTGGCTTGCTCGGAAACCCCTTCCAACGTACCGACGACATAAATGGGATCCGTGGTAGATGGTTTTGAAAATAAGATAGCAATACTGGAAAAGATGAGACCGACAATAAAAAAAGCGATACCAGGCGCCTGAGTATTTAGGCGAAAATTCTGCTTCCACTCAATACTCAATGCGGTACTTGCCTCTGTATTTGACAAGACAATGGCGCCTTTCCAAATGAGAAGCATGCCGCCAATCACCATTGTAAATCCGGCAATGGCTGAGAATAGAATAGATATCTCGTGTATATTCATTCAAAACTCCTAACCTGATAGAGTCGCGCTTGGCTGTCGGGATTAGAATCAAAGAGGTCAGGTTCAATCAGCCAATTGTTCCATACTCTTTTCACTGATTATAGTCGATTATTTAATTAGTTTGTTCTAAAGTAACGGCCGCTAAATCAGTCTATTTACGTGGCACTAACCTATAAATCTAAGATATTTGTTGTTGACTCGTTCACACGGAATTCGGACACTCATTTGCTGTCAATTTGACCGTTTTTAAATAGTATATTCATCGCAAACGACGGTGAAGATATGACTGGAACATGCGAATTTATCTTAAACAACCCAGTCCCATTCTTTGGATTGAAGATGTTGTTCATGTTCCAGTAACCAGCTTTTTGTTTCGAGGCCCGCAGCAAAGCCCCCTAAGCTTCCATCGTTGGAGATAACACGATGACAAGGAATCACAATAGGTATCGGGTTTCTACCATTGGCGTTGCCTACGGCACGACAGGCCTTTGGGTTGCCAATCGCTTTGGCGATGTCTTGATAGCTCACCGTTGTACCGAATTCGATCTGCTGCAATGCCTGCCAGACATGTAGTTGAAATTGAGTGCCAACGGGCGCCAACGATAAATCAAATGCATCACGTGTGTGGTCAAAATAGTCAGTGAGTTGTTCAATGGCTTGCTCTAGATGTGGATTCAATCGCGAGCCAAGACTTCTATTTGGGCCAGTCCTGTCAGGCCATCGGATCGCTGTCAGTCCTTTTTCGCTTGATTCAAGGGTCAGGCGTCCAACTGGACTCTCTATCTGACAAAAGTAGGGTGCAGGACTTTGAGTGGCGATCATGGCATGGCTCCTGTTTGCAAGTGATCCTGGTATTGCCATTAGGCGATAGTGGCATAACGTACCTACGGACTGAATCCGCTGTGGGTAAGTTGTCGCTGTCTATCCGGT
Source organism: Thiotrichaceae bacterium (assembly GCA_041940025.1). GTDB lineage: Bacteria > Pseudomonadota > Gammaproteobacteria > UBA5859 > UBA5859 > UBA5859. The sequence continues at coordinate 82,372 of JBGTSY010000001.1, read as the reverse complement.
GTGTTTGACAGCATCTCCTGCGCATGTGTCACACCCAGATCCTGTTTCAAAAAGCAGTTCGCATACCCATTGCGCATGCGGTAAAGGCAACTCTACAGGGATCTGGATTGTCGCGTATAGCGCTTCATAGTCGTTGGCGCATAGATCGCCACAAATAGAATACACTGATTTACCCATGGAGGTGCGGGTTCGGCCCAATAGGGTGTTGACCACAATTCGAGAACTCGCTTGGCTCTGCCTATAAATGACGGCACTCAATCCGCCAACGGCAGCCAGTAAAAAGAGAAATTTGTCGGCAACCAGACCACTTTTAGCCAGCACTTGCTCTGCAAGGGTGACAAAAGTCAGCGCGAAATGAATCTCTACAAATAACACTATTCCTAAGAGGAGAATGGTCGCCTGCTGCCCAGTTCATTATTTGAGTAGCAGGAGACGGTGACAAATATGAATCGAAGCAGAAAACCCAATTTGACTCATGGTGCCAAATTAGCGGGTATCAACTCTATTCTGGAGAAGATCAGACACTGAAGTTCAGAGAGAATCGCCAATTCACAGAGCTGTTGGCTAAAATAGGGAGGTTTTAACCTATAGGGAAAAGGGGCCGACCCCCGGAAAGAATGGTGGCCAGGGACAGAATCGAACTGCCGACACGGGGATTTTCAGTCCCCTGCTCTACCGACTGAGCTACCTGGCCGTAAAAGAAAGCGTATTTAATCGGGAATACTCAACACAGTCAAGGTGTTGGCGAAAAATAAACGGGCAAATCACGATTCGGGCGCCACATACCCCTCAGGTTTTTCAGTGCCGCCTTCAAATAGAAACTTGTGCATCTCTTCAGCCAGCAGCTTTCTGGCCTCCGGATCGACCATACTTAGGTGTTTTTCGTTAATGATTAGGGTTTGGTGCTCTAACCACTGTTGCCAGGCCTGTTTCGAAATTTCGTTATAGATGCGTTGACCTATTTCTCCCGGATAGGGTGGTCGATCCAACCCTTCAAGTTCTTCGTTTAATTTTGCGCAGTGCACCATTCGTGTCATTTCATGCCTCGATCAGTTCTTCAATCAATTGCCTGATAGGTGTGGCCACGCCCCCAGGAAGGGTGTTCATCTCAGGAGCCATCCATTGCCCGGAAGCGTGCGGCAGCAATTCGGCTGCCAATTCTGTCTGATCCAACGTCACTTTCACCGGATCATAGGCTAAATCAAAGTGGGTGAAACGATGTAGCCGTTGTGGCCAATGTTCCAAGGTGGCTACTCTGGCGCCAAATTGGGCTAAAGTCCAGTCATTAATGCTTTCACAAATATCCCATTCTGGGAAACAAAAGAGTCCACCCCAGATCCCGGATCCGGTTCGCCGTTCAAGCCAAATTCTATTGTCTCTATCTTGCACCATGAGAAAACTGGCGAACTGACGACTGCGGGCATTGCGTTGCATTTTATTAGGAAATAGTGCTGTTTGATTCATTTGATAAGCTTCACATTGAGATTGTAGTGGGCACTGTGCACATCTCGGTTGCATGCGTCGACAAAGAGTCGCACCAAAATCCATGATGGCCTGGGTGTAGGCTGCCACCTCTAGTTCAGGTGTATAGGTTTCTGCCAAATGCCAAAGCGTGGATTCCACCTGTTTGTGGTTTGGTGGCCCAGCCACACGATGAAGGCGGCATAAAACCCGTTTCACATTGCCATCTAAAATGGCTTCGGGTAGATCCCATGCTTGGGCGACAATTGCGGCAGCGGTGTTGCGACCGATACCGGGTAACGACATTAACAAGTCAATTTGTTTGGGTAACTCTCCATGGAAGCGTTCGACAATTTCTTTGGCAGCGCGGTGTAAGTGACGTGCGCGCGCATAATAACCTAATCCACTCCAGAGAGATAATATTTCATCTAAGTTTGCTGCAGCTAAACTCTCTATCGTGGGGAAACGGTGCATAAAAGTATCAAAGTAGGGTAGCACAGTCTGCACCTGGGTTTGTTGTAACATGATTTCCGATATCCACACCCGATAGGGAGTACGGGGGTGTTGCCAAGGTAAGTTATGGCGTCCATGGTGGCGATACCAATTGAGTATGGACGCTTGCATGACTCGAACTCGTTCGAGATCTGGTAGGCAAACGGACATCATTAAAAATTCAGCAGCTTGTCTAATTGTTTTTTAAGTTTCTTCTCTGCTTCTTTGCCGATCTCTTCTTTTTTTTCGTCAATCTGTTTATCGACTTTTGCTTTGGCTTTCGCTTTTTCCTCTTCGGCTTTTTGTTTCAGTTTTGCTTTTTCCTGTTCCAATTTTTGGCCAAGGAGCTTATCTGTATCCAATTTATACTTGAGAGCCTGAATGGGGCCTTCAATGGTAATCGGAATTGGAATATCCCGTACTTCATTTAATGATTTTCCATCTTGTCCGGTAGAAGTTCCGGCCAGGTGAGCATTCACTTGGTAGTTTAAATAGTAATCTGTTAAATCTAGATAACCCTGTCCATTCACTCTGGCTAAGGGCATCTCCATACTGAGGTTCGGGTTGACGGCCCGTCCTTGTTGAAATTCAAACTGACCTTTCAGTGCGGTGAAGTCTGTATGTTGGTAGTCACTATCTTTGGGGGGAGGTTGTTTGCTTAACACGGCTTCGGCTTGCCGAATCATATGTGCAATATTGATATTGGTTAGTGCGCCATCTTGAATCGAAATAGCACCCTTCCCGGTTAAGCGTTGGATCCAGTCATTCAGTTGATTGCCAGTGGTGGAGACATCCATATTGATCTCTCCACGGCCACTCACCGGGGACTCACTTTGCAATAGATCCTGTAGCAAGGGTTGAAATTGGATCCCGGTTAATTTTTGATTGAGTAAGATGCGAGGTTGTTTACCTTGCACATTAACGACCGAGTGCGCATTAAAGTGGCCAGAATAGAGGTCAAAGCGCAACGGCGACAACGCGACTCTGCCTGTGTGCGCATCCAGATTGGCAACCAAATTATGGGTGGTAAGATTCATCACCTTCAGTTTGCCAATCTTCAAAGCACCCTCAATATTGAGATTTCGCAATAACTCTACAGGCAGTATCTCTTCTGAAGCCGTCGATGACGGTTCGGCGGGATGCGGGGAACTCTCTTCAACAGATTGATTGCTGACTAAATAGGGATCGAGATCCAATTCGTTAATATCAATCTCAAATTCTACTGCGGGCTGAGAGAAATTTTTCACCTGGGCGTTAGCAATCAGACTGCTTTGATCCAGTTGTGCAGTGAGTTGAGTGATGGTCACGAAATCAGTGCTTCCACTGGCGACCACACTCATTTGTGCTTGAGTGAGATGAGGTTCGCTTACTGGGATTTCAGATCCAAGTTTTAGTGTGTGTAATAGTTCCCGCGGGTTAAAACTCTCTATCTCTGCTGTGACCTCATAGTGGGGCGTCTCAGTTAATTGTGAGATCTCAGCGTGGCCGTTGAGTGTGAGTCCGTAACTAGTCAATTTTAGTTTTGGTACCGACAACTGATCCTGTTGCAAGTCGATGTGAATTTGGCTAGAGAGTTCTAAGGTCATTTCCTGGGTAGGAAAGAGATCACCTTGGTTAATTAATTTGAGAGTGACAGCGTTGAGATGAAACTTTTCTAAGTTGGCTTCAACAGTGAGTTCTGAATTGAGTTTTAAATCTGTAGTCAGTTCTGGGTCACTGAGTGTTGTCTTTAAGGATAGTTCAATTGGGATCGCCTCACTAAACTGAATGCGCCCCGTTTTCAGATCAAAAGGATCGACCAGGTAGCGGTTGTCTCCATCCTGCCAAAGAAAACGTGCGTTTGTGATCTCAATTCCTGCCAGGGAAAACCCAGCCAAGCTGGTAGTCATGGGATCGGTGGTAGTCGGGGTTGGAGAAGGACTCTGAGACGGATCGGCTGTGGTGTTTGTTTCAGGCAGCAGATCGTCCCAGTTGGTTTCACCAGAGGAGCGGCGCGCTAAGTTGAGTTCTAATCCATCTAGTCGAATGCGGCCAATATCCAATTCTTGTCGCAGTAAAGGGATTAACTGTACGCCTACTGATACTTGTTTCACTTGTGCGAAGGTGGTTTGATCAAATCCAGGGGCATTACTCAGTTCTAATTCGCCGAGTTCCAGGGCGAGACGTGGAAACAGTGTGAGACTGATGTCGCCTTTAAAAGTGAGATCCCGTCCAGTTTGCTGCTTGACCTGCTCACTGATAACAGGTTTAAAATCATTGGGATCGACAAATACAAAAATCGCGACTACTGCAACGAGGGTGAGTAGTAAAAATCCTAGGACCAATCCAGCGGCGAGACGTAACAAGCGCATATAAATTCCTTATCATGCTACCGAATGTAGGGTATGTGCTGTCAATGTAGCTTATCTGATGACGATTGTAACGAGGTTATGGCGCCAAATCAGCAAGTAAGGACTGGTAAGTGGCTTCTGACTCTATGGGGGCGTGTTCAAACATCTGTTCATGGTCACAACCAAATACAAGTGCCTCATGATTTTTGAATGCGTGATAGGATTCATCATCCAATTGGAATCTTAAGAAATGTACGGCTGAGGTTTTTTGTTCGTTTTCTCGTTCTAGATCTTCATCGGCGATGGCGTAAATTTTTTCATGATTGCCGAGCTGTAACCAAATCTTATCTTCCACGCCAATGAGTTTCTCCAGTGCCGCTTTGCGGTCCTCCACATCACTGTATTCCAACATCATTGTGGCTTTTAAGTTTTGTCCATCGGGAATCAATGGATTATAGGCATCTAGCTCTTCCTGAATGGCGGCGACCTCAAAAATCCGCTCTGTTCGTAACATCTCTTGTATTTGATATTGAATGGTGAGGCGATCTTCAAAATAGAGTGACAGATGATTGCCAATGGCCACATGACGTTGCTTTTTATGGGCCAGGACTTTTTGCCGAAATTCAGGTCGAACCTCAGCATAGCGTTCCAGAGTAAACAGATCGGACTTAGTTAGTGGATCCATAATTGAGATTATATCCCGTAGGCGAGTCGTAACAAGCTCATAGGATGCTCCGCCGGCGTGTCAGCTTGCAGGATATGTTGCAATTGGCGGCCCGCCATCGGACAGTCGCTACCATAGTGATCCGCTTCCACTTTCTGAATGCGATTGGCGACAGGTTTACCAATTTTCACAGAAAGTTCGTGAGTCTCTTTTTTGACCGCATAGGTGCCATTGTGGCCGGAACAGCGCTCAATGGCTTGCACTTCGGTATTTGGTACTAAGGACAACACCTCTTTGGTTTTCAAGCCAATGTTTTGAACGCGTAAATGGCAAGGCACATGATAGGCGATTTTACCCAAAGGATGTTTGAACTCGGTGTTCAGTTGCCCCTTTTTGTGCCATAGGGCCAAATATTCAAAGGGATCAAAGGCGTGTCTGGCCAGAGTCTCCACCTCCCAATCGCCCTTATATAATAAGGGTAGTTCCTGTTTAAACATCAGTGTGCAGGAGGGGACTGGCGTGATCACGTCCCATCCCTCTCGGATCCAAGCTACCAATTCAGGGACATTTTGATTTTTCAGTTTATGCACAGACTGCAGATCACCCAGCTCCATTTTAGGCATACCGCAACAGACTTCGTGTTGTGGCAGATGCAATAGAATACCATTGTGTTTGAAGACTGCTACCAAGTCTTCTCCAAACTGGGGTTCGTTGTAGTTGCCATAACAGGTAGTAAAGAGCACAACCCGCCCGAGAATTGGGCGTACCCCGTCGGGGGGCTCAATGGGGCTGGCCTCTTTTTCTTCAGCGGATAATATCTCTGCGTCTACGGGAGAATGCAAAATCTCCTTTTTCAATCGCTTGCGTAAGGGTTTGCTCTGGTAAGGGGGCACGGGCGCTTGATGGTGAATGCCTATGGTTTTTTCCAACAATTGTCTGGCTAACTTTTGTTGATTCACATGATTGACTGTTTGCGCCACCAGCGGGATAGCGAGATTCTTACCGTTGTTGTCGGTGGAAGTGAGAAATGTGTCTCGAAATTTTGTTTTGCCTTGCTGAAAACGCACGGCCTTGGTACGCAACATTAAATGAGGGAAGTCTATGTTCCATTCATGGGGAGGCACATAGGGACATTTACTCATAAAACACATGTCACACAGATAACAATGTTCGGCTACCTGCCAATATACCGATTTGTCGACGCCATCCAGCTCACCGGAGTCTGACTCATCTATGGCGTCAAATAACAGCGGAAACGAGTGGCATAGATTGAAACATCTGCGGCAACCATGACAAATGTCGAACACGCGCTCTAGCTCTGCAAATAAATCTTGCTCGTCAAAATATTGGGGATTTTGCCAATCTATGGGATGTCGAGTGGGTGCGTCCAAACTGCCTTCGCGGGGGCTTTGGTTATTCTGATCCATATCATTATTTTATTTTGAACTGCATCATGTTTGGGCTGAAGAAAATCGTCTTCAGCCCAGGAACGAGCGCGATTCTTAAAAATTAGTCGAGAGAATCCAAAGCTTTTTGGAATCGATTGGCGTGTGATCGCTCGGCTTTTGCTAAAGTTTCGAACCAGTCGGCGATTTCGTCAAATCCTTCATCACGAGCAGATTTAGCCATACCCGGATACATATCCGTATATTCATGGGTTTCACCTGCAATGGCTGCCTTTAAATTATTCGCGGTTTCACCAATGGGTAAACCAGTGGCCGGATCGCCCACTGCTTCCAGATATTCTAAATGTCCGTGGGCATGTCCAGTTTCCCCTTCGGCTGTTGAACGAAATACCGCAGACACGTCGTTATAGCCTTCCACATCAGCTTTTGCCGCAAAGTATAGGTATCGTCTGTTTGCTTGAGATTCACCAGCGAAAGCGTCTTTGAGGTTTTGTTCTGTTTTGCTTCCTTTAAGATCCATTTTTGTGACTCCTGTAAGCTGGAATGATTGATTAAGACTCAGTCTAAATCAATGCAACGGGTTGTCAATAGAAAGGGTATGCCTCTAAATCGTACTATATCGAAGACCATTCAGTTGCGCCAAGCGGTGACGAAATTCAATGCAGCAGACTTTGACTTAAGTCATGGTTTAGTGGGATTTGTATATTGGTTCAGGCGTAGACGCCGTCCAGCAGGGCTCGATTGTAGAATGGACAGGCAAGTTGTTATCCATGTGACACCTATCAACTGATGGGAGGCGATTGGCTGCCAACCTCATTTTGACAATTTTTCGGAGAAATCAGATAAATTAACAACGCCACGCCCGCTAGACTCCAGGCAATCATGGGGCCGGAGGGAAAATCCAGTAACGTCGATAATACCAGTCCACAGAGATAACCCAGTACCCCTACAGAATAAGCGGTCAATAATGGTTTGCAGCGATTTTGACTGGCGATGGCCGGAATGATCAGGCTGGCAAATACTAAGTAGACGCCCACCAGTTGAGTAGACAGGGTAATAGCGATAGCGAACAAGGGATAGAATAGGTAGTTGCCTAATTGATTACGCCCGGCCAGCCAGAGTATCAATACGGCTGCGGAAATAATCGCTGCGCCAGTTAATGACGAATACTCAACCCACAATATTTGACCGTTTAGGATTTCATTTAAGCGTTCGCCACCATGGGGATCCTTGGATAATAATAGTGCGCTGCCGGTTGCTGCCAAGATAAAAAGCGTACCGATAAGCGCCTCTTGCAGTTGTGCGGCATAGGTTCTAAACAGGTATAAAACGCTTGCACCGCCAATAGCGGCGGCAAAGGCAACCATCTGCGGTAGCAATGTGTGGCTGTTCGAGTGCTGCATATCCAAGCCTAATGCGCCAGCTAATATCAGACCGAAAGCGGCTACCTGGGCGATGGCTAAATCCAGAAATATTATGCCCCGGCGAAGCACTTCTTGACCCAAAATCACATGAGTAGCCAATACCACGATACCCGCCAATAACGCCGGGCCTAAGATAGACAATTGAATCAAAAATTCATCCATCTTTTTTGCCCGCGCTTAATAGTAAATTGATTGAACGTGGAAAGAGGCTGAATAAAGTATCACTTTTGGCATCGCCGCCAACGGTGAAAGGCAAAGTGACGATGGGTAGATGGGTTCGTTTCGCAAGCCAACGGGCACCTTTATGATTCTGGTACGCGGCGATGACAATGAAGTGCGGTTTTTCTTGTTGAACGACTGTCAACAGCGATGCCAGGTGACCACTCGTCGGCGGCAGGCCGGGTTTTGGTTCCAAATCGGCAACCGTGGTCATGCCGAGCCACTGGAACAGATAATCTAAGCTTCGGTGATGCACAACCACCTTTTTACCTCTCAAGGGTTCAGCCATCTTTTGCCACTGATCCATTTGCTTTTGCCACTGGTGTTGGAAGCTTGTCAGTTGCTGTGTATAGAAGTTGCTATTTTGTGCATCAATCAGCATCAGGCGAGCGGTTAACTCTTCGGCAATAATAAGTAAATTATTGGGATTCAGATGCACATGGGGATTACCCGCACCATGAATGTCTCCCAATCTACGGTCGATCTGGTCGGGCACATCTATTTTTTCCACCCAATCGGCAGCCAATAGATAGCCCGGTTGCCCGGGCTTGATTTTGCTGTTGCCAGATTGCCGAATTAACAACGGTAGCCAGCCAATTTCCAGATCCGCACCAGTACAGAAAATCAGATCGGCCCGCCTGGCTTTGGCCACCAGTGAGGGTTTGGCTTCTATATAGTGAGGATCTTGCCAGGCTGTTGTCGCAGAAAAACTGGTGACTCTATCACCGGCAATTTGCTGTACCAATGCATGCCATTCTGGTTCACAGGCAAGCACTTCTATTTTTCCAAATGCCGCAGTGGGACCCGACAAGAGTACCAGCAAGGGGATCACTTTGACGATGTCTTTGAGTCGCATGGGTCGTTTCCTCATAGACGGAGTTAGTACCTATGAGCGCCGTGGGAGCCCAAGCTCATGATGTATTGCAGAGAGACAATATCGTTCTCTTCCAGCCCGTTGTCCAGGCTGCCATATTGCAGCCTGATACGGCTGAAGTGGCTAGGTGCGTAACTGAGCATGAGTGTGTATCGGCTAGGATCATCCTCAACTTCGGCGTAATTGGCTTCTTCTAGAAATTCATCGAGTGCAATGGCTGCGCTGTTGTATTGAGTGATTTCATTGTCTGCAGATAGTGAATCATAACGTATACCCACACTCCAATGACGCATCAATTGGTACACAGCTTGTAGATAATATCCAGTGTGTTCGCCATCATACTGAGCTTGTGCAGCATTGCCTTCTTCGGAAAATTCCGCACGGCCTTGCTCATCGCGTATAAAATATTCTCCTTGAATTTTTAAATTACTTTCCTTGGCATTGCCATTGGGTGCCCATTTGTAAATAAAATCGATTCCATTGATCTCTACTTCACCATCATTCGTTAAGTTTTCTGCGCCCTCGTGTTCTTCATCTCCGTGGTGATGTGCGCCGGCTTCCCGTTGGTCAAATTCTGTTGAAAAATAAGATAGACCCAGTTGCCAACTTGCACTGCTACCCAGATCGCCACCTGTTTTGATGAATAGAGTTCGACCTTCATTGTTATCTTTATTTTCACCGCCAGGAAATTCGCTTCCACGAGTGACTTCTAATCCTAAATTCAGATAAAAAGGAGTGGGCGCTAGCCATTGCGCGAGTAATCCGGTGTCCACCAGGTGTCCGCCAAAAAACGCGTCGTACACCAGGGGGCGATCAGTAAAATCGTGGGCATGGTCATGGTGACTATTTAAATAGCCTATGGAAGAGTAAAATTTACCGGCTTTAAGACTCAAGCCATGTCCTAGACCTAAGGTTTCAATATAGATCTCTTCCAGTTCAACTTCAGTTTCGCCATTCGTGTAAATTATGGGAATAGTCGCAGATCCGTAAAACTTATCATCAATGTAGGCAGATAACGCTAATTCGTTATGAGCAGTTGAAAACCCCGGCTCTGCTAATCCCGCCTCACCTCCCAACTGAAATCCCGGTAGTTCTAACTCTTCATGATCTAAATCGGTATAACGTCCGTCCAAAATGAGACTGATTGCCGGATTGAAATTATTATCAGTAATCTTAACGGTGGTGTTTGCCAGACTAATGTGAGAAGAGACTATGAACAAAGAAAATGTTAACGCTAAAAATGATCGAAATTTCATAAACTCACCTAATTATTGGGTGAATGCTCCAACTAATAGAGAGCACTCACTAAACTATTTCTAAAAATGTATTTTGTAGAGAAACGTATCAATCCAACCTAGAACTAGGTTCAATAACTCTTGAGCAACAAAAAATCGAAACGATCGAACCGGAAACTCTGTTTGATTGATCTTAAACGGTGATGGATATGGGTGGGGCGCGAATTCGGTGTGATCTGTAGGTGAGTTGTTCAGTTAAGGTTAATAAGGGTACGTCCGGCGCAGTATGTTTGGCGTCAAAAAGATAGGGCAGGGTGCTAGTTGGTTGAGAAAAGCCGATATTGCCAAATGCAACAAAAATTTCACAGCTTGTTTGTTCCTCGTGATAGGGATGTTCAAGTTCGTGATGAAAGCTACTCCATTGGGCAAATACAAAGGCCAAGCATAATAAACTTGGTATCAAGACACCTGGAGAATTGTGTTGCCTGTATCGGAATATCTGCATGGTTGAATGGTGTTTGGGTCTCACGAACGTGAAGGGTCTTATCGGCCGATAAGCGTGTACCAATTAGCACGCACCAATTGTTGGCATGAGTTTAAATCATATACTAGTACATTTTCAATTTGTCATATTACTGATTCAATATTTAACTGACAAATTGGTGCAAAATGTTAGTTTAATTGTGGGGGGTATCTAAGTCGGAGACTGCGAATCAGCTATGACAGATTTAAAAGTTCTATTGTGAGATCAGCACGATACGATTTGGATAGCACCCATGATCATGCTGAAATATTGACCAAACTATTAATGCGAGTAGGTCACACATGGTTCACTTAAATCACACCATGTAGCGCTTTCGCTCTAGCTCAATATAGTGGTTTTGCTTTGCCCTACACGGAGTAATCTGGAAATTAAAATATAAATGTACTGATTAATTATCAATACCCGTTCGTTTGTTGCGTGTGTAGTCGGTGTCAGTTGAGTATTGAAAAATGTCTTCTAAATTAGACAAACTTTTTCCAACATTCGTCTTGTCAAGTGAGGGAGGTGTTACTCTGCGCTTTGGCGTGTAAGTAGCGGTCGAGTCGACTCAAAGTGCGTGCCCAATTGGACGGGAAGGTTTATCGAGGTAGTCTATGATTATCCTAATGGCCCATAGTGGGCTTCATGGCGATAATATTTTGGGCAGGATCAATCGGGCATCAATCAAGATGTGGGTGTTTTTTCCTCGCGTCGCATCCAACGACTTGTTTTGCTGACGTCTTCGATGGTTTCACCGGATTGTTGCCATCCTTTAAACCCTGTGTCTAAGTTTGCGACATCGCTAAATCCCATATCCAATAGGGCTCGCGTGGCAAGTACACTTCTGCCGCCGCCGGCGCAGTAGATGATGGTTCTGCGATCGGCCTGGAAATAATCGCGGTAGTAGGGGCTTTGCGGACTGGCCCAAAATTCCATCATGCCCCGTGGGCAATGGGTGGAATTCGGAATACATCCCAGTTCTATGCGTTCTTGAATTTCCCGAATATCTAACAAAAGAATAGGCGGATTGATATCGATCTCGTTTTTTAGCTGTTCAACGCTGAGATTTTCAATGCCTTTTTTAATTTCTTCAATTTGTTTAAATATATTTTGAATAGCCACTATTTAACGAGCCTATTTTGTGATTTTTAATACTATTGGTTTCAGTATAACGGCGCGATTCGCAAAAGCACAAGATTAACTCTTTACCGAGACATAAAAGATCGAGTTCAACTCTGAAGTGTGGAATAGGTATCAGTTAAGTGCTGAAATATGTCTTCTAAATTAGAAAAACCTTTTCCAATATTTGGATCGTAAAGATAAGGGATTTGTAACTTACCACTTCGGCGTAACAGTTCCTGTCGAGTTGACTCAAAGTGGGTGCTCGGTTGGTTAGAGGGATCTGAGGCGGTACATGCTGAGTTACGCAAAAGGTAGGAAATTTCCATCTCAGTGAGCCGTTCTCTAACCAGGCGAGAGTGGGGACTGGCTTCGAAGGAAAACAGTTCTAGTGGTTGACCAACCAGGAGGGAAGGGCGATATAAAATACCTGACATGGTGCGCATTAAAGAGACCGCTAGCGAGGTGACAAATAGGAGGGAGGATTTTTTTGGCAAGCGGCGCGGATCGTATTGTTCATTTAGATAGTCGATGATAGTGCGTGATGCGTATAAACCTGTATCAGTGTTGGGATCGTACAGATAAGGCGTCTGTTGTTTGCCTCCCAAGGCTGCTAATTTTTGCCGGTTACGCGTGCTTTTTCTTGGACAGGGATGAATCAATACATCGAGGTTTAACTCTGTTAAATATTCCCGAACAAGACGGCAATAAGGGCAACCTTCCATGTCATATAACTCTATTAGTTTTTCGGGTTGGGTGTCCCGAACGATAGCACGGTTTCCTTTGCCCTTGCGTAATAGTGAAGCCACAACTGAAGTGACGTATTGCATGGACACCCTCACTGTAGTCTATGAGTTACTTTTCACTGTCCAGTTGTGGTGGGGAGATCATTTTTCCACCAGCTACGCATCCCGCCTTTTAGTTGTTGGCAATTTTCAAAACCAAGCTGGTGTAATTGCCTCACAGCGGGAATGCTACGATGAGCGGAAAGGCAAATGGCAACAGTCGGTATTTTTTTGTCCAGGTTGAGCGATTCAATATTTGATTTGGAAAAATGAGTAATGGCCAGATTGATAGCACCTGGAATGCGAGAGCTGAGCCATTCTTGCCGAGTACGGACATCTATGATTTGTACCTGGCCCTGATCCATTTGATTGTGTAGCTCCTCGGCGGATAATTCGGCTACTTGTCCAAAAGGTAGCCATCGAGCGATTTGCTTTGTTGATTTCAATGAAGACTCCTTAAAATTGATTGATCCCGTAAAAAGCCGGTTGCACTTTTTTCAGGGGTCGCGCTCAAAATGTTTGGTGTAAATAAGCAGTTTGACTGGCATTTTGAGTGCCGACTAATCAAGTTAGATAATGCTGTTTATCAATAGGTCTGTTTTAATGACGCTAGAGTTTTTAACTGCCTGCTCACTTTTGCCATAGGATTTCATTATAGTTACACCGTTGCTGCGCCCCAATAGTTATAAGCAGCAATTTTTGGGGTGCCGGGGATATAAGCCGTTTCCATATTATGAATGTTAAAACCACCTTCTGTGATCAATTGGGGTATTTTGCGATTTAAATTACACCCGCCGGCAATGGGTTTCCAAACAGGGTTGATACGATTTTGCCATTTTTCTACGGAATCGTCGGGCGCGGCACCATGTTCACAAAAAATCAATTTGCCTCCCGGTTTCAGCACTCGATGCATTTGTTTTAAAGCGCTTAAGCCATCGGGAATAGTACATAGCGTGTAGGTTAATAACACCGTGTCTACAGAGTTATTTTCCAGCGGAATTTCTTCTCCTGGCAAGTCGATAAATTCCACCTTAAACGGCACTTGCTTCACCCTTTTGGCAGCCAGCTTGCGCATATCTGACGATGGCTCCAAGCCGTAAACCATTTCTACTTTGTTGGCATCGTAGTAGGGCAGGTTAAGTCCTGGTCCAATTCCTATTTCTAAAATTCGTCCACTTGCTTCAGGTACTACTTTTTTTCGCTGATAAGTGATTGGCTTTGTACCGCAAGCTAGATTAATGAACCGAGGTAATACATGTTTGTCGTAGAAGCTCATTGGCATTCTCCAGGGCAACAATGATTGAACCTATGAGTGATAGCAAAGTCATCATGTTTTGACTCTTCGTGCCAAGACTTTTGCGGTGTGTGCTTGTGATTCGCATATCTCAATGATTGACAAGCTAGACACCAAACCCAAAATCGATTACTCAAACTAACAGTTTAATGTGCGTGCATGCAAGGCGGCAGAGAGCGTCAAGCCGCTTTTTCACTGTTCCGCTCGCCATGCTAACCGTTCCTCTGCGCCAAGAAATTGTCGATTGTCCATTTTTAGCATCAGCCAGATAGTTCGATTGTTCGGAGATGGTCATTTGCCAGATAAGTGAGAGCTGAGATTAGAAAAAATAGCGTCTGTATCTGAGGGTGGGATGCAATTTTAGTGAAAAGCGTCTCTGGGGCAGTTGTTCGTGCTACCTGCTGGCGTCAACTGACCGGGAGATCTGAATTTTCTTTTGTGTGCTGTTTAAAAATTCGGCAGAGAATTATAATAAGCGTAAAATTTAGAATCTGTTAAATCTAGGGACGTGATGAAAATTATTCTGAACGGGGACAAACATGAGGTCAAAGTCAATCAGACCTTGGATCAGCTAATTCAGGATTTGGGTTTGACAGGTAAACGACTGGCTGTGGAACTCAATCAAGAGATCGTGCCCCGCAGTACCTATGCGGACGTGAGGCTGAACTCAGATGATAGAATCGAAATTGTACAAGCCATTGGGGGTGGTTAAGTGAGTGCTGTTCAAAAAGACAAGCAAGTGCAAACAGATGAGATAGGGAGTTGGCAGCTAAATGGCCGCACATTTTCCTCCCGACTGCTGGTGGGCACCGGCAAATACAAAGACTTAGAAGAAACTGCCGATGCCATAGCCGCATCTGGTGCAGAGATTGTCACGGTGGCGCTGAGGCGTACGAACATTGGGCAGAGTCCGGGTGAACCCAACCTATTAGAAAAGATATCACCAGATAAATACTGTATTTTACCCAATACTGCTTTTTGTTATACCGCAGCCGAGGCGATTAGAACCTGTCGCTTGGCGCGCGAACTTTTAGATGGCAGCAATCTGGTCAAATTAGAAGTATTAGGTGATCAAAAAACACTCTATCCTAATGTGACAGAAACTCTAGCTGCGGCAGAGGTGTTGATTCAGGAAGATTTTCAGGTAATGGTCTATACCTCTGACGACCCCATTTTAGCCAAACGTTTTGAGGAGATGGGGTGTGTGGCGGTTATGCCCCTGGCAGCGCCCATTGGTTCAGGATTGGGTATTTGTAATCCCTATAATATCCGCATGATTCTGGAGGAGGCCAAGGTGCCGATCCTAGTGGATGCTGGTGTGGGTACAGCGTCGGACGCCGCTCAGGTGATGGAGTTGGGTTGCGACGGCGTGTTAATGAACACCGCCATTGCCTGTGCAAAAAATCCAGTGATGATGGCCAGGGCAATGGGCAAAGCGGTGACAGCGGGGCGGGAGGCCTATCTTGCCGGCCGAATTCCAAAAAAACTGTATGCTAGTGCGTCCTCGCCTATCGATGGATTAATTTCTTGAACGCAGAATTGTCAGAATTTCTAACTTATTCTGATTAGAAATACCAACAAGATTATCTGGTTATGGATCATTTTCCCAAGTGGCTATAGAGCGCATGCATCGGCGACAGGTGCGTAGCTTCGTGCGTCGCACTGGCCGCCTCACCCGCGGTCAAAAACAGTCTTTGCAAGAGCTGTTTCCCAAATATGGTTTGCCCCTGGATGCCTCCATGCCGGAGGGATGGGCGTCAGGTTCGCTGGTATTGGAAATCGGTTTTGGCATGGGAGAGTCTTTGATTCAGCTGGCCACACACTATCACCAATTTAATTTTCTCGGCATCGATGTTCACCGGCCGGGCATTGGTCATCTGCTCAATAGAATTGATGCCACGGGTGTGCAAAATGTTCGTGTCATGGAAGGAGACGCCATGGAGTGGTTGAAACAGACTTCATGGCGTCATTGTTTGCATGCGGTACTGCTCTGGTTTCCCGATCCCTGGCCTAAAAAACGACATCATAAGCGCCGTATTGTACAGACGGAATTCTTACAGCTTCTTTCAGAGGTGCTGAACCCAGGGGGCTATTGGCATTTCGCCAGTGACTGGGTTCCGTATGTTGATGCAGTGAAAGAGCAAGTCGCGGCACAACACCGGTTACAACTAATCACACCAGAGCATATACAAACTGATGTGTTACGGCGACCGATGACCAAGTTTGAGCAACGTGGCATCACACTTGGCCATCGCATCACAGATCTCTACTGCCTAAACCCAGTCTGATCTTTTTATTGCTTAACTTAGCTCGGCTCCCAAACAACCTAGTTATCAAGCCGTCCCCCCATTCATAGAATGCCAGCGCACATAATATCAACGCAGTACCCACCAGAACGTGAGCGCCAAAGGTCTCTCCGTTTAAGCTGGTTCCTAAGATCAACGCATTCACTGGAGTAATTAAAGTGATGAGCGCAACTCGGCTGGCAGACATTCTCTGTAATACATAATAAAAGAGAGTGAACCCTATCACTGATCCGCAGATCCCAAGATAGACAATACTTGCCCAACTGCGCGCCTGTAGTTGTACGGACCAATTGCCATCGAAGATCCACCAGGTGACACAAAAAGCGGGCACCGCAAACAGCAATCCGCCGGTAGTGATGATTAATCCACTTGCCTGAAAATCAATACGTTTGATCAACACTGCGGAAACAGAGTACGTTAATACAGCGAACAACATGCCGACGATGCCGTACCAGTGGATCTGATCACCTACATTGGCCTGTTGAAAAATCAACAGTAATCCAATCACGCCCACTAGGGAGGCGATTAGTCTGCCCAGAGTGAATGTTTCATTGGGTAATAGTCGTGCCGCAATGACTCCGGTGAGCAATGGGGAGAGCCCAAAAATCACCGAAATCAATCCTGAGGGGATAAATTGAGCAGACCAGTAAGTTGCTAACATGGCACCATAAATTGATAATCCAGACGCAAGATAACTTTGTATCGCATGTTTGCTTCTGGGTAGAGATCTGCCCGTGAGCAACAAATACAAGAGACAGGTGAGAAGTCCAATAGACATGCGCGCAGCCACACCAAATAGAAAACCGGCATCAGTAGAACTCCATTGGATCGCCAATGGTGTTGTTGACCATACCACGATGATGGTCAGGTAAGCAGCGAGCAAAGACATTGTCTTTTTCCTTAGGCAAAAAAAAAGCCGCACTTTTTAAAGTGCGGCTTTTTAGGATTAAATTGTGTTCTTGTGTTAAGTCATTTGCTCCCACATGGCCGCACTATAGCCTGCCCATAGCTTGCGCAGGACAAAAGTGACACATACCATTTTTTGGGAAGAATTATTCATGGCGGCTATTATGAAGCGACAACTAAAAAACTACAAATTAAATTTTATTTACATGTGTGGTAGATGACATCTCGCTAGAAACCTGTGCTTCATTTCCCTTTAACCCGTAGAGTAAGATTTGGCCAAGGTGTTCTGCGATAGTGTTCGGCAGAGGCTCTTCTAGTTGAGCCGCATCCATTCTTTTAATCGGCGCCATTTCAAAATAGTACAACACACTGGTAATCACTGTGACTGCCATAATATGTGCGTTCACCGAAGGTGCAATTTGGCCGACGATGTCTAACAGCGTGCAGTATTCTTTTTTTAGCGCCGTTTGGAACAATAACTCTTGGCGCTCGGCATTGGTGTCTAAAATCTCTCTTTGCACCAATCTGCGAAAATCCGGATCATCATGTATCAGTAAAATGTAGCCTTTAATAAAGCGCATGAAGCGCTCTTCAGGGGTGCCATCGGTTGCTAACGCTTTCTCGATCTGATTTTGATTGCGTTCCATGGCGAAGAGCACGGTTTCCACATACAGCGTTTGTTTGTCAGGAAAGTGATAATAAAGCGCCGCCGGGGTCACACTCACAGATTTTGCGATATCTCGCATTGAAACGCCTGAATATCCTGCCTCAGCAAACAGTGATACCGAAACGCCGAGTATTTCATGGCGTAAATTTGAAATGTTTGGATTAGTACTCATAACTATTAAATCATCGCTCCGAGAGTTTGGCAGTGTTCAGTCGCCGTTACCGATTCGCTCAGTAATATGAACCGCAAATTCTTATAATTTAGTTGAGATGATAATCGGATAATCAATACAAATGCAAACTTTAAAGGCCAATTAAACGACTGTTAGGCCGCTGGCCCGATTTGAATCTATATTCAATTATCGGGGAGAAACAATTCAGTGAGATCGTTTAAAAACTTTCTACCTGTGGCGGTAACCACAACGGAACTATCCTGATATTTAAGCATATCTCGCTCTATAGCTTGCTTTATTGCAGATCTAATGACTTCGGTGGGTAGATAGGTTTGTTGACTAAATTCAGTCAAATCCAATTTTGAGTATAGTCTTAATCGATTGAGCATAAACTCAAATGGGCGATCTATCTTTGCCACCTGATGGCTTTGTTGTCGGCATAACGAAGTGCCTGCCTGTCTCATGTAATTGACGGGATGTCGAATTTTCATATAGCGGAAAATGTTCGATTGTCGAGAAATTTTTCCATGTGCGCCGGCGCCAACGGCAAGATAATCCTTGTAGTGCCAGTAGTTCAGGTTATGGGCACATTGATGGCCGGGCTGCGCGTAAGCGGATACCTCGTAATGTATCAATCCTTTTCGCTGCAACTTATCTTCGGCTGAACACTGCATCTCCCAACTTAATTCTTCTACAGGTAATTTGGGAGGCTTGTTGTAAAACAGAGTATTGGGCTCTAAGGTGAGTTGATAATAAGAGAGGTGAGGCGGATCAAAGGAAAGTATTTTTTGCAAATCTATCGTTGCCTCCTTGACACTCTGCTCAGGTAGCGCAAACATCAAATCTAGATTCAGGCTATCAAATTGGCAGTTCAATGCGGCGCGAATGGCCAGTTCTGCCTCTTGAGCGGAATGAATACGTCCCAGTGCCTGCAACTTGGCATCATCTAAGCTTTGCACACCGATGGATAGCCGGTTAATTCCCGCTTGTTTGAATTCGAAGAATTTTTCTTGTTCACTGCTGCCCGGATTGGCCTCCAAAGTGATCTCAATGTGTGTCGAAAGGTTAAACAGCTTATAAATGACATTTAATATTTCGCCAATACTTTGCGAACCAAACAGACTGGGCGTGCCGCCACCAAAGAAAATGGAGCTGATTTGAGTCTCTGGAAACTGTTCTGCTTCATATTCAAGATCGCGGCAAAGCGCCTTGACGTATTCTTCCTCAGGAAAAGCGTTCGAGAAACTATGTGAATTGAAGTCACAATAGGGACATTTGCGTGCGCACCAGGGCAGATGGATGTAGAGTGCGCGTTCTACCATTGACTCATTTATTCATGGTGGGACTGAAAATATGCTGCAATGTTTGGCAACATAGCTTTTAGGGCTTTTCCTCGATGACTCAATTTATTTTTTTTATTGATATCCAGCTCTGCTGCGGTGCATTCTAATTCAGCAATATAAAAGAGGGGATCATAACCAAACCCTCCGTCACCCTGCGGGCTTGATAAAATAGTCCCCTCCCAAGTACCTTGACAAATGATAGGTGTGGGATCATCCACAGTCCGTAGAAACACCATGAAACATTGATAGCGTGCTTGACGCTTCTCTTCAGGAACAGCCTGTAAGGTTTTTAGTAATTTTTCATTGTTCATGGCATCAGTTGCATTTTCACCCGCGTAACGTGCCGAATAGATTCCTGGTTGTCCTTGCAGGACATTCACTTCTAATCCTGAATCGTCTGCCAATGCAGGCAAACCGGTGTGAAGACAGGCATGCCGAGCTTTTATCAGTGCGTTTTCAACAAAAGTGGGCGCGGTTTCGGCGGCAGAACCAATGTCGAATTCCGATTGAGCAGAGACGTCTATTTGGTATGCACTAAGTTCATTCGCTATTTCACGAACTTTACCACTGTTGTGGCTGGCGACGATCAGCTTGTTCATTAAGATTGTGCTAGGGTCGAGCGTTGTAACTGAGTTAATTGTTCTACACCCTGTTTCCCTAGTTCGAGTAATTGGAGGAACTCCTCGTGAGTAAAGGCATTGCCTTCAGCCGTGCCCTGAATCTCAATAAAGCGTCCCGCTTCATTCATCACGAGATTCATGTCTGTCTCCGCTTTACTGTCTTCTTGGTAATCCAGATCGAGGATAGGGTCTCCGTCAAAAATGCCCACCGAAATTGCGGCCACTTGGCCATAAATGGGATCTTTTTTGATCAATTTATTTTTAAGTAGGTGAGTGACTGCATCCACTAAGGCCACATAGGCACCGGTGATAGCCGCAGTACGGGTACCACCATCCGCCTGAATCACATCGCAGTCCAAAACGATGGTTCTCTCCCCCAGCGCTTCTAAATCGACTACCGAGCGTAGGGAGCGACCGATGAGTCGTTGGATCTCAAGGGTGCGACCACCCTGCTTGCCACGGGCTGCTTCCCGTTGCATGCGATCATGGGTGGAGCGCGGCAACATGCCATATTCAGCGGTGACCCAACCACTGCCGGATCCTCTCAGAAATCGAGGCACAGAATCGTCCACGCTGGCGTTGCAAAGCACTTTGGTATTGCCCATCTCGATGAGGACAGAACCTTCTGCATGGCAAGTGAAATGTCGGATCATCGAGACTTGACGCAGCTGATCTGCCGCTCGGCCGCTGGGACGCATAAAATTACCTTACATATGAATGAGTTCAGATACTGCGTGGATTATAAACGAAGTTGCTTGGCTGCGTCTGCTTGTGAGCGCTTAAATTACTTTGGTCTCTTTTTTGAATCGAGGTAAAATCCGGCTCCTGATTAAGAGTACTGTTGAGGAGTCGAGTTGAAAGAAAGACCTGCTGGAATGGAAGGATTGAGGCATTTAGCACTTTGGGTGACCGATCTCGAGTCCTGTGAGCATTTTTATGTCACATTATTAGGTATGCAAGTGGAGTGGCGTCCGGATGCAGACAATGTGTATCTCACTTCAGGAGTGGATAATCTGGCATTGCATCGAGCCAAAGAACCTAGAGCTGGTCTCCAGAGTCTCGATCATTTGGGATTTATTCTGTCGGCCCCGGAAGATGTGGATAGCTGGCATCAATACTTATCCAGCGCAGGTGTCGAGATAATTGCCTCACCTAAAACTCATCGAGACGGTGCCAGAAGTTTTTATTGCCAGGATCCTGGCAGCAATACGGTGCAATTTATTTTTCATGCACCGATTTCCGGACTTAAACTGAGTTGAATCAGGCGTCGTCTAACCTCATGCACAAAGATAAGCTAGAACTACACGGGTTTAATAATCTAACCAAATCCCTGAGTTTCAATCTTTATGACGTTTGTTATACCTCGACAGCCAGTCAATCCAGGGAATACATAGAATACATTGACAAAATCTACAATGCTGATCGCTTAACTGCTTCCCTCGAAACCGTGGCTAAAATGATTGGGGCGCAAATCTTGAATATTGCCCGACAGGATTATGAACCTCAGGGCTCTAGCGTCACCATGTTGTTGGCCGATGAACCGCTAGGCGCTCATAAGTCGGAATTACCCTTGACTGCCACCTATCCACAGGCCACCGTGGCGCATTTAGATAAAAGTCATTTAACGGTGCACACCTATCCGGAGATACATCCGGAAAATGGTATTTGTACCTTTAGAGCGGATATTGATGTGTCCACTTGTGGCTTGGTGTCTCCATTGAATGCATTGGATTTTCTCATCGAGAATTTTGAATCGGATGTAGTCATCTTAGATTATCGAGTACGGGGTTTTACTCGAGCAGTGAATGGTTTTAAGATTTTTATAGATCATGAAATCAACAGCATTCAAGATTTTATCGGGGAGAGACATCAACGCCAATTTCATATGGAAGATGTCAATTATCCCAGCGAAAAGCTATATCACACGAAATTAATGATCAGAGATTTTGATCTCGACAATTTTCTGTTTGGCAAGGGAGTGGAAGAATTCTCCCAGCAGGAACAAGAGAATATAGAGAAGCAATTACGTGAGGAAATGGTTGAGATCTTCTACGGACGCAATCAAATTAGTGAATTTGCCCGTTAGAATGTGTGCTTCACAGACACATTAAATTCTATACGCCAGAGTGGTCATCACTTTCGCCGTCATTTTCATGGTTCGACGCACCAACCAAGGAAGCCGTTTGCCCCCTGACTGTAACGCCTGTGTGGCATGGCCTTCTTCGTCTTCTTGCATTTGCAATAAGATTGTACGGCTACGGGAGTCCTGTCGCGGTAATCGTTGTAGATGATTGCTTAAATGTGCGCTGACTTGATGTTCTGTTTCAGCAACAAATCCCAAACTAAAGGCGTCACCCCGTGAACCGGCCATGGCGCCGATGGTTAAAGATCCCAGATACCATAGAGGTCCAAGATAACTAATATGGCTATTTAACTCTGTTAGGCGTTGCTGGCACCAATGTAGATGATCGCCCTCTTCACGTGCGGTATTCAGCAGTGAAGCCCGCGTAATTTCGTCTTTAGCCGTCAGTGCCTGGCCGTAGTACAGCGCTTGCGCGGCTATTTCACCCGCATGATTGACCCTCATCAAACCCGCTACGTGGCGTTTGTCATTTTTCGACTGAACTGTTTCGGCTAGATCTTGGGCTGGGCTGTCACGCCCAGTATTGTCAGGCTTGCCGTAGAGTGTCCGTAGACCTTGATCCAAGGCAATGACTAATCGGTCAGTGGAGTTATATTTTCTTTGCATACGGCTCTATTCTACACCTAATTTAGTTTTATCATTGAGTTGCATGGCTAAAAGCTCCACCGGATGACACACATGTATAGAGTCTGGCAAATTGGCACCTAGATGCAGCGCACAACCGACATTACTACTCACAACATAGTCAACTTGTAGTCGAACGGCCTGTTCGACAATTGGTGCCGCAAGAGTCTGTGCTGTTTTTGCATGGGACAACATATGAGTTCCAGCAGCGCCGCAGCAGTGTTGATCATTTGCCAAAGTATAAATGTGCAATCCTTCGATTCGACTGAGTAACTGTTGGCTGAAATGAGCGCATTGAAGGGGATAGCGGGCGGAGCAAGGATCGTGGATTAATACTTTCTTGTGCAGTGGCCTGAAGCTTAAGGACGCTACTTCGGATTGAGCAATAAATTCGTTGATTTCATACAGTTGCTTAGAAAAATTCTGCGAGGATTCCGATTGATACTCTGACAGGGTTGCGCCACAACCGGTCGCGCAATAGATCACTGGGATTTCTGGCTCGGAGAACACTGCCAGGTTTTTTCTGGCGAGTGTTCTCGCGCGAGTCATTTCCCCACGATGCTGATGAAGGGCGCCGCAACAGATCTGTTCTTTCGGGATCCGCACGCTGAATCCCAGGTGATTCAGCAACAAAATTGCAGCATTGAGTGTGTGGCTCTGCATCGCCTCACCGAGACAACCGGTAAAAAGCTGCACTGATTTGTGCAGATCCTCTTCAGTAGTGTTGTCTGAGCGCACGGGCGTCATGGGTTGGCTTGCAGATAAGGCGCGGATCCAGGGATCTAATCCAACAGAGCGTGCAGATCGACGGATCCATTTCTGGCGTACCAAGTTGACTAATCTGGACACTGGTTTTGGGTAGGCAGTGATCAGATCTAGCACTTTATTGAAAAGCTGCCGAGAGAAGGTTGGCGATTGCTGTTCAAGGATCAGTGCACGTCCCTGATCGAGAATGCTGCCCACCTCAACCTTAGCCGGACAAATCTGTTCACAAGCGCGGCAAGTGAGGCAATTGTCGAGATGTTGCTGCAAGGAGTCTGTGACCGGAATTTGACCGGATGCCAGTCCGGCGATCATGGTAATTCGGCCTCGCGGGGACTCCGCTTCATTGCGGCTCAATGCGTATGTTGGGCATCTGGGTGCGCAACTGGCACAGCGCACACATTGCTCAGTTTTCAAAAAAAGTGCATTGTCAATAACCATATTTTTAGCCATAAAAATTTTTTGGGTATACCCCTCTCTTGAAGTGGCTGGTTAGACGATTTACGATTGCGCACTCTTATCAAGCCAAGGATCTTGCTCGTGGCATACTATCGTCATCATCTCTTTTTTTGTACTAATTTTCGTGAAGATGGACGCCCCTGCTGTCAGAACCATCAGGCGGATCAAGCTCGTGATTATATAAAGAATAAAATCAAAAAGTTAGGAGAGTCTGGTCCTGGACGTATCCGTGTGAACAAAGCAGGTTGTTTAGATCGATGCGTGGACGGTCCTGTATTAGTGGTCTATCCAGAGGCCGTTTGGTACCGCTATGAGCAATATAGCGACCTGGATGAGATAGTGGAACGCCACTTATTAAAGGGTGAAATCGTGGAAAGATTGCAGATTTAGCTGGGTCATTAGTTATTAATATAATCTTAATAAAAAATTTTTCTATTATTATTGACTAATATTCCAACGTTTGTATAATACGCATCACTTTCTTGATGAGCTCATTTGCTCCCTACGAGAATTAAAGATTTCAACTGCTCCATCCTCCTTTGGTGGTTTGCGCGGCCTCCCCGGCCGCGCTTTTTTTTTCCTCTTAAATTATTGTCTTGAAACCCGATGAATCCTTCTGTAGCATTACGCCTCTTTTGTGGGCCAGTGATCTCTGGAGCATATGTCTTGTGAAAACATTTAGCGCAAAACCTGCCGAGGTAGAACGAGGTTGGTACCTGGTGGATGCCAGCGACAAAACCTTGGGCCGGTTGGCCACCGAAGTAGCCTCACGGTTACGCGGCAAACATAAACCTGAATTTACCCCTGGTGTGGATACAGGTGATCATATAGTAGTAATCAACGCTGAAAAGGTTCGTGTGACCGGAAATAAGGCTGAAGGCAAAATGTACTACCACCATTCGGGCTACCCCGGTGGTTTGAAGCAGTTCAGCTTTAATAAGTTACAGGAGCGTGCGCCCGAGCGAATCATTGAGCGTGCAGTGAAAGGTATGTTGCCGAAAAACCCATTGGGACGAGCCATGTATCGAAAATTGCATGTCTATGCGGGTCCAACGCATAAACATCAAGCGCAGCAACCGGAACCCTTAGAAATCTGAGAATATAAGTAGCTATCAATTATGGCAGAATCACAGCTTTATACGGGAACAGGGCGCAGAAAATCTTCAGTAGCGCGCGTGTTTCTCAAACCTGGATCAGGTGACATCACAATCAATCGTCACAGTTTAGATGATTATTTCGGCCGGGAAACGGCGCGAATGGTTGTTCGTCAGCCCTTGGAACTCACCTCCAATCTGGAAAACTTCGATATTAAAGTGACCGTTAATGGCGGTGGCACTACTGGTCAAGCCGGGGCGATTCGTCATGGGATCACGCGGGCGCTGATTCAGTATGAAGAATCATTGCGTGAACCTTTACGGCGCGCTGGATATGTCACGCGAGATGCACGTATTGTTGAGCGTAAAAAGGTGGGACTGCGTAAAGCTCGTAAGCGTCCACAATTCTCAAAACGTTAAACCCTTTTTTCAGGCATTTGCCCGCTCCAATGCAATTGCCGTCAATTGATTCAAACAAAGAGCCCCTCTGTTATTGCAGAGGGGCTCTTTGTTTTGGACTTATCTTTTTTGTTTTATCCTAATTCCAAATAGTGCACCCAGGGCCAATAACAATTGCGGCAAAGCTGCAGGCAGGGGCACGGCAGTAAAGTCCGTGGAATTCATGGCGCCTGGCGTCCCATAGTCACCATCACCAAATAGATAACTGGCTTCTTCAGGTGTGCCGCCAAAATTGCTTACTAGACTGGGTAAACTTTTTAACTCAGAGCTGATTCCATTTATTACGAATCCCCCAGTATAGGCCAACTGTGCAATCACAATTCCACCAAGACTAAGAATGATCTGATCACTGTCGTTTGATAGTGTGAAACCAGAATAGACATAATCTGCGGTGTATCCACCGTTGGTTGTTGTATTACCATTACGACCGAATACGAAGAAACTGTTTGGTGCCAGATTTAATGGATCACTAGCTACTGTATGGTTGTTAGAACCATCATCGGATAAATTTAAGTTGGCTAAATTAAGGGTACTGCTGGTGGCATTGTATATTTCAAACCACTCTCCATTTGCATCGGAGACGGCTTTAGGATTCGCCATCACTTCCGTAATGATTAAATCCCCTGGTTCAATGGTTGCGGCCGATAAAGAGATGCTTGCCGGTAGCGTCATCAGTGCAAGCGAATTGGATAACTTTGATTGTTTAAATAGCATGAATCCCTCCTTCCGTAGACGGAATGATTTAATGCCAACATCCTGTTGGCTTTAGAAGGGGAGGCGTAGATAAATTAACTAAAGAGTAACAAAAGAAATCGCGTGATCGATTATATTAAGCTTATAGGAAAGTCATGGTTGGTATCCTGGCACCAATTTCTATAGTCATTTTCTGATCCGCAATGACGTATTCTGCCAATCATTTTTTAGATTGCAATACAGTTGTAGATAAATTCTCGATTGCTCCGGGTTGTTTTGTCAGCACATATAAGTTGGTTGATTGTTTATTACTTAACCAATTGCATGCAAATTAATCAACTTGCAAAAGTAGAGTTTGTTTTTATTTGCGAAATTAATTTTTTTAAGCGGTATTTAATTTACCCAGTAGTATTTTCATTGTAATATTTATTTTGTCTGGATGTTTAATAATTGTGCTGTATTCAACATTTTTGGGGAATGGTTACAATGAACAAATTTATACAGGCATTACTTTTAGTGTCGAGTTTTTCTGTTGCCGCTTTTTCTAATGCCGCTACTTACATGATTGAAGATGATGGAAATGGAGTGGTTTCATTACATTTACGTTTCTCTGATTTTTCTGATATCGGAACACTAGATCTGACTCAAACTACCTTAGTAGATCTCACTTTTTCAGTGGTGACTGAAAACTATCCTACCATTGATAATTTTGACGTGATTCCTGAACTAGGATTTCTCACAGAAAGTACTTCGACTTCCGGAAACGGTTTAGTCTATTCATTTAGCGGCGTATTGGCTGCGGGAATCTATGATTTTTCTATTACTGGTGAAGCCAATACGGGACTGTTCGACTGGGGCCTCTATTCAGTTAAAGGTTCATTACTGAGCGATCCTAGTGCCATCCCTATTCCAGCTAGTATCTGGTTACTCTTTTCGTCCTTGTTAGGGTTCCTAATAGTTGGACACAGAAGGCAACCTGAGACCAATACCGTCGGGTGAGCATAATCAGTTTCCACAACTAAAACCTAATGAGCTATTTGCATGTTGGGGGAACTAGGGTTTATACGGATTTCATGTTCCCTTTAGTCTTAGATTTTTCTTAATCTTGCTTGGTCGGACAACAGGTTGCCTAATCTCTGATCTCCAGGGGTAGACGTCTGGACGCCATCATTCATGGATTTCAATGACATCCTTCAAGTTTGCAATGGATTTCTGACATCGGAATGTAATATATTAGTAGTACCATGTTATCTAATGTAATCACACATGATTACTGGATTGGTATTGAACTCAATCTTGCGTGTGACACAAAGAACGTCTGACAGAACAGATTAGCGAATAACCCTGCAACTAATTTAATCCTTCTATTTTGTTGGAAATGAGGCCACAGATGAAAAACATGCTGTTGTTTGCTTGCAGTCATTTTCTGAAAATCGGGCCGTTACTCCTTTTGAGTCTCTCTTTTGGGCTTCAAGCCGACACTTTAGGATCTTCGGTAACAGAGGATCTGGCTCGAAAGCACTATCTGATTCACCCCGGCGATATCTTACAGATATCAGTTTGGAAGGAAGAAAATCTGCAACGGGAGGTGTTGGTATTACCCGATGGCTCTATCTCTTTTCCTCTCGTGGGACAGGTGATGGCGAGCGGACTTTCCGTCGAAGCCTTGCAGCAGAGCTTAACGGAAGCCTTGCAGCAGTATATTCCCGATCCCGTGATTACTGTCAGTGCCACTCAGCTATTGGGCAATCGCATCTATGTGTTAGGTCAGGTAAATAAACCAGGGGACTATCTCATCAATCGACCGGTGGACGTGATGCAGGCACTTAGTATGGCGGGGGGACTGACTGCTTTTGGCTCATCAAACAAAGTCAAAGTATTGAGAAGGAATGGAGACAAGCAGATAGTTTTCCCATTTAAGTATAAGGAGGTCATGGACGGGGAAAATTTATACCAAAACATGCTGTTAAAAGCGGGTGACGTGGTGATAGTGCCTTAATGGCCACTATGTTGTGCAGCTCTCCCGTGCGATATCTATCCACTTTTTCTTTTTTTTTATGTGCACTTTTTTTTCACGGCCCACTCCTAGGCGCCTTGTATCAGGTGGATGCCAATGGTCGGGTGGGTGCAGATTATCAAGATAATATACGTCTCACCGAAACAGATAAGCTCTCAGATTCAACTCAGAGTCTGAATTTTGATCTTAACCTGAAGCGTTCCAGTACCATTTGGCGTCATCAACTAGGTCTGGGATTGGCGTCCCGCAACTATACAGAGCAGGATGGTTTTGACTACGATAACCAGAAGGTGCAGTTCGACAGTCAATGGCAGCAAGCAACGTTCAGTAGCCAATTTGGCCTAAGCCATAATCGCGATTCCTCTCTAGTGAGCGAATTAGATGTTTCCGGACTGATTCAAAATCAGATTCGACGAGAAGTTTCTACCGCTTTTGTGAGTGGGCAATACTCAGTCAGTGAATTAAATCTGCTCTCTCTGCAACTAAATGGGCAGCAGGTGGACTATGCGGACTCGGCGCAATCCGGACTGGTGGATTATGACTATTATTATTTGAATACGGATTGGCATCATCAATTTAGACCGGCGCATCGAGCGGTTATCGCACTGTCCCTTTCACAATATCAAACTGAATTAAATCAACAAGAAGTTAAAAATCTTGGAATTACCGTGGGCGTACAAGGTGCGCTGAACGAACTCTGGGAGTACAACTTTTCTGTGGGCGTACGAGAAACCACTACCAAGACGGTGATCCTGGTTCCAAACTTTTTCTTTTTTACTGTGACACCCGTGGAATTTGAGTCTGATGAACAAGGTTCCCTGTTAAATGTGCAGATCAGCAGAGAGTTTCTATCTCATCAATTGCGTTTGCAGTTACAACGGAGTACTCGGCCCAGTGGTGGTGGAGAATTTTTAGAATCCGATACTTTCAGTTTAAATCAGCAAGGGAGACTGAGTAGGCGATTATCATGGACCAATCGAGTCCAATGGATAACTAATCGGGAAGTCAGTAATAACTCTGCCACTAGTGATCGGGACTATTATAGTTTGCAACCAGGGCTGACTTGGCGACAATCTGAAAAATCTACATTATCAATTGCTTATCGATATAGATACCAAGAGTTTAATAATCAAAACAGTGAGGCGGAAGCCCACGCGATAATATTTAATTATCAGCACCGATGGTTACCTTATCATCGAAGTCTGTAATTCACGCCACTCAACTGGTTTTTAGTAGTTTTCACTGCTCTGCATACTTATAATAGGCAATTGGCGAAACCAAGCGTCTCGCTGCATAGACTCATTGTTCGACCCATAAAAATATTCTTTCTTAGGTAGAGCTGGGGAGCATACAAGTTGGAAGAAAATGTTAAGGATCTTGGTGATCTGTTAGAGATCGTCAAACGTCGGTGGCGTCAAGGTGTGGTACCGGCACTGGTTATCTTAATTGCAGCTTTGGCTGCGGCGTTGTTTATACCGGCTCAGTATCGGTCAAGCGCCACCATCTTAATCGAGCATCAAGAAATCCCCTCAGACTTGGTACGTTCAACGGTTACCAGTTATGCGGATCAACGTATTCAGATGATCAGTCAAATGGTACTGAGCACCAGTAACCTCGGCCGTATCGTGCAAAAATATGATCTCTATCAGGAAGAGTTAAAAACAACGCCTTTAAGTTCTGTGCTCGCGCGTATGCGTGAGCAGATCCATATCGACATGGTGAGTGCAGATGTGGTGGATCCTCGTAGCGGTAGGCCAGTGCAAGCCACCATTGCGTTCACATTAGGGTATCAAAGTCCCTCTCCTCAGTTAGCGCAAAAAGTTTCCAACGAACTGGTCTCTCTTTTTATGGAGGAAAATTTTCGTGCGCGTACCCAGACTGCTCGTCAGGCGTCCGATTTTCTGAGTTTGGAAACAGAAAAATTGAGTGAACAAATAGAGGAATATGAACAAGCCCTAGCGGAGTTCAAAGAGAAACATCCTGATAATCTACCAGAACACGGTGTCATTAATCGGCAAATCTTGCAACGAACAGAACTGCAGATTGATGAAGTCCGCAGACAAATTCAAGTACTCACAGAACGTGAACTCTATTTAAAGGCCGAACTGACTCAACTCTCTCCGGAAGCGTCAATAGTGGGTGAGAAAGGCGAACGAGTTCTGTCCCGTAGTGAACGATTAAAATTACTGGAGGCAGAACGAGTGAGTATGTTGTCTCGTTACGCGCCTAGTCATCCAGATCTCGTCCGTGTTGAAAATGAAATCACCGTGCTTCGGACCCAGACAGGCGGACAAGTAGATACGAAAACATTAAACAAAAAGTTGGTTGTGGCACAAAATGAACTGGCCAGATTACTGAAACGATATTCGGCTAAGCATCCGGACATCATTGCGCAGTCTCAGGTGATTGAAAAACTCAAATCAGAATTGCGGTTGATCCACAGCCTGGAAACCGACGCGGAGCAGGTTGCCCCGGTACCGGACAACCCGGCGTACTTATCCTTAAAAGCACAGCTCGATGCCGTCACCACGGAGAAAACTTCTCTTCAAACCAAATTGGACGATCTATCCGAAAAATATGCTACCTACGAAAGACGCTTATTGACTGCACCCGCGGTGGAGCAGACCTATCGCACCCTAAGCAGAGACTATGAAAACGCAGTGAACAAATTTCGTGAATTGAAATCCAGACAAATGGAAGCAGATATTTCTACTTCTATGGAGGAGGAAAGAAAGGGTGAACGATTTTCTTTGATTGAACCGCCGCTATTACCCGTGAGTCCAGTTAGCCCGAATAGGCTCTCCATCTTATTGATTGGCGTGTTTCTTTCTTTGGCAGCAGGCTTTGGGTTCATTGTCTTTAGAGAGAGTTTAGATCCCAATCTATACGGCGCTCGTTCGCTGACCAAAATTACAGGTGCCTCCCCATTAGCCGTGATCCCAGTGGTAAAAACGCCCACGGAAAAAAAGAAAGCACTCCGAGTCAAGCGACTGACTTTTGCCAGTAGCTTGACGGGTGTCATTGCATTGGCTGTCGCCGCACACTTTTTGTTGGTGCCGGTAGATGTCTTGTGGACAGTAGTACAACAAAGGATAGGGATATAGCGATGGCGCATCCAATTGAACAGGCGTTGCAGCGAGCCAGAGAAGAAGGTCAGACAAAGTTAAACTTTGGTCAGAGTAGAGAGGTCACACAGCCGCCTAGCTTGAAAGCTGTTGATACGCCGACCCCACTTTCCACCAGTGAAATCAAATATTGGCGCACCCAGTCATGGCCATTGACTCCACAACAACTATTGGATAGTCGTATTGTTGTTGGATCGGAAGAGACCGAGGGCGCCGCAGCCTTTAATATATTGCGTACTCGAATCATGCAAAAAATGCAAGTTGAGGGGTGGCAAACACTAGTGGTGACGAGTGCACGAGACAACGCGGGTAAATCTTTTGTGGCGGCAAATCTAGCTGCTGCGATGGCCCGAGATAGAAACCACACGGTCATGTTAGTGGACGCCGATATGCGTCGTCCCTCCATTCATCAATTTTTTAATTATCCATTGGGTATGGGCTTGGCAGATTTAGTACGAGGGAATATAACTGTCGAAGAGATACTGTTTCATCCCGGGATAGACCGTTTAGTGGTGTTACCTGGTGGCCAGTCAATTCCCGATTCGGCAGAATGGATGGCCAGTCCTGAAATGGAAAAATGGCTTCAGGAAGCGGTTAATAGGTATGGGGACAGGCTCATTATTATCGACGCACCACCCTTGTTAAGTGTTGATGACACGCTAAATTTGTTGCCCAAGGTAGATGCTTTTCTGTTGGTGGTAGATGAGGGGGGGGTGAGCGAATCGGACGTTGCCCATTGCCTGGAATTAACAAAGGATGCGGAGTTATTGGGTACAGTGCTGAATCGATCCATGGATCCACAGCCTGATCCATACTAAATATTAATAAATATAAAAAAAATGTAACAATAGGATCAGACAATGTATCTAGAGTATTACGGTTTAGCCAGCAAACCTTTTAATCTGAATCCGGATCCGGAATTTCTCTATTTCGGTCAAAGCCATCAGATAGCGCTCAATCTTCTGGAATATAGCTTGGAGAGTGAGGCGGGCATTTCTGTGATTACTGGTGAAGTGGGGTGTGGCAAGACGACTTTAGTACGACATGTTTTAGATACCCTGGATAAAACGGTTCGTGCCGGATTGGTGTCGAATACCCACAGTGAGTTCGGTGAATTTATGAAGTGGGTATTGATGGCCTTTGAACAACCTCATCAAGGTGCGGACAAGCCCGAGTTGTATGAGCGTTTTCAAAACTTCCTGATGCAGCAATATGCTTCTGGTTACCGCACGGCACTCATCGTAGACGAGGCACAGAATCTGAACGTCAACTCTTTAGAGGAGTTGAGAATGTTGTCTAATATTAATTATGGGAAACATTCATTGTTGCAGTTGGTGTTAGTGGGTCAAACTGAATTGTTAGATAAATTGAAACAGCCGGAACTCAGACAATTGGCGCAACGTGTGTGTGTAGACTACCATTTACAAGCCTTAAGTTTACAAGACACCGTCAATTACATTAAGCATCGGTTGCTCGTGTCAGGGCGAGAGGCACCGTTGTTTGACACATTTTCTGTTGCCACCATTTTTTATCATAGCGGTGGTATTCCTCGTTTGATCAATACCCTGTGTGATTTGTCTTTGGTATATGGCTATGCTGCGGAACATAAATCCATTGGCGCGCGCACCATTCTGGCGGTGTTAAAGGATAAAGCCAGGACGGGCGTATTTCCGGCACACGTACCTGAAACCGAGCAGGCGGAAAAAGTTAGGAAGATAGTGCTAGATCGGAGCGGCGTGGATATAGCGCTCGATGCATCCTAAGCTTTCAGGATGTTAGATAACGTCCATTATTGTAAACAAGATAAACACCATCAATGTTTCGCGCGGATTACTATTAGGTGGCTGAATGATGCGTATTAACTCTAAGCTTGGCATTATTGGTGGACGGGTCAGTTATAGAGAAGGAAAACTCTACGCGCATTTTTCATTCGGGAAAATTGTTGAAGCTTTTGCGGAACGATTTAGTCATATTTGCCTCAGTTCTCCATTGGCCCCGGAGGCCTCTTCTCAGGAGGATTATAAACTGCCTGACAATTTAACTTTATATCCTCAGCCCAATTGGTTAACTACTATGGGTAGTGTGAAACATATTCGAGGTATAAAAACTAGTTACAAGAATGTAGTTCAAGAATCCGATTTTGTCTTTGTGCGCGGTAATCCAGTTGCAGAGACATCCACTCTGTATAAATTATGTACACAGTACCAAAAGCCTGTTTGCCATTGGCTAGTTGGTAATTCTATGGAGTTGTTGAAGTCACATAAGCGATCCAATTTTTTAATGGATAATTTAGGTAGGCTGTATATTTGGGGTTGGGAACGACAACTGATTAGAGGCCGTAAACGTGCTGCGGGATCCTTTATCTGCA
Source organism: Thiotrichaceae bacterium (assembly GCA_041940025.1). GTDB lineage: Bacteria > Pseudomonadota > Gammaproteobacteria > UBA5859 > UBA5859 > UBA5859. The sequence continues at coordinate 48,788 of JBGTSY010000001.1, read as the reverse complement.
ATGGGCAGGAGCTCGCAAATCGATATTCGTCACCAAAAACAATAACTACGGTTTCTACCACTTTGTCAGCTGAGGATTTATATGAGCGAGATGATACATGTCAAGATGAAACGATCAGAATTTTAACCCTTTGCTTTGTGCGCCCGGAAAAAGGCATTGAATACCTCATAGATGCTGTTTCTAGAGTGAGCAAGAAGAAAAAAAGGGTCAAGCTTATAGTGGCAGGGAGCCGTGATAGGTACGCTGCATATCAACAAAAGCTGGACAGTCTAACTGAAAAACTTGAAGTAGAGGATAAGGTTGCATGGCTTGGCCATGTCAGATATCAGGATACTCCGGATTTAATGAGGAATGCGGATATTTTTGTGTTGCCCACTCTTTCTGAAGGAACACCCAGAGTTTTAGTTGAAGCGCGGGCAAATAGTCTTCCGTTGGTTTCAACTAATGTTGGTGGAATACCCTCCAGCGTAACCAATTACTATGACGGACTATTAGTCCCGGCAAAAGATCCAGAAGCAATGTCAGAGGCTATATTAAAATTGATTGACGACTCTGAATTACGAAAAAACATAATAAAGAATGGTTTCCAACGAGCAAAAGGTTTAACGACTGACTTGTTTGTAGATCTGGTTATTAAGAGTTACTAGGTTAGGTAGTTGGTTTTTTAAATGTCTACAACACCAACGTTAAAAGTTTCGATTATTACTCCGGTTTTTAATTCAGAAAAATATATAGCTGATACGATGCAGTCTGTTCGAAATCAGTCTCATACAAACTGGGAAATGCTGATCACCGATGATTGTTCCACTGATCGTTCTTATGATATTTGTCAGTCATACGCAAAAGAAGATCCGAGAATTATTGTCAATCGATTAGAGTCAAACACGGGAGCAGGGCCTGCTAGAAATTTATCAATTCAATTGGCTTCGGGGGATGTGATAGCGTTTTTAGATGCAGATGACCTGTGGGATTCAACATTTCTTGAAAAGTCGATTCAGTTTATGTCAGAAAATAATGCAGCGATCGTCTATTCTTCTTACCGCCGTCTGTCTGAAGACCTAACAGCGGATCTAGGTGAATTCATTGTTCCTGAAAAGACCAGTTACAATAGGATGTTAAAAACTTGCGTCATTTCCTGTTTAACCGGTATGTATCATATCGAGAGAAGTGGAGGGAAGGTATATATGCCAGACGTTAGAAAACGCCAAGACTATTGTATCTGGTTATCACTTTTAAAGAATGTTGAATATGCTTATGGTCTGGAGGATGTTCTAGCTACATACCGGGTACGTAGAAATTCGTTATCTCGCAATAAACTTAAGGCTGCGCAGTACCAATGGATTGTGTATAGACGAATTGAACATTTATCTTTATTCAAATCCATCTATTATTTTACTAATTATGCTATCCAAGGCGTCTTAAAGAATTACGATCTTATCGGGCGATCATAAATTACCAATCCAGTTGCTTATGGACTTTTAATGTAATCAGTTCTTATTGCACAGGCTTGTAACTGGCGATTCTAAAACTTTTCGGGCTTTTTTAAGGTCGTTAAAACCAGGGTAAATTATTACGGTATGGCTTTCAGCGCTTTGAACTGCTTTTCCTGCATTACTTACTCTCCAGAAATGTTTCCGATTATCATCCAGATAGACTATTGATATAGGATTTGAGTCGATTAAATATGTCCTGCGAAGGTTGTCTATTGATGATGCTTTTTTTCTAGAATTTGAGTAGCCAGCGGAGGATGGCTCAATCAGGCGAGAGTTTGGGATTCCCACTTTCACGGCTCTTGCGATGTCATATGCGATAGAGCGGACCGGCTCTTTTGTTCCCTGGGGAGCATACCAAAACCAAACCTCTGGCCAGTTTTGCTTAGATATAGAATCTACAAGATTATTATATTTAATGGATTTTACCCCTTGATCGAGAAGCTTTTTTACTGCACCTTCGTTTTCCAGCACAACAGGATTATTCCCTGTTAATTTTGATAGCTTTCGGGCTAGATTCGCAATCTCTTTCCATGCTCGTTCGTCCGTAAAGGAGCGGTTTTGGAATGCGTCGGAAGTTTTAAAACCAGTTATCACAGAAGGGGTGTGATTTAATATTGTTTGAGTCAACCTTTCAGCATTACTCATTCGAGCGGATATAATGGGAAACCCTATCTTATTCCAGCTGGAAAATTCATCTATATATAAATTTAAATATTTAGGACTATTGGTCTCGAACCATACATAGCATTCACGTGGTTTGTTTGTTTTTAGGTGTTCTGCGCGCTGGTTAATAGGTATTTCTGCAGCGACTAATGCACCAGAGAAGTGGAATAATATAAATGCCAATCCTATTATTTTCTGGCGATGCATTATGATAGACGATTTGTTGATATAAGCTTCTTTGGCTTTGTTACTTGTTTATAGTGTTTTAGTAAAGGCGATAATCTACGTTGTTTTAATATCGCGTTTACTATGTGAAATTCCAACATACCACATATCACGGCCATTGGAATCCAAAAAAGTCTTGTTTGTAAAGACGATCCTTTCATTATTTGTATAAAAAAATAAATAAGGCATGCGAGAAGGACATACTTATAGGTGCTGTTTTTTATTGTTATAGCGTGGTAGCCCAGATAACCAAAGGCTATGAGTTGTATAAGGAAACCAATTACCCCGAATTGGACCATTGTAGAAACTAAAGTGTTGTGTGTTTCAAAAAGATCCACTTTATAAACATAATTTTTGAAAACCATATGTTCATTCCCGACGCCTGATCCATGTGGGTTTCTTGCGACGTAAGAAAGAGAATGAGAGATTAGTGAAAATCGGCTATTTTCGGAGTAGGTGTCTATTTCTGTAAGCCCTGTAAATCTTTCTGCTAGTTTTCCGGTTATCAAATTGTTATTTATTGCAATATAAAGAGTTATCGCTAACACTGTTGTCGAGATTAGTACGATTCCCGCTCCCTTTAGAAATTTTTTGCTTTCCAAGAATAACAGTCCAATGAATAATGACAGTGGAACCCCAAGAGCAACGGATCTTGTTCCCATTTTCAGCACTGCATAATAAATAACCACATTGCAAAACGCTATAACTAACTTTTTCCATAATGGGGCACTACCACTTAGATAAACACTTGAAAATATAATTACGAAGCCAAAAGATATAGCTACGGCATTTATCCCTAGACCCTCTAGGATCAATCTATGATGGCTCATAGTTGTTACGCTAACGCCGCCAAAGATTAAGTTAAAAGCTACGACACAAGTGGCGAGCGGCATGAGTGCAGAGAGATTTTCCAATGCCCTCCTGTTTGAAAGATAAGGAACAACTAAACGAGCCCATATAATTAGAACTGTAAGCTTAGATAAATATAATATACCTCGATCTACATCAGACGCCCAGATAAGTGACATTGCTCCTAGTGCCGCCAGTGAGAAATATAAGCCAAAGTGGACTCTTGTGAATTTGCTGGACTTGCTCGAGAGAAGGCCTTTTGCACAAAAAATGATATTTATAAATATTAAGTATCTTCCTGGTGCAAGATATCCTGTGCCTAACCCTATTAAGAGCTGATCACAAGTAAAAAATGCAATAGATAATACTACGCCTAATACAGGGTCCTTAAGTGAAAATAAAATAACTGACGCGTAAATGAGTATTGAAGCAACGAGGTATTGCTTTGTCGCAACAAGGAGAGTAATTCCCAATAAAGATGCTCCAGCATATAACCAGACACTTTGGCTTGAATTGGTTATGCTGGATTTTCCACTCATGCTGTGATGGTCATAGATAGTTGTAATGGCAGTCGCATAAAACTCGACTAGCTATTTTAAGTTTAAGGTTTTCACAAAAGCCTGAAGATTCAAGTCTCTTGGATCAAAATAAGAGTGAAGTCTATTCCAGTCTTGTATCCAATACATATCGAATCCCCCTTCGTCAATTGCAAAACCATAGCTTATTTCAATCAATGGACAATGAGGCGCGCCCGTTACTCACGACTTTCAAAATTGATTCAATTATAAAGTGTTCTGGCCAATAGTGCCCTGGGTGCCAGTTTTGCTGTTGATCCCAATAACCGGGACAATCATATATCGGTTGTCCCATAAATCCATAACTGATCTCAACAAATTGGAAATTATTGCTATTATCAATTACAAAATCAAATTTCTCACTCACTTTTCAATTCCCTTTCCTCTAGATTAATCGACTGGTACAGTATTTCTAAAACTCACACTCCTACTAGATATTTTCAGTTAACTGCTATTAGGTTTACTTGATTGAAATTATCAGAAGTAGGATTCGCCATGATTACTTGGAACGATTCAGTTTCTGATTCTGCACTGTATAGCTGCTCATTATCCCATCCCAAAACTGAACCTGTTTACGAAGGATCCTGTTTAGAGAAGAAACGATTTAGATTTCAGGTTTTTTATAAGTTGCATAACGAATTCCAACGAGAAATTGAATTTAGGTTTAAGTTATAAAAATGCAAAACCCCTTATTTTTAATTTTTCGAATTTGCTAAAAACTATTAAAAATTCTGTAAGAATGTTTTGAGAATCAGATGCGTTGGATCGAATGTTTCTGTATGTTGTTTAAGACTTCTATCCCACCAGATATCCGATTCACCTTCATCGAAATCAAAACCATAACTTATCTCAACAATCAACGGCTTTCCTTCTCTATCCATGACAAAATCAAAAGCCACACTCTGCATTTTTAGTTTATCGGCTGATTCAAAAGCTGTTAGTATCATTTTTGCAGGTATCTTGCGATAGTCAAAATCAAGAATGCCACTACCCGACGCCCGAAAATCATTCTCTCGGACCATCCTGCGAAAACCCCATGCTCTGTCACCAACTACTTTTATTCTATAATCGCAGGTATTTCCAGGTATGAATTTCTGAAAATAGACATAGCCTTTTTCATTGCCGAAATATTTCCTACCTCTGGTAACAACACGAAAAAATTCCGGGGCCTTTTTCAAACGATTTAGCACACCTTTAAGGCCGCCTTTCCTCATTGCGACTTTAAACTTTGTCTTGGCATCAGCCAGAGGTAGTGGAGATGGTGAATATCCCTCACCAAACATCCGCTTGATATATTTTCTCACTTGCCCACGAGACTTTAACAAGCGAACATTATAAGACCCTGCCCCACGACGAAGCTTTGCTACAATAGGAATTTCGCAACTATCAGCAAATTCCATAGCTCTGTCAAAATCAAAAAAAGCCCATGCCGGAGCGGCGGGTAAATCTAATGCTTCAAAAAGAAACTTCTGAGAAAGCTTGTCGTCAAAATGCCAGTTGGTATGGAAATTCGGAAATACCTTTAATCCCATTAATTCCGCGGCATTGAGAACGTTTCTGGCCATAAGAATGTCCTGAGGACGAGCATGATGAAAGAACCACATCAGTCCTGAGCAATCTCGAATCTGATCAAGAATATCAGAATCATAACAACAAACTACTTTATACGGGATATTCTGATCGATACAATATTGCCTCCATCTTGAATTCCAACCCTCCCCATTGTGAATGGCAATACTTAATTCTGATTTTGTCACCTTGTCGTACATCCTTTTGGGTATTCGTGACGCTCAAATAAAAGTGTCATTTTAGCAAACTATCATATAAAGACTTAATATCTGCCGGTTTAATCAAAGCAAGCGACCATTTCAATACTGGATTGAGTTTACAGTAGATTGAAACTATGTATCCGGTGCTTATTGCATAACTTAAAGTGATGGCTACAGCAGCACCTTTAAGCTCGAATATTGGTGTCAAAATAAATAGGAATATTATATTCGCACTTAGATTGATTAGGGTGGTAGTTGAAACGATTTCAGGTTTATTAATTCCATTAAAATATGGAAATAAGCTTTTACCTACCATTCTTAACCATATGCCAGGTAATAAATATACTAGCAGTGAATAGGTTGGATTGAATTTTTCTGAAAAGAGCAATGGTATCCAGCTTTCGCCTGTCCAGATAATTAAAGCACCCAGTACAATCGCCACACTACTGACTGTTCTGGAGGATAAGGCGATGAGTCTAGGTCTACCATCCATGCTGGAAGCGACTCTAGGTTGCAAGACATTGTTCACAACGTCAGTAATCGAAATTAATTGAGATAAGAAAGCAAATGCTAGTGAAAAATATCCAATTTGTTCTGTTGTTATAAAAATACTTATAACTATCAGGCTAATGTGAGCGTTTACGATCATGCCAAAGGAGCCGAGAAAAAACCTTCGACAATAATCTAGATGAGTTTTGATTAGATGCACATTTGGAAACATCCATCGATATGCCATGGAACGTACTAACAGAACTAAAACTATTGACGAAACAGTTAAAGCAGAAATGGTGTCTGCGAAGATGGGAGAAATCAGTTCTGGGATCTGTGTACCAAACAACATGAGCGTGGCTAGAGATAGCGTTAGCGTGGGTTTTACAAGACTAAGAATCGCCAAAACTCTAAACTGGCTTAATCCCCCGAGAATTGCAAAACTTATCAAGAAAAATATATTGGAACAGCACCAGAATACCGTAGGTAATACAACGTCAGATGGTAAATGAGCAAAGAATTTTAGGTCCAATTGGAAGACGAATGGGATCAACACTATTGCTGCAAGACAAGCAACACAGCAATATGCAAGTGCGAAAGTAATTAATCGATTAGTGGAGTCTTGCCACTTTGCAAGGTAGTGGCGAGTACTCCAGTCGGTGCCAAAAAGTAATAATGTGGAAAAAATTGAAATCAGAACCAAACACAAAGCATATTGCCCTCTTGTGGCTGGCCCCAGTTGCCAGGCGAGTAATGACTGCATAGTCAGTCCTACGACTATCGCACCCCCTTTCGACAGGAACATGGCGGCAAGATCACGCATGCCGGAAGCGTATTTTTCAATTAGAACCATCTCACGAAAGCCATAGAGTTAATTGGGTACTCGATTCCTATTTTACTAGGAGAAAAAATGTTTCAGCGGAGTGTATTGTTTTTTGACTTGCTAATCTATGACGGGTGTGGAATTTTCAGTACAGAAGCAACACCACTTATTAAGGATACCTCAATCAAGTTTATCTAAGATCGTGAGTAGATCTAGTTGGAAATATTGCTTTTCTAATTCATACATATCGTTCTTATGATAAGATTTTCAGTGGTCAAACTTAAATTTGCATTTGTGAGTAAAAAAATTATTTCGACGTTACTTTTTCTACTGAAGACGAGATATTAAAGTATACCCATTAATTATTTGTTACAAAAATAGCATTAAAGTTAGCGAAGAGCATTAATTATGGCGTGTGATAAACAACGCTGAGAGTATTACGATGGCTAGGATCGGGAACGTCTATTGGTCAGAATCCCATAAGTACTAGAGGCTGACGTAGATAAATTTGGAACAGACCTAAACAGAGAGTGTCAAACATACCTGGTGCACATTTAAAAGTGGTATGCTTAGCCAGAATAAATTGTGGTATTGGGCACCTGTTTTTTACATAACTGATAGAAAATTAAGGAAAAATGAAAACTAAATTCAAAGAGCAACTCTCAAGTATATTGGTGGCGGGTGCATTGATTCTAGGATTATCCGCCTGCGATCGTCCCGAAACCAAAGCCGCGAAATTTATCGAACAAGCAGAAGCCCATCTGGAAGCGGGTCGTCTGGAAAAAGCGCAGTTGGATGCAAAAAATAGTCTGCAAATTCAACCACAAAACGTCGATGCTCTTTTCCTGCTCGTAAAAATTGCCGAGCGGGAGCAGAACTGGCAGGAGATGAATGCACTACTGAATCGAGCCGGTGAGCTGGCCCCGGAACGCATAGACATCAAGATCAAACAGGCACAGTTTGCCCTGTTGAGAGGAAAGATGGATGAAGCTGGTGAGATCGCAGAAGCCATATTAGCAAAAGAAGCCAATCATCCCGAAGCACTGGCTTTACGCAGCGCCACAAAGTTGCGTCAGGGAAATGTGGCTGGTGCCGAAGAAGACGGGTTAGCCGCTTGGCAGCAGGAGCCGGGCAACGCCAGCGCCGCTACCGTGTTGGCGACACTCTACGGCAGCCAACAACAGTTTGATAAAGCATTGCAATACCTCAATGAAGGATTGGCCAAGGATAAGACCAACCAAGGACTCATCTTTCTCAAACTCCAAGTGCTGGTGACCTCAGGTCAGCATGACGAAGCGGAGAATCAGTACCGCGAGCAACTGGCATTGCAGCCGGAAAATCATGCCTTGGGACAATCCTATGTGCGCTATTTAATCGCCAGAGATAAAAAGGATGTCGCCATCGATTGGTTGCAGCAACGCATGGACAATCACCCCGACAAGCAAAGCTATCAAATTGATCTGGTTCAGTTTCTTTATCGTCATGACTCACCTGAAGAAGCCTTGCAGCGACTCGATGAGCTGATTAAAAAATCACCAGAAAGCTATGATCTACTCTTCACAAAGGCACAATTTTTAGCCGCTTCCCCTAACGAAGCGATTGCAGTACTCAATCAAATAGTAGAAGTGGGCAAAGATAATCCGGATGCATTACGTGCGCGGGTGCAAATCGCCTTGCATCAGGTTCGGGGTGGTCGGGAGGCCGAAGCCGAGCAAGCGTTAAACTATGTGATTGAACGGGAACCCACTAATGCCGAAGCATTAATGGTGCTCGGTGGCTTAAAACTGAAACGCAACGAGACCGATGCCGCGATTGCAGATTTAAGGTCGTCTCTGGAACAAGCGCCTGATTCGGTACGCACACTGCTGTTGTTGGCAGAGGCTCACGGCATTAACCGGCAACCAGAGTTACGCAAGGAAACCCTATCCAAAGCGCTGCAACTGAATCCAAAAGAAGACAATATTCGACTGGGATTAGCACACCAACTGATATCTGCGGATATGTTAGAGCCAGCTACCCAACTCTTGCGTCAGACGCTGTCCCGAAATGCAGCTAATGTATCGGTTTGGGTGATGTATATCGACGCACTAGTCAAACAACAAAAATGGACAGAGGCCGAAGAGGCGCTGCAAGCACTGGATCAACATGCACCAGATCGGGCGCTAGTGGATTTTACTCGAGCCAGAATGTATCGAGCGATGGGCAACTATCCTGCAGCCGCCAAACATTATCTCGCGGTATTGGATGTGCACAATAATCACGTCAATGCACTGACAGAATACGTACAGGTGTCTATTGCCGATAAACGCTACGCGCAAGCAGAGAAGCTGCTTCAACAACGTTTAAAGAAAGTGCCCGCAGACACGGTGAGCCAGGGTTTATTGGGTGGGCTGATGCTTGCCAAAGGGGATTACGCTGGCGCGGAATCGCAGTTTAACGCCATGATAAAAGACAATGCTACAAATCTGCCTCCCTATCTGGATTTGATCTCAGTTTACAAAGCCCAAGGAAAGACCAAGCAAGCTCTCGCTACTTTTGATCACGCACTCACACAATTCCCGGAACAACCCAGGTTGCTCATTGGTAAAGCTCAATTGTTAGAGTCCATGCAAGATTATGATGGGTCAATGGCGATCTATCGACAGGTTCTGGATAAGGATGCAAATAATCTCTTAGCCATTAATAACCTCGCCGCTCTCATAGCCGATCACGCCACAGACAAAGCCTCCTTAGAAGAAGCAGTCAAGCTGGCGGAATCCTTACAATCCTCGAATAACCCATTTTTTATCGATACTTACGCCTGGTTATATTATCGCCTCAACCAACCGGAAAAGACCATCTCCTTATTGGAAAATCTTCAGGGCCGTGGTGAGTTAGATAATCCGGTATTTCACTACCATTTGGGCGCGGCCTATTTAGCCAATGGACAAAAAGAGATGGCCAAATCAGAATTACAGAAGGCACTGCCCAAAGATGTCTCGCCGTATAAAGGGATGGAAGAGGCGAAACGCTTGTTGGAGGAGGCCAGTTAGTCGCTAACCGTCAGATGCGATTTTTTGTATACCCTTTGCGCTGGCCACAATGAGTTGATCTGCTCGGCGCTGCGCAAACAGCCCATTGGTGACCGTGCCGACGATTTGATTCAGCTCAGTTTCTAAAGAGATGGGATCTTCTACTTTAAGGTTGTGGACATCGATAATCTGGTTCTGATTATCGGTGATAAAATCCTTACGCCATTTGGCATCGCCCCCTAATTTTCGCAACTGACGACAGACTTGTTCCCGAGCCATCGGGATCACCTCAATGGGTAAAGGAAACTGGCCTAAGGTGGGCACCAGTTTGCTTTCGTCGACGATACAAATAAATCGTTTGCTCACAGCGGCAATGATTTTTTCCCGCGTCAGTGCGCCGCCTCCGCCTTTTATTAAACAGAGATTGGGGTCGGCTTCGTCTGCGCCATCAACATAGACCTCAAGCTCATCGATATCGTTGAGATCAAGTAAGGAGATCCCTGCTTGAGTTAAGCGTTTCGCTGTCGCCTCGGAGCTGGCGACGGCCGCCTTCACGGGAAACTGTTGCGCGGCTAAGGCGTCAATGAAATGATTCACTGTGCTTCCCGTTCCCACGCCGATAATGGTATCTTTAGAGATCTCTGCAACGGCTGCTTCGGCAGCCTGTTTTTTTAACCTATCCTGTGTCATGAGAGAATCACTCGATTGAGTAAAGGCCAATTATAACGGAATCTTAAGATCCGGGTGGCAAGCAACTATGAAAAAAATAGCCAAATCGAAGCCGAATACCAAATTGCTGGCCAGCTATGTGAAGAAAATACTCACTTCCCGTGTCTATGATGTGGCATCGCGAACGCCGTTGGATGAAGCACCCTTGCTGTCTAAGCGATTAGGCAATGACATTTGGATCAAGCGCGAAGATTTACAACCGGTATTCTCCTTTAAACTTCGTGGGGCCTATAACAAGATAAGTGGGCTAAGTGAGGAACAATTACAAGGCGGCATCATTGCCGCTTCAGCTGGCAATCATGCGCAAGGGGTGGCATTGGCCGCACAAACATTAAAGATTCCTGCCACTATTGTGATGCCGAAAACCACGCCAGACATTAAAGTGGCAGCCGTACAACGCTTGGGCGGCAATATACATTTGCACGGTGATAGTTACGACAATGCTTATGATTGCGCCATACAATTGGCCGAGAAGCGGCAACTCACTTTTATTCATCCCTATGCCGATCCGGATGTGATCGCCGGTCAAGGCACAATAGCGATGGAAATCTTACAACAGCATCCTGGCGCTCTGGACGCCATCTTTGTGCCGGTAGGGGGCGGCGGTTTGATTGCCGGCATTACGGCTTACGTAAAATACCTGCGTCCGGAGATAAAGGTCATTGGGGTAGAGCCTGAGGACGCGGCATGTTTAAAGGCGGCATTAGATGCGGGAAGGCGGGTGAGTTTAAAGCATATCGGTATCTTTGCAGATGGTGTGGCCGTACGCCAAGTGGGCAAGGAGCCTTTCGCAGTATTGAAACATTATGTGGATGAGGTCATCACTGTTTCTGCGGACGAAATTTGTGCGGCCATTAAAGATCTATTTGATGAGACACGTTCCATCGCCGAGCCTGCTGGTGCCTTGTCGTTGGCGGGTTTGAAACGATACGTGGAAAGCAATCAAGTCCATAACCAACGTCTGGTGGCAATCGATAGTGGCGCCAATATGAATTTCGATCGGTTACGGCATATTTCAGAAACCGCAGAGTTGGGCGAGCATCGAGAATTCTTTTTTGCGGTCACCATCCCCGAACGTCCCGGTAGTTTTAAGGAGTTTTGCAAAACGGTGGGTAATAAACCCGTAACGGAGTTTAATTATCGTTATTCTCATGATGCCGAAGCCCATGTATTTGTGGGTGTGAAGTTAGTGCAGGGTGCGGCAGAAAAAACAGACTTGTTGCATCGATTAGCACAAATGGAATATGCAGTGACTGATTTGTCTGACAATGAGATGGCGAAGCTGCATGTCAGTCACATGGTTGGTGGCCGCGCGCCCAGCCTCAACAATGAAGTGCTGTATCGATTCGAGTTTCCGGAGCGGCCTGGTGCACTGCTCAATTTTCTAAATAAAATTAGCCGACGATGGAATATCAGTCTGTTTCATTATCGCAACCATGGTGCTGCATTTGGGCGTGTCTTGGTGGGGATCCAAGTGCCGCAGGCAGAGCGTGCTCAATTTCGTCAGTCTTTGAACGATGTGGGTTATCCCTATTGGGAAGAGACAGGCAATCCTGCTTATCAACTATTTTTAAAGTAGCGGCAAAATCATCCTCCTCGAATTAATCTTGTGTCCTCAACTGGCAAGCCAGTTGAGGACACTAGACCATTCGCCTATACAGATAATTCAAACTCGTGGAGATTGACGGCGTTCTTCTAAGTCGAGAATGGTCTCCCATTCCTTTTCCTGTACCGGCATCACAGAGAGACGATTGCCTTTACGCACCAAGGGAAAATTTTTAAGCGCATTGACCTGCTTTAATTCTTTTAGGGTGATGGTGCGTCGCAATGGACGTACAAAACGTACATCTACCATAAACCAGCGGGGATTATCGGGATCGCTATCCGGATCAAAATGAGGATCAGAGGCATCAAAAGCAGTAAAGTCGGGATAGCTTTCCGCGGCCACTTCCACAATGCCGACGATTCCTGGCTCTTTACAATTGGAGTGGTAAAAGAATGCTAAGTCACCTTCACGCATTTCATCACGCATAAAATTTCGTGCCTGATAGTTGCGTACGCCGTCCCAATGTTCAGTTTGATCGGGCATATTTAACAGATCGTCGAAACTGAATTCGGTGGGTTCGGATTTAAATAGCCAATAATTCATATCTGTCAATCAAGATCCTCAGAGTGTCGAGCCGCCAAGAAAACTGGCGGAACCTTGCATTATACCGGAATTGAACTCTTTTTAAGGCATCACATCTCATTAAAGGTTAGTTAGTCGGATGTTTAGTCATTCCCAAGTACGACGCTCATGGGTGTTTAGCCGCCTGGCCAGTTCACTTGGATGACTCACTAACCGGGCTCAGCTTGCACATCTGTCCGCTAACTTATTTTGCGGGAACAAAAATTATTTGGATGAAAACCACTACAGTATTCTGTTTGCTGCTGTTGATCTAGTCGCTCTCTATGCCTAGTCGTCTGTCAAAACTTTGGTAGTCGACGAGCATTGGCCAGACCATGGATTAAAACCAACTTAGGGACCGTTCGGTAATCACCCCATGCATGGGTACATCCCAGTTATTAGATTTAAGGCGCTGCGTTTGTTGAAACGAGTGAGCCAATCCCACTAATTTTGGACGGTTTAGAAAACCACATCGATGATATTTCGCCAAGGCTCGATCGTAGTAGCCGCCACCCATGCCCAAACGATTCCCAAGATCATCAAAAGCGACTAAGGGCATCAGAATGAGATCGAGATCCGTTGCAAATCTCAATTCCCGAGCGGCAGCAACCGGCTCCAGAATCCCATACTGATTCACTTTGAATTCGCCAGTCATGGGTAGAAATACCATTTTTTTTGGGTAGCTGGCTAACTTTGGCAAATAGATCTGTTTACCTAACTGTTGTAATCGATTTAATAGAGGAATTGGATTAATTTCTCCATCGGCAGGAAAATATGCCCCCACCCTATTTGCTTTAAGCAGACGATGTTCATTTAGAAAGTGTTGACGAAGGGAGAGGGCGGCATGAGCTTGCGCGTCACGAGTGAGCTGTCGACGTGATTGCCGCATCTGTTGACGCAAAGACGCTACGGAGTCTTGATTCATTATGCAACACAGAGAAACAAAATGGCGATGGTACCCGAGATGTCGTCGCCAACTATAGCCCCTGAACCAATCGGTTCAAGTGGGAGCATGGCAGATGTATCAGGCTTTCCGGTCAACTCCGGACTTGCACAACAACATCATACGACCGCCCCCTAATTACAATTTAAGGCCCGAGGGGTACTCAGTCAGCAAACGGTCACCGCAGGCACCACCTCTGAACCTGTGACTAGAGTTCTAGTTGACGCCCACCATTTAATGCTAAGTCAATTTTATTTTGCAGCGCACGAATACGTTCAGAGACATTTGCATGTTCACCAAGCTGATCGTGCTGATGCAGGAATTCGTGACTAATATTCAGAGCGGCCATCACGGCTATGCGATCCATGCCGACAATTTTGCCGGTATCACGAATTTCGCGCATGCGTTCGTCTAGATAACGAGCCGATTTTAACAATTCCGACTCTTCGTCAGGCGCGCAACTAACTCGATAGTCTTTACCCAGTATTCTAAAATTAACAACAGCAGGACTACTAGCCATGTTCATGCTCCATGGATCTTAATCGTGTCAGCATGGCATCTATTTTTAATCTTGCCCGCTCGTTTTTTTCAATCAGCGTGGCGCGTTCGTTAACAAGTATCTTTTGTTTTTCTCGTAAAGAACGATTCTCGTCTTGTAGCTGATTGCAGAAGCGCAGTAAGTCGTCCACCTGTATTTCGAGGTGTTCTATATCCGATACCGTGTCAAGTTTTAAATTATTCATAGCGGATCGCATCTTGAGTATTTGTTAGAAGGAATTTTGATTTACCTGCATCATTCACACAATGGTAGCATACTCATAGTTAGGTTTACTAAGCAATATGCCGGAGAAAAAATCAGATGAATGTGCAAGAGTTCGTTAAAAGGCGGAAACGATTAATGCGCATGATGGGTTCTGATTCAGTAGCCATCTTGCCATCTGCACAGATCCAGATACGTAATCGTGATGCAGAATATCCATTTCGTCAAGATAGTGATTTCTATTATCTCACCGGCTTTGATGAGCCAGAAGCGGTTTTAGTGTTAATTCCAGGCCGTCGTCATGCTCAATCTATTCTGTTTTGTCGTGAACGGGATGCTGAAATGGAACAGTGGATTGGGCCACGAGCGGGTCAAGAGGGTGCGGTAGAGACGTTTCTGTTGGATGACGCATTTCCAATTGCAGATCTAGGTGACATTTTACCCGGTTTGTTGGAAGACAAAGAACGAATTTATTACACCATGGGCAAATCAGCGGATTTCGACCACCAACTGTTAGAGTGGCTCAACACCATCAAAGAGCGTGTGCGCACCGGGGTACACGCGCCTGCTGAGTTAATCGCCCTAGAGCCCTTCACTCACGATTTACGTTTGTATAAGAGCCCCAGCGAGATCAGCAAAATGCGTCGTGCGGCTAAGATTTCCGCCCAGGCCCACATTCGCGCCATGGAGGTGTGTCAGCCTGGGATCTCAGAAGCGCATCTGGAAGCGGAAATTCTCTACGAATTTAGAGTCAGGGGCGCTCAAGCATCGGCTTATACGCCCATTGTGGGCGGCGGCGAAAATGCGTGTATTCTGCACTACACAGATAATTCCATGCCGCTAAAAGACGGGGATTTAGTTCTCATTGACGCCGGATGTGAGTTGGATAACTATGCTTCTGACATCACCAGAACTTTTCCTGTGAATGGCACCTTTACAGCCGCACAAAAAGCGATTTATGAAATCGTGCTGAAGGCGCAATTGGCGGCTATTCGCCAGGTGAAACCAGGCAATCACTGGAATCACCCCCATAACGCGGCGCTGCGTACCATTACCAAGGGATTGATAGATTTGGGGATTATTAAATCCTCACTCACCAAGGCGTTGCGGGAGGAGAGTTACAAACGATTTTTTATGCATCGCACTGGCCATTGGCTTGGCATGGATGTACACGACGTTGGGGACTACAAAGTAGACAAGCATTGGCGTGTGTTAGAGCCGGGCATGGTGCTCACTGTAGAGCCGGGGATCTATATCCCGTCTGGCTCCAAAGGGGTGGCAAAAAAATGGTGGGGTATCGGTGTGCGCATTGAAGATGATGTGCTGGTGACAAGGACTGGTAATGACGTGCTCTCCAAGGATGCCCCAAAGAGCGTGAAGGAGATTGAAAAACTGATGGCGGCTGCCTGGGAATATGTCTGATACAAGCGAATTCGATCTGATTATTGTCGGTGGAGGCTTAATAGGTGCCACCTTGGCATTGGCGCTAGAACATTTGCCGCTGCGTATCGCCTTGCTGGAAGCCGTGACTTATGACAGCGATGCGCAACCCAGTTTCGATGATCGGGCAATCGCCTTGGGCCGCGGTACTCGTCGTGTGTTCGAAGCGATTCAAATTTGGTCTGATCTATCCGAAGTAATCAATCCTATAGACAGTATCCTGGTATCTGAGCAGGGGCGTTTTGGTAAGGCACATTTGAGTGCAGCAGAAGAGGGGGTGGATGCCTTAGGGCATGTGGTGGTGACCCGAAAATTGGGGCAAATATTGATTCAGCGTCTACCTCAGATCGATAATCTGACCTTTATCTGTCCGGCAAAAGTGACCGACATCGAAGTCACCGAAGATGCCGCAGAGATTCGATTGGCAGATGGTAAAAAATTAGTGAGCCGTCTGTTAGTCGCTGCTGATGGCGCATCTTCATCAGTGCGACAGATGTTGCAGGTGGGTGAAACTATTCATGATTATGGTCAACGTGCGTTGGTTACCAATATTGCCACCTCAGAGCCGCACCAGAATTGTGCCTTTGAGCGATTTACCGCAGATGGGCCGCTGGCGCTGTTACCCATGAGTCAGCAACGGACCGCGGTGGTGTGGACGATCGACGCAGCAGTGGCAGAAGAGTGCATGCAATTACCAGAGCAAATCTTTCTATCTGAATTACAAAAGATTTTCGGATACCGACTAGGTGAATTCACGCAAATTGGCAAGCGGGTGAGTTATCCGCTACGACTGGTGCGCAGCTCTGAGTTGAGGCGTCCTCGAACGCTTTTTATAGGCAATGCGGCCAATAGTCTGCATCCGGTGGCAGGGCAAGGATTTAATCTGGGAGTAAGGGATGTGGCTTGTCTGGCTGAATTAATTCAGCAATCGACGCAGCACAATGAAGGTTTCTTAGGCAGTGAGGCAATGCTTCGCAAATATGTCGCCTTGCGCCAGCCAGATCAACGCAAAATAGTGGCGCTTACAGATAGTTTGGCGAAGATTTTTATCACCGATTTCGGCCTCTTGGCAAATAGTCGCGGCTTGGGCATCCAGGCGTTCGATCTCATGCCGCCGATTAAACGCCTGTTTGCCCGTCATGCAATGGGTCAGGCAGGTGAGTTACCGAAGTTATTGAGAGGGGTGGCGTTAACATGAGCAAGGATTTTGATCTCATCATCGTGGGCGGTGGCATGGTGGGATTGACTCTAGCCAATGCATTAGCTGAGAGTGAGTTGCAGATAGCCATTGTGGAGGCGAGCCCACAGGATTATCAGTTGGCTACTCCCTATGAGTTACGGATCTCCGCCTTGAACCGAAGCTCAGAGCGTTTATTGGAAAATCTCGGTGCTGCGGGCTGCTTGGCAACAGAGCGCTGTGGTCATTTTGATGCCATGCACGTTTGGGAGCACAGGGCGACAGGTGCAATAAAATTCAGTGCCGCCAGCATTGCCGAACCCCATTTGGGTAGCATTGTTGAGAACAAGGCCATTCAAGCGGCGTTGGCGAATCAATTGGAGAGCAGGGACACTATCCGCTGGTTTTGCCCGGCGTTGGCGCAATCATTAGAGTTGCTCGATAATCGGGTGCGTTTAACCTTGCAGGATAACAGTGTGCTGTGCGCTGATTTGATAGTAGGGGCCGATGGGGCGAATTCATGGGTTCGACAGCAAACTTCAATTGAATCAGTTGGTTGGTCATACGAACAGAGGGCTGTGGTAGCTGTGGTGCAGAGTGAAAAAGAGCATCAGCAGGTGGCGCGCCAAGCGTTTTTGCCCACTGGCCCCTTAGCTTTCCTGCCTCTGGGGGAAGCCAACATCTGCTCTATTGTCTGGAGCCACACTGAAGACGAAGCCCGTCAGATGGTGGCCATGTCGCCTGAAGCATTCTCTGAAAAACTGACCGAAATCATGGGCATAGAATTGGGGAAGGTGTCCCCCATTTCATCAGTGGCGAGTTTTCCTTTAAATTTACGCCATAGTAAACAGTATGTGTTGCCAGGATTGGCGCTAATAGGTGACGCGGCTCATACCATTCACCCCTTGGCAGGTCAGGGATTAAATCTCGGCTTAAAGGATGCAGCTGCGTTGGCACAAGTGATCACTTCAGCGATACAGCGTCATCGCGGCATTGGCGCACTGGCGACATTGCGTGCCTATGAACGTTGGCGTAAAGGGGATAATTTGGCCACTATGGCGGCGATGGAAGGGTTTAAACGTCTATTCGGTCATCCTGGTCAATCGGTGAAGGCGGTGCGTAATCTGGGCCTTAACCTGACCGATCGCATGCAACCGCTAAAACACCTGTTTATGCATCGCGCAGAGGGTGCTTTGGCAGAGCTGCCTGAATTGATGCGCATCGGATAACACAGTTCCTGGACCCACCGAGGTATTCAGCAAAGACCTGTTTCGATTTTGTTCCGTAGACTACTTAAACAAGTTGTACTGTTGCCCGTTCGTTTTTGAAATAGCCAGGGGCGAGACAGGGCATTAGGTTTTCCGCGGTTTGCGGTTTTTCAAAGAAAAACCCTTGCATGCAGTGGCAGTCCAAATTTTTCAGGAACTGCTGCTGCGCCGATGTTTCGATGCCCTCTGCAATGACACCTAATGAAAGGCTTTTGGCCATTGCCACAATGGCGGTGATGATGGCAGCATCGCTGCTGTTTTCCACCACGTCCCGCACAAAAGACTGATCGACTTTCAACACATCGATTGGCAATTGCTTGAGTTGGGAAAGAGACGAGTATCCGGTGCCGAAATCGTCGATAGAGATGCGGATCCCCATCGCCTTTAATTGATGTAATTTATCAATACTGTTAGGAGTATTGGACATCAGCGTGCCTTCAGTGAGTTCCAGCTCTAGCCACTCTGGATCCAACTGGGTGTCAGACAAAATCTGCATGACGATCTCAACAAAATTGTGTTGCTCAAACTGAAGCGCGGACAAATTCACAGCGATAAGAAATTTGGGCAGACCCGCTGCCTGCCATTTGCTGTTTTGCAGACAAGCCTCTCGAAGTATCCATTCGCCCAGCCGCAGAATTAATCCTGTATCCTCTGATAGAGGGATAAAGTCCTGCGGCGATATTAGGCCCAGGTGTGGATGTTGCCAGCGCACCAAGGCTTCCACTGCTACCACCTCTCCTGTTTCAGTGTTGATCTGTGGCTGATAATGGATGCGAAACTGGTTTTCCTCGATAGCACGGCGGATATCTGCCTCCATGGCCAGGCGTGCTTTGACGTCGTGGTGCATCTGCACTGTGTAAAAATCGTACATGTTGCGTCCCTGTGATCGTGCATTCTGCATAGCGGTGCCTGCATGGCTAATCAGGGTTCGGGCATCGTCACCATCTTCAGGATAGAGCGCAATACCAATACTGGAACTAACAAAGTACTCCATATTTTCGATTTCAATTCCTTGGGCAACGGTGCTCAATAGAGAGTCTGCCACCTGGGCAACATTGTGTACCTTATCCATCCCGCTGAGACAGAGCGCAAAATCGTCTCCCCCTAAACGTGCCAGCGGATCTGTCTCCCGCACCGCGTTTTTGATTCTGTTCGCCACTTGCCGTAACAGTTGGTCGCCAGTTTCAAATCCGAGGGAGTTATTCAGGGTTTTAAAACCATCAATATCGAGTACCAGCACCGCAAGCTGTAGCTTATTGATTTCACACTTATGGAGTGATTCGGTGACAAGCTGTTGAAATAGAGATTGATTTGCTAACCCGGTTAGGGGATCTCTGGTATTTAGGTAAGTCTCCCTTACCTCTGCGGCGCGTAGCCGTTGACGCAGTTTCCAGTTTTTAATCGTGTGTTGGATTTTTTCCCCCAACAGGGCACCGGTATAGAAATCTTTAAATACCAAATTGGGGTGTTGATACAAATCTTCCTGGATGGAGGGATCGTTACTATCCGCTAAGGCGAGAATGGGGATCTGTCCCAACTCCCGACGGAAACAGAGCCACCAGCGGGCATCCTGTTGCAATACATCAAAATCCACCAAAAACAGATCGACGCTTCCGTTTTGTTCTGCATACCCATGTTGAGGCAAATTTGTGCTGTGGATAATCTGAAAATCCACCGGTAGATGAGAGTTTAGCGATCTATTTATTTTTTTGACTTCGACAAAGCTCGGATCTATCAGTAAGGTTTTAAACGTCTTACGTCCGTAAAGCAAAGGTAATTCGTCCTTTTAAATTTTTAATTTATTCGGTCACCCCGGAAGGTAAGCTGCAAACTGCAGTGAAAAATTTAACGGTCGGAATGGCGCTATCTTTAGGTGCGAAAGCTACCATTTATCTGTTAGCAGACAGAGTGTGATGGACGGGGTATGGCCAGAGATAGGCGGAAACACTTTAAATTTTGACGAGGAAGATTTTGCGCTGGTAGGGTGGGTGTCCCTCTCCGCCAAGAGGGACACCCAATCCGGTTAACTCTCTTTGATGATTTTGCGTAGCACTGTTTGCAGAATACCGCCGTTTTGGTAGTACTCTATCTCCACCGGTGTATCAATACGACAGATGGCGGTGAATTGAGTCTCTTTGCCTGAACCATCCTTCGCAATCACAGTGACGTCCTGTTGTGGTTTGAGATCTTTATCGATGTTGATATCAAAAGTTTCCTCACCACTCAGTCCCAGGCTAGCTGCGGACTCACCCTCTTTAAACTGCAAGGGTAAGACGCCCATGCCGACTAAATTGGAGCGATGGATGCGCTCAAAGCTCTGCGCGATGACTGCACGCACACCTAGTAGGTAGGTTCCTTTAGCGGCCCAATCGCGGGAAGAGCCGGTGCCGTATTCTACGCCAGCCAATACCACTAGCGGTGTGCCATCCTGTTGATAGCGCATGGCGGCATCGTAAATGCTCATCTGTTCGTTATTTGGCAGGTACCTGGTGATGCCCCCTTCTGTCCCTGGGAGCAATTGGTTTTTGATGCGGATGTTGGCGAAGGTGCCTCGCATCATCACCTCATGATTCCCTCTTCGTGATCCGAAGCTGTTGAAATCTACCGGATCGACACCCTTGGAGATGAGATATTTGCCGGCTGGGCCATCGGCTGGGATGTTGCCCGCAGGACTAATATGATCGGTCGTGACACTGTCTCCCAATAGCGCCAAAGTGCGTGCGCCGGAAATCGGTTGGATTTCTCCCGGTTCCAGGCTGAGATTTTGGAAGAAGGGTGCATGTTGCACATAAGTTGAGTTCTCATCCCATTCGTAGAGATCGCCACCAGACGTTTCAATCGCCTGCCAGTCGCTGCTGCCCTCGGCCACATCGGAGTATTTGGCGCGGAACTGATCCGGGGTCACGCATTGACTGAGGATCTTCTCCACGTCATCGTTGCTGGGCCAAATATCTTTTAGATAGACCGGTTTTCCATCTGCATCTGTGGCCAGGGGATCTTTATCCAATTGAATATTCACGGTACCGGCGATGGCGTAGGCCACCACCAGCGGTGGGCTGGCGAGGTAGTTGGCACGCACCAGCGGACTGATGCGACCTTCAAAATTGCGATTTCCACTGAGCACTGAACAGGCGACCAAATTGCTTTCTTTTATAGCGTTGGCCACTGGCTCAGGTAGCGGACCTGAGTTACCAATACAGGTGGTGCAACCATAACCCACTGTGTGGAAACCGAGAGATTCTAGTGCTCCGGTGAGGTTGGCGGCATCTAGGTATTCGGTTACTACCCGGCTACCAGGAGCTAAGGAAGTTTTTACCCAAGGTTTCACCTTCAGGCCCTTCGCCTGAGCATTTTGGGCCAACAAACCGGCGGCAATTAAGACGCTCGGATTACTAGTATTGGTACAACTGGTGATCGCGGCGACCACCACGGCGCCATCTTTAATGTCTTCACTATTTCCAGCTAAGATAGCGGGGCTGCTGGCAGGTTTATCGGCGTCTCTGCTCGCAAGATCCTGCAATGCCTGGTGCCATTTGGGCTTCATTTCAGAGAGCAACACACGATCTTGAGGTCGTTTTGGTCCCGCCAGTGAAGGTTGCACCGTACTAATATCGAGTTCGATGACCTTTGTATATTCGGGATCTACATTTTCTTGGCGCCACAGACCTTGGGTTTTGCAGTAGCGTTCTACTAGATCGATAGTTTCTTCGTCACGGCCACTCAGGCGCAGATAGTCCAGGGTGGCATTGTCGATGGGGAAGAAGCCCATGGTGGCACCATACTCTGGTGCCATGTTCGCCAAAGTGGCGCGGTTGGGTAAGCTCAGTTGGCTGACGCCACTGCCAAAAAATTCGACGAACTGTCCCACGACGCCTACTTCCCGTAGCATTTGCGTGACCGTGAGTACTAAGTCTGTGGCGGTGACGCCTTCAGTCAATTCTCCAGTGAGCCGGAAGCCCACTACTTTTGGCGTTAACATATAAATTGGTTGGCCCAGCATTACCGCTTCTGCTTCGATGCCGCCTACACCCCAACCCACGACGCCTAGACCGTTGATCATCGTGGTGTGACTGTCGGTACCCACTAAGGAATCGGGGACAGCAATGCCATTTCGGGTAAGGACGCCTTTTGCCAGGTATTCCAGGTTGATCTGGTGTACGATGCCCATGTCAGGCGGGACCACGCTGAAATTGTCAAAGGCGCTTTGTCCCCATTTCAAAAAGGCGTAACGCTCTTTATTGCGTTGGAATTCCACTTTTGCATTTAAGTCCACCGCATCATCGCTGGCAAAATGATCTACCATCACTGAGTGGTCAATGACCAGATCACAGGGCACCAGTGGATTAATTTTGCCGGCATCGCCTCCCAAGGCGGCGCAAGAGGCGCGTAGTGCAGCGAGGTCCACCACCGCAGGTACGCCGGTGAAATCCTGTAATACAACCCGTGCAGGGCTAAAGGGAAGCTCTGTATTTGCCGGATTGGCGGCATTCCAAGCGGCTAGGTTGGTGACGTCGTCTTGATTGACTACATAATCGTCCACATTTCGCAGTACGGATTCCAATAGCACTTTAATAGAATAGGGCAACTTTTCGAGGTGACCGATGCCCGCTTCAGTCAATTTGGGCAGTGCGAAGTAATCAATTTTGCCAGCTTTGGTTTCTAAACTACGGCGGGCGCCGAAGAGATCTGGATATGCGTCAGACATGGAGATAATTTCCTGGTTAATTTTATCGAGGTTCTAATTCAAGTTTCGGCAGCGGGACAAAAGAGAATCGCCAATGCTCTGCTGTAGATTCAGGGACCATCGGCTCAGTTTCACTTTCCCTTCACTGCACTTGGTACTTGTTTAAAGAGACTCCTTGAGTGCACAGAGTCTAAGTGGCCAACGCTGACTAGTCCAGGTTGGGCTTGGAGTTCGGCGCGTATTTTACACCCTCGACGCCGGGTCACCAAACTCTGTGTTGGGTGAAAAAAATTCGGCGTCACTACCCAAACAGTGCAGAGAGACTAAACTGCTATCTGAATATGAATTGATACACGGGACTTTGTACTGATGACAATGGCCGGTACAATGCCACACTTCATCGGGTTAGGGACCACTCAGGATTCAAGCTTACAGTCGAATTTATGGTTAAAAAAACCGCACTTTACTCACAGCATGTACAACTAGACGCCAAAATGGTGCCATTTGGTGGCTGGCAGATGCCTGTTCATTATGGTTCGCAAATGGTTGAACACAGGGCCGTACGTCAAGAGGCAGGTATTTTTGATGTCTCCCATATGACGGTAGTGGACGTAACGGGAGAACAATCTGATCTCTATCTACAGTGGTTGCTCGCAAACAATGTGGCCAAATTAACCACGCCCGGACAGGCGCTTTATAGCTGTATGCTCAATAGCCAAGGGGGCATTCTGGACGACTTAATCGTCTATTATGTTGCGCCTAAGCAGTATCGATTGGTGGTTAATGCGGCGACACGAGAGAAAGATTTGGCCTGGATGTCAGAGCAGGCGGAAGCTTATTCAGTGTCGGTAAACGAACGCGAGGATCTATGCATGTTGGCGTTGCAGGGTCCGAAAGCGATCAGCATTGCCGAAAAACTGCCCATTTTTTCCAATCTGGCAGATCACTTATCCACATTGAAGACTTTTCATCATCTACAAACAGCGGATCTATTCGTTGCCGCAACTGGGTATACCGGTGAATTGGGGATAGAAGTGATTTTACCTGCCGCAGAGGCCCTTCAACTCTGGCAGCAAGCACTAGATGCCGGTGTGCAACCCTGCGGATTGGGTGCGCGAGATACTTTAAGGTTAGAGGCCGGACTCAATCTCTACGGTAATGATATGGATGAGACTACCTCCCCCCTTGAATCCAATCTTGCATGGACGGTAGCTTGGGAGCCGAAAGAGAGAGATTTTATTGGTCGTGCCGCTCTGGAGAAGCAACGTCATGAGGGGATCAAATATAAACTAGCCGGATTGATATTGCGGGATCGCGGTGTGTTGCGCAGCCACCAAAAAGTGGTCAGTGACAGTCCGCTGGAAGGAGAAGTGACCAGCGGTACTTTTTCACCCAGTTTAAATCTCTCTATTGGCTTGGCACGGGTTCCAGTAGATTGGGAAGGTGAAGTGGGTGTGATGATTCGAGATAAGAAACTAACGGCTAAATTAACTGCGCCCTGTTTTGTGAAGCAGGGAAAAGCAGTTTCCAATGAGTTCGCTTAAATTTTAGTGCAGCTAATCGCTAGGGCGAGATATTTGAGGAGAAAATCATGCATCAATTTCCCGATTCGGTAAAATACGCCGCCACTCATGAGTGGGCAAAGTTAGAAGATGACGGTACCGTCACTGTGGGCATATCTGATTTTGCACAAAGTGAGTTAGGGGATCTGGTATTTGTGGAATTACCTGACGTTGGGCGTGCGGTGATTGCCGGTGAAGAGTGTTGCGTGGTGGAGTCCGTGAAAGCAGCTTCGGATGTGTACAGTCCGGTTTCTGGAGAAATTTGCGCGGTGAATGAATCCTTGGCAGATGCGCCGGAACGAGTGAATGAATCGCCCTTTGAAGAGGGTTGGTTGTTTAAATTGCACCCGTCCGATCCAGCTGAAGTCAACGATCTGCTTGATGCAGAAACCTATCAAGAACAGACAGAATCTGACTAGTCAGACATGTCCAACCGACTTAAAGTAGAGTTGTAGTATGCCTTTTATTCCTCATACAGATGAAGATATAGCAGCCATGCTGGATACCATTGGTGTATCTGGCATTGAGGATCTCTTTGATGAGATCCCCCAGACGCTGAAACAAAAGGTGACGTTAGAGGGTATTCCACCTGGCTTAAACGAGCTTGAGGTGAGTCGTTTAATGCAGCAGCGTGCGAGTGAAGATGGTCAACCGCTCTCCTTTATTGGTGCAGGTGCTTACGAGCATTTTATTCCGGCGGCGGTGTGGCAAATTACCGCCAGGGGTGAGTACTATACTGCTTATACGCCCTACCAGGCGGAGGCCAGTCAAGGCACGTTACAGTTGCTCTATGAATATCAATCCATGATGTGTGCCCTCACTGGCATGGATGTCTCCAATGCTTCTCTCTATGATGGTGCATCGGCACTGGCTGAAGCCGTGTTGATGGCGGTGCGCGCAAATAAAAAAGCACAGTCAAAAAAAATTCTCATACCTCGCACGGTGCATCCTGCTTATCGCACGGTGACTCAAACCCTGGTGTCCGGTCAGGGCATTGAACTCATTGAAATAGACTATGATCCCAGCACAGGTGTCATAGATGCAGATCAATTAAAGAACGGGTGCGCAGATCCATTTGCCGCTGTGGTGATCCCGCAAACGAATTTCTTTGGCTGTATTGAATCATTTGATTCTCTAACGGATTGGGCACATCAGCAGGATGCCTTGGTGATAGCGCTGGCCAACCCCATGGCTTTAGCATTATTGAAGCCACCGAATGAATGGGGCAAGAACGGTGCAGATATCGTTTGTGGTGACGGACAGCCCTTAGGCGCGCCCCTCTCTTCTGGCGGGCCTTACTTTGGATTCATCTGTTGTCGCCATGCACTCGTTCGTCAAATGCCGGGTCGGATTGTAGGTGTGACTGACGATCTGGAAGGTAGGCGTGGATTTACCCTCACTTTACAAGCGAGAGAACAACATATCCGCCGTTCCAAAGCGACCTCTAACATTTGTACCAATCAGGGACTATTAGTCACTGCTGCCACCATCTATATGGCAATTATGGGGGGAGAAGGGATCCAACAGGTGGCGAAGCACTGTCACCAAAACACTCGAGAGTTAGCAGCGAGGCTAAAACAGATCTCCGGTGTACAACTGCTGTTTACCGGCCCTTTTTTCCATGAAGTGGTCATTTCACTGAGTAAACCTGCAGAGGAAGTGATCAATCAGCTAGTACTCCGAGATATTTCCCCCGGGTATGCGTTGGCTGAAGATTATCCGGAACTTAAAAACTGTCTGCTGGTATGTGCGACCGAAACCAAAACAGCGGCAGACTTAGATCACTTTAGCCAGCAGTTAGCTGAAGTATTGGCGCAGTAGGTTACTTTATTATTATGGAACTTATATTCGAACAATCTCAAAATGGACGTGGATCGGGTGCACACAGATTTTCTGATGTGCCAGTAACGGATATTCCTCAGGAGTTGTTGCGCACAGAGGCACCAAAATTAGCGGAAGTCTCTGAGCTGCAGGCGGTGCGTCACTACACTCGATTATCCCAGCGAAATTTTTCCATCGACACCCATTTCTATCCCTTGGGTTCCTGCACCATGAAATATAATCCCCGTGCGTGCCACGCTTTGGCGAGTTTACCTGGATTTCTCAATCGTCATCCTTTGGCTCCTGACCAATTTAGTCAGGGCACTCTTGCCTGCTTGTATGAGCTACAAGAGATGCTGAAGCAGGTGTCTGGCATGCATGCGGTTTCTTTATCACCGATGGCCGGCGCACAGGGTGAATTTGTCGGTGTGGCAATGATACGAGCGTATCATCAAGCGCGGGGCGATACCGAGAGAACAGAAATTCTGGTGCCCGATGCGGCTCATGGCACCAATCCAGCGTCTGCGGTGATGTGTGGATTTAAAGTGCGTGAAATTCCCACTGGTAAAGATGGTGATGTGGATGTGGAGGCCTTGGCCGCTGTGGTTGGGCCACAAACAGCCGGCGTGATGCTGACCAACCCTTCCACCTTAGGTGTGTTTGATCGACAGGTGGAAAAAATCGCCGAGATTGTGCATCAGCACGGCGGGTTGCTCTACTATGACGGTGCAAACTTAAATGCCATCTTGGGTAAAGTGCGCCCAGGGGACATGGGATTTGATGTGATGCACATTAATTTGCATAAAACTTTTTCTACTCCTCATGGTGGGGGTGGACCGGGTGCTGGTCCCGTCGCTGTGAGCGAACGTTTAGCGCCTTTTCTGCCGGTGCCGCGCATTGACATGAAGGATGAGACGTACTGCGTCTCTGGGATGTGCGCATACCCACACTCCATCGGCAAACTCTCTACCTTTATGGGTAATGTGGGCGTCTTGCTGCGAGCTTATGTGTACGCACGTATGCTTGGCATCGAGGGCATGCAACGGGTATCCGAATTCGCCACCCTCAATGCCAACTATCTGATGGTGAAATTACAACAGCACGGGTTTGAACTGGCTTTTCCAGAGAGGCGTGCGTCCCATGAGTTTATTGTCACCTTAAAAAAGGAGGCGAAAGAATCTGGTTTAACCGCTACCCATATGGCGAAACGACTACTGGATTATGGTTATCACGCCCCCACTATCTATTTTCCCCTGTTGGTGGCTGAATGTTTATTAATAGAGCCCACCGAAACAGAAAGCAAGGAACAGTTGGATCAGTTTATAGAAGCGATGGTGAAAATTTATGCTGAGGCCAAGGAAAATATAGATCTAGTTAAAGGTGCACCATACACCATGCCTGTGCGTCGATTAGATGATGTAAAAGCAGCGAGAAATTTAGACTTGGCATGGCGTTCATAAACACCTACTATCACTAACCTTCAGCGTGGTTTGAATGAAAGGGAATGAATGTCGGTATTGATATGTGGATCGATGGCTTACGACACCATCATGTTGTTCGAGGATCAATTCAAAAATCACATCTTGCCGGACAAAGTTCATATCCTGAATGTCTCTTTTTTAGTCCCGGAATTACGTCGGGAATTTGGAGGGTGTGCCGGCAACATCGCCTACAATCTTAAGTTGCTTGGTGGGGAACCCAAAATCATGGCAACGGTCGGAAAGGATTTTGATCCTTACAGGGATTGGTTAAAGAGCCACCAGATCAGTGAGACTCATATCACCGTTAAAGAGTGGGCTTATACTGGCCAAGCCTATATCACTACCGATCGGGACGATAATCAGATCACTGCATTTCACCCCGGCGCGATGAATTTCTCCCATGAAAATAGGGTTCAAGATGCTGCGGATGTGACAATTGGGATCATTTCGCCCGATGGCAAACAGGGCATGATTGACCATGCCGCTCAGTGTGTTGAAGCGGGTATCCCTTTTATTTTTGACCCAGGCCAGGGGTTACCCATGTTCGATGGTCAGGAGCTCGCTACTTTCATTGAACAGGCCACCTGGTTGACTGTTAACGATTATGAATCGCAGTTGTTGAGTGATCGCACCGGGCAATCTTTATCGCAAATGGCGAAGCAGCTTGAAGCCGTGATTGTTACCAAAGGGGGCGAGGGCTCTACGATTTATACCAATGGTGATGAAATTCAGATCCCAGCCCTGGCACCCTCACGTATCGCCGATCCCACTGGTTGTGGGGATGCTTATCGTGCGGGCATTTTGTACGGATTAACCAATCAATTGGATTGGCACACCACTGGCAGAGTGGCGTCCCTATTGGGTTCGATAAAAATCGAACACAAGGGTACGCAAAATCACAAGTTTTCCTTAACGGAATTTAAGAAGAGGTATGAAGCGGAGTTTTCCAGCGCTCTACCCACATAAATTAATTGATGTAACCAACTAAAAAAGAAGTTCTGGGGATGGACGCCGAAGTCGCAAAATCGGATTCGCAAGCAATTCAGCTGAAGTGCAATCTGTTTACCTTAACCGTGGTGGAGTTGCACTCAACCAACGAGAAGTTGCTGCGCAAAGAGTTAGCTAAAAAGGTAGAGCAAGCGCCTAAGTTTTTTCAGCAAACACCGGTGGTGATCGGTTTAGATAAGCTGAAGAAAGAGATTGAAGTGGATTTTCCCCAACTCACCGCATTGTTGCGGGAATATGGCATGATTCCTTTGGCGGTTCGGGGTGCGGCAGAAAAAGATAAAGAATCTGTCATTGATGCCGGACTGGCGCACTTTAATGAATTAAAAGAGGGTGAGAACGACAAGTCGGTAGCGGTAGAAACACCTAAATTAGCTTTACCGGCAGCCAATGATGCCAGCATCTCGGAAGAATCTATTCGGCCCACCAAGATTGTGAATCAGCGTGTTCGTTCCGGCCAACAGGTGACCGCTAGCGGCTGTGATCTCATTGTCGTCGGGGCGGTGAGTGAAGGTGCGGAGCTAAAAGCGGATGGCAATGTACACATCTATGGAAATTTGCGTGGCCGCGTACATGCGGGTGGCCAAGGCAATAAAGAGGCGCGCGTCTTTTGTCACCAATTGCACGCGCAATTTGTCTCCATTGCCGGCGTACATGCAGTCAGTGATAGTTTCCCTCAAGAGCTGTGGGGAGAGGCTGCACAAATCTATTTGTCCAACGGTAAGCTTGTAGTCGAGCCGATTTAACACACCATTTGGGGAGAGGCAATTTGGCAAAAGTAATCGTAGTCACTTCTGGTAAAGGAGGCGTGGGAAAAACCACTACCAGCGCGGCGTTTGCCACAGGACTGGCATTACGTGGACGAAAAACCGTGGTGGTGGATTTTGACGTGGGCTTGCGCAACCTGGATATTGTTATGGATTGCGAGCGGCGTGTGGTGTATGACTTTATCAATGTGGTGAAACGAGAAGCTAAATTAAGTGAAGCTTTAATCCGTGACAAACGAACCAAGAATCTGTTTATTCTACCCACCTCACAAATTCAAGATAAGGATGCGCTGACCAAAGAGGGCGTGGAAAGAATCATTAAGGAATTACGCCGCGATTTTGACTACATCGTGTGTGATTCGCCGGCAGGTATCGAGAAGGGCGCGTTGATGGCGTTGTATTATGCCGACTATGCCATTTTGGTAACCAATCCTGAGGTGGCCTCGGTGCGCGATGCCGATCGCATGTTGGGTCTTATCCAAAGTAAATCCCGTCGCGCCGAATTGGGAGACGATCCCATTGCGCAAAGATTGTTGATCACCCGCTATGATGCCAAACGCGCCAGCCGAGGAGAAATGCTTAGCGTGCAAGACGTTGAAGATATTTTAGCCATCCCGTTATTGGGGGTGATCCCAGAATCCAAAGCCATCCTTCGAGCATCGAATCAAGGGATCCCGGTGATACTGGAAAAAGAATCCGACGCCGGCCAGGCCTATACCGATGCAGTAGCGCGCTTCTTGGGTAGCCGGGTGGAACATAAATTTGTACAGCCGAGTAAACCCAAATTCTTTCAAAAAGTGTTGGGTGCCTGGGCATGAAACGAATTTATCTCAATCCATTCCGCAGTCGGGTGCGCTCTGCCAATATCGCCAAGCAACGTTTATCGCGCGTCATTGCCCATGAACGAATGCAAAAAAACCAACCCACTTTTTTTCCGGAGCTACAACGGGAGTTATTGACCGTGGTGGGTAAATATGTCGATCTTGAGCGCAATGAGGTCTCAGTCATGTTCGCCAATCAAGATCGCCGTCCCAGCATCGAACTCAATGTTACCTTAAATGAGACACCTAAACGCAAGTGGGCGTTTAGATAAGCGGTGTTGGTGTGGCTTTTTCAGATGACTAGATAGTAGTCCAGCGCGGATCATATCCATCTCTGTTCAGCTTCTCTTGGATGTACTCCAGATGTTCCGATCCTCGAGTCTGTAGCACCAACACCACCTGTACCGACTCCAAGGGTAATCGTGTAAAGGTACGTTGATGATCCAGTTGTACAATGTTTGCTTCCAGTTCTCCTATCAATGTGCAGAGTTTTGCCAAAGCGCCCGGTTTATCTCGCAATGAAACCGACAAACGAACCAATCGACCTGTTCTGTCTAAGCCACGTTTGATGATTGTTGAGAGTATAGGCAAGTCGATATTACCGCCAGAAAGAATCAACCCCACTTTTTGATCCCTAAACAACTCTGACTGTGAAACTAACGCGGCTAAGGGCACGGCTCCAGCACCCTCTACCACTGTTTTTTCACTTTCCAGTAGCAAGAGCACCGCTTCTTCAATTGACTCTTCCCCGACCAGAAAAATATCATCTACCCATTTGGCAATTATTTCTCTTGTCAATTCTCCAGGCTGTTTGACGCCAATTCCCTCCGCTAAGGTATATCTACCACATTCAATGGGTTCATGGTTGAGTGCCTGGTGCATAGAGGGATAACGTTTCGTCTCGACACCATAGATTTTAATTTTTGGATTGAGGCTCTTGGCAGCAATGGCATTGCCAGCGATTAAGCCACCACCACCTACCGGTATGAGTAACGCATCGAGATCAGGCACAGTGTGCAACATCTCTAGTGCAATCGTTCCTTGTCCCTGAATGACAAGCGGATCGTCATATGGGTGGATTAAGATCATGTTCTGTTGTGCGCACAGTCCCAGGGCAAAAGCCCCCGCCTCTTCCAGGCTATCTCCTACGATTTGTACGTGCGCACCGAAATTTCTTGTATTGCGAATTTTGACACTAGGAGTGAATCGCGGCATCACAATCGTAACCGGTATACCCATCTGTTGCGCATGATAGGCGACGGCCTGAGCATGGTTTCCTGCCGACATGGCGACTACGCCTTTTTCACGTGCGTCATCGGGTAGGCCATGGAGTTTGACAAAGGCGCCACGTTCCTTAAATGACGAAGTATATTGGTGATTTTCATATTTTAGATAAGGTTTGCAGGGTACTAGTTGCGAAATTTTGCGTGATAACAAAAAGGGAGTTTGCTCAATATGTCCATGCATCAGCGCATGGGATGCTTTAATACTGTCAAGGGTAATAGATGCAGTCATCTCGAGTCGTATCCGGCGATTTTTGGCTCCGATTCGCACGACATGCTATTCGCGTCTCGATAGGTAGTTGCTATTGAGGTGTACAATTGTGAGTCTCCTAATCCTACTGTTTTCTATGGGTGTCGCAATTTGCACACCCGCTGTGGCGTAGTTCGGGGCTGTGTCGCGCATGTAGGTGAGGCAGAAAGTAACATCATCATAAATTTTAAATGGCTGTTGGATTGACTATGAAAATTTGGGCGATTTTACTATAAGTTTTATTAAAAGAACGGCTTAGGAAATCACCAACTGTTACTTGCGAAATTGCAATAAGTATCATTATTCAAGTGATTAAAAATTTTATTGATCGCTGTCTAGTCTGAAATTGGCTGGGAACGGAGATAAATTTAGAAAACCAACTAAAATAATAAATTATTTGTTAGTAAATATCTAATTAACTAACTTAACAGCTTGAGATAATGCTGTTTTCCACGGACGTAGATTTTCAAACGTTGAATATAATTTAATCACTAAACTTTTGTGCTCTGGAAATGGATCTGCGATTTCAATTAGAAAAACTGGCTGAATAGTTGATTCAGAGCAGATTTTTAATCCGTTGACAGAGAAAGTGGGCCTATGATGTGATGCGGCTGCTTTTGCGATGGGGGGATGAGAACAGTTCTTAGAGGCATCGCGAGCATGTGCAGCAAAGTGAATAGTCGTGTTTTAAGGGGGGCAGTGTAGTTGTATCAGGGAGTCAGATAAGAGCTTCTTGAACTTGGTACTGTCGCGGGGACGCAGCATTCGAAATCGAACACCTTAGATAGAGGTGGATTGGATCCGAAGTTCACAGGCACAGCACGATACAATTGGCGTCAGGGGTGTTCTAAATAAAATGGTTTGTCTAGAACGCGCCAATTGTTTTTAACTTACCGCTGAGGCATATGAAGAGAATTTGTCTCAATAGAAGAGGGCAGAGCATGAGCAACCGAGCTCTGTTCAGAGAAGTAAAACAAATAAGTTAGGGGGGAATCTGCTTGGTAGTAACCGAGTGACAATAACAATAAATAATAAAAACGATAATAGGCTAATACTACATCGGAAAGAGTATTAGCCTATTTTTTTGCCACTTGTTTTTTGGTTCAACTGGATGCGCTGATTTAATAATGCTCAGATGGGTCAACTATTGGTGTCCAGAGATTGCTTCGACTCATCAGTCAATCAAGGCATGGCTGCACCTTGAGTATCAGCATAACTCGATGATTATCAATAAAATTATATCCATTGAACAGTAATATGCTAAAAGTGTTATCGCAAATATTAATGATAATTGTTATCATTGAGTCGTTCGTGAGATCCTAGTTTAACAAGCGACATCAATCGCTTAGTGGATCATCGCCGAAACCAGTTTTAGCCATTTGGGAGATCTCTGTTGAGCGCTATTATCCGTTATTTATTGATTGTGAGTGTGTTTTTTTCCCTAGCTGCGGTAGCTGAAAATCGGGAACTGATTGTCTATTCGGCGCGCAAAGAACATTTAATCAAACCACTTTTCGATACCTATACGCAGCAAACCGGAGTAAGCATTCGCTATACCACCGACAATGCCGGTTTGTTGTTGAGTCGGTTGAAAGCAGAAGGTGTGAATAGTCCGGCAGATCTGTTGATGACGGTGGATGCGGGGAATTTATGGCATGCGGCGCAACTGGGTGTGCTACAACCTGTGACGTCACCTATCTTAGAAAAACGAATACCGAACCATTTGCGAGATCCGGATAATCGATGGTTTGGCTTGAGTCTTCGTGCGCGCACCATCGTCTACAGTACTGAGCGCGTCGATGCAAAAACACTGAACAGTTATGCCGCACTCGCGAATGATAAGTGGCGTGGCAAACTGTGTCTACGTACTTCGAAAAAGGTGTATAACCAATCATTGGTCGCCATGTTACTGCATCGCTGGGGTGCATCCAAAACGGAGCAGATCGTCACTGGTTGGGTAAATAATTTGGCTACTTCACCGTTTTCAAACGACACTGCTGTGTTAAAAGCCATTGCCGCCGGTCAATGTGATATTGGTATCGTTAACACTTATTATTATGGGCGATTGCTAAGAGAAAATCCTCAGCTACCTGTTGCGCTTTTTTGGCCCGATAAGAACGAGGGTGGTGTGCATGTGAATGTGTCTGGCGCAGGTGTTACCCGAAGTTCAAAACAACCTGCCGCTGCATTGGCACTATTAGAGTGGTTAACTTCTGATGAAGCACAAAAAATGTTTGCAGGACTCAACTTAGAATATCCCGTGAATCCGCATGTGGATCCGGTTCCTGAAGTGGCCGCTTGGGGTACCTTCAGCGCCGATCCCACCAATCTATCCATCGCGGGAGAATTGCAAACCAAAGCAGCCATGCTGATGGATCGAGCCGGCTATCGTTAAGTGTTGACGAGCGCCAGTGGTGACTGATTTGAGCACGACTCAGCCATATCGCTGGAGCGGTGCAATATGTTTGATGTTAGCAGCGATGGTGCTTGCCCCCTTGTTGTTTATTTTATTGGGCTGGATACAGATTGATACAGTCATTTGGCAACATCTAAAAGAAACCCTTCTCACCCGATTATTGTGGAATACAGTGAAACTTGTGGCAGGTGTCGGGATCGGTGTGTCGATCTTGGGCGTGGGCTTGGCTTGGGCAGTCACGCAATGGGAGTTTCCCGGTCGCCGAATCTACGAGTGGGCGCTGATGTTGCCATTGGCGATGCCCGCATATGTCTTGGCGTTTGTCTACTTGGGATTGTTTGATTATACCGGGCCACTACAGGGTCTCTGGCGTCAGTGGATGGGTCAACAGGCGCAGTCGTTTGATGCGCGATCCACATGGATGGTGATAACCGTTTTGGTGCTGGTGTTGTATCCATATGTCTATTTATTATGTCGTTCTGCTTTTTTAATGCAGAAGCACTCAATCTATGATGCTGCGCAACTTTTGGGTCTCAGCCAGCGACAAATATTTTGGCGCGTGGCGCTACCAATTGCCCGGCCGGCAGTAGCGGCAGGCACCATGTTGGCATTGATGGAAACATTGTCTGATTTTGGTACGGTGGCAATCTTTAATTACGATACGTTTACCACCGCTATATATAAAGCTTGGTTTGACTATTTTAGTTTATCTACGGCATCCCAATTGGCATCCCTATTACTACTGTTTGTATTGATGCTGTTATTCACCGAGCGCCATTTACGTGGTCGAGCACGCTTTTATAGTGATCCGGCCTTGAATCAGCCGCGGGCTGTATTAACTAGAACACAACAGGGCGCACTACTGTTGTTTATCAATCTGATATTAATATTGGCTTTTTTAATGCCTGTGATGCAGCTGATCTTATGGAGCATGGACAGTGCGCAGTCAATTTTTGATAGATCTTATTTAAGCTTAATCGCGCGGACCCTATGGTTGGGATTTTTTGCCGTGGTGGCCACTGTGTCTGCCGCATTAATATTGGCGTTTGCGCGTCGTGACTTGAATACTCCAGTTGTCAACCATGCGGTTACGGTTGCTACCCTTGGCTATGCCTTGCCTGGTTCTGTGTTAGCAGTGGGCATTATGTTTGTTTTTGTAACTGTGGATAAGGTGGCGCTAACGGTTATCAATTTGATTCTAGATACTTCTAGCCATACTTTATTTATGGGCACAGTGTGGGCATTGTTACTGGCTTACGTTATCCGATTTATGGCCGTGGCGTATGGCCCCTTGGATTCCAGTTTACAAAAGATCCGATTTGAATTTGCAGAGGCCGCACAAACTCTGGGCGCGTCTCGATTGAACATATTGCGGGAGATATATATCCCATTATTGCGATCTGGTTTTTTTACTGCCGCCACATTGGTATTGGTGGATGTGATGAAAGAGATGCCCGCGACTTTATTATTAAGACCTTTCGGTTGGGATACCCTGGCGGTCAAGATCTATGAATACACCTCTGAAGGGGAATGGAAATTGGCGGCGTTACCGGCGATCACGCTAGTGGCAGTGGGTATGATACCGGTCTATTTATTGATGCAACGCTCTGCCAGTCCCCCTTCATTGCCACACAATCAGAGTTTGGAAAAAGAGCCCGCGGTATGAGCTTACTATTGGATATAAAAAACCTAAGCTGCGGCTTCGGTGATGAAACGATAGTCGAAAATTTTAATTTGCAGTTAGAGTCTGGTGCAATTGGTTGTTTGCTTGGTGGCAGTGGTAGCGGAAAAACCACCGTACTAAGGGTGATAGCGGGTCTTCATCATTTGAAAGCTGGCGAGATCCGGTTGCTTGGAAACGTCATAGGCACTGCAACGATGCAAAAGCCCCCTCAGGCTAGAGGTGTGGGTATGGTATTTCAGGAGTATGCGCTATTTCCCCATTTGACCGTTTCCGAAAACATAGCCTTTGGTTTACGGCAGCATTCAGTTGCCGAGAAACAAAATACAGTAGGTCAGTTGTTGGACTGGTTGAGTTTGCATGAACTGGGTGACAGGTATCCTGATGAATTATCTGGAGGACAACAACAACGAGTGGCCATTGCCCGCGCACTGGCAAAAAAACCAAAACTATTATTGATGGATGAACCTTTTTCCAATTTAGATCTGTCGCTGAGGAAACGATTAGCAAATGATCTGCGGGAACTTTTGGTTCGAGAAAACATTACCGCATTGATGGTCACCCATGACCAGAACGAAGCCTTCGTGGTGGCGGACAAGATCGGCATCTTGCATCATCAAAAACTTCAACAGTGGGATACGCCTTACAATCTCTACCATGAGCCGATTAACAGATATGTGGCTCAGTTCATCGGTCAAGGGCGCTTTGTCCCCGGTAAAATGGTCTCGCCCCACTGTGTGACTACAGCGCTGGGTACGATTGAAGGAAACAGAGCTTACCCTTGGCAGGTGGACAGCGAAGTGGATGTGCTGTTTAGGCCTGACGATATTACTTTAAACGTCACTGCAAACCCGAACTGCGAAATTATTAAACGATCCTTTTTAGGGGCAGAAATTTTGTATGAAGTACGCTTCGATCAGGGTCTAGAACTTTATGCTATGTTGCCAAGTAGTGAAGAGTTTTCCACTGGCCAAAAAGTGGAAGCAAAACTCAAGATGGATCACTTAGTGTTATTCCAGTCCGGCATCCACTCTCTAGTTTGATAGTTGCGCAAATACCTTTTCAGCGGCCGCCACAGTAAAGTCGATCTGTTTTTGCTGATGGGTACTGGAGACAAATCCGGCTTCATAGGCAGAGGGCGCAAAATAGACGCCTTCTTCCAGCATGCCATGAAAAAACAGTTTGAATTGTTCGATATTTGATGTTGTCACCTGTTTGAAGCTGTGGATCGGTGATTCAGTATGGAAAAAGAGTCCAAACATTCCACCTACCTGTTGGGTGGAAAAGGGAATAGCAAATGAGTCGGCTGTTGATTGCAATCCTTGCAATAGTGTACTGGTAGCGGTGGAGAGCGCTTCATAAAAACCGTCTTGCGTGAGCTTTTTCAGCGTAGTCAATCCTGCTGCCACGGACAACGGATTACCTGACAGGGTGCCTGCTTGGTAAACGTCGCCATTAGGTGCCAGATGATGCATGATTTCTTGTTTGCCTCCGAATGCACCCACAGGTAAACCGCCCCCGATCACTTTGCCCAATGTGGTGAGATCGGGCGTGACACCATACAGACTCTGTGCGCCCCCCAAAGCGACTCGAAAACCAGTCATCACTTCATCGAAAATCAATATAGTGCCATGTTGAGTACATAGATCACGCAAACCCTGTAGGAACCCTGGTACGGGAGGAATGCAATTCATATTACCTGCAACCGGTTCCACAATGACCGCGGCTATTTCTGCCCCGATTTGATTGAATACTGCCTCGCAGGCAGAAAGATCATTAAAAGGTAAGGTGAGCGTCAACTCCGCTAAGCTGGAGGGTACGCCAGCAGAGCCGGGTACCCCCAAGGTCAATGCACCGGATCCAGCTTTGACAAGCAAGCTATCACCGTGACCATGATAACAGCCTTCGAATTTGACAATCTTATTACGCCCCGTGAATCCACGAGCCAATCGCAATGCACTCATGGTGGCCTCGGTACCGGAATTCACAAGACGTATCTGTTCTATCGAGGGAACCAATTGGCAAATGAGTTCTGCCAATTCGATTTCGATTTCCGTGGGGGCACCAAAACCTAAGGCACAAGCCGCCTGTTGTTGCACTGCGGCTACCACGTCTGCATCACCATGTCCTAATATCATCGGGCCCCATGATGCCACATAATCCACATAGGATTTTCCGGCGACGTCATATAGATAGGGCCCTTGCGCACGTTGAAAAAAGATCGGGCTGCCGCCCACCCCTTTGAATGCACGTACCGGAGAGTTTACGCCTCCGGGAATACTTTTTTGCGCTCGTAGAAACAGATTTTCAGATGCAGTCACGACAAATTCCTGTTGTTTACTTTGTTTGCCATTCTATCAAGGCAATGCACATTAAGGTGTCTGTTAGTCAAATAATTGATTCAGTTGTTTCAGATAAGTGGCACTATCCTCAGCGTCGAAGAGCGCCGAAACAGTCGCTAGATAGTCTGCTCCAGCCTCAATGAGCTGAGCTGCATTCTCGATGTTGATTCCGCCAATTGCCACAATAGGTAGCGGGATCTGCTGCTTTGCTTGTGTCAGCGTCTTTAAATCAGCCGGGGGTGCATCTGGTTTGGTTTTCGAAGGGAAAAATCTGCCAAAAGCCACATAGCTTGCGCCTCGGTCCATTGCCTGGTGTGCCAACTGCAAATCGTTGTGGCAGCTTGCGCCTATCAGGGCGTGAACGCCTAATTGTTTTCGGGCGCTAGCCAAGTTGGCATCAGATTGACCTAAATGTACACCGGACAACATTAATTCTTCGGCTAAGGTCAAATCGTCGTTGACGATTAGTGGGATCTGATAACTATCACATAAACGCTTAAGTGATTGCAGGATTTTACGTTTTTCATCGAAGGTTAGAATTTTGTTGCGGTACTGAAGCAAAGCAAGTCCGTTATCCAATAGCGCACCGACTTTGTTCAGCATTAATTTAGTGTCGAGGGTATCGGGAGTAATGGCATAGATGCCCTGTGGCTTCATTTTCTGTGTGATCCTAAAAAGTATTGGCCATGGCCAAATCGTATGTGATCATCCAGACGTTGATGTACATATTTTTCCGCTAAGGTCACCGCATCGGTGACGGATTGATGATGTGCCAAATAAGCGCAAATTGCGGTGCTGAGTGTGCAACCTGTGCCATGAAACTGACCACTCTTACGGGGCCACCGGTGACAGTAGAGTTTATGGTCCTGGGTGTACAGAGTGTCCTCAACATATTCGCCAGAGGTCTCTCCACCGGTAACCAATATTGAACGCACGCCAGTTGAAAATAGTGGCGTCGGATCTAAACTGGTGGCCGGTAGTCTGCTTTGATCGAGCGCCGCTAACAAGTGTTCCAATTCCATCAGATTTGGTGTGATCAAAGTACAAAGTGGTAGCAGCCGTTGAAGCAGTTTCGGAAAGACATCTGGTTCTGACAATGAGCCCCCACCACCTGCCTGCCAAATAGGATCCAGCACTAGGGGTATGTTCAGCGGTTGGGGGAGGGCGTCAACCAGAGCATCCACTATTGGCGCCGATGGGAGCATGCCAATTTTGATGGCGGCGATATTAAAATCGTCAAATATTAATTCTATCTGTTGTTTGAATAAGCTTGCTGAGGTAGGAAAATAGGCACGACAATTATTAGAATCTTGCAACGTATTGGCGGTCATGATTGCGGTACCGTGGCAATTCAAATCGCGCAATGTCACACTATCTGCGGTAATTCCGGCACCACCACTTGGATCAAAACCACCGATACAGAGTACGATAGGAACCAGATTTTGCATTCTTGAGAACTAATAGATTTAAATAAGCCTGACAATAGAGTTTAACCCGGATACGGATGAATAAATAGCGTATGAGTGAACCCTTTAAAAAATATATGTGTGTGGTCTGTGGATTTATCTATGACGAAGCTCTGGGACTACCTGCTGAGGGCATACCCGCCGGTACACGTTGGCAAGATGTACCCTTAACCTGGACGTGTCCTGATTGTGGTTCGATTAAAGATGATTTTGAGATGATGCAAATGAATTAAACATCGCATTCAGCTGAACTATTTGTTCATTCTATTATTCATTTAAAATGGTTTGAGGATCACCAGCAGCACAACACTAAAAAGAATTAAGGTAGGGAACTCATTAAAGTATCGATAGAAACGTGAGGAATGAGGATTTTCATCTTCTGCAAATCGACTGACGAGCCAACCACAATAAGCATGATACAGCACTAAAACGACTACCAAACTTAGCTTAAGGTGTAGCCAGAGCGATTCTCGATAAGCGTCCCACGCATAAGCAAATAACATCCAGAAACCGAATATCAGCGTGAGTATTGCGCCAGGAGTCGTGATGGCATAAAAAAGCCGTCTCTCCATGAGCTTAAATTGTTCAATCAATAGAGGTTCATCAGTGGCGGCATGATAAACAAATAGACGAGGCAGATAGAATAATCCGGCAAACCAGGTCACCATAAAAATTATGTGTAGGCTGAGAATAATGCGCATGTTAGCCCGTCTCTTCTTTTTGTTGGCTTAAGATATGTTCGATTCGGTGGCCCAGAGCAGTGAAGTTCGTCCTGCCTGATTGACGATAGAGTAGCTGATTATCTTTGGACACTAAAATAGTGGTGGGCGTGCCTAGCACATTAAATGCATTTTTCACCTCGCCGTTCATATCCAGACCAATGGCATAGGGCAGGACAAAATCTTGTTTCACACGCAACAGGTGCGAAGGCGGATCATAAGGCATCGCCATAGCCAATATTTCCAATCCCGAATCTGTGTATTTTCCATGCAGACGAACCCATTCTGGTAACTCTTCGAGACAGACCGCGCAACTGGTGGACCAGAAAAAGAGCAGTCGCACGGGTTGGTCGGGTGCACCAAGAGTTATCTGCTCGCCATCTAAGGTGGTGATCTCTAGTTTCGCAGCAACTTCCTGCTCATTTAATTGACGTTGCTGGCTGAGTTGCCAGACGGCAACCAGCGTCACAGCGGCAATCAGTAACATTACAAATTTAAGTTGTTTTCGATTCTGTTTCATACTGTGTCTATTTTACCCGTTAATAGACTATGCTCGCGAGAGCAGAAAGCAGTAAAATAGCGCCTTCTAATGAGGAGTCTAGTGTGAGTCAAGTGAAAATTGGTATTGTCGGTGGAACAGGATATACAGGCGCAGAGCTTCTGCGTCTGCTTGCGCATCACCCCAATGTTGAATTGTGTTGTATCACTTCACGCACAGAAGCCGGGAGGGCGGTGTCTGAGCTGTTCCCAACACTACGCGCAAAATGTGATCTGCGATATAGCGAGCCTGAACTGTCTCAACTGAAAGCGTGTGAGATAGTTTTTTTTGCCACTCCTCATGGGGTAGCGATGCATCAGGTACCGGCCCTTCTGGATGAGGGCGTGACTATCATCGATCTGTCTGCAGATTTCAGACTTAAAAACGCGACCGAGTGGGAAAGTTGGTATGGCCAAGCCCACAGCTGCCCAGAATATTTGGAACAAGCTGTTTACGGATTGCCGGAGATCAATCGCTCGCAAATCATTGGTGCGCCGTTAGTGGCAGTGCCTGGATGTTATCCCACCGCAGTGCAATTGGGACTCTTGCCCCTATTGGCTGCGAATGTGGTGGATACCGGCAGTTTGATTGCAGATGCCAAATCAGGGGTCAGCGGTGCAGGTCGTGGCGCGGCGGTGCATAGTCTATTTGCCGAAACGGGGGAGAGTTTAAAGGCCTATGGCGTGTCCGGTCACCGTCACTTACCGGAGATAAGACAAGGGTTAAGACAGGTGGCTGGAGGTGAGGTGACATTAACCTTTGTACCGCACTTGACGCCGATGATCCGTGGTATCCATGCCACCCTCTATGCAAGAACGGAAGGCTCAG
Organism: Thiotrichaceae bacterium; assembly: GCA_041940025.1. GTDB lineage: Bacteria > Pseudomonadota > Gammaproteobacteria > UBA5859 > UBA5859 > UBA5859. The sequence goes on along the minus strand of JBGTSY010000001.1, from coordinate 6,743 downwards.
TGGAGGAGTTACATGGGATTTTCGAAGAATATTACCGATCTGAACTCTTTGTCGATCTGATGCCGTTGGGCAGCATGCCAGCGACCAGCTTAGTGCGGGGTAGCAATATATGCCGATTAGCTGTGCATCGAGCCCCACAAAGCGATCAGGTGGTTGTGTTATCGGTTATTGATAACTTAGTAAAGGGTGCCGCAGGCCAAGCAGTTCAGTGCCTCAATATTATGCAGGGGTGGCATGAGGCTACCGGCTTGGAGCAGATCGCCCTCTTTCCTTAATATTATGGTCCGCACGCTCACGGCCGATAAATATGTCAACAAGGATTAGTTCTCGAGTTTGGCTGTGGCCGGTAAATCCACCAATAGTGTAGTTGTCTCTTTTCGCAGCCCCTGGCCGTTGGCTTGGTGGAGTATTGCTCTTTTATTAACCACCTTCCTATTGTGTCTAGTCAGTTATTTTCTCGGGGCTTGGGTGACCACAGGTCGGTATGAATCACCAAGCTACACGAAATTAGTGTCAAGAATTCAAACACTTGACGAGGATGTGGTGGACCTAAAACAACGCAACATGGCACTCGAGTTGGCGAATACCATCTCTTCCACCAAAGAGCAGGAGCTACAACAACTTCTACAAGATGCCTTTCTGGATAAGGAGCTGCTGCAACGGGAGTTAGCGCTTTATCGAGACATTATGGCGCCGTCGGAGCGTAAGGGGATCCAGATCACTTCCTTTGAACTCTATCCTGCGGAGCCGGGAGGGGCCTACAACTATCGACTGGTACTCACTCAAAATGGTTCAGAAAGGAAATTAGTTCGCGGTAAAACAGAGATTTATATCTATGGTAGATATCAAGGCGAGCCCAAGCGTTTTACCTTACCTGAGTTGGGCGGAACGGAATCCCAGCCTATCCCCGTGCGATTCCGATATTTTCAACAACTTGAAGGGGAGCTCCGTCTTCCTCGGGGATTTGTCCCAAATGAAGTTAAAGTCGTGGCCTATCCCAGTCGCCAAAATGCTAAACAAGTCTCTAGAGAGTTTCCATGGAGCGTCAAAGGGTAATGAATAGATGATAAATAAGAGAAAATGGTTAAAAGGTAGTGTATCCAGTACAAAAATTGACACTGTGATTGGCCAGGGAACACGAATTACCGGGGATCTACATTTTTCTGGCAGTTTGCATATAGATGGTTTTCTGAAGGGCGATGTGCGCTGCGACGCCAGTGAAGATGCCTTAATGGTGGTGAGCGATTCCGGTGTGGTGGAGGGCGAGCTGCATGTGCCCAATCTGGTAGTAGATGGCCACATTAAAGGTGATGTCTATATCTCCAACCACCTGGTGCTTGGAGAGCATGCGCGGGTAGAGGGCAATGTGCAATATCGCACCATTGAGATGGTAGTAGGCTCTGAGGTGAACGGCAGCATGACAGCGAACTCCCGGGTGAAAGTAGCCGCGGATATGCAAACTTCGGCTGCGCCTAAAGAGAAATCAGCCAACACTAGGGCAAATCAGTCTAAAATAGAGCCAGAGAGACAGAAAAAAACCGTGCCTGTGAGTTGAATTTTTCACAGCTTACCCTGAAAATGGTGAAGATAATCGAATTTTAGTTGTAGTGTTCATATGTCCCAAATAGAGATCGACTCCCTTTTAAACTTCACAAACAATGCCGCACGTAAGGTGAAATCGCTGATTGCGGAAGAAGGCAACGATCAGCTTAAATTACGGGTATATGTCACCGGCGGTGGTTGTTCCGGTTTCCAGTATGGCTTTACCTTCGATGAAAACTTTGAGGAGGGCGACACTCAAGTGGTCAACGATGGCGTGACATTACTTGTCGATCCCATTAGTTTTCAATATCTTGCGGGTGCTGAAGTGGATTACAAAGAAGGCTTGCAGGGGGCGCAGTTTGTGATCCGAAATCCTAACGCGAAGACCACATGCGGTTGTGGCTCCTCTTTTTCAGTTTAACTTTCAATTTACCGGAAAATCGCCCCTAAAATTGTCGCCTCGCGCGCACCGGTGACCGACGGTAGATTGCCCGGTTGTTTCGCCAATGTTCTTTTCGCGAGCCAGGCAAAGGCGAGGGCTTCCACCCAATCTGCGCCCACCCCCTTGCTGTCGATGGCGGATACCGGCAATGGTGCCAAACTCTGCGCGAGCTTTTGCATCAGCAACTTGTTGTGGCTACCGCCACCGCAAATCACGACTTCGTCAATTGTGCTAGCCAAGCTTCGTAAGGGATTAGCAATGGTCTCGACGGTAAATTGCAGCAGCGTGGCTTGAATGTCTGCAGCCGATGCTTGGATGGGTTGATTGTTCAGGTGCTGTTGCAGCCAGCTGAGGTTAAATTTATCGCGGCCAGTGGTTTTGGGAATGGCTTCTGAAAAATAATCGTCTGCGAGCATGAGTTTGAGCAGTTTGCGATGGACTTGTCCCTGGTTTGCAAACTGACCATTGTCGTCATAGGGCAGATCTCGCTGTGCCTGGATCCAACTATCTAATAGACAGTTTCCCGGCCCGCTGTCATAGCCAAGGGTGGGCTGATGCGCTCGGATGAGAGTGGTATTGCTAATTCCGCCGATGTTGATTACAGCTATGTTTTGATCTGCGAACAAATAGTCGTGGAATGCACATGCTAAAGGCGCCCCTTGCCCCCCCATGGCGATATCACTGGGTCTAAAATTAGCGGCAACGGTGATACCGGTTTTTTTGTTGAGTACCTGTGGATTACCAATTTGCAGGCTAAAAGGAAATTCGTCATTGGGGCGGTGTGCCAAGGTGTGGCCGTGACTGCCTATGGCAACTATTTGCGCTGGTGTTAGGTTCGCAGCTGCCAATAAATCGAGAGAGATATCAGCCAGAAGATGGCCCAAAGAGATGTCGAGTTGCGCCACTTCTATATAGCTTGCTGTCTCGCTGGTACTGATTCTGAGCAGATCATCCCGTAACCGAGTAGGCAGGGGATAGGTTTTTTGTTGAAGGCATTGCGGGATTTTCGGCTCAAAATCGGCGACTACGGCATCGACACCGTCTAAACTGGTGCCAGACATCAGGCCCAGGTAGAGTTCCGGCATGGGTCATTCGCCTCTGAATGAGTATTAGGGGGTTTGTATTAATCGCCCGGTTTCTGCGTATTGCGCCGCCTTTAATGATGCCATTTGGCTTACCAATGGCGTCGTCAATTCAGTAAATCTGCTTTTTTCACGGGCAGGGACTGGATCCGCTTGTGGTAATTTCACCGTCAGCGGATTCCGGTGTACTCCATTCACGCGGAACTCATAGTGCAGATGAGGGCCTGTCGCCAGTCCAGACTGACCCACATAGCCAATGACCTGTCCTTGGCGAACTCGAGATCCGGTTTTTAATCCCGATTTATAGCTGGAAAGATGGGCATAGAGCGTACTGTATTTGGTGCCATGTTGAATCACCACGGTGCGGCCGTAACCACCCTTGCGACCACGTAAGGTGATCTTGCCATCACCCGACGCTTTTACTGGTGTGCCTGTGGGCGCGGCATAATCCACACCTCTATGGGCACGTACTGTGTGCAATACGGGATGTTTGCGTTTTAAATTAAAGCCGGAGCTGATGCGGGAAAAATTAACTGGAGTTCGCAGGAACGCCTTGCGCATGGAGTGGCCGTCTGGGGTGTAATAATTCACTTTACCTGAGGAATCCGTATAGCGCACGGCTTGATAGGTCTTGCCCTGGTTGACAAATTCGGCGGAAATTATATGACCAGTGCCTTTCAGTTCGCCGTCCAGATAAAGCTCTTCGTAAACCACGAAGAATTCATCTCCTGAGCGGATATCAAGTACAAAATCGATATCCCAACCAAAAATATAGGCCAGCTCCATGGTCAATTTTTCTGATAATCCCGCTCTTTTTGCGGATAAGAAGAGAGAATTCTTAATGGTGCCGCCACCATAAGCAGTGAGCCGTTGGTATTCCCGGGTTTTGGTATCCTTGGTGTAGTGACCATTCGGTGCGCGCTCTAACACCAAAGTTTCCAATTCGCTTAAACCGTACTTCATGGACGCTAAATGTCGCTGCTGATCAAAACAAAAATGAAATTTTTGTCCGGGGAGCAGTTTGGTTAAAGTCTTTTTACCACCGGCTCGTACCACCGCGTTTAGCGTATTGGCGGAAATCTTATGTCGGGAAAATATGAGCGACAGACTATCTCCTGAGCGAACTGTCTCTTCGGTACAAGAGGATTCGCTGGCGCTTGACACGCTAGTGGGTGGAAGCGTGTACAATGGTGTTTCGTTCATCGGTGCCAGAGGCGTGCTTTGAACCGTTGGAGGTGAGCTGATACTGGCTGATAAGTTCGACGGGTGTGCTGGTTGCGCTTCGGATAATCGCATGCCTGGTTCGGCAGGCAAAGCTAAGGCAATCTTTTTCTCCATGATCTGGTAGTCAGAGGGTGCATCGTTTGAGTTAGCTTCAGCCACCAGATCTGAGTTTTTGGTAAATGCAAAGCTTGCAATCATAGCAGCGATACCGATGCCAGATGCCAAGAGGAACGGCTTAATATTGTTCGAAGATAGCTTTGCCAAAAACGATTGTTGCCGCGGTGCTCTGGCAATCAATGGCTCTTTGAAGTCGAAATTTTTGGTGGACGGTGGTCTCATAATTTTAGTTTATAGCAAATAGTGATCCCCAAAATTCATTGGCAGGGGATGATACTTAAGAATATGGTTGAGTAAAGCCCCTAACATATATTTCGTACAATTCTTAGTAATCACTATAGTTAATTGAACGTCAAGAAGAAGATTCTCACTATTGAGGGTAATGGGTAGGAAGTAAAGATGGTTAAAGTAAGCTCTAGCGACATCAAACAAGCATTGGATCTTATCAGCCGTGGTTGTGCTGAAATCTTGCCACGAGAAGAGCTATTAACCAAGTTAAAAAAAGGCCGACCCTTGCGAATTAAGGCCGGTTTTGACCCAACTGCCCCGGATCTGCACCTGGGACATACCGTATTGATCAATAAGCTCGCCCAATTTCAGCAGTTGGGCCATCAGATCCTATTTATTATTGGGGATTTTACCGCCACCATTGGTGATCCCACAGGCAAGAATGTCACTCGGCAACCGCTGAGCAGAGATCAAGTCGCACAGAACGCAAAAACCTATGAAGCGCAAATTTTCAAGATCCTCGATCGGGAAAAAACTGAAGTGGTGTTTAATTCCACTTGGCTGAATCCACTCTCGGCTGCAGATCTCATTCAACTTGCAGCCCAATCCACGGTTGCCAGGATGTTAGAGCGGGATGATTTTTCCAAACGGTATGCCGATGGCCGTCCGATAGCAATCCATGAATTTCTCTACCCATTGATTCAGGGGTATGACTCAGTACAACTCGATGCAGACATTGAAATCGGTGGTACCGATCAAAAATTTAACTTACTAATGGGGCGGGAGCTACAAAAACACTTTGGTAAAGAGCAGCAAGTTGTGGTGACCTTGCCTTTGTTGGAAGGATTGGATGGCGTGAAAAAGATGTCCAAATCCTTAGACAACTATATTGGCATCGATGAGGCTCCGGGAGAAATCTTCGGCAAAGTGATGTCCATATCAGATGATCTAATGTGGCGCTACTTTGAGTTACTTAGTTTTCGTCCCATGTCTGAAATTTGCGGGTGGAAAGAACAGGTAGATGGCGGCATGAATCCTCGTGATATCAAGTTTGAATTGGCAAAAGAGTTAGTGGCTCGATTTCATAGTCAAGCGGCCGCAGATGAATCACAAAAGGAATTTATCGCCCGCTTTCAAAAGGGTTCGATGCCTAGCGAGATGCCGGAGTTGGTAATTCCTATCGAGAAAGAGGGCATTCCCATCGCCAATCTGTTAAAGCAAGCGGGATTAACTAAAAGTACCTCGGATGCGATGCGCATGGTGCGCCAGGGCGCGGTAAAAATAGAGGGCAAGAAAGTGTCCGATGAAAAATCATTGGTACCTAGGGGAGAGAAGGTCATACAGGTGGGCAAGCGGCGTTTTGCACGAGTGGTGCTACAATAGCAGCAAACCGGTAGCGCGATCTCTTCTATAAATTCATTTAGTGCAGTCACTGGTAAAGTTTTATTTGAATTTGCCGTAACGGTGGTGCATTTTTTGCTCTTATGGTTGTCTTATATCAAGATGCTAAGTGGAACTTTTTAGCTAATCTTGGCTAACAATCACTAGGTGAGTACCGAGATACGGTCAAATAAACTAAGTGTTTTTCAACAAAGCAGTTTTCAGATGAAAAATGCCTTGACCGCTTGGTTTACGCCGCTATAATACTCGCCCTTCGACGCTCAGATTGGATCTTGTCATCCCTGAGCTGCTCTTTAAAAATTAGGACCGAACAGTTTGTGTGGGCGCTCGCGTTGATTGCGATAGAGCCACAATAGATCTTCCATATTGAATCATTCAAGCAGTTTTAGAATGGTGAAGTATGGAAAAAAGATTTGTCGCCTTAAGCGACATCAAACTTGAACTGAAGAGTTTGATCCTGGCTCAGATTGAACGCTGGCGGCATGCTTAACACATGCAAGTCGAACGGAAACGATGGAAGCTTGCTTCCAGGCGTCGAGTGGCGAACGGGTGAGTAACGCGTGGGAATCTACCTAGCAGTGGGGGACAACCTGGGGAAACTCAGGCTAATACCGCATACACTCTATGGAGGAAAGCGGGGGATCTTTCGGGACCTCGTGCTGTTGGATGAGCCCGCGTCGGATTAGCTAGTTGGTGGGGTAATGGCC